>JALETQ010000058.1 GCA_022781445.1 Prevotella sp.
GCGGAAAGAGGGGGATTCGAACCCCCGAACCGGTTTTGCCGGTTACACGCTTTCCAGGCGTGCCTCTTCAGCCACTCGAGCACCTTTCCCTAATACTTTGGGTTGCAAAAGTAGATATTTTTTTACAAACAACGGCATGTCTGTCACTCTTTTTTACTTCTTTAACCCAAATCGGTCATTAGATTCCGAGTCGGTTTCGTCTGCCGGCCGGCAGATGGTTTGTCAGTTTGTTGCAGGCGTGGCGGACTACGGCAGGGCAAGCGGGCAGACAAGATGCCGACAAGCGGGCGATACCGGACGGAAAGTCCTGCAATCGGCATGACATGTAGGACAAGACGCCTTGATGACCGATTGGGGATAAGATGCCTGTACGCTGATGACGCACAAACATGCAGCACGAAGTCATCCGGCGTTGAACCGTCCTTGCGGAGGGAACAAACGCCGGATGAAAAAGGGAACACAGTCCGTCTTACGGACGGTTATATATTTATTATGGTATACATTTCGGGTCGGTGCCGTCTCGGAGACTGATACCGCGATGCCATCACCGAAATGTCACGGAAGGTTTATTTCACCACTTTCTTGCCATTCACGACATAGATGCCGGAAGCAGCATTGTCGAGCGATCCTTCCACACGACGACCGTCGACGGTGTAAACCACAGTCTTGGCTTCAGCCGGAACGATGTCCGCAGACTTGATGCCGGTGGTCTCACCCGGTTCGATGAATTTCGGGAAATCTTTGGCAGCTCCGCTACCCATGTATTGCATCGCACCCCTGAATGAATGGAAAAAGCCGTTGGTATTGTCGGTGCTCACGGCATGCCATGTTTTGGTACTGCCGTTCAGCATATAGAGTTTTTGTGCGGCAGCATCGCCATTATACACGTTCACGTTGGTGTTGATGAATTTCCACAGACTTCCGTCGGCAGGACCATCGCCGATCTTGGTGCTCTTCACTTCCACGCCGGTCGCCTCGAACTTGTGGGTGGTCAGCAAGCCTGCATCGGTGAATCGCAAAACATACGGATGATTGCTTTCGAGTTTGCCGGCAGCCTCATTGGCTGTTTTGTTGATCAACCGGCTGTCATCGAGCGAAACGAACCACAATCCCTTTTCATTGAGCGAACCTGCCATATCCATTTCCTTGACCAGTTTATAGGCTTTTACACCCGAAGCCAGCGAAGCACCTCCATAGGGAAGCGAAACCGAGAAGATGTTCAGCGTGTTTGCAGTAAATTTGCGCTCGTATGCAGCTTTGTCGGCCGTGAAAGCGTAGGGGATCTCATAATCGCAACCACGTACGCTGTACGGATATTTGTTTTGCAATTCCTCAAAGGTCACTTTTTCTTGAGGATTAGCCTGAATCTGTGCAGGAACACTGGTATAAAAGTTCAACTTCTGATAAGCCGCATCTTGATCATAAACCTTAAAATTATCGCAACATAAACTACCATCGGCCTTTTTCATAATGAAATTTTCTTGCCCGTCAGCCATAAAAGTAGATCTTTCTTCATAAGTAAGATTTTGAGGAAGGTATATCAAAGTATACTTCTGCGCCATTCCAAAAGGATTATCTGCCACATCCCTATTCGCTTTTTTCGTTTTCAATCCATCAAGTATCGTCTGACTGTTCACCTTTGTCATATCGACATACTTGAGGTTATCACATCCTTTAAATTGCCGATCACCTAAATACAAATTGCTATTTGCCTCGAAAAAGAAATGTTCCAAACCACCACATGCAGAAAATACTGCATTCTCCATTCTTGTTACAGAAGATGGTATCGTGATATCCCCGACAAGTGGTACCGTAGCAAAACTGCATAAACCCAATCGTTTGATTGTATTGGGGATAACTAATTTTTCCACCTTGCGAGAACCATAAAAAGCAAAATTACCTATATCCTCAAGATCTCTCGGAAAATGAATTCCATTATAAAACATCCATCCCGGATTATCAGGTGTCGCTCCCCAAGGCTGATTCCCGATGACTTTCAGAGTTTGTGGCAGGTGCAAATCACCAATTATGTGGGCAAAATTGAAAGACATATCCCCGATTTTCTCCAATCCTTCAGGAAAAGGAATGGGTTGATTGATGGGAGAATGGTGAAATGCGTTAGCCCCAATTTCTTTTACTCCATGTTCAAACACGACAGAAGTAATTTTATCAGAGAAAGCAAAAGCATATTGCCCAATTTCCTGTGTTACTGTCCCTATGCCATTGTTTCTATCCTTGAAAACAACTTTTGTCACATAGTCGTTATTTTCAAATGCGCGTTCGGCTATCACCGGAATATCCGTCGGTATCTCCAATTCTCCTTCCAATCCCGTCTTCAGGAAAGCCCACTTTCCAATGGCACCGACCTTACATCCCGGAGCAAAAGTAAGTTTCTTCAATTTCGAACAGTTCTGACACATCAATGCAGGAATTTCTTTCAGATTGGTTGATTTGATGGTCAATGCCTGAATATATACCCCGGCGGGATTGTTATCCTCCAGATTGGCAACCATCTGTTCTGTGTTTTCTCCGATAACCATCTCATAAAGGGAAGGAAAATTTACCTTATCCAATTTTACAGTCTCATTGTTTCCGCTCAGAATTCCAATACGTGAGATAGTATGATAGTTTTTGTTCATATCATTGTCCGCATTCTCAATTGAAGGATAAACAGATTGTCTACCATGCGGAAATTCAAGTAATACAGCTGTTTCTTCGGATACATTGGGTTTTTCTTTGAAATATACCTGTGTCACAGCACCTTCTTTCCTGCCACGATCTACATTATCATATTCAGTAATGCGATAATATACCGGCACGGTTTTCTCCATACCTCCTTCGGTATATTTCGCCACATTTTTATGCCACCACGTTTTGTATTCCGGAGTTTGTTGCGCCGTGGCCATTTGGCTTCCCATCAGCATGATGATGACAGCCATTAAACTAAGTAATTGTTTTTTCATTCTAAAAATATTGTTTGTTGTTATGATGATTTATGTCAACAGATTATCAACAGGTTGTCAGCCACACTCCGAGTCAGCTCTCCACTCCTTTTCGTAAACCGTGTTTCATGTTATCGCGACCGGCATGGAGAGCTGCCCGGCATGTGGGCTTCAACTTCCTTATATTTTATAAATCTTCTTGCCACCGACGATATATATTTCTCCGGCAGGGAGAGTATCGAAATCAGTACCCACATAGCGTCCGCCAACGGTATATATTTTTTCTTGTCGGCTTTGGATGCTCTTTTCTACTTCTTCGATGCCGGTCACTTCACTTTCGTCATCAACCACCATCACGAAGCTGACAGGAGCCTTTCCCTCGGCAACAGGTCTCACCACGTATGCACGCATGGAATGCACGAAACCCTTATAGCCGTTTTGCGCATCTTCATCAGTGTTGGTACCTTTCCAAGAGGTTCCTTCCTTGCGGATGACGGGATACCACGTGCCGCTTTTCAAGGTATAATATCCTTTGTTGGCAGCATCGGCGTGGAACATATTGACGGTCGTTCCGCGGAATTGCAGACCGTCTTCTGCAACAGGAGTCTGATCAGACACTTCCGGGGTCACAGGTACAGTCGCATTGTTTGCCACGGAAAAGGTCAGATCCTTCGAAGCGTCAACCACACGCAGCACGTAGGGTTCGTTGGCCTTCATCAGATTGTCGTCGGTTGACAAGAAGTAATATTGGTTCGATGCTTCGAGCATTCTTTTCAACTGATACGCACGCATACCGGCAGGAACAGTAGCATCGAAAGGAAGGGTGACGGTATAGGTACGGTCGTATTCCTTGGCAAAGGTACGATTGACATAACTTGCCGTTGCGGCAGTAAATCCATGCAATATGGTATAATCGCATCCGCGGGACATGTTGAAATTTTCGGGTGTGGGGGCATCGGGCATGACGCGTCTGCTTTGTCCCACCCAGGTGCGGTCACCGTATTTCTTGTCGCCGATACTGTAATAGCGTCCCTCCTTGTCCGAGTCGTACACCACAAACTTGCTGCAATGTCCGTCGGCCACAAAGTTTTCTTCACCGTCCTTCACCGTGCTTCCGGCAGGAAGATACACCATCGTATAGTTGGGCATCTCGGCATATTGTCCGGTGGCACTCGGCATACGAGAGGCATCGGTTGCTTTCAGCTTGGTGATGTTGCTCAGGTCGAGATAACTCAGGTTGAAACACTGCTTGAAAGCAGACGCACCGATCTTTTCGAGCTGACTGCCATCTGCAAAACTGATTCCGGAGAATGGCGAGCAGAAGAACGCTCCATCTCCGATGGTGGTTACGCCGGCAGGGATGACGAGACTTTGGGTGGATCCCACCAACTCGAAAGCATAAGCTCCGATTTCGGTAAGTGTTTCCGGCAACGTGATGTGTCCGTCCCATTGTTCATTGCGCAGGAAAGCCCTGTCCGATATTTTGGTCAATGAGTTGGGGAGGGTGATATCTCCATACCAATTACCGTTGCGGAAAGCATCGATACCGATGGTTGTGAGTTTCGAGTCCTTGGGGAACACCAGCTTGTTTTTACCCGGGAAGACAGGAACGGTGGATTCCTTACGCCAATGTGCGAAAGCTCCTTCGCCAATCGACACCAACGATGCGGGAAGCACGATTTCGGGACTTTCAACATTTTTGCACTCACGGAATGCGTTATTGCCGATGGTCTGCAGATTGGCGGGCAGACTTATACGCTTGATTCCGCTTTGACGAAAAGCGTCATCGGGAATCGCGGTGACCGGTGAGTCCGAAACAAAGTTCACGGCCTCCAATGAGGTTGTCCCCATAAAACAAGATTTTCCCAAGGAAGTCACAGTGGCAGGCAACTCGATGACACCGGTCAGTCCGGTATTCTTGAATGCCGATTCTCCCATTGAGACCAAGCCCGGAGGCAATGTCACCGACTTCAAGGTCGGCAGATCGGGAAACGCATCCTTGGGAATGGCCGTCAGAGAAGCGGGCAGGACCAATCGGGCCAACAGGCTTCCGGCAAAAACATTGTCACCCAAGGTGGTCAGCTTCGAGGAAGCGGGAAATTCGGCTTCGGTGATCTTGGTCAGTTCAAATGCCCTGTAATCGACAGACTTCACCGTGGACGGAAATACAAGCTTGCCGCCTATACCTGTTTGCTTGAACGCACGATAGCCGATGGTTTGCAGATTTTCGTGCAGCGTCAGCGATGTGACGGCCGCCTTTCCCATGAAGGCACCATTGCCGATGGCTGTCACCCGGTAGGTGGCCGCGCCGACGGTAATGGTGGCCGGAATGTCGAGCGTTCCGCCAAACGTTTCCCGGAATGTGCCGCCGGTGATGGTGGCATCCGTGCCCGAGACGGTATAATTCAGCGAATAGGTCTTGTCCGGCGATTCATAAGTCTGCGCCGACAGCATCAAGGGAAAAAGCAACAGGAGCAGGACGACCTGCATGGATTTCAAAATAATTTTATACATAATTGAAATTTTACGATAACAACGTCATAAATAAATATAAGGAGGAGAAAGGAAATGTCGTTTTTCGTGTACCTCTGCCACTTTCGACATTGACTGTAAGTATGTTCTCCGATTCTGCATCCATGCCTGTCAGGGGGACGGCTTCACAGAAGCCCCCAATCGGGGAAAGCCACCCGACTTTTTGCACGGAGATTTCCGAATCATACATCATTTTCAAAAAACCGAATGCGCCATCTCCGGAAAAATCGTCGGAAAGAAACAAATCGTCCCATCTTCATCAACCCGTCAGGAAAAGAGTAACAATCCTGCAACCCAACGAACATTCCTCCCCTTTCGGGGAAGCCGTTTCCACGGATGACGGGCGCAACCGGAATTAAAAAATTAAACCCAAACCGGTCATCAGACCGTCAAGTTCAACATTTCATGCCATTCACTGATGACCCATGCGGGTTAAAGTTCCCGCCAAAGCTTTCCCTTAACCGTATCGCCGTCTTCATCTTCAAAGAAGTTATTGCCCTTGGCATCACCTCCACCGAATGCCGGATCGTTACTTACTGTCATCGAAAGACTATCCAACAGACACTCGCCTCTCAACCGCATGACCTCCACAGACGGAGCCATATACTCATTTCTTTTATTCTTCATTGCTTTTAATTGATTTTATATCGTTTATAATTCTTAATATGATTCGGCCTCAAACCATCACTGAAATATCTGTCAATTCTCATGATCCTACAAAAACCGAGGCGATGATTCACAGGAAGCGAACAAACGGAACGATAATAAGGAAACTTCCAGAAGACGGATTATATATTCAAATTTATCTTTATATTTCGGCAGGTTTTGTTATGCTTGCCATTGTCATCATGCAGGCTGCCCCTTCCGGGATACCGCCACATTACTTCATTCGTGCGGCGAAACCGACAGACAATACTGCATCAACGGCAATGAATTTTCTTCTATGTTATACTGACAACTTTTATTATAGCCTTAAAACAGGTACAAAGGTAAACGTATCGCTTCACATCCTCAAAAAAAATCAATCAAAAAAAAAACGATTCGTAAAAATTGTTTATATACACAGGACATTTACCGACAAATGCAACAGAAATCGTTTGACAACAGGCATTTACACTTTCAACCGACAAACAGCGACAAATACGGAGAAATGCGTCGGACACAGCATTATCGCCGGCCGGACATCCCCGATTCGAGAAAAACACCCATACGACCGAACTCCCATGACCGTCCGGGGTTTACCCGAAGGGCAGGTTTCACACTCCAAAAGTACACGGATTACAAGACAAAAGGGCAACTCTCACAAAGCAAAAGGGCACGTTCAGCCAAACGGCCTCCCCCATACGTCCATGACGCACTTGCCGTAGCCCGCAACAGGCCGGCAAACAGACAAAACCGGTCCGGACTCCGATGACCGACCCGGGGGCATGGAAGATGCCCCGACATGACCGTGCGCCGACAGCACACAAAAACGATGACCACAGACAGGCAGACGAAGAATACCGGTCGGGCATCCGCCTCACAGCAAACGTCTGGAAAGATAACGCACGGGATACCATACGGCAGCAAAACCCACCAGCACGACAGTGACGAACACGCCGGCCACATCAAGGGCGCGCACGCTGACGGGATAGGCATCGACGACAAACGACCCTTTGGACCGGCCGAGTGCCACGAGTCCGTAAGTTTGCTGAAGCCAACACAACAACAAGCCCAGCGCGATGCCCAAGACCGCACCCGCGACGGCGATGAGCCTGCCCTCGTACAGAAAAACCCGGGTGAGCATCTTGTCGTTCATGCCCAGACGGCGCAGCGTGACAGCATCGTCCTTCTTGTCGATGATGAGCATGGAGAGCGACCCGATGATGTTAAAACACGCCACCATGAGGATGAACGTGAGGAAGAAGTAAGCCATGAGCTTCTCGATGTTCATGATGCGGAAGGTGTCGGCATGCTGGGCGTAGCGGTCGAGCACTCTGTACTTGTTGCCGGCAAAGGCTTCGATCTTGGCTTTGACGGCATCGACATCGGCAGACGGCACGAGTTTGATTTCGAGCGACGACACCATGCCCTGTTGGTCGAACATGCGGCGTGCAAAGCCGATGGAAGTGATGAGGTACTTGCCGTCATACTGCATCTGGTTGACGTTGAAGACGACACCGGGCGACAGCAGGGAGTCGGTCACGAAAGCGGCTTCGGGGTTCATCATGTCGAGCTGTCCCTCACGCTGAGGGGCATAGACCCTCAGAAAACCGTCGAAGGCGGCACCGACACCGAGGTCCTGTGCAAGACGCGCACCAAGGATGCCATACTGCAGGTTGGCGGCATGGAGCGAATATTCGCCCTCGCCGATGAGCAGCGACCGTATGCCGGTGAGCCGGTCGTACCCATCTTCCACCCCCTTGAGGACAACCATCGCCTGACGGTCGCCATACATCACGAGGGCTTGGTCCTCGACACACCCGCACGCCAGCTCCACTTCGGGCAACTGCCTGATGCGGGTAAGGACGGCATCGTCGGCAGGCATGGCCTTTCCCTCCACGGGCACCACCTTCAGCGGCGGGTCGAAACGGGTGAAGAGCGACGCGATGAGGTCCTGAAAGCCATTGAACGCGCTCAGCGTGACAACCATCGCCATGGCTGCCACCGCCACACCCATCACCGAGATGGCACTGATGATGTTGATGACGTTGGTACTCTTGCGGGAAAAGAGGTATCGACGGGCAATGAAAAAAGATAGATTCATGGATGTCAGCTTGTGCCGTTACCGGCGCGACGACAGCCGTGAAGGTGTCGCGCGGCCTAAAAAAGCGGGATTGCCGGCGGCCGGCGATTACGCTTCCCCGTCGGCTGCGGGAGTGTCGGTTTTCAACAATTCGTCGATACGTTCGATATAGTCGAGCGAGTCGTCGACAAAAAAGCGCAATTCGGGGATGATTCTCACCTGATGGCGTATGCGGGTGCCGAGTTCATAGCGGATGGTTTTCTCGTTGGCCGTGATGTTGTTCACGATTTCTTCGGCTCTTTCGGAGGGGAAAATGCTGAGATATGCCGTACAGATACCCAAGTCGGGCGACACCTTGGTGCGGGTGACACTCACCAGCACGCCTTTGGTCATGCGTGTTTGCGACTGGAAAATCTGCGCGAGTTCTTTCTGCAATAATCTTGCCACTCGGTTGGTTCTTGTTTCTTGCATGGCTTTTCTTCTTGATATATCTTGCAAAGGTAAGCAAGAAAATCGAGAATAGGAAGGATGGCCGTCGATATTTCTCCGTCACACCATAATCATAATATATACGCGCGCGAGCCACCGTCGCGCTTTTTATGTATGTTTGTGGGCAGGCGGCACACGAACAGACAAGGCCGGACAGCCGAAGAAGGGAATCCCGGCACGGATGAGGGGGCGAATGCAGAGACGAAACGGCATCGGAAAGCAGCTTTGAGACCTTTTGAAAACCAACCGCTTACGAAAGGACATCTCATTTTGGGCAACTCGTTCGGACGAAATAGCTTGCAATCGGACGAAAAATGTTGTAATTTTGCCATCGCCAAGACAAAACCGCAGCACTTCTCCGAGAGGTCTTTTTGCCGGCAACGACACTCGCAGATGCTGTCCGCGGACAATGGGCACCACACAGTATTAACCATTAAAAAAAAGAAAGGATCAACAACATGGCAGTTTTCTACAAATTGTACCAGAACAACAACAAGAACTTTGCCAACAAGGGCAAATGGTATGCACGCTCGGTCATTACCGAAACAGTCGACACCAACCAACTGGCCGAACGCATTCAGCGTAATTGCACCGTCAAGAAGAGCGACGTGCTGGCCGTGCTGACCGAACTCACGGAGGTGATGCAGGACGAGCTTCAGGCTTCGCACCGCGTGAAACTCAACGGCATCGGGTCGTTCAAGATCGGCATCTCGACCGGGCCTGCCGACACCGCCAAGGATTTTCAACCTGCGAAGCACCTCAAAGGACTGCACGTGCTGTTCAGCCCGGAAATGAAGAAAGACGCCTCACAGATGCGAACCCGCGCCCTGCTCAATGGCTGCCTCGTGATGGAAGCACCCAAGAACGGCGAACCGGCAGGAGAAACGGATGAAACGACCGGCGGAAACTCCGACAACAACGAGTCGCAACCGCTGCCCTAACCCATCGGAGCAGGCGAGACGGGCAACAGCGACCGACAGCCGCCGGATCACTACCGACCCGATCCGCCTGTAACCGGCTTCCTGCCAAAGGTCATCGCTCCGCCACGGCCGTGACCGGTGGCAGGATTCTCCCACCGACATCCGGATGATGGAGAAACCACACAACAACCACGAACGGCCGATGCTGCCGCTTATTCTTGTCGGCGGCATCGGCGGCAGTGGACAACCTGCTTACTAAACCTAAAACCAACCACACATGAAGAAAATAGAACCGGACATGATGAAGAAAATATTGAAAATCCTTGTTGCCGTCGCCACGGCGTTACTCGGCGTTATAGGAGGGGCACAGGCCATGAGCTGACGAGCCTCCGACCGACAGCCCGATTCACGAAGACAAAAAGACGGATGGTAAAGAGAGTGTGTGCATGACTGCGCACACTCTCTTAATCCCAAATCGGTCATTAGATTCCGGGGCGGTTTCGTTTGATGGTCGGGCAGACGGTTTTTCATTTTGTGGCATACGTGCCGAGCTGTAGCAAGACAAATCCGTCAGACAAGCGATCGATACCGGATCGGGAAGTGCCATCATTGACATGACATACGGGACAAAACGCTCTCATGTAAAAAAGACAACCGGTCTTATTCCCTCCTGATGGTATGGGACAAGACCGGTTGTCGGCGACCGATGGTCGGTATGGGATTACTTCACATACTCGGCGAAGTCGGTGAGACGCATGTCACCCTTGCGTGCAAGCGTGTCGTGGAGTGCGAAAGCAGCGGGGAGATTGTGCTTGGTGTGGCCACCGCGGGCAATCTTGAGATAGTCCCAAAGGAGCTGCTTATAGTCGGGATGCACACAGTTTTCGATGATGGTCTGCGCACGCTGTGCCGGATTCTTGGCTCTCAAGTCGGCAACACCTTGCTCGGTGATGATGACATTGACATCGTGCTCGGAGTGATCCTGATGACTCACGAAAGGCACAATCGACGAGATGAGTCCGCCTTTGGCCGTCGAGGGACAGGTGAAGATGGAGATATAGGCGTTGCGTTCGAAGTCGCCCGAGCCACCGATACCGTTCATCATCTTGGTTCCACTGATGTGGGTGGAGTTGGCATTGCCATAGATGTCGACCTCGATGGCGGTGTTGATGGCAATGACACCCAATCGGCGAATGACTTCGGGATTATTGGAAATCTCGCAAGGGCGCAACGTCAGGTGATCTTTGAAATAGTTCATATTATCGTAAACCTGCATCAGGCATTCGTTTCCGACGGTGAGCGAGCAGGAAGAAGCATCCTTGACACGGCCGTTGAGCATCATTTCAATGACGGCATCCTGAATCACTTCGGTATAAACATTGAAGTCGGGCACGTTCTTGTCTTTACCAAGGGCTCCGAGGATGGCATTGGCGGTGGAGCCCACACCACTCTGCAAGGGCAGGAACGATGAAGGGATGATGCCCCTGCGCATATCAGCCACGAGGAACTCGGCGGTGAGATGGCCGATCTGGTCGGTGATGGGGTCGCTGTCTTTGAAAGCTCTGGCTTCATCAGCGAGGTTGCATTCGACCACGCCCACGATTTTCTTGGCATCGATTTCGACGTAGGGCTTGCCGATGCGGTCGCCCACATGTTCGATGGGGATGGGCTTGCGGTAAGGCGGGTCGAGGGGTTCGTACACGTCATGAATGAGTTTGGCGTTGGGATTGTGGAACGCGTTGAGTTCCAAAATCACATGCTTGGCCAGACGGGCAGCCGTGGGACTGATACCTCCTGCAGCCGTGAGATAAGCCTTGCAAGTGTCGGTACCTTCTTCGATGTCGCACACTTCCAAGATAGCCCAGTCCACTTCGCCCATGAAACCATAGCGCAACTCGGGTGCCATGTGGCTGAGGTGAAAGTCGTTGTAAGCAATTTCGCCGGCGTTGACACTCTTACGGAAGTCAGAATTGGTGGTGTAGGGCGCACGATACTTGATGGCATTAGCCTGTGTGAGTACACCGTCGGTGCTGGGACCGGTGGATGCTCCGGTGAAGATGCCCACCTTGAAAGGTCGGCCGGCAGCATGCTCTGCTTCAGCGATTTTAGCCAATTCTCTTGTTACGGCTTTGGGTGCACCTGCCGGTGTGAAACCACTCAAAGCCAAGTTCTCATCGTTTTTGATCATCGCAGCTGCTTCGGCAGCCGATAAACGTGTGTAAGCCATGATGTTTTGTCTTTGTGATATTTTAATGTTATATTGCCTGCAAAGGTAAAAAAAATAATCCGTATAACACAAAATGCCATGGACATATTATCCCATCGGCCGGCAAGAGACGAAACCTTGCGGTGGCATTATAAGATCGTCGTGGTCGTGCGGGCAATAATTCCGAACCTGACTAATGATCGATTCGGGATAATCCCAAATCGGTCATTAGAACGTTTGTTTAAACATTTCCTGTCGCTCATATCACTTTCCGGCCGTTTTCGTCTGCCGGCCGGCATCTTGCCTGTCGTTTTGTCTTGCCGTAGCCCGCAACAAACCACCAAGCCATCTGCCAGACCATCAAACGAAACCGAATCGGAATCTAATGACCGACTTGGGATAATTGTTGAGCCGTCTGACACAATTCGTCATACCATGCTTCGCCAAAACGGCGCACAAGAGGTTCGCGCAAAAAGCGATAGAGGGGCAAGTCGATGCGGTGTCCCAGCTCGACGGCCGGCCGGCACACGCTCCACCTGTGGTAATTGAGTCCCACCATGCCGTTTGAAAACGTCTTTTCGCGGATGGGATAGAGCGCACAGCTGATGGGTTTGCAGAAGTCGGCGGTACCGTTGCGGTAGGCTTTTTCGAGCGCACAGTAGCAACATCCGTTTTCGTGGCAGGTGAAAACGCAGTCTTTGCCACCCACAATGGATGTCACGAGATCACCGTCGCGGTCGACATACGAAATGCCGTCGCGGTCGATGACGGCTTGTGCGGTTGCCGAAAGGGTGTGCCATACGTTGTCGAGCTGTGCCTCGATGGCACCTATTTCATCAAGGGTCACCGGCGCACCGGCATCGCCCTCGACACAGCAGATGCCCTTGCAGGCCTCGAGGTCGCAGCAGAAACGCTGCGTGAGGATGTCGGACGACAACAGTACGTCGCCCACTTGCAGGATGCTCGGCAGACGGTCGGTATCTTTGGAGGATTGTGTAGGAAGATGTGTCATGGTCGTATAGGCAATGATGAAAAGGTTTCACGGCCCCGTGTGGTCAGTAAACGGCAATCAGCCGGACACAAAGAGGCGGCGAGGAGCTGTTCTACCATTCGACGGGAGTCATGCCGTGGGCTTGCAGATAGCGGTTGGCGAGCGAAAAATGGTGGTTGCCGAACCATCCTCCCCTATTGGCAGAGAGGGGTGAAGGATGTGCCGCCTGCAGCACGAGATGACGATCGGCATCGATGAGTGAAGCCTTTGACCGGGCAAAGCCTCCCCAAAGGAGGAAAACAAGGTGTTCTTTGCCGGCATTGAGCGTATTGATGACGGCATCGGTAAAGGTTTCCCAACCTTGCCGTTGATGGCTGCCCGCCACATGGGCACGCACCGTCAGCGTGGCATTGAGCAGCATGACACCCTGACTTGCCCAACGCGAGAGATCGCCTTGTTGGGAGGGACGGCTGCCGAGGTCGTTCTCGATTTCCCTGAGAATGTTGATCAACGAGGGTGGCAAGCGCATACCGTCGGGCACGGAAAAGCTCAATCCGTGAGCCTGCCCCGGCTCGTGGTAGGGGTCTTGGCCGATGATGACGACCTTGACCCGGTCGAACGGACAAAGATTGAAGGCGTTGAAGATGAGCTTACCGGGTGGAAAACAGGTGTTGCGGGCATACTCTTCACGCACGAATGACGCCAGCCGGGCAAAGTAGGGCTTGTCGAATTCGGCAGCAAGCCGCTGTTGCCACGATGATTCAATATTTACCTGCATCTTTTTTCATGATTGGTTTACGGTGCGAAGTTACACATTTTCTGCTTACCTGCTTCCTTTTCATATGCTGTTCTTGTACTTCGGAGTGATTATTGGCATCCTTTTTCATGCACATCGTGCTTTCCCGGCGGCTCGGAAGCCTCAACGACTCTTCATTCAAAGGACGGTAACGGGTAGGTTTCCCGCTTCACCATAATGTATGAAATAAAAATAAGCCCGAATCGGTTATTGGATACTGAATCGGATTTGTTCGATTGTCGACCGGCTGTTTGTCACAGGTGTAGCGGGCTACAGCAAGAAAAAACCGGCAGACAAGATACCGACAAAACGGACAATATCCGAGCGGAAGTGCCTTAACCGGCATGAAATGTTGGAGAAACGCCTTAATAACCGATTTGGGACAAAGGGACAGAAAGGACATACCCTTTCGACCATCGATGAACTGATGACCGGAAGGGTATGCCGTATTGAAAGTTCTGCAGACGGTTTATCCCACCTGACTGCCGGGCTTGACGGGGCGCACGAGTGAAGTTACGCTGAGACTTCCGTCGAAATCTTCGGCCGAAAGAATCATGCCCTGACTCTCGATGCCCATGAGTTTGCGAGGGGCGAAGTTGGCAATGAAGAGTACATCGCGCCCCACGAGTTCTTCGGGTTCGTAGTACTTGGCGATGCCCGAAACGATGGTGCGGTCAGTGCCGCTGCCGTCGTCGAGGGTGAACTTCAAGAGCTTGTTGGCTTTCCTGACTTTCTCGCAAGCCTTGACATGCCCCACACGGATGTCGAGTTTTTCGAAATCGCCATATTCCACAACGGGTTTCACCTCTTTGGCACGATAGGCCGCCGCCTCGTTTTCGCGACGGATGTTTTCCAAGCGGTTGAGTTGAGCCTCAATGGCTTCGTCCTCGATCTTCTCGAAGAGCAATCCCGGTTCGGCCAAACGATGACCCGCAGGCAGCAAGTCGGTCTGTCCCAATCGACTCCAGTCGCAGTCAGTGAGGTTCAACATTTCACGCAATCGCTTGGAACTGAAGGGCAGGAAAGGTTCGAAAGCTATCGAGAGATTGGCTACCAGCTGCAAGGATATATAAAGAATGGTACGCACGCGCTCCTCGGCAATGCGGCTTGCTTCGGCCTTTTGTTCATTGGCAGGGTCTTGGAGGATGGCTTTGCGCAGTTTCCAAGGTTCGCCGTCGGTGATGTATCGGTTGCCGATGCGGGCGAGGTTCATCGCCTCGAACTGGGCTTCACGGAACTTGAAAGTGTCGAGCAGATGTTCCACCTTGCCCTTGACATCCTTGAATTCGTCGATGGCTTTACGGTCGGCATCATTGAGTGAACCGCATTCGGGCACCACGCCGTCCCAATAGTTCTTGGTGAGTTGGAGGGCGCGGTTGACAAAATTACCATATATAGCCACCAACTCGTTGTTGTTTCGGTCTTGGAAATCGCGCCAAGTAAAGTTATTGTCCTTCGTTTCGGGAGCGTTGGCTGTAAGGACATAACGCAGCACATCCTGCTTTCCGGGGAAGTCGACGAGGTATTCGTGAAGCCAGATAGCCCAGTTGCGCGAAGTGGAGATCTTGTCGTTTTCGAGATTGAGGAACTCGTTGGCTGGCACATTCTCGGGCATGATATACTTGCCGTGTGCCTTCATCATGACGGGGAAGATGATGCAATGGAAGACTATGTTGTCTTTTCCGATGAAATGTATGAGACGGGTATCGTTATCCTGCCACCATTTTTCCCAGTTGCCCCATCGTCCGGGGGCGGCTTCGCAGAGTTCCTTGGTATTGGAAACATAGCCGATGGGGGCATCAAACCACACATAGAGCACCTTTCCCTCGGCACCTTCGACAGGAACGGGAATACCCCAGTCGAGATCGCGGGTCATGGCCCGTGGCTGCAAGTCCATATCGAGCCACGACTTACATTGTCCGTAGACATTGGGACGCCATTCTTTGTGCTGTTCGAGAATCCACTCTTTCAGCCATTCCTGGTATTCGTTGAGAGGCAGATACCAGTTCTTGGTTTCTTTCATGACAGGAACAGATCCGCTGATGGCCGACTTCGGGTTGATCAATTCGGTTGGCGACAGGTCGCGACCACACTTTTCGCACTGGTCTCCATACGCTCCCTCGTTATGGCAGTGGGGACATTCGCCGGTGATATAGCGGTCGGCAAGGAACTGCTGTGCCTCCTCATCGTAGTATTGGCTGGTGGTTTCTTCGGTGAGCTTGCCTTCTTCGTAGAGTTTGCGGAAGAAATCGCTGGCCATTTGATGATGGGTGGGACTCGTCGTGCGACTATAGACATCGAAAGAAATACCGAAGTCCTCGAACGATTTCTTAATGATGCCGTGGTAACGGTCGACAATATCCTGTGGCGTCACGCCCTCTTTGCGGGCTCGAATGGTGATGGGCACCCCGTGTTCGTCGCTTCCTCCGATGAACATCACGTCTTCTTTCTTCAGCCGAAGATAACGCACATAGATGTCGGCAGGCACATAAACACCTGCGAGATGACCGATATGGACACCACCATTGGCATAAGGCAATGCAGACGTGACCGTGGTACGCTTGTATTTTTTCTGTTCCATAATGTTGTTTTTGATTCGAATAGATGGACGGGAAAAGCATTCTCCGACGACAACCGACTGCCCGTCATGATACTTCACGACCGACGACTCTCCCCGAAACTGTGTGCAAAGTTACGAAAAACGAATTAAATATAAACGTGTTCGGAGATTTTTATCCCCCATTAACCCCTTGACGTCATTTATATATTTTCGTTATATTTGCAAAACACAAAAAGAATCAACAGTTTTAACCAACTCTCCTCATAGTAATAAGGATTTCTCCCATATATATCCGGACATCTTTGGATTCTCAGTATTACAACTCAAATATTATCATCAGTATGAAAAAGACACTATTCATGATTGCAGCAACCTTCTTTGCTGCCACCGCATGGGCTCAAACAGTCTCACAAGCACAGTCTGAAAAAGGTTTTTTTACCAATAAATGTAACAAGAATCAGCGAAAGACAGATTTGACTTTCATGCTTACCAACGTACTTAAGAATCACCCAACTTCCAAGCCTTCACAACAACCACCCGTCACCGAACAACCTGAAGGAAGCATTATCAACAACTTATATCGAAGCACTTCCGAAAGTTACTTCGTCGGATGGGGCAGTGTTTTCAGCACGCCAATCGATGGCTTTGTGGGAACATTGGTCAAAGACAACAACGGAAACATTTATATGGAAGACCCCTTTTGCTGCCTTAAATACCGGTACATGGCTGAAATTAGACAAGACTGAAAGTGACACGTTGGTCGCCAAGGGCAACCAGCCAATATACCAAGTGGATTATCAAGGCGAACAAATTGACTTTTATGTCAGCCGGATGGTTACAAACCAAACCGCAGAAGGTGACCTTACCTATGTCATCGACAAACAAAACCCCGATATCAAATTCGTCTATCGGAACGATTCACTCATACAAGTGAGCGACGGCATTATCGACATGCACACGGTTGATGGAAAATGGGCAGGATTTGGAGATCTTAATTCTGTCTTTTCCACCGTCAAAGACAAGGTTGCAGACATCAACCCTTCGCTGCAATACAATGACTGTTACATGAAGTTCCTCACAAGCGACAGTCAGGACGGGCAACTCGTCAAACTGGCGTTCGACAATGAAGATGTTTACATAAGAGGTGCATTCCCAAACATGCCCGAAGCCACCATCATTGGTAAAAAAGAAGGAAACAAAGTCGTTTTCGAGTCAAACCAACATCTCGGTATTGATAATGTCCCCAAGAACCATGCCTACTTCTTCGGAGGCACTTCCCAAAAGACTGTCGACAAAGATGGCTATCAGCAAGAGGAGTTATTCCACACCAAGAATCTTACATTCGATTTTGATGCCGACAAGATGAGCTTGGTTGCCGACTCGGCGATGTGTTTCAACGGTGGAAACCGAATCATGTCGTACATCCATTTCTTCAGACAACCGGAAATTAACACTTACACAGAGACAGCCACCACACCTGCCATGCCGAAGATCATCCTCTTCTACGAATTCAATCCTGACGAAGGGTATGCTACTCTCATGTTCGATTATTCCAAATTTGACGAACAAGGTCAGTTCATGAATCCCGAGAAACTCTATTACAAGATATACAAAGACAACGAAATGCTCACTTTCCTCCCCGAAGACTATCCGGGATTGACTGCACCAACCAATGAAATGAGCTACAACTATGATGACAGACAGAGTGTGTTGGTCACTGAAACCTATCATTATATACAAATTTATGAAGATGGATATTCCAAAATCGGAGTTTCATGTATCTACAAAGGCGGTGGCGAAACCCACGAATCACCCATCACATGGAAGCTTATAGGTGAAGATACAAGCGTGAAAAACTTCCACACCGATCAAATTGCCGTTTCGCGCTACTTGGATATTTCCGGCCGAAGAGTCGTGAATCCGTCCCAAGGCCTCTTCATCAAAGAAGATATCCTAACAAACGGCACAAGAAAATATACCAAAGTATTGATAAAATAACCTCTTTCACACAACCGTACTTTCGGGAAAATCCTCCTTGACGGGGATTTTCCCGATTTTTTTAACCGGCAAATACACATCAACATGAAACATTACACCTCCTTCCCCTTGAATTTACTATTCCTTTTATCCTGCTTAAACTTTCAAATGTTGTCGGCACAAGACAAGGGAAACGATGCCTCACTCAAAGACGGTGAGATTATCTACAGTTATGATAGAACCGATGCCGACAAAAGCTTCCCGGTCTCTTTCAATGGCGGGACGGCACAGGAAATGACTTGTCGGTTCGCACACCAGCCATCTCCATCAATATGGATACAAAAAAGCAAGAATAACCTGTCAAGTGTTACGCACGTCCTCAACAAAAAAAATAACGTAAAAGAACTTTTCAACAACAGATTAACGTGGCGCTATCGATAAACAACAAACATAACTAACGTTACAATATAATGATAGAACAGATTTTCACAAAAAAACTTGCATTATATTTTTTATGTTATTAAATTTACACACAAAGATTACGGCCTGAATAAAAAAATATAAGGTATTCACGTGAACCTGATTTGTATTATATTAACAACAACATTTGAAAACATGAAAATTAAAAAAGTAATGCAATGAAAAAGTTTTTATTATTCGTAGGTGGAATGATAAGTTGTGTCATGGCTTACGGTCAAACAGCAGAAAGTGTCATAGAAAAGTTCAAAACAGCCAACGGTGTTGAATATATTCACATGAACGGTGACGAATTCAGCGGTTCGCTGAATGCGGACGAGTTCAGCAAATCGACCAAAAACATTTTATCCAATTCCTTAATTACGGGCTTTGTTTCACAAGTGAAAGGCATAAAATCTGCCGAAATGCTCTTGATTACTCAAAATGATGTTTTGGCACAAGTATCAAATGAGCTGCAAGCATTGGGTTCGAGGGGTTATGCCAAGTCATCGACCGTATCAAACGACAACCTTTGTTATATCAAACAAGACGGCAAAAACATTGCCGAAATCGTGTTTTTGAAGAACAAAACCAAGGACGACAAGCAGGCCATGCTACTGGTCTTAAAAAAATAAACCCGAATTGGTCATCATATGGCAGGACAATTCTTCATGTTGACTTAGAAACTTCCTGACCGTTCCATGATGACCAATCAGGAATCAACAAATCTTGAAAACTTTATGACGAATCGGGACGGTTCCACTCGGTAACCATCCCGATTCGTTTTTTATAAAAACCGAATCGGTCATGTGGGCATCTGGTACCACATTTCATGCCGTTCGTACCACATTCCATCCGGTTTATGTTTGATTGCCGACCGGATGAAGTGTGAATTTTGCACAAGCATGAAAGACTTCCCAACGACAAGGAGGTATCATCGGGCAACAACGGGCGGACCATTTCCTTTCAGCAACATTTCCTGAACGGTATATCATGTCGAACCAAACGGACAACCGGCAGACTGCGGTTTTGCAGACCTTTTCGCCTTATCCGACGATTCCTGCCGTTTTACCTCGCGAAAGGGGAACTATTGCCTTGTATTTCGGGGCCTTTTGCCAAACAAATCGTGCCCTTTCGCAAATCACCCGTTGAGAGTTTGGAGCGCAAGAGCGTAAAAAACAGCCTTAGAAACACTGTTAATCAAACAATGACACAAATATATTCAAACGATTTCCAACCCTCCATTCACTTAGTTTTCATCAAGGGCAAGAGGACTTTCTTCTTTTTTCTCCTCAAATTCATCAACGAAGCACTCCACAAATGGCCATCAACAAGCGGGCGACCACCGCGGTGCCAATGCACCGGCGATGATCGCCAACGAAAAGACAAGGGGAAGAGTGAAAGCTATCGGACGACGACTTTGGAGGTTCGTCCGTCAATGCTGACCATATAGATGCCGGCATTGAGGCGGATGTCGGCCGGAGAGGCATTCAGCGTAGTGGTGAGAACGACCTCGCCCGACAGTGCGAAGATGTCGCAACGCAACGGCGAGCCCACAGTCACTCCTGCCACACGAACATATCCTTCATGGCCTTCGACCTGCAAGGCCGGTGCGTCCATGACGGCAACACCATCCGGGTCGGGCGAGATGAGAACGGGCAGCTTGCACACTCCGTCACCGAGGGCAACGAGCTGTACCGACGAACCGTCGCTATAACCTTTGGTGGCAATGAACGCTCCTTCGGGTTCGCGAATGTCGCAACCTTCCAAATGGATGAGAGAAAAGTCACACAGTGAGCCGTAACCCGGACCTTCGACACGCAGGGTCGATGCATTGACGGTGAGACTGCCGGCACCCTCCCATGTGGTCATACCCCAAAAACGCCCTTTGAGGTCGAGTGTGCAACCGCCATCAATGATGAGATTTCTGGCATGTGCCATACAAATCGCCATGGTGCCGTTTTCAACGGTGAGGCTGCCTTGCCCCGTGAAACGCAAATGGGTGTCGGAGAAGATGACGAAACCTTCGCCAACAAATTTGTTTTCGCCTTGCAGGACGATGGTCAGCGTGTCATCGGCAGCTCTCACTTCGAGCAACTTGGGCAAATAATACTCCACCAAAGCATCTTTGAGCGTGAGGGTTCGGGAGGCATGGTCGTACACGATGCTGCCCCCGTCTTCAAAGACATCGGCTGCATTTTCATCGGTGATTTCTATCTCACCCACCCTGACGCCATACTCTTGTGCCACGGCCTTGGGAGCCGTTGCCCATGAAAGAACTCCTGCCAGAAAGGCAGACAGAAACAAATTGATTCTCATCCGATTTCTTTTCATCATTGTTTTCATCTGTTTTTTGATTTAATATGATTATACGATACGATGCGTATTGATATCTGTTTCGTTTCATGGATTGGAGTGTTGCATCCTGATGGAGAATCGATTCGATGCCGGCGTATTCCTCATGGAGGAGCAAAGCCCGGCGAAAAAACCGGGTTTGTGCCTTTCAGGCATTCGCCTTGGGGGCTATGCCCGTTTTCAAAGCAGGATCTTACCGATACGTGTCTTCCCTTCGACCACCGTTTTCACGATGTAAATACCTCCGGGAACAGTTCTGTCGGCTTCGACACGGCGCCCATTGATGTCGTATATCTCAACTTGGGCACGCGAATCTTTAACAATCAGGCGACCATCAACGACCTTGACAACTGCTGAAACACCATTATCGGTGTTGAGAATACCGGTTTCGATCTTGCCGACGGGTATGGGGAATCCCTTGTTTTGACCCTCCACGAAAGCCCATGTGGGTTGCCAACGATTGAGCAACGCCAGAAATTCGATGGATTGCATGGTGGCTACCGAGAGATTGATAACCGCATTCTCTTCGGAAATCTCATCATCGTAACCGTAAGGATTGATTTCCTTCGAATAGTAATTGTTGTGCAGTTCGTAGAACGATTCGTCAAAGAAAGTCATTCCGTCAAAGATGGGATGCAGGTTTTGGGCTGTGAGGTTGAAGCGTCCTACATTGTAACAGTTGTTGATGCGGATGACGCCTTCCTGCAGCATATCGGCACTTCCGAGAATACCGCCACCGCGCGTGTTGGCGGCAGCCTGTGCGTTGATCATATTGATGTCGCCAGTGTTGTAGCAGTCGTTGATGTTGATGGGCTGGTCGGTGGAAGCCACGATACCTCCGACGTGCGAATTTTCATCAGTGATGGTTCCGCTGTTTCCACAGCGTTCAATGAGCAAACGAGGCTGACTGTTGCCACCCAGCACACCGCCGGTCATTCCCCATTTGCCTTTCACGGTGGCCGCATTGGTACAGTCGGAGATACGTCCGTCATCGTCCTGCATGAAACCGGCACAGATGCCGGCAGCATAGAAACGTTCGTTGGAAACTTCCACATCGGCAGTGGTGTGACAGTTCTCGATGACCGAGCTGCCCAACGCCACCCCCACGATGGCCGCAACACCGAATTGCGCATAGAGCTTGCTTTTTGCAACGGTGAGATTCTTGATGGTGGCGGCATCAATGATACCGAAAAGTCCGCAGAAGTTATTGAACGTCCAAGTCATGTTGAGGTCGCTGACGGTATGACCATCGCCATCGAACGTACCCGAGAAGGGACGCAGGTAGGCTTCCGACTCCGGAGTGCGGTCGAAGTTGTTGCCGATGGGACGGAAGTTACGAACTTCTTTCATGCTGATGTCGTTGGTCATCCTGAAATATTTGCCTCTGAAAGAGTTCTGGGATTTCTCGACAAGGTCTGACAGTTCGACCACATCGAGTTCGCCCGAGATGAGATACGGATTCTCAGACGTGCCGTCGCCACCGCTGAACAGTTGGCTTTCGTTGGCTTTCACGCCCACTGCCGTCAATGCCACGTCGATGCTTTGCGCACCATATACAATATGCAGAGCCGCTTTGTAGTCGCCTCTGCGCATGGCTTTGCAGGTGACGGTCACATCTTCGGTGCCTCCCTCCTCTCCTGCTGCCGAAGAGAAGGTGAACATCGAGGCATCCTGTCCGATGAGTTCCATGGCGGGACGGAAGTCGTAACCCTGATAACGGAGCGTAAACCGTTTCTCAATC
This sequence comes from Prevotella sp., assembly GCA_022781445.1. Taxonomy (GTDB): domain Bacteria; phylum Bacteroidota; class Bacteroidia; order Bacteroidales; family Bacteroidaceae; genus Prevotella. The sequence continues at coordinate 22,691 of JALETQ010000058.1, forward strand.
GATTCGCCCAACTTGATTTCCCCGAAGTCGAGAGCCGACTCGCTGGTGTTGAACACCACTTCGACATCACCCTGCATGTCGGTGATTGTCATATTGTCGATGTTGGTGATGTAGCCGTAAGACGTGCCTTTTGTGTAATCATAGGTGGCATAATCGGATCTGACGATGCGCACACGGGCATTCTTTTGGTTGATGTCTCTGGATATTTCGACAGGATCTGCACCGGCCGTGAAGACATCGCCAATGGTGGTCCATTGCTCGCCGTCGTGCGACCATTGAACGATCCATGACTTCTGATAGTCAACCCATGTTTCGTTGGCACATACGGTAAACTTGAAAGTACCGATGTCGCGAGGCGTGATGAGTGTGAAATTGGTCAGTTCTTTCGCACTGTTGATTTCACCGTAGATGCGCATCGAGCCGGCACCATCGACATAATCGGTTCCGTCAGCATTGGTTCTGACACCATACATGTGCCACATCAGTCCGTTCAATTCGGCATCGATGGCACGCTTTGGGCCATTGCCGGCGGTAGCCGTCATGAAGTTATCGAAGTTATATGTCCATTCTTCGGCAAATGATTTCTGCACCGAGCAGAGACAGAAGATCAACAAGATCCAAATCCAAATGTTTGTTTTTTTCATTTTGTTGTAATTTTAGGTAAATGAGGTTCAGTCTGTGATATTTTAATGATTTATTCAAGGCATGACTTTGATTCCCATCGCATTGCCTGCTCTGACAACGACCACGGAAGGATGGGGCATGGGGTAGCGGTTGATGCCGGGTTTGAGCATGTCGCGCACCAAACACTGTCCGTCCGCGGTGGAGATGACGACGGGCTGACCTGCCTGACTGCCGGCATCGACTTCAAGTACGTTGCCATCATATCGCACACCGACTTGCGGCAACACGGCCTCCGCATCATCGATACCGAGCGGGCTTTGTTCGCTGTATTGCGATTGGCAGAAGAGTAGCCACTGACCTTGCACGGTGAGAATGCCGCAAACGACTTGTGTCTGTGTTTTTTCGTTATACATCACGAACCATTTGTTTTCGTCTACACCGAGAAATTCATACCCGTTATTCTTAAAATAGGTGCAAAGTTCGGACTTGTCGTACTGTCCCACGCGGTCGAAGTTGACCACCGTGAAAACGGTCGACACCAATTGGTCGTCGTCATTGTAGATGGCGAAGTACAAGGGAAACTCGAAATTGTTGCCGATATAGACATCCATGGGCTTGATTTCCTCGGGAAGCATCGTGGGGTGCATGAGCAAATAGGTATCGGTGAACTCTGTGAGTTCCATGTTTTGAGCTATGTATTGCCTTGCGTCCTGTCTGTTTTTGCCCCATTCGGTGAAGATGGCAGGCGGAGTGACAGGTGCTTCGTCCTTGATGGTGACGTGGAAAGGAACCTCTTCGAGCAATTTGTTGTAATCGGGCATATCCTTCCACTTCGGACTTTCGGCATAAATCCTGATGGACATATCCGTTTCACCGGTTTGCAGTCCCTTAAACCAAGCTCCACCCGACTGAACAACCGAGCCATCGGGCACAATAAACTCGACGGCTATACGCGGATTATCTTTCAGATACTCATAAACGGCCGAAGAATAGTCTTTGAATATCATTCGATACTGTGACCCTTTCTTGACTTCAATGTTGTTGGAAATAAGCGTGGAGGCGTTTTCTGATTGCGCTTGCGATACCGTTGGCAGCAGCATCATCGCCGTCATGGCGGCAAATAGTAACTGTTTCTTCATTGTTGAGTTGGTTTTAAGATAGATTGGTTAGATTTGTTCTCGGACAAAGCAAGTAAAAAAAGCATTTACAGAAGTCATCCGTGATAAATCCGGTAAGGACGGAACAACACGAAAGAGTGCGTGCATTCGATACCCGGACACGCCGTTTTGCTTTCTTGTACTTTAGAAATGTTTCTTGCATACCGTGCAATTTGTTGTTATTCTTTTTGGCAAAAATAATGAAAATTCGACAAATATAAAACAATACATGAACTTTTTCTTCACTAAACAAGCCAATTTTTTATATTTATATATATATACAACTTCCCGTATGCTTCAATTTAAATTTATTATAAGGCATCAATCCGGCTACGATTGCCTTTCAAACCGACGGATTGCCGGTATATTTACCATCCAAACGGTCACTGCATCCGAATCGGTTTGGTTGATTCTCGAACCGGCAACGTATCAACAAGCAGTTTGTCACATCGCGGCACCGGCAAGAATGCCGATATCTTCACAGAGAAAATAACCGTCGAAAAACCTTGTGTAAACGAAGAAAACAGCTATCTTTGTGTCTTGTGATCCCATTCGTGAGGACATGAAGGGTCGTATACTCCGGCTGTACGAGTCATTTTCCTATACATTCTGCCCTCCGGTGGAATCATGAAGACAGCGACTGTCATATAATAATAAGGATGCTCTCATATATAATAAGAATTTCTCTCTCGTCGCATCATCTCCGATAAATCACAGATATCAGCATAGCAATAAAAAATCATCGTTCCATACCGGCACAAGCCCATGCACAAAATCGGGCCGAATATATAGTTCGGAACAAGCGTTGTCAAAACAAACCATATTCATACCTATCACAAAACGACCAACATTCATGAACCAGAACACAACATTAACATTCGTCAGCACACTCAACCAAGAATACATCGGCCCGACCTTGGCGGTGATCCTCATCAGCGTGGGTGTCTTTTTCACATGGAAACTTAGGTTTGTACCGCGTCATTACCGAAGTGCATGGAAACTCCTGTTTGCCGACCAAACGGCAAAGGGGAAGGCATCCGCCAACGAGGGCATGAGTCCCGTCCAAGCATTGTCGACCGCCATTGCCTCACAGGTGGGAACAGGCAACATCGTCGGAGTGGCCATGGCTCTCTTCATGGGCGGTCCCGGTGCGTTGTTCTGGTTGTGGGTGAGTGCCATTTGCGGTATGTCGACTAACTTTGCAGAAGCTACCCTCGGACAGAAATACAAGACATTGAACGATGACGGACACATGGTCGGAGGACCGGCATACTACATCCGTCAGGGTATGAACAACAAATGGTTGGCCGTTATCTTCTCCATTTTCTTTATCATGGCACTCGGAATGATCGGAATCATGGTGCAGGCCAATTCCATTTCGGATGCAGTGGGAACATTCCTGCCTGCATCGTTCAACAAATTATACATAGGCATTGCACTCACCATCTTCGTCGGTTTTGTGCTATCGGGCGGCGTAACCTCCATCGCCTCATTTGCCGAACGTGTCGTGCCGTTCATGGCAGGCATCTTTGTCATCGGTTCGCTGGCATTCGTCTTCATGAACTTTTCATTGCTTGGCGACACCTTTACCGATGTCTTCAAATACGCATTCACGCCGAAAGCCGGAGCCGGAGGCGTTGTGGGCTACAGCGTCATGAGTGCCATTCGCTATGGCATCAGCCGCGGACTTTTCAGCAATGAGGCAGGATTGGGTTCGACACCTCACGCCCATGCCATCGCCAAGGTAAAGAATCCCTACGAGCAAGGAATGTTCGCCATGATCGGTCTGAGCGTCAATATTCTTATTTGCACGCTGACGGCTCTGGTCATCATGCTTTCGGGTGTGCTCGAGAGCCATCCCGATATGCTGGGAATCGGCATGGCCCAAGAGGCATTCTGCACCAAATTCGGCATCATCGGCAAATATTTCATCGCAGTCGCCATCTTCTTTTTCGCCTTGACCACGATCATCGGATGGTACTTTTTTGCAGCCCAAAACGTACGTTATCTCTTCGGCGAAAAAATGATATGGCCCTATCGCACCGTCGTGATGCTCTTGATCGTTGTCGCATCGGTCACCAAAGTGGAGCTGGTGTGGGAACTGGCAGACACGTTCAATTTCTTCATCGTGTTGCCCAACGTCATCGCCCTCCTCTTCCTCTCGCCCCAAGTGGCACGTGAAGTTGAAAAAATGCGTCGACACATCAGCAACAACACATTGGGACAAGAAAAATCATAGACCGGCATACCATCCGCCAACAGCCAAAGAGGAAGTTCGCCCGATGAAAGATGGGGCAAACTTCCTCTTTTTCGTTTACCCCAAAACGGCCATTGGATTCCGGGGAGGTCTTGCCCGATGGTCGGCCGACATGGTTGTCGTTTTGTGGCCGACGTTGTGGCCTGTGGCCAGACAAGCCCGGCAAACAAACTGCCGGAAAGGAACGGGAGGAGGAGAACAGAAACACGACGGAAGGGGCTTGGACGGGAAAAGCGAATTGATGATAGGGATTTTCCCGCAGCGTTTAGGGAAAAACCTTTTGGCGTGTCGGTTGCATTTTGTTTCTTTGCAACGTGAACATTAGCAAACCTCAACACAAGACGATCATGAAAAAGTTAATATTAGCATTGACCTTACTGATGTCGGTAACGCTTTCGGCACAGGCCATGAGCTACGAACAAGCCCGCAGACAGGCGTTGTTCCTCACCGATAAAATGGCTTATGAATTGAATCTCACCGAAGAACAATACGAAGCCGCTTATGAAATCAATCTCGACTACCTGTTGAGCGTAGACCACCGCGATGACCTTTACGGCATTTACTGGCGGCAACGTAACTTAGACTTAAGCTATGTTCTGTTCGACTGGCAATTCAATTCCTACATGTCGGCAGCCTATTTCTATCGTCCGCTCTACTGGGACAGCGGCTATTGGAGATTCTCCATCTATGCACGCTACCCGCGTCGTGATTACTTCTACTACGGCGAGCCCCACTTCTACACCGTATATTACGGCGGACACAGCTGGCGGACGAACGGTGGACGAAGCTGGTACAAGCGTCATTACAGCCGTCCTCGCGTGGAACGCGGCTACTACGGCATGCGCGACGGATATAAAAGAGGTGACTACCGCGACGGATTCAACCGCAACGGAAGGGGCAACAACGGCAATGCCTTCGGTCATCAGAAGCAAAGAGACAAGGAGTTCAGGCGCGTCATGAAGGACAACGACAACCGCAGCTTCGGCCGTCAGGACAACAATCGCGGCTATCGCGAAAGCTCCACCCGCACAACGGTTACCACACCCGACAACCGCAGAGGATTCGGTGGCAGCCGCACGGTCAGGGAGAACTTGAGGAGCAACGACAATCGCACCTTCTCCAACCCGTCACGTTCGACCGAAATGCGTCCGGGAAACTCCGGTAACCGGTCATTCGGCAACAGCCGTCCTTCTGAAAGCCGCTCGTTCTCGACTCCTTCTCGTTCGACCGAAATACGTTCAGGCAGCCGATCCTTCGGCAACAACCGCCCGGGAGATTCCGCACCCGGAGGCAACACGAACGGCAACAGCAACCGTCGTTCGTTCGGCAACCGATAAGTCAGGCACCGGCAACACAGGATTCGTGCCGACGCTGACGACACAGATACCAAAGGAAAAAGATTCCTTTCAGGCTTAACAGCCCTCAGCAAGGTACTGCAGGGCAAAGAGATAAAAAGAAATTTCAGGTTAACAACCCGATCGCCGCAGACGTAGCCCCATACGCGTCGCGGCGATTTTGTTTGCGCAAGACCCTTTTGTCGATCGAGTCCGAACCGGTCATGATTCCCCACGCCGGCCGATGACCGGTTGGGGGAATCAACATTTCATGCGCTACACGTTTCTGCAGTCTAACGAACGGTTGGGTCTGAAGTTCCGGAAGGCTTGAGAATCGAACGATAACGTTCGCTGTCTTTTGCCAGTTCGACAGCCCCGATCACTTGCCGGTCGGTGCGCAACATATTGACGATGCGACCCTTTTGATAATAATATACCGATGCGATGTCGGCTGAAATGATGTCCTTGATGAGCTTCTTGTTGAAATCGAGTTCGTCCGAAAGGTTGTGCGACAGCTTCGATTCCAACCGGTCGAACTCCTCTTTAGCCTTGTCATAATATCCTTCAAAGCGCGCCACACGGATGAGAGCCTTCATCATTTTCTCGCTTTCGCGGTCGAAGGTGAATCCGCTCTGCAACACTTTCTGCTTGAACTGTTCGTAGTCGTCATCGCTGATTTCGAACTTGTCGGCAGGTGCAATCTTGGAATGCTTTGCCACATAGTCGATGATGAAGTCGTGCATCACCTCGGTCGAGTCGGCTACGGTGAGATAGTAGGCAATGTTGGTGAGCGAATCGGCTTGCAAGTCGACATCGGGCTTGATACCGCCGCCATCTTTCACGATTCTGCCGGCACGCGTATAGAATACTTTCGTGAGCGAATCGGGCAGATGATCCACATAGCCTCCGCGGCGTTTACGGTAGTCAATGGCCTGAATACACCTGCCGCTGGGAATGTAATACTTGTTGGTCGTGATTTTAAGCATGCCGTTGTAAGCCACGGGGAGTGTCATCTGCACCAGTCCTTTACCGTAAGTACGCGAACCGACGATAACGGCACGATCGAGATCCTGCAAGGCACCGGCAGTGATTTCGGCAGAACTGGCCGACTCGTCGTCCACGAGTACCACCACGGGCATGACGGTATCGATGGGTTCGGTGGTGGTCACGAAGTCACGGTTGATGTTCTTCTGCCTGCCGACGTTGCGTACCACCAGCTCGCCTTTGGGCACGAAAAGGCTCACGAGATTGGCCGCTTCGGCCTCCGAGCCTCCACCGTTGGAACGCAGGTCAAGCAGAAAAGCCTTCATTCCCTTGGTCTTCATGTCGAGGAATGCTCCGCGCACCTCTTTCGAACAGTCGGGGGTAAAACCCGTGAGCTTGCAATACCCCACCTCATCACCGAGCATTCCATAGTAGGGAACGGCAGGATTCTGAATGGTCTGTCGCGTTATTTTCATCGTCATCATCTTACCGGTCGAAGGTCGTCTGACCTGTAACTTGAAGGTGGTGCCTGCCTCTCCCTTCAGATTATCGCTCACGAAGCGCACGTCTTTGCCTGCCATCGAACGGTCGTCGACACTGAGGATGATGTCACCGCGTCTGAGACCCGCAAGTGCCGCGGGCGAACCTTCGGACGGATTCTCGATGACGACGTTTTTGATCTTCTGATTATAACGGATGACAGAGCCTATTCCGGCAAATTTACCGGTGGTAAACATCCTGAATTCTTCGGCTTTCTCGGAAGGATAGTAGAGGGTATAGGGGTCGAGACGCTGCAACATGGCGTTGATGCCGTAACCGATGACATCGTCGGCATCGATGGAATCGACATAATACATGTCGAGTTTCTTGTAAATTTCGTTGAAGACCGAAATGTTCTTGCCAATCTTGAAGAAATGGTCTTCATCGTTTTGGGCATGGAGAGAAGCGCAGAGCAACCCTGCAAAGATGCCTGTCAGAAAGATTTTTTTTATCATGTGGATGTTTCCTTGGTTGTCGGTTGCCGGTTCGAAGTCGCCTGGTTCGTCTACTGCCGGACCGGTGTTGATGATGCAAAAATACAAAAAAACTTCCAACGCGCTCACTTTCTGTCGTCCATTTGTGGATTGCAGGGCATCCTGCCACGGGCAAAATGTAGAACCAACCGAAGTGATACCCCTATTCGGGTTCAGTCACAGAGGTATGAAAGAACCGGCATCTTTCAGCCGTTTGTTGCCTGCCGAAGACTTGCAAACGGGCCAAAAGATGCCGGGAAAGTCAGTGTTCGCCCCCGAAAGAGCGACACAGCGTCGTCACGATCAAGGCATCAACGCTTCACGACATTGACAATCTTGCCGTTATCGTTGAATTTCACCACATAAAGACCGCCGCGCAAATGAGCATAGACACCCTTGCCCTGTGCCACGAGCGCACCATCGGCCGTATAGACGGTCACATCGGCTTCCATGAGTTGTGCTTCGCTGATGACAGCCGGGTTGATGGCGGTGAGCGATGCGAGGTTGGAAAGCGGCGATTCGACGGATCCGTACATGACGGTCATGTAGTAACTGTCGGCCGATTCGGCCCTGCCCTTGTCGGTATATCGCGTGTCGGTCTTCGGCAACCGGGCGATGCGTTCGCCGTTGCGATAGAGATTGAAGCCCGTCATTTCCGGGATGTTGAGCTTCTCGGGACTGTAACGAACGGCATCGACGAGCAAGCCGAATATATCTTTCGACACACAACGGATGGCAAAATGGCGGGCACCTTCGGGCAAATCGGCTGTAAATTCCGCCCAGGCGAGTCCGGCTTCATAAGTCTTCAAAGACTTGAAGTCCTCGACGGCAGTACCCGTGGTGGAGTAAAGCACCTCGAATTGTTCGTTGCCATATTCGTTGGTAAGCTCGCGAGCTTGGAAAGAGATGGTCTGTGCCTTGCCGTTCAAAGGAGGAGATATGAGCCAGTCGTTGTTCTGCGGCTGCTCTTTGGTGGGCACGGTGCTGAAGCAAAGGAGGAACTGGTCGCCCGAATAGGGAGCGATGAAAGCGGCCTCGTCGGGTTTGGACATATCGAATACGTCGGCAGGACGGAACACGATGTAAGCCATGGGACTGCCCATGTTGGGGAATTTGTAGCTCTCCCAGCCGTAAGTATTTCCTGCATCACCGTCGAAAAGTTTCCAGTCGCCCCATGAGCCTTCGTGTACATCAGCGCTGATACCGCCTGTACTGAATCGCGGGAAGGTGGTCTCGTCTTCGAAATCTTCGGTGACGGTGAGACTGCCGGAACTCTCGGTAACGGGAGCCGTCCATGTGAGCATCACGTCAGCACCCTCCTGACTCGCCCTGAGGTCGGTGATGGCAGGCACATCGTTCTGCAATACCTTCACTTCCATTGCAACATGATTGTCGGTCTGATATTGATCGCCTGCATAGTCTGCCTTCACTTTCACGGTCATCTTCTCGCCATCAAACACCGTCGGTGCATAGTTGAAAGTGTAGGCTGCCACACCGTCATAGGCTTTGAGATTCATGAGCTTGTCGGCAGCCACTTCATCGACCTGCTTGTCGTTGACGAAGAATTTCACACTGTAGTCGGCAGGAGCCACATCTTTGGAACCGGCATTCGCCACGCGGGCCTGTATCTGCAGGTATTGTCCCACCTTACACTTATCGACGGCCTTGGCTTGCACGCTGATATCGTTGTCGAGAAGGTCGTACATCCTGATGTTGTCAACGTAAGCTCCCGACCCCACGGTTTCGCCTTTGACGGTCACCATGAGCAGGATGTAGTTTTCTTTCAACAGTGTTGAGAGGTCAACGACAGCCGTTTGCCATTCACCGGCGGAGGCTGTACCGAGGTCGATGGTCTTGAGTACGACGGGTTCGGCACCCGATTGTCCCTTGTCGGCGGCGATAACGATGCTGCCTTTCGATTGGGAAGCCGCCTGATAGTTCATCACCAGTGTAGGCTTCTTGGTGTCGGCAAGGGTGTATTTGGATGTACCGAAAGTAGAACTGTCGCCCGACTTCTTGGCAAAGAAACCCAAACTGCCGTTGTCACCGTCGGCAGAAATAGCGTCGTAGATACCCCATTTGGTTTCTCCGTCACGTTTTTCCCACATGAAATTGCTCAGATGAGTATTGGCAAACGACTCTTGGAAGGGCAATACCCGACTCACGCCTGCCACAAGGCTTGCCACAACGCGTTCGCTCACACCCACCTCGTTGAAGGCTTCGATGACAAGTGCTTCCTGACGGTCGTCGCCTTCATCGACTTTCTTGTCTTTCACGGTGTAAGACGTTTCGGTGATATCGGCAATCTTGTCGCCCAGATAGCCTTCTTCGTCAATGCCGTAGATGGTGTATTTCACACCTGCCGGATCGACATATCCACCGTTTGTACCCACATTGACAGCATTCCAGCTCACGGTGAAAGTACCGTCACCGTTATCAACGGCCTTGACGCCGCCGGGAGCTGCAGGTTTGTCGGCACCCACATACACGGACTGTTCGACTGTTTCGCCTGCACCCGATTCGTTATAAGCCACCACAGCGTAGGTGTAGAGGCCGCTCTTGGTGATACTTTCATCGGTGAACGAAAGTTGAGCACCCACGGCAGGAGCATCGAAAGTTTTGATGAGTTGGTCTTTGTCACGATAGATTTCGACCTTCGTGATGTTGGTCAAATCCATATTGCTCATGGTCTTTGTCGGTGTTTTGAAAGCCACGGTGGCACCCATGGCACCATTGGCTGCGGGCGTAACGGTCATATTGGTCACCATTCCCGGAACATCGAGCGACAAACCATCGCTGATCACGAGGTTCTTGAGCTTGGTGCGATATTGGAACGGGGCACTGATGTCATGGAAACCAATGTGATAGATGCCGTCTTCCTTGGGCAACATCGTCGTCTTGATGGTTTGATAGCCTTTGGTGTTGAAGTCTGTGGCTTCCATCAATATCTCGGTCATGCCGGCAACATCGGGAGTCTTTCCCCATTTCACTTCCACCTTCTGGGTAAAGTCGGACAGTCCGGCGGAGAGGTCAAAGCTCACTTCATAACGCTTACCGCCTTGCAGACGAATCGCGGGAGTGAACAACCAGTCGTCGTTCGGAAGGCTGACATTGAAGCTGATGGAAGCGCAATCGTAGTAGAACTCCCATATCTTGCCGTCGTTGTTGCCGTCGAACGTGGTGTAAAGGTTGAAGTTTTCGGCCTCTTCGAAACTCTCTTGGTAGGGAGGAACGATGGCATCGCCCACCTTGATGCGGTTGGAGAAAGCCTCGGCACTCTTCATCTTCCTGCTGCTTGCCACAACGCCATAGTAGCAGTTGCGGAGCTTCGTGAGGTCGATGTTTTCCTGAATGGTGTTCTCCTTGATGTTGGCAGCCACGATTTTGTGTTCGGGATAGCGGTAAATCGTGTAAGTGAACTTACCGGTATCGACCATGCCGCCATGCACACCCGTCGCACCGGGAGCCTTCCACGTGACGGTGGCATTGTTGTCGTTGAGCGTGAATTTCACGTCGGTGACTTCCTCGGGATTGTCATAACCCACATATTCGCTCACCTTCCGCTTGGCACCCAGACCGGTTTCGTTGGCCGCTGCAACCACAAAGGTGGTCATGCCGTCGGGCAAGGCATCGATGACAGCTTCGACGGTCTCGCCAGCCGGAGCGGTGGCCTTCACCTTTTCGACATCGTTGCACACGATGGTATATTCCAGATTACCGGTCAGTTCGGTTTGTTCGTCGTAGGTCATGGAGGGCATCAAGAAGCTCACAAGCACCCGGTTGGGATTGGTTTCATCGACCGACACATCGAGATCTGTCACGGCACCCGGCGCTTTCTCGGCTGCTTCGGGAGCCGGAATGGTCAGCGACACGAACTCTTCCGAGTTTTCAAATTCGTAAACAGGTTCCATCGCTGCCGTCTTGGTATCGACGGTATAGAGTACGGAGTTGCCTTCACTGTCGATTGAAGCCCAATACATGATGTTGGTCGACGGATCGATGACAGCACTCTGGGCATATTTGGGCATGAAGGTGGTGTTGCCCACTTTCTCCATGTCGCCCGTAGCCTTATCCACTTTATACAGGTCGCCTGCCGGATCGATGGCAAACAATTGTCCGTTGCTGTCGACGGCAATGACAATGAAGTTCTTATCAATGGTTTTGATGTCCTTGCGTGTCCATGTCTTATAGTCCATCGACGCAAAAACAAAACTCTTTCCGTCAGTCGAAAGGAAAGACCCGTAAGCCAATTGGGTAATCGGATCGTAAACAACGGCACTGCCGGGAGCAATGTCTTGCGGAGTTCCCGTTTGATTTTCAAGGGTGAAAGTTTCACTGTTTAAGTTATAGACATAACGCGAAACGAAGAAGGTACCATATAAAACACTGTAGTTAACGAAATAATAATCCGAATCTATGAGTACCCCACCACCATTGGCATTGAGTTTTTTATTGATGGTGATGGGCATGATTTCGGTTTCTTCTTGCGCCCGAAACTCATAAAAGCCATATTTTTCCTCACCATCTTCCCATTGATTGTTGAAAATCATCATCCCCCAGAGGCGGGCAGCTTTATCACCCACATAGCTTGGCCCCACAGCCTTCACAGGCACCTTAAGATTCTTGACTTTCAAGGCAGGTATGCCTTTCTGCCTGTTGGGGGGTTCCATGTCGAGCAAGGCGGGACATGTTTCAGCGAGGATTCTCTGTCTGTCGGCTGAGGACAACTGACTCCAAGGCTTTGCTTTCGTCGTTCGAGGATTCAAAGACTGTTGTGCAAACACAGGCAAAGCCGCTGCCGCCATCAAAGTAACGATGAGGGCAGACATGAACGTACGGATACTTTTTCTCATACCTTATTGTTTTTGGTTAAACTTAACTATTAGAACTAAGACGGAATTTCTAATGACCGCAAATATAGCAAATATAGTTTAATTTACAAGACTTTTGATGTCATTTATTTACAAAAATGACATCATTTGTTAGTAATTATCACTAAAAACGCATACATCCCGACACTTTCATCCACAAAACCACTCCTCTCAACACGCAAAAACAACCTTCTTAAGCTCTCCGAAATGAAGAGCCGGACGAATCGAAAGGTGAATCTCACGAAAGAATCACACAACTATTTGATTACCAAAATATTATCACCTCATCTATCTTTTCGAGCCAAAAGGGCAGGTTTTACCACCCGAAAGGATAGGTTTCGCGTGATGAAAGGACAGGTTTTGGAAGGAAAAAGGGCACGAATCTGAAAAGGAAGAGTGCCGTGTGATCCCGCCGGTACGGCATCGGGGATGCGGAGATGTGTTGCCGGTCATGAGAAAAGGCACAGGAAACCGACCGGAAAATCCGGCCAATCGACTGTGCCTTGGGTATGCAGATGACGTGAAAAGTGTCGTCAATATTTGAACGAACTGCCGCCGAGGAACTCGCGCAACAGACTCGTGGGCGGCAGCTGGCGCGCAGGAAGCGGTGCAAAATATTTCAGGAATTTGCTCAGCCGGTAGGCTTCGGCATGTTCGACGACGTTCTCGGGTACAAGGTCGAGGAGTGGTTCGGCTTGCTGACGGATGACCGCCAGTTCGTAGATCATGGCTGTGTTGAACATCGCATCGGCATTTTCCTGATACGGGAATATCCATTTGTTTTCGCCGGCACGCACGCTGGGCCATCGGCGGATGGTTTCCTGTGCGCTCACGCCACGGTATTTGTGATCGCGGACGATGCGCCTGAGCAAGCGGTTGTCGGTGGTGGGGATGTAATTGTGTTCGTCGAGCAGGATGGTCGTCAGTGCAGAGGCATACAATCTGAACTTCATCGTGTCGGAAATGGAAGCCGTGAGGTCGGGGTTGAGGGCATGGATGCCTTCCACCACCAACACCTCGTTCTCTCCGAGGCGCAGCCGCCTTCCGCTTTTTTCGCTCTTTCCGGTCTGGAAGTTATACTTCGGCAGCTCCACTTCATCACCTTTGAAAAGCGCATTGAGCTGTTGGTTGAGCAAAGGAATGTTCAGTGCGCAGATACTTTCGAAGTCGTAGTCACCCGATTCGTCGAGGGGCGTCTTGTCACGGTCGAGGAAATAATCGTCCAGACTGATGGGAATGGGGTGTATGCCGTTGCAGAGCAGTTGCACCGACAGACGTTTGCAGGTGGTGGTCTTGCCACTCGACGACGGTCCGGCAATCAATACCATGCGCACATCACCCCGGTTGGCAATCTCTTCTGCCACGTGCGCGATCTTCTTTTCCTGCAAAGCCTCCGAAATATTGATGATATCGGTAGCCATTCCTTGCGCCACGGCTTCGTTGAAGTCGCCGACGGTACTGATGCCCAGAATGTTTTGCCAGCGATGATGTTCCTGAAAAATATCGAACATCTTGTCCTGCCGCACCAGCTCACCGAGTTTCGACGGGTCGTTTTGCGAAGGAATGCGCAGCAGGATGCCGTTATAATAAGGCTCCAACCCGAAGAGTTTGAGCTGACTGGTGTTGGTGAGCAGCGTTCCGTAGTAATAATCCACGTAGTCATCAATCTGGTAATAGAGCGTGTAAAGCCTGCCGGTACTCTTGAGGAGTTTGACTTTCGACTCTGCACCACGCCGGCAAAATATGTCGATGGCCTCTTCGGTGGTACATTCGAAACGGCGGATGGGAATGCCTGCATCGATGATTTCCTGCATGCGGGCGCGCAGTCGTTCGACATCCTGCGGCATAACGGTGCGTCCGATCTTCAGATCGCAATAGTAACCGTTGGACACCGGGATGTCAATGACCGCACAGCCTTCGGGGAAAAGGTCGTTGACCGCCTTGCACAACACGAAGAACAAGGTACGCGTATAGGCGCGGTTGCCCGACGATGAGGTGAGGTCGAGAAACTCGACATCCTTGCTGTGGTACACACGGAAGTTCATTCCTTCCACCTTGTTATTGACCCTTGCACTCACGGGACCGTAAGGCAAGCCTACATCAAAGCGACGATATACATCCCAAAGAGACGTACCTATATCGAAATATTCCTGCTTGTCATTGTTTTTGCAACGTATGCTGATTTGGCTTCTCATATCTTCATAATATACTTTGTGGGTGTAAATTTACACAAAAATAACGACCGAGGCGACAAGAATTTCCCTAATCTTTTCAAAAATAGTTACCTTTGTGGCAGTAAAACTCCCAAACAGAACAACCCGATGACCGACACCCGTCAGCTGCTCGAACAATATGTGCTCGACCACATCGATCCTGAAGACGACTATCTCTACCGCCTCTATCGTGCCACCAATGTGCATCTGCTCCACGGACGCATGGCAAGCGGGCATCTGCAGGGACGGTTGCTGAAGATGCTGGTGCAAATGGCACGTCCCCAAAATATCCTTGAGGTGGGTACCTTCAGCGGCTACTCCGCCCTCTGCATGGCAGAAGGACTGGACGGCGGCGGACACCTGTGGACCTTCGAAATCAACGACGAACAGGAGGAATTCACGCGTCCGTGGATTGAAAAGTCTCCCTATGCCGACCGAATCACCTTTCTCATTGGCGATGCCGTGACCGAAGCTCCTCGTCTGGGCATCACCTTCGACATGGTGTTCATCGACGGCGACAAACGTTCGTATGTCGAATGTTACGAAATGGCATACCGGATCACCAACCACGGGGGCTTCATCATCGCCGACAACACCCTCTGGGACGGGCATGTCGTGGATCCTGCATACACCAAAGACCAACAAACGGCAGGCATCCGTCGCTTCAACGATCACATCGCCGCCGACAACCGTGTCGAGAAGGTCATCCTCCCCCTGCGCGACGGTCTGACCGTCATCCGCAAGAAATGATTCTGTCACAAACGTTTCAGACACAACGGACGGTCATATCACGGGAAACGTAATGTTTTTTGCGGAAACAATCAAGAATTTTTTGGTATCACGACGAGATACGCGACAAGAAAAGAAAGGGTAAAAACAGCCCGGATACAACTTCATCAGGGAGTTTCAGGCAACCGGAATTTGCCACATTAAACAAGAAGTGTTTTTGTTTTTTCAGTTAAAATTATAGAGAAAACCGATATTTTTGTACCTTTACGGCTTGATTTTCAAACCAACACTACCAATGAAAAATAAAACTAAGTTTATCGCGACAATCATGATTGTCGTATCAACTGCGCTTTCCTGTGGGGCGCAAGAAGGCATGAAGAAACTGAAACCTCCCTTTTTGCCGTTCAAGAACAACCGGGCAAGCCTGCTGAAAGAGCGCAAGAAGTCTGCCGATTTCTTGCCTTCATCTTTCTACAGACCCGTCACCGGGATCAAGAAAACACCACAAACGAAAGACAAATTGTTACCGATGGCTTCGACCGACAACATCGGCAACCGAAAGAAAGTGCTTCCGGCTCCCTCCAACCGTGAGCTGTGGGCAAATGTCACAGGTGACAACCTGAGCGGCATATACTCCTTTTCGCCCACCCGACCTGTTGCATTCAGCCGGCTGTCCGACTACGGTTACGCCACTTTCAACGGAGGTGCGGCAATCGTCGACGACAAATTGCACGGCATTTATTACGACACAAGTTATGCCGACATGGGCTTCATCCTCGTTTATCACCTCGCTTTCGACACCGAATCATGGGAACTCACCACACAACCCGAACAGCTTGAAGGCTATTCCATGATTGCTCAAGAAACGGCCACCGATCCCGTGACCGGCGAAGTATTTGGTGCTTTCCTCAAAAACGACGGCACCGGTTACGAGTGGGGAGTGGCAAATTACAACACGCTCACCCGTACTGCCATCGCTCCGGTGGAGAACGTCTACCTCGCATTGGGCATCGACAGCAACCAAAAGGCATTTGGCGTGGCTGCCGACGGAAACCTTTACTGCATCGACCGTGTTTCGGGTGAAGAAAAACTCATCGGCAGCACAGGATTGTCGCTGACGGCTGCCGACGGAAAAGTGTATCCGCAAAGTGGCGAGATAGACCCCAAGGACAATACATTCTATTGGGCTGCCACGACCGGCGACGGGAAAACGGCTCTCTACCGCGTCGATCTTGCCACGGCAACGACCACCGAAGTGGGCAGCATCGGCAACGGAACATCGGTTCTCGGCATGGTTGTTCCCAAGCCGAAAGCCGAAGACGGAGCCCCCGCAGAGGCTCAAAATCTGAGTGCCACCTTCACGGAAGGCAGTACCGACGGCTCGATTTCCTTTACAGCCCCGACCCATACATTCGGCGGTTCGCCGCTGACGGGAACTCTGACCTACACCGTTTATGCCAACGACAAGGAACTTTCTGCCGGCGAAATTCAAGCCGGTTCCTCAAAGTCGGTTACCGTTTCGGTCGAAGAAGGCGTGAACCTATTCACCGTCATCCTCGGCAACGAAGTGGGAAAAAGTCCCAAAGCCAAGCTGAGCCGGTATGTGGGCAACGACATTCCGACAAAAGTCACCCGTCTGAACGCCATCGCCGACACCGACGGAAAGGTCACCTTGACATGGAACGCCCCCACAACCACGCTCCACGACGGCTATCTCGGCAAACTGACTTACGACATCATCCGCATCAGCAACCACGAAACGGCCGAAGTGGCGAAGCAAATCACCGGACAAACCTTCACCGAACAGCTGCCGCTTGGCGAGCTGAAAGGACATATTTACGCCGTGCGTGCCACCAATACTTCCCAAACGGGAGAATGGAAGTACAGCAACAGCCTCGTCATCGGCAAAGCCCTCGAACCGCCTTTTGCCGATAACTTCGACAATGAAGCCGATGCGGCACTGTATGCCGTCATCGATGCCAACGAAGACGAAGCCTCATGGCAATGGGACAAGGACGATTATACGGGGCAAACGGTGTACCGATACCACTGGAGCGACACCGAAGATGCCGACGACTGGTTGCTGCTTCCGCCACTCGAACTTCGACAAGGCAAGAACTATACTCTCAGTTTCAAGGTGAAAAACAACGGCAGCGATTACACCGAACGCTTCGAGGTGGCATATGGCACCTCACCAAACATCGACGCATTCTCCACCCGACTCATCCCGCCAACGGATGTCAGGAACGAAGAATTTGAAACTATCACAGCAGTATTGACACCCACAAAAGACGGTGTCTATCATCTGGCATTCCATGCTTTATCGCCTGCCGGCGGCTATTATCTCAACATCGACTCGCTCAGCCTGACAACAACGGCCGACAACCGGGCTCCCCAAGCACCGACGAATCTCAGCGGCTCATTCGATCCGAAGGGTGCCTTGCAAACCTCGATCGGCTTCGTTGCCCCGACAAAGTCGATCGACGGCAAGCCATTGACCGCCATCTCCAAAATCGAAGTACGCAACGGCATCCGCAGAATACGCACTTTCGACAACCCGATGCCGGGCAGCAAGCTCGAAATGGTCGACAATGAAGCCACAAACGGTGACAACAATTACACCATCACGGCCTTCAACGAATATGGAGCGGGTGCCCAGGCCTCCTTGTTTATTTATGTCGGACAAGATATTCCGGCAGTTCCCGAAGTACAAGCCTTCGACCTTTCTCACGCGGCACTGCTCGATTGGGAAACCGTGAAAGGTGTCAACGACGGCATCATCGTCCCCGAAGACATCACCTATCATATATATAATGTAAGCGAAAGCGGCTTCCTTGCCGACAAGATAGGCACGGCGACAGGCGGCAGCACCGAATTCACCGTCGAAAACCTCAACACCAACGAGGGCAATCAGCGTTACATACAGTGGGCTGTCAACGCAGTCAACAAGGCAGGAGCAAGTGGTTACGGCGTGGCTTCCATGATTGTGGGCAAGCCCTACACCCTTCCATTCCACAACAGTTTGAAAGATGCAACCTTGGAGAACCAATTCCTCGCCCTCGAAGCTCCCGACGACAAAGTCGTTTGGACGGCAACACGACAGGCAGCGTCCGACAATGACGGCGGATGCCTTGTCTTCGCACCCGCACAAGCCGGCACCTCGACCATCAGCACGGGTAAAATAGCCATCGAGAAAGGAATGAAGCCAAAGCTCATCTTCGACTATCAGGGTAAACCTTCGGCACCGGTGAAACTCGAAGTGTCAGTCTGCAAAAAGAATTTCGATGACAGCCGGATACTCTTCACACGTGATTTCTCGACAGAAAACAACGGAAACGCCGAGTGGAAGAATGTTGTCGTTGACATCCCCGACAGCCATCTCGACGAGGATTATGTATTCGTTCGTTTCAAAGCCACGGCAACAGGGTCTTTGCAGCAGGCACCGCTCTTTGTAGACAATATCAATGTTGCCGATATAAAAGGCAAGGATTTGTCGGTCGACATGACCGTTCCGGCAAATGCCAAGAAAGGACAAACAGTGGCAATGGACATCCATATCAAGAATAAAGGAGTCGAGGATTTCACAAAAGCCAGACTGACAGTCACCGTCAACGGATCGGTTTTCTTGGAGAAAGAATTTACCGAAGGCATCAGACGGCTGGAAAATATCACCCTTCCATTGACCTATCAAACCACAACGCTCGACGAGGCGAACGCACTTTCGGTCAAAGCCGAGATAAACGGCGAAGGTGATGATACGCCAGACAACGACATGGCGATCCGAACCGTTGAAATGATGACCACCGAACTGCCCACGCCCGAAAACCTCGTGGCTGTGGAAAACGACTGGAAAGGTGTGGCACTGCAATGGAGCAAGCCGGCCGAAGCCGTCACGACGCTCACCGACGGATTTGAACTCTATGAACCGTGGAGTACCTCATTCGGCTCATGGAAGACGATAGATATAGACAAAGGCAATGCCTGTCCGCTTTCGGAACAAAACCGATACACCCGTCAGGGCGAGGCATTTGCCTTCATCAACTGGAAACCCGATGACTTTTTCAGTTCCGGTCAGGGACTCGATCCCCATTCGGGCAGTATGGCTTTGGCTGCCATCTACCAAGTAGATATGTTCAATGCGAACTATATTGATGCCGACAACCTGCTTGTCAGTCCCGAACTGTCCGGACACGCACAGACCGTCTCTTTCTGGGTGAACAACGTAACCGGCAACGGCTTCGGTACTGAGAGTTTCGATTGTATGGTATCCGAAGGCGGAACCGCCTTGAAAGACTTCACCAAGATAGGCGAAACATACACTCAAGGCAGCGGAAAATGGACTGAAATCAGGGTTGATGTACCCGAAGGTACGAAATACTTTGCCATCAGACACGTCACCAAGGCTGCCGACGCATTCGTCTTCATGCTCGATGATGTGACGCTCGAAGCCGGCGTACAACCGTTGGGCTACCGCATTTATCGCGACCGCATGTTGCTCGGCAACACCTCGGAAACCAACTTCCAAGACAGCAAGATACCCGATGGTGAACACACCTACAGCGTGACAGCGGTCTTTGCAGACGGGTCCGAATCGATGCCGGTTCAACTCGCGGTGGTCACTGACATCCGTCATACAACCCTAAATGCCGACGACGACCTCGACATCTTCACGACCGACGGAGTGAAAGTGGGCAAAGGTAAAGCCTCCTTCAATAATCTGCCACAGGGTGTCTATGTCATCCGTGGCAGGAAAGTTGTCGTCGCCGATCGCGAAAAACATTAACTTCGGCTTTCAGAGGCATTGATTTCCCGACCCGTTCTCACCGACCGACAAACCCGTCACGGGACTGCCGGCCGTCCAAGAGAACGGGTCGGTCACAATCATTCTTTTCATATAATAAGCATTCGCTGTACGTTTGGTGACTGCCTCAATCCGAACCGTTCATCCAAAGACCAGTCGATATGGCTCTACAAAAAGGGCGGCACACTGCGAAAAGGTACAATCGGACAGGTAGCGAAGTAACAGTCAAGCGACATGGCACAATAAACCCAAATTGGTCATTAGGACGCATTTGCTTATATTTGTTATTACCATTATGCTTCCTTACTGCTTTAGTCCGCCTGCCGACATCTGCACAGCCATTACATCTCGCCGTAGCCCGCTACGCCTTCGATGAAACGTCAGCACATCTGCTCAACAATCGAACAAAATCAGTCAAGGACTCTCATGACCGATTTGGGATAAAAAGAAATCGATACAAGCAGAAAAGTCAATAAAACACCACAAAAAAAGACAGCAAAAGTCGAAACTTCTGCTGTCTTTTTTCTTACAATCGCTATAGGCGCACGGATTATTTTCCGTGATGTTCGTCAGAAACGGTTAATTTCTTGCGACCTTTGGCACGACGGGAAGCCAATACGCGACGGCCGTTCTTGGTTGCCATTCTCTCGCGGAAGCCGTGTTTGTTAACTCTTCTACGGTTGTGAGGCTGAAATGTTCTTTTCATCTTGTTCTATATTTTATTTTATTTATTATCACAACGAACGACATAAAATCGGGTTGCAAAATTACGATTTTCTTTTGAAACAACCAAGAATTAAGCAACTTTTAGGCTCTCATTTTACGTTTTTTTCTCGTTTTTCCGTAACTTTGCAAGCTGAAAAGGAATATATCACATTAAATTTCTCTATAACACAATGATTAAATCACAAGACATCAAGAAAGGAACTTGCATCCGTATGGACGGCAAGCTCTATTTCTGTATCGACTTCCTGCACGTTAAACCGGGCAAAGGTAACACCATCATGCGCACGACATTGAAAGACGTTGTCAGCGGACGAGTTCTCGAAAAGCGTTTCAATATCGGCGAATCATTGGAGGATGTGCGTGTGGAACGTCGTTCTTACCAATATCTGTATCAGGAAGGAGAAGACTATATCTTCATGAATCAGGAAACCTTTGACCAGATTCCCATTGCCAAAGACTTGGTGACAGGTGTGGACTTCATGAAGGAAAGTGATGTGGTTGAGGTAGTGAGCGACGCCGACACCAATACCGTTCTGTATGCCGAGATGCCCGTGAAGACGGTTTTGCGCATCACCCACTCCGAGCCCGGCATCAAAGGCGATACCGCCACCAACGCCACCAAGCCTGCAACGCTCGAAACCGGTGTTGAAGTTCGCGTGCCTTTGTTCGTCAACGAAGGCGATCTCATTCAGGTAGACACACGCGACGGCAGTTATTTGCAACGCATGAAAGAATAGAAGGCGGCTCCCGGGGAGCGCGTCGGCAGCGTTTTTTGTCGGCCGGGCATCCCCGGACGTCATGCTTCACAACATTTTCCGGTCGTGGACAACCATCGTACACGCTTTACATCAAGTCCTCTGCCCTTTTCGCAGGCTGTGTTTCCGAGTGCTTCCGAGCCTCGTTTCCGCTGTCGTGAAAGGCAGAGGACTTTATCATTCCTACCATGAAATATTCCATTATCGTACCCGTATTCAATCGTCCCGACGAAGTCGACGAACTGTTATCAAGCCTCACGATGCAGCATTTCCGCGATTTTGAGGTCATCATCGTTGAAGATGGTTCTTCCGTTCCTTGCCGGGAAGTGTGTGAGAAGTATTCGGACAGATTGTCCTTGCAGTATTTCAACAAGCCCAACTCAGGCCCGGGACAGAGCCGCAACTATGGTGCCGAGCGGGCAAAGGGCGAATATCTCATCGTGTTGGACAGCGATGTGGTGTTGCCCGAGGGTTATCTGCAAGCCATCGAGAGCGAGTTGGGAACGCAACCGTGCGACGCTTTTGGCGGACCCGACCGCGCTCACGAGTCGTTTACCGACATTCAGAAAGCCATTTCGTACTCCATGACATCGTTTTTTACCACGGGAGGCATCAGAGGGGGTGCGAAACAGCTGGAGAAATTCCATCCGCGCTCGTTCAACATGGGCATCCGTGCCGACGTGTACCGTCAATTGGGTGGCTTTTCAGCCATGCGTTTTGGCGAAGACATCGACTTTTCCATCCGCATTTTCGCTGCCGGCTGTTCATGCCGGCTGTTCCCCGAGGCATGGGTGTGGCACAAACGGCGCACCGATTTCCGAAAGTTCTTCCGGCAGGTGTTCAATTCAGGCATCGCACGCATCAACCTTTACAGGAAATATCCGTCATCACTCAAGCCCGTACACCTGCTGCCGTCGGTTTTCACCATCGGCGTCGTGTTGCTCGTTTTGCTGTCGCTGACAGGCAGACTGCTGATGTATTACGACGACATCCACCGTTGGTATTGGCTCTGTGCCGCCCCCTTGCTTCTGCTGTTTGCTTACTGTCTGCTGATTTTTGTCGATGCTTCGCGTCAGTATCGCAGCCTCCGGATAGGCTTGTTGAGCGTCGGAGCCTCGTTCGTTCAGCTCTTCGGCTACGGCACCGGATTCCTGTCGGCATGGTGGAAACGCTGTATATTGAAGCAAGACCCATACTCCGCCTTCGACAAAAACTTCTATCAATAAATCATAAGTCGCCCTCCGATAACCCTGCGCCCGACTTTCGGATATCGAAAACACCCTTCCGTAAGTCAAGGACTGTCCTTGCGGAACATTCCTCTTTCCACCTCTGACAGTTCCCGTTAAATCCATCATGAACGAAAACCCTGTACCTCCGACCACCGACCAACCATCTTCCGTTCCCAAACTCACCATCAATAACTGGGCTGTTGAAGATCGTCCGCGCGAAAAACTCATGAAACTCGGTGCCCGCGCCCTGTCGAATGCCGAGCTGCTTGCCATCCTGATTGGATCAGGAACGCCACAGGAAAGTGCCGTCGATCTCATGAAACGTGTACTCAACGACTGTCACAACAACCTCAATGCGCTCGGAAAGATGTCGCTCGAAGAGCTGATGGCCTACAAAGGCGTGGGCGAGGCCAAAGCCGTGAGCATCCTTGCTGCCTGCGAGCTTGGCAAGCGGCGACAGCACGAAGATGCCGGCAGCAGGCCGCAACTCAACTCGGCAGATGCCATTTACAGCTATATGCACCCACACCTGCAGGATCTTGAGGTGGAAGAAGCATGGGTGTTGCTCCTCAACCACCACTACAAACTCATCAAAGAAGTGTGCATATCGCGAGGCGGTATCAGCGAAACGGCAGTCGACGTGCGCCTCATTCTCAAACACGCCCTGCTCAACAACGCCACCGTGGTGGCACTCTGCCACAACCATCCGTCGGGCAACAACCGTCCCAGTGCCGAAGACGACCGCCTGACAGCCAATATCAAGCGTGCCTGCGACTATATGAGGATATACCTCATCGACCATTTGGTCATCACCGACGGAAGCTATTACTCCTATCGGGAGGAAGGACGGCTTGACTGAAGATACCTTCCCCCTCACCGTCATCCCGCCATTTCACCCCCATCAAAGCCGAAACTACCATGAAACGACATCTTCCCATCCTCCTGCTAACCCTCTTTCTGTCCTTGTTTGCCCACGTCAATGCCGCTGACAAACCTGCCCTCATTCCCCGCCCGTTCCGAACGGTGTGGACCGATGATACCTTCGTGTTGAAAAAAGGCGACATCATCGGTTGCGACCGCTCGCCCCAAGCCCTGTCGGAAGCCGAATATCTGCAGGAAAGCCTCTTCCGGCTCACGGGCATCCGTCCCGACATCAGACAGGGTGAAAAGGGGCGCATCCGTATCGTCCGCAAGAAAGGACAGCGCGGGGGCTATCGTCTGGAAGTCACCGGCCGGCACATCCTCCTCACCGGCAGCGACCACGAAGGTATTGCCGGCGGCATAGCCACCTTGCGACAGATCATCCGTGACACAGCCATACCCGGGGTCGTCATCGACGATGCGCCCCGTTTCGGCTGGAGGGGCTTCCACCTCGACTGCTCGCGCCATTTCTTTTCGAAGGAGGAAGTGAAGCGTTACATCGACCTGATGGCTCTCTATAAGTTCAACCGGTTTCACTGGCACCTCACCGACGATCAAGGATGGCGCATCGAAATCAAACAGCTGAAGGCACTCACCGACAAAAGTTCGCTACGCACACCCAATCATCAAGACAGTGTGTGTATGGCAATGGCGGCGAAATCGCACAACGACGATTTGTTGCTGCCGGCTGAAAAGTTTGTTGTCAGCGGCTCCGACAGCCTCTATGGCGGCTATTACACCCAAGACGACGTGCGCGAAATCGTGGCGTATGCCCTCGGGCGCGGCATCGAGACCATTCCCGAAATCGACATGCCCGGACACATGCTCGCTGCCATCGAAGCCTATCCGCACCTGTCCTGCCACGGAACGGGCAGTCAAGGCAAGGTGTTCTCTTCACCGCTATGTCCCTCCAAAGATGCCGTTCGCACTTTTTGTCAAACGGTTTGGAACGAAGTGGTGCCGCTCTTTCCCTTCGAATACGTCCATCTTGGCGGCGACGAGGTCGAAAAAGAATTCTGGAAAGCCTGCCCCGACTGCCAAAAGCGCATGGCCGAATCGGGGCTGAAGAACGAAGACGAACTGCAAGCGTGGTTCTTCCACGACATGGAAAGATACATCAACCGGCTGGGAAAGAAAATCATCGGATGGGACGAAATCATTCAAGGAGGCCTGTCGAAGACCGCCACCGTAATGTGGTGGCGCTCGTGGATGCCCCATACCGTCAGCGAAGCCACCCGGCAAGGCAACCGCGTCATCGTGAATCCCATCGCGCCTTTTTACTTTTCGGAAACCGAAAAGCCCGGCAGCCTGCGCGACATCTACGATTTCAAGGTCGTTCCCGACGGACTTTCTGCCCGGCAACGGCAGCTCGTCATGGGCGTGCAAGGCAACCTTTGGACCGAATGGACTCCGTCGTTCAACCGACTGATGTATATGCTTTTCCCCCGCGCCCTTGCCCTTTCGGAACTGGCTTGGTGCGGTGACGGCGAAAAAGACTTCGACGATTTCAGCCGTAGGGTGACAGCCCACTACGACGTGTTGAACCGCATGGACGTGGCATACCATATTCCTTTCCTGCAAAACCTGTGGCAGACACGGGCTTTCACCGATTCGATACGGGTTGAAACAAACTGTGAAGACCCTACCGCCGTGGTGCGATTCACGACCGACGGCAGCGTTCCCACCGTGCAGTCGCCCATCCTCTCGAATCCGGTTGTCATCAATCGCACCACCGCTTTCACTTTCCGCCCGTTCGGTAAAGGCGGTCGTGCCGGCGACATCAGTCGGGCTTCCTATGTCAAACAGGGACTGCTGGCAGCCCTTCCGCATCCGGATGACCTGCGGCAGGGACTGACCGTTCGTCGATACGAGTACGAAGGCAAGACTTGTCGCACCATCGGACAGAGCCGTGAGATGTCCGTCGTACAGGTCGATGATGTGGTGATACCTGAAGGAATGAAGGGGAACATCGGGCTCATCATCGAAGGATACATCGACATTCCTGCCGACGGCATATACACCTTTGCCCTCACGAGCGACGACGGCAGCCTGCTGTTCATCGACGGCAACACCGTTGTCGACAACGACCGCGAACAGTCGCCCCACAAGGAGGTGGGACAAGTGGCACTCAAACGGGGACTTCACGCCATCGAAGTGCGATACTTCGACCAAAACGGTGGGATGTTGCGCCTACAGGTCAGCGACGAAAATCAACACATTCTACATCCTCGCGACCTCTATCGTCGGACATCCGCAACAAATTGACAGACAATTCGTCTGGAAAATCTCCAATCCGCCATGTTCCACTATTCGGAACATGGCGGATTTTTCAACCCAAATCGGTCATGAGAGTCCTTGATTGATTTTGTTCTTTTGTTGAGCAGATATGCTGATGTTTCATCGAAGGTGTAGTGGGATACGGTGATATGTAATGGCTGTGCAGATGTCGGCAAGCAGACTCAAGCAGAAAGGAAGCATAACGGAAATGACAAATCTAAGCAAATGTTTGATAATGGCCGATTTGGGCTTAATAATCTTGGGTTTCAACGGTCATGGTGCTGGGATGATAATTCCTGTCAATCCCCAAATTCCGAATGGGTTTTCTGCTCTTTCGGTGGACTTGTAGTACACCGACTTTCCCCCGCATAAACCGTATTTCTATCCTCGGTTCGGATTCTTCATCATCCTCCCGATTCAAGAAAAAAGATGGGTCCTCCATGGTTTCTTTCCATACTGTCCGACTGAAAAGCACGTCCGACAAGCCCAATGCAGGACCATGAAAAGCAAACCACGAAAGGATGCTTTGACAAAACCTGCCCTTTTGCCCTGTCATACGAGGCCTTCCATGCCATGAAAGCAGCCCTTTTGCATGGTAAAACCTGCCCTTTGACAAACCGGCACAAAAGGAACACTGAAACACATTGGGAATGAACAGGATACCATTCTGTCGAGAACAGGCTTCGAATGGTTTTCGGGGGAGGGCGGCCAATGACGAACGGTGGCCGAAAAAAAACACAAGCTCCTCATAAACCGTCCGTTTATGAGGAGCTTGTACCGAGCGTGCACCTGATAGGACTCGAACCTACACGTCACAAAACACCAGATCCTAAGTCTGGCGCGTCTACCAATTTCGCCACAGGTGCATTATTTCGATTCGGTCATCCCCCGATCTTGTGTTCCGTTCTTCGACCTATTGTGTCGTTTTATGTACAATTTCAGATGTGCCGACGTGAAATAATCGGGTGCAAAGATAGTTGATTTTGGCGGTTTTACCAAATCTTTGACAGAAATGTTTGTCCACAAACCATCGGTGTGCAAAGTCGTTTGGTCACCCCAATCGTTTCCTCGTGACAGAACGACTTTCGGCAAACGGACGACAACAGGACGAGAGGGTTGGCGAATTTCCTACAAGTTACACCCAAAGCAGTCGTGAGCTTACGGGCCGGTTCGGCTCGATGGTGGAGAAACCCGATGCCCGACAAAGGCAGAAGACGTAACGAGATATTCACGGAAATTTCATGAAACAAAGGGCGTAAGAACAGCAAAAAACCATGCAAATACGACAAAAACACCTATTATATTACATTTTTGTGGAGTAAAGTGGTGGGAAATGGGGAATTGTTTGTAACTTTGAACCCAAATTAACGAGAAGTATCAAGATGCGATTTTTCGGAAACATAGAAGCCAAAACCGATGCCAAAGGACGAGCATTTCTTCCGGCGGTGTTCCGCAAGGTGCTGCAAAGTGCCGGTGAAGAGCGTTTGGTCATGGCGAAAGACGTGTTTCAATCATGCTTGGTACTCTATCCCGAAAGCGTTTGGAACGAACAAACCGACAAGTTGCGCCTGCAGCTTAACCGATGGAACAAAGCCGAACAGCAGCTCTTCAGACAATATATCACCGACGTGGAACTCATTGAACTCGACGGCAATGGCCGGTTTCTGATACCGCGCCGCTACATGCAGATGGCCGAAATCGACCGCGAAGTGAAGTTCTTGGGGCTGGGCGACACCATCGAAATATGGAGTCTTGCCAAGGCTGAGACTCCCTTTGTGGAGCCGGAAGCCTTCGGAGAGGCCCTCGAAAACCTGCTCGGCACCCGTCCGAACCCTTAAGTTAAACCACCACACCATGACCACAAACCTTGTTGACTCCTATCATGTACCGGTGTTGCTCACCGAAAGTGTCGACGGATTGAATATCCGGCGCGACGGAATCTATGTGGATGTCACCTTCGGCGGAGGCGGTCATTCGCGCGAAATCTTGCGACGGTTGAGCGGTGAGGCACGACTGCTGGCATTCGATCAGGATGCCGATGCCGAACAACGCATCGCAAACGGACAATGGACAGAGTCAATGAACGATGCAGAATGGAAGCGGCAGACACAAAAACACTTCACCTTCGTTCGCTCCAACTTCAGGTTTCTGTCCAACTGGATGCGCTATTACGGCATCGAAGCCATCGACGGACTGCTGGCCGATTTGGGCGTTTCGAGTCATCATTTCGACGATGAGAGCCGTGGCTTTTCTTTCCGCTTTGATGCTCCTTTGGACATGCGCATGAACAAACGTGCAGGCATGACCGCCGCCGATGTCATCAACAACTACACGGAAGAGCGGTTGGCCGACATCTTTTACCTGTATGGCGAAATCAGAAACGCCCGCAAGCTCGCCGCCGCCATCGCCAAAGCAAGGGCGGAAAAGCCCATCGGCACCACGGCCGGCCTCCTCGGCGTGACAGAAAAGCTCATGCAGCCGCAACGCGCCAAGAAGGAAGCCGCCAAGCTGTTTCAGGCTTTGCGCATCGAGGTCAACCACGAAATGGACGCGCTGAGGGATATGCTCATCAGCGCAACCGGACTGCTCCGACCCGGCGGAAGACTGGTGGTCATCACCTATCATTCGCTCGAGGACCGTCTCGTGAAGAACATCATGAAGACCGGCAACCCCGGAGGCAAAGCCGAACAGGACTTCTTCGGACGCACCATAACCCCTTTCAGGCTCA
The DNA here is from genome assembly GCA_022781445.1 of Prevotella sp. Classification (GTDB taxonomy): domain Bacteria; phylum Bacteroidota; class Bacteroidia; order Bacteroidales; family Bacteroidaceae; genus Prevotella. The sequence continues at coordinate 51,310 of JALETQ010000058.1, forward strand.
TCAACAGCAAGGTCATCGTGCCGAACGAAGACGAGCAGCGCGAAAACCCAAGGAGCAGAAGTGCCAAACTGAGAATTGCAGAAAAAATATGAAGCCCGATACAGCAGACAAAACGATCATGAGTCCACTTGAAAACGAGGACACCAAGCTCGCAAAGGATATCGAAACGACCGAAGAGGCAACAGAGACAGCGGAGCCGAAGGTCTTGGAAGAACATCCCACGCTCAGCGAGGTGATCTCAGAAACGGCACGCGAAGACGAACGGCCGCAGTCCAGCAAACTCACCCTGCGGGAGATTTTGGGTGGCGACATTCTCTATACGCAGCAGATCCGCAACCAGATATGGCTCATCCTGCTCATCGCTTTTTTTGCCATCATCTACGTCGGAAACCGTTACGGCTGCCAAAAGAATCTCATCGAAATTGACAAACTGAACAACACTTTGCAAAAAACGAAATATAAAACCCTTGCCATCTCGAGCGAACTGACAGAAATATGCCGAGAAAGTAACGTACTCAACTACCTCAAAAACAGCCCCGACAGCGCGCTGAAGATACCTGTCCAACCCCCATTCATCATCACAGTACCCGAAAAATGAGCAAATTAGACCATCAGAAATTCACCCCGCGTTATACGTTCGTCACCATCGTGATGACGCTGTTTGCCACAATTGTCGTCGCTCGCTCGTTCTACATCATGACTGTCGAACGCGATTACTGGATGAAGGTGGCATCGAGGACCTCGGTCGACAGCGTCCCCATCAAGCCTGTCAGGGGAAACATCCTCAGCAGCGACGGACAGCTCATGGCAAGTTCGCTGCCCGAATACAGGCTCTACATGGACTTCAAAGCCATCAGCGAAGCCAAGAACGACTCGCTCTGGGATGTCAAGCTCGACAGTATCTGTGAAGGTCTGCACCGCATATTTCCTGCCAAAAGTGCGCAAGATTTCAAAACCAGCCTGCAGGAGGGCCGGCAGAAGAAAAGCCGTCACTGGTCGTTATGGCCGCTGCGCGTGAACTACAACACCAAGGAAGCGGTGGCTCATCTGCCCGTTTTCGTGCTGGGTGCCAACAAGGGAGGCTTCCATGTGGAAGAATTCAATGCCCGCCGTCGTCCCTTCGGTACGCTGGCAAGCCGCACGGTGGGTGACCTCTATGGTGCGAAAGATACCGCCCGCTTCGGTCTGGAACTATCTTACGACTCGGTGTTGAGGGGCGTTTTCGGTATCACCCACCGACGCAAGGTGATGAACAAGTTCCTGAGCATTGTCGATACGCCGCCGGTTGACGGTGCCGACATCGTGACAACCATCGACGTGGGCATGCAGGACCTTGCCGAAAGAAGTCTTACCGACAAGCTGAAAGAAATCAATGCCAACGTCGGAGTAGCCATCGTCATGGAAGTTGAGACAGGAGATGTCAAAGCCATCGTCAATATGGAGCGATGTGGTGACGGTGAATACCGGGAACGAAAGAACCATGCCGTGAGCGATTTGCTCGAACCCGGCTCGGTATTCAAGACCGTTTCGATGCTCGTGGCATTGGATGACGGCGTAGTGGACACCACCTACATGATTAACACCGGGGGCGGTGTGTGGCCCATGCACGGACGAGAAATGAAAGACCACAACTGGACCAAAGGCGGATATGGCATCATCTCATTCCCCAGAGCACTCGAAGTGAGTTCGAACATCGGCATCAGCAGGGTCATCGACGAACACTACGGCTCGCATCCGGAGAAGTTTGTCGAAGGCATTTACCGCACGGGTATCGCCGACGACCTGCAGATTCCACTCGCCGGTTCGTCGCATGCCATCATTGCAAAGCCGCGGAAAAACAGCCGCGGACAATACACCAACTGGAGTAAAACCAAGCTGCCGTGGATGAGCATCGGCTACGAAACACAGGTGCCACCCATCTCCACGCTGACTTTTTACAACGCCATTGCCAACGGCGGCAAGATGGTTCGTCCACGCTTTGTCAAGGAAATCAGGAAAGAAGGACAGACCATTGCGGAGTTTCCGCCCGTCGTCATGCGTGACAGGATAGCCAAAGAATCGACCATCAAGACCATGCAGACCATCCTCGAACATGTGGTTTCGCAGGGCTTGGGCAAGAAAGCCGGTTCGCCATCGTTCAAGGTTGCGGGCAAAACCGGTACGGCACAAATATCCCAAGGACGAGCAGGCTACCGCTCGGGCGTGACCAACTATCTGGTGAGCTTCGCAGGTTTCTTCCCGGCCGAAAAACCTCGCTACTCCTGCATCGTGTGCATTCAGAAATCAGGACTGCCTGCATCGGGTGGCGGACAATGCGGACCGGTGTTCAGAGAGATTGCCGAGGGCATCATGGCACAAAGCCTCAAACTCGACATCACGGATGCCCGCGACGAGCTGTCGTCGCCCATCCCGGCGGTCAAGGCGGGCAACCTGCCTGCCGCCGACTATGTGTTGAGTCACTTCGGGTTTAACATCATCGGAGGCTGGGGAGGCACCCAAGCCGACAGCAGTCCCATCTGGGGCAAGGTGGTTGCCACCAACAAGGAGATGAAACTGCAAAGACAACCCGTCTACAGAGCCAACCAAATGCCCGACGTGACGGGCATGGGTGCCCGTGATGCGGTATATATCATAGAGAAAAGGGGCGTGAAAGTGAAACTCGTCGGCCGCGGAAAGGTCGTCGAACAAAGTATCGCGCCGGGCAGAATGCTGACCAAGGGAATGGTATGCAGTCTGCGAATGGAATAAAAACATAACATCGTGGAAGACGATAAGGAGGAAAGATGAACATCAAAGAATTACTCAAAGGTATCAAGACGCTGCAAATCATCGGTTCGACCGACACGGATGTCACCGACATCCATATCGATTCGCGCAGCATCCGACCCGGCCATATGTTCGTGGCCATGCGCGGAACACAGGTTGACGGCCATGCTTACATTGAAAAAGCCATCGCACAAGGTGCCGTGGCGGTGGTGTGTGAAGACCTGCCCGAAGCACAACGCGACGACATTACCTACATTCAGGTGGCCCATACAGACGAGGCCGTGGGCATCTTGGCAACCACTTTCTACGGTGAACCCTCACGAAAGGTGAAGCTCATCGGCGTGACCGGCACCAACGGAAAGACCACTATCGCCACCTTATTATATAATATGTTTCGTCAGTTCGGCCATCGTTGCGGACTGCTTTCGACCGTTTGCAACTACATCGAAGACGAAGCCGTGGCGGCAGACCACACCACACCCGATGCCATTTCGCTCAACCGACTCCTTCATCGCATGGTAGAGGCCGGCTGCGAGTACGTCTTCATGGAGTGTTCTTCGCACGCCATAGCCCAGCATCGCATAGGAGGACTCACGTTCACGGGTGCGATCTTCACCAATCTCACGCGCGATCACCTCGACTATCACAAGACTTTCGAGAATTATCGGGATGCCAAAAAGGCCTTCTTCGATATGCTTCCGAAAGGTGCTTTCGCCATCATCAACGCTGATGACAAGAACGGCAGCTACATGGTTCAGAATACCAAAGCCACCGTCAAGACCTATTCAACCCGTTCGCTTGCCGACTTTAGGGGCAGAATCATCGAATGTCACTTTGAAGGAATGTACCTCGAAATCGACCAAAGGGAAGTGGGCGTGCAGTTCATCGGCAAGTTCAACGTCAGCAACCTGCTGGCGGTGTATGGCTGTGCCGTGCTTTTGGGCAAGAAACCCGAGGATGTTTTGATCGTGATGAGTACGCTCCACAGTGTCAGTGGACGCCTGCAGCCGGTGCATTCGCCCGAAGGAGTGACCGCCATCGTGGACTATGCGCATACGCCCGATGCCCTTTCAAACGTGCTTTCGGCCATCCATGAGGTGCTCAACGGCAAAGGAAAGGTCATCACCGTGTGCGGAGCCGGAGGCAATCGTGACAAGGGTAAACGTCCGTTGATGGCACAAGAAGCCGCAAAACAGAGCGACAGAGTGATTTTGACCAGCGACAATCCCCGTTTCGAGGAACCGGATGCGATCATCGAAGATATGAAAGCGGGACTCAATGCGGCACAGTCCAAGAAGACTTTGTGTATCACCGACCGCCGCGAAGCCATCCGAACAGCCGCCATGATAGCTCAGAAAGGCGACGTGATCCTCGTCGCCGGCAAGGGGCATGAAGACTATCAGGAGATAGAAGGCGTGAAACACCACTTCAACGACCGCGAAGAGCTGGAGAAAGTATTCGGCATCGGCAAAGCACCGGAGGCATAATTCTTCCGAAGCCCTGCATCCTTCATGAAGCTCCGAGGGCACCAACGCCCTCCGTCAGCCCAAGCCATGAATGTTGGAAGCGAACGAACAACACTTTCGACAAGCAGCCAAGGCAAGGCAGAAGGTTACCAACGGGTAGTCATTATCCACCACCTCAACCATCAAACCAGACATTATGTTATACTATCTTTTCAGATTTCTCGAGCAATACGATATACCCGGAGCACATATTTGGTCGTACATCTCGTTCCGCTCGTTGCTCACCCTCATCCTTTCCCTGCTCATTTCGGCATGGTTCGGAGAACGTTTCATCAAGTACATGAAGCGCAAACGCATCACCGAAACGGCACGCGACGCGTCGATAGACCCCTTCGGAACAGAAAAGAAAGGGGTACCTTCGATGGGTGGAATCATCATCATGGTGAGCATTCTCATACCTGTTCTCCTGCTGGGACGCACACGAAACATCTACCTGCTGTTGATGATTATCACCACCGTTTGGCTCGGTTTTTTGGGCGGACTGGACGATTACATCAAGATTTTCCGGAAAAACAAAGACGGTTTGAAGGGCAAATACAAGATCGTCGGACAGGTTAGCATCGGCTTGATTGTGGGCTTGGTGCTGTGGCTCAGCCCCGATGCGAAGCTCCATGAGAACGTCGTTGTGGAGAAACAGGGCACCGAAATCGCGGTCACCCATAAGTCCGAACCGTCCAAATCGCTCAAGACAACCATCCCGTTTGTGAAAGAACACAACCTCGACTATGCCGCCTTGATGAGTTTTTGCGGTAAGTACAAGTATGCCGCCGGCTGGATCTTGTTTGTCATCATGACCATTCTGGTGGTCACGGCGGTTTCAAACGGTGCCAATCTCAACGACGGCATGGACGGCATGTGTGCCGGAAACTCCGCCATCATCGGTGTCGCGCTGGGCATTCTGGCATACGTCAGCTCGCATATCGAATACGCTTCCTACCTCAACATCATGTATATACCCGGTTCACAAGAGCTGGTTGTCTTCCTATGTGCGTTCATCGGGGCGATGGTGGGCTTCCTTTGGTACAACGCCTACCCCGCGCAAGTCTTCATGGGCGACACGGGTTCGTTGATGGTAGGCGGCATCATAGCCGTTTGCGCCATCATCATTCACAAGGAACTGATGCTCCCCATCCTGTGCGGCATCTTCTTTGTGGAGAGCCTCAGCGTCATCATTCAGACCCAGTATTTCAAGTATGGAAAGCACCGGGGCAAACGTGTACGCGTGTTCAGGGCAACCCCCATCCACGATACGTTCAGGAAACTCGACGAACATCTCGACGCGACGAGTACCTATCTGCTCAAGAACTGGCCGCACCGGCCCTTCCATGAGTCGAAAATCACCATCCGGTTTTGGATCATTTCCATCATTCTGGCAGCCCTGACCATCATCACGCTGAAGATAAGATGACCCAAGATGCGGGGTGTCTTGCGGCGTTCAATCCGACGCGAGGCCGTCCAACAGGAAACCGGAACCTGTCCGACATGAATTCAACGACGTGAGACAAACAGCCACGCCATCACACATAACATATTGACGAAAGTAAGAACGATGAAGAGAATTGTAATCTTAGGCGCAGCCGAGAGCGGTACCGGCGCGGCCATATTAGCCCGAAAAGAAGGTTTTGACGTGTTTGTTTCGGATATGTCGGCCATCAAGGAGAAATACAAAGACATGCTCGACCGGCGCGGTATCGTATGGGAAGAGGGCCGACACACGGAGGAAGCCATCCTCTCGGCAGACGAAATCATCAAGAGCCCCGGCATTCCCGACGAGGCACCGATGGTGAAAAAAGCCCGCGACAAGGGCATTCCCATCATCAGCGAAATAGAGTTTGCGGGACGATACACCCATTCGAAGATGATATGTATCACCGGTTCAAACGGCAAAACGACCACCACGTCGCTCATTTACCACATCTTCAAGTCGGCCGGCTATGATGTCGGGCTGGCAGGCAACATCGGAAACTCGCTCGCCCTGCAGGTTGCCGAAGATCCGCACGCCTGCTATATCATCGAACTGAGTTCGTTTCAGCTCGACAACATGTACGACTTCCGTGCCAACATCGCCATTCTGCTGAACATCACGCCCGACCATCTGGACCGTTACAACAACGAAATGCAGAACTATGTAGATGCCAAGATGCGCATCATCCGCAACCAGCAGCCCGAAGATGCCTTCGTTTACTGGAACGACGACCCCGTCATCAAGCGCGAACTGGATAAGTACGACATCAAGGCGGTGCAGTGCCCGTTCTCGGAAATAAGAGAAAAAGGTGTCATCGGCTACATCGAAGAAGGACGCTACACCCTCGAATATCCCACGCCTTTCAACATGGAACAAGAGTCGTTGAGCCTCACCGGCAAGCACAATGTCTACAATTCGCTGGCCGCCGGCATCGCCTCGAACATCGCAGGCATCGAGAAAGATGTCATCCGCAAGGCTCTGAGCGACTTCCCCGGCGTGGAACACCGCATGGAAAAGGTTGCCGTCGTCGATGGCGTGCAGTACATCAACGACTCCAAAGCCACCAACGTGGATGCCTGTTGGTATGCCTTGGAAAGCGTACAGACACCCGTGGTACTCATCATCGGCGGCAAAGACAAGGGCAATGACTACACGCCCATCCGCGAACTGGTGAAACAGAAGTGCAGAGGACTGGTGTATCTCGGTGCCGACAACACGAAGTTGCACCGTTGCTTCGACGACCTCGGCATCGAAGTTCGCGACACTCACTCGATGAAAGACTGTGTGGACGCATGCCGTTCGCTGGCACAACACGGCGACACCGTGCTGCTAAGTCCCTGCTGTGCCTCGTTCGATCTCTTTGAAAACATGGGCGACCGCGGACGACAATTCAAGTCGTTGGTCCGCTCCATGCCTTGACAGGCAGGCCGTTGCGACGGCGGTCACCGTGCGACGACAGGCCATTGTAGGCTCGTGCGGCCACCGTCGGTCATCCATCGGCACCGCAAACGGCATCATCATCGGCTCGCGTCGTGACACCGCCGTTCGTCACTTCGCCGGGTTTCTCCCCCGACCGGTCGGCAGACCGTCAAACAAACTTACAACCATGAACAAAAAGACAGGTAACATTTTCAAGGGCGACAAAGTGATATGGATGGTGTTTTTCTTTCTCTGCATCATCAGTGTCGTCGAAGTTTTCAGCGCATCCAGCTCGCTGAGCTACAAGGGAGGCAACTATTGGGGGCCGGTCATCAAGCACGCCGGGCTGCTTTTCGTCGGCTGGTTCTTCATGATGGTGGTTGCCAACGTGTCGTGCCGATTCTTCAAGATCGCCACGACCCCGTTGCTGATTATATCCTTTTTGATGCTGGCGTGGGTACTGGTTGCCGGACAAGCCACCAATGACGCCAGCCGGTGGGTCAGCATCATGGGCATCGCCTTTCAGCCCTCCGAGATTGCCAAGGGCAGTGTCGTGTTGGCAACGGCGCAGATACTCAGTGCCATGCAGACCGAAACGGGTGCTTCGCCCGGCGCGATGAAACGCGTCATCCTTCTCTCGGGTTTCTTCATCGTTCTCATTCTGTTTGAAAATTTCTCGACGGCATTCCTGTTGGGCGTGGTCGTTTTCCTGATGATGTTTGTCGGAAGGGTGCCTTTCAAACAGCTGGGCAAGCTGTTGGGCGTACTCACGGTCATGGCATTGGGCTTCCTCGCACTCATCATGGTGGCAGGAAATGACGAACAGCCCCTGCCCGATAAGCAACTGCTCACAGAGCAGACGGTTGAAAAGAAGGAAACATCGAAGATATCGAAGATTTTTCACCGCTTCGATACATGGAAAGGACGCATCCACAAATTCATGAACAACGAGGAAGTGCCACCCGAGAAGTTCGACCTTGACAAGGACTCTCAGATAGGCCATTCGAAGATAGCCATCGCATCATCCAACGTGATCGGCAAAGGACCGGGCAATTCGGTGGAACGCGATTTCCTGCCGCAGGCATTCTCAGACTTCATCTACGCCATCATCATCGAGGAGATGGGCATCGCCGGTTCGGTCGGTGTTGCCATGCTCTATGTGATTCTGCTCTTCCGTGTGGGACGCATTGCCCACCGGTGCGAAAACAATTTCCCGGCCTTTCTCATCATGGGACTGGCGTTCCTGCTGGTGAGTCAGGCGTTGTTCAACATGGCCGTGGCCGTCGGTTTGGCACCTGTCACGGGTCAGCCGCTGCCCCTGATCAGCAAAGGCGGTACGTCGTCGATCATCAACTGCGTCTACATCGGAGCCATTCTCAGCGTGAGCCGTTCGGCCATCAAGAAGGAAGGCACGATTGTTACCAAAGGAATGAGCCGCATTCTGGCTGACTGATGCCGGCCTGCACGGTCCGTTCGTCAGACAAAAGGTGGTCGTTGGCAATGGCTCGACCACCTTTTTCAATCCCGGACGATGTTGTTGCTGTAAACAACTGTTATTTAACAGCTTATAGAATCTCCAACCGGCAATGTCCAAAAGGGGAGGTTTTGCCGGATAGAAGGACACGTTTTACTCACCGAAAGGGCAGGTTTCGGAAGCCTAAAGGGCAGGTTTTGCAAAATCGTCCGTCAGCCATCTGAAAGAAGCACATTCCGAAACACCTCGCGAATGTGTCCTCCGCAGTTTCATCCATAGCGGAACGAAGGGTCAGCCGGATTGGGGTCAAACCCCAACCGGTCATCGGATTCCGGGCAGGTTTCGTTTGATTGTCGGGCAGACGGAGCCATGAAAATCACGGAATATGGAACATAGCGTTCCGATAACCTATTCGGGCTGAAGCCGCCAACGCAATTTAATTCGCAGAAAGATGGTGTGTAATCCAAAAAAAAACACTATTTTTGCAAGTAATATAGAAGGCGCTCAACGCTACGGTAAAAAGACAACATCTCGGGACGGAAGCAGTCGGCACCATAAACCACCATTCATCATGAATCAACCCTTACGAATCATCATCAGCGGAGGCGGAACGGGAGGACATATCTTCCCTGCCATCTCTATTGCCAACGCCATTCGCGACAAGCATCCCGATGCCAAGATCTTGTTTGTCGGCGCACTTGGGCGCATGGAAATGCAGCGTGTGCCGGCAGAGGGGTACAACATCAAGGGGTTGCCCATCTGCGGTTTTGACAGAAAACATCTGCTCAAGAACATCATCGTGCTTTGGAAAATATGGAAAAGCCGGCGCATCGCTATGCAAATCATCAAAGACTTCAAACCCATGGTGGCCGTGGGCGTGGGCGGATATGCCAGCGGACCGACACTCGACCGATGTGCCTCGATGGGCATTCCATGCCTCCTGCAAGAACAAAATTCTTATGCCGGTGTCACCAATAAGCTGCTGGCACGCAAAGCCGGGAAAATTTGTGTGGCTTATGAGGGCATGGAACGATTCTTCCCGTCTGAAAAAATACTGCTCACGGGCAACCCGGTGCGCAACAACCTGCTCGATACAAATGTGTCAAAAGCATTTGCGCTGAAACAGATGAACCTCGATCCGGACAAGAAAACCATCCTCGTGGTGGGCGGAAGTCTGGGGGCGCGCACCCTCAACGAGAGCATCATGAACCACATCGAAGCCATCGAAGCGGGCGAGGTGCAATGGATCTGGCAAACCGGCAAGGTGTATCACGACAGCATCAGCCGCACATTGAGCAGCCGGCTTCCGCTCCGCAACCTCGTGGTGACCGACTTCATCGCCGACATGGGCGCGGCCTATCAGGCTGCCGACCTCATCATCAGCCGTGCAGGTGCCGGAAGCATCAGCGAGTTCTGCATGATCGGCAAGCCCGTCATCCTCGTTCCGAGTCCCAATGTGGCCGAAGACCACCAGACGAAAAACGCCATGGCACTGGTCGACAAGCAGGCTGCCATCTGCGTGAAGGACAGCGAGGCCGGCGAGAAACTATACCGGACGGCAATCGACACCATCGCCGACGAAGAACGGATGCAGAACCTCTCGCGAAACATCCTGAAACTGGCTCTGCCCGATGCCGCACAAATCATCGCCGACGAAGTGGTGAGAATGGCAATCAGATACCAAGAGAAACAACCGTAAGGCTCGACCGGAGGTAACAACGGCATCTCGTCGGCATGACAAACGCCGACATCACCCGAAAGAAAATAAAGACGACCGTCGTCTATATACGCAATCAACACAGAATGGATATCAAAGCAATATATTTCATTGGCGCAGGAGGCATCGGCATGAGTGCCCTTGCCCGCTACTATATCTCTCAAGGACTCGTCGTGGCAGGATACGACAAAACCCGCTCACAGCTCACCGAAAGACTGGAAAAAGAGGGTATGCTGCTTCACTACGAAGAAAGTATCGACGAGATTCCCTTCCTCTGCCGTGACCCGAAATCGACACTCGTGGTCTATACGCCCGCCATCCCCGACAACCACAAAGAACTGCTGTTCTTCCGGGAAAAAGGCTTCAACATCGAAAAGCGGGCACAGGTGCTGGGCAGACTCACACGCTCGCACAAGGGACTGTGCTTTGCCGGCACACACGGAAAGACCACCACTTCTGCCATGTGCGCTCACATCATGCACCAAAGCAGCATGGACTGCAATGCGTTTTTGGGCGGCATCAGCAAGAACTACGGCACGAACTATATCTTGAGCAAGAGCGACTATGTGGTCATTGAGGCCGACGAATTCGACCGTTCGTTCCATCAGCTTGAACCTTGGATGTCGGTCATCACCTCGACCGACCCCGATCATCTTGACATTTACGGCACCGAGGAGGCCTATCTCGAGAGTTTCAGACACTACACTTCGCTCATCAAGCCGGGCGGAACACTCATCATCCGCAAGGGACTGGCACTGAAACCCGACGTACAGGACGATGTGACAGTCTACGACTACGGCATGACTGAAGGCGATTTCCACGCCGAAAACATCTGCATCAGAAACGGCGAGATCACCTTCGACATGGTCTCGCCCATCGAGAATGTACCCGGCATCAAGCTGGGACAGCCCCTGACCATCAACATCGAGAACGGAGTGGCTGCCATGGCCATGGCACAACTCAACGGATGCACACCCGAAGAACTGCGATACGGCATGAAAACCTACGGTGGTGTGGACCGTCGCTTCGACTTCAAGATACAAAGCGACAGGCTGGTGTTCCTCAGTGACTACGCCCACCATCCCAAAGAAATTTACCAAAGTGCCAAGAGCATCCGCGAACTCTATCCCGAAAGGAAAATCACCGCGGTGTTCCAGCCACACCTCTACTCCCGCACACGCGACTTCTACCGGTCGTTTGCCGAGGCGTTGAATCAGCTCGACGAGGTCATCCTCTGCGACATCTATCCTGCAAGGGAGCTTCCAATCGAAGGCGTTACGTCGCAACTGATTTACGACTGCCTTGCCCCGGGCGTGCAGAAAAGCATGATTCATGTGGAGGATATCCTCGAGATTGTGAAGACAAGAGACTTCGACGTCCTCGTATTGTTGGGTGCCGGCGACCTCGACAACTATTCGCCGCAAATCAAGAAGATACTCGAAAGCAAGAAATAAAATGCCTTTCTGGAAGAAAATAATGTTTGTTGTCGTCGATATAGTACTGGCAGTCTATCTCGTTTTGGCAGTTTCCTCGTTCAACATCATCGACGAGAAGGAAATGAAATGCAACAAAGTGAGCATCCGCATTGCCGACGAAACGACCAACGGATTCCTCAGTGTGGGCGAAATCAAGAACATCCTGCAAAAGAAACACCTCTATCCGTGGCGACGCCCCATAGGGGAAATCAAGGTGAGACAGATTGAAGAGCAACTCCTCGCAAGCCCTTTCGTCAACACGGCGCAATGCTTCCTGACCAAAGAAGGAAACGTCTACATCGACATCACCCAACGAATGCCGGTGGTTCGCATCAAGAACGAACGGGGATTCGATTACTATCTCGACGACAAAGGCAGAGAGATGCCCAACTCGAAGTATGTCTCCGACCTCATCATCGCCACCGGACACATCAGCCGTCATTATGCGAAAAACTATCTCGACCAGATAGCCAAGACCATCAACAACAGCGAATTGTGGCGAAATCAAATCATGCAAATCAACATATTGAACGATTATTCGGTCGAACTCGTGCCGAGAGTGGGCGACCATCTCATCAACATCGGACGCATTCCTGACTTCGGGAACAATGAAGAACGCGACAAGAAAATCGACGAATACATCATGAAGAAGCTCAACCGGTTGGAGAAATTCTACCGATACGGTCTGTCGCAAGCAGGCTGGAACAAGTATTCTTACATCAATATCGAATTTGACAACCAGATCATTTGTAAACGTAAAAAAGTCAATTAACATCATAACAGTCAGCCTATGCCAGCAAAAGAGTTTATCGTAGCCATCGAACTGGGTTCTTCCAAGATAACGGGTATCGCCGGAAAGAAGAACAACGACGGCAGCATATCGGTCTTACACGTCGTGACAGAGGACTCTTCTTCGTTCATCCGAAAAGGAATCATCTACAATATCGACAAAACCGGGGCATGCCTTGCCGAGATCATCAACAAGCTCAAAGCAGCACTCAAATCGGAAATATCGCATATTTACGTGGGTGTCGGCGGACAATCCATCCGCAGTGTGCGCAATGTCATCGTCAAGGAGATGGACGGTGACGGTGCCATCATCACCCAAGACATGGTCAATGAGTTGATGGATGCCAACCGAAGCATGATATATCCCGACCAGGAAATCCTCGATGCGGTGACCCAAGAATACAAGGTTGATGCGCAATACCAGCTCGATCCCGTGGGTGTTCAGTGCAAACGGCTCGAAGGAAACTTCCTTAACATCTTGTGGAGAAAGGCTTTCTACCGCAAACTCAACCAATGTTTCGACAATGCAGGTATCGCCATTTGCGAAATGTTTCTGGCTCCGATGGCTATGGCTGACAGCGTACTGACCGAGGCGGAGAAACGCGTGGGCTGCGTACTGATCGACCTCGGTGCCGAAACAACCACCGTATCGGTGTACTTCAAGAACATCCTTCGCCACTTGGTGGTGATTCCGTTGGGCGGCAACAACATCACCAAGGATATCGCATCGCAGCAGATCGAGGAAGGCGATGCCGAGAAGATGAAACTCAAATACGCATCTGCCTATACCGCCAACGGCGACATCGACAAAGAGCAAAGCTATCCCATAGACAAGGAAAGGTCGATCGACAGCCTGCTGTTCGTGGAAATTGTCGAGGCACGCATGGAAGAAATCATCGTCAACGCATGGAATCAGGTGCCGGCAGAGTACAAGGGCAAACTCCTCGGCGGTATCATCCTTACCGGCGGCGGCTCGAACATGAAGAACATCGAGCGGGCATTCCACAACCATACCAATGTCGATAAGATTCGCGTGGCAGGCTTCGTCCGTCAGGTCATCCATTCCTCTCATCCGGCCATCGAAGCCCGCAACGGCAGCATGAACACCATTCTCGGACTTCTTGCCAAAGGCAACATGAACTGTGCCGGCCCCGATCTGAAATCGGGCGGCGACCTCTTCGGCACCAACAAGCCCACCGTTCTCTCAACCACCGACATTCATTCATCGCCCAGACAGGCAAACGAAATCGAGACAGGCGTGGTGATGACCGCAGCCGAAAGGGAAAAAGCGGAGGAAGAGGCCATCCGAAAAGCGGAGGAAGAAGAACGTAAACGATTGGAAGAAGAGGAACTCAAGAAGAAAGAAGAGGAGGAAAAGAAGAAAAACAGTATCTTCAACCGTGTCAAGAAAATGTTTGAAAACATCGGCAAAACGATGATGGACACCGACCCGGAATAAATCTTCAGACAACAGAAACAAAACAGAATTACTCACATTCTACCCAATAACATTATGCCAGATAACAATACAAAACAGGACATCCTTGACTTCGGAGATCCCCAAAAGAAACAAAGCATCATCAAAGTCATCGGTGTCGGCGGAGGCGGAGGCAACGCGGTGAATCACATGTATAAGGAAGGCATCCATGATGTGACGTTCGTTTTATGCAATACCGACAGCCAGGCACTCAGCGATTCGCCCGTACCCGTGCATCTACAACTGGGAAAGGAAGGCTTGGGAGCAGGCAACCGACCCGAAGTTGCCCGTAAAGCAGCCGAAGAAAGTATCGACAGCCTGCGCAATATGCTCGACGACGGCACCAAGATGGTGTTCATCACGGCAGGCATGGGAGGAGGAACCGGCACGGGAGCCGCCCCTGTCATCGCCAAACTTGCCAAGGAAATGGGCATCCTCACCGTGGGCATCGTGACCATACCTTTCAGATTTGAGGGCATCAAGAAAATTGATCAGGCACTCGATGGCGTAGAAGAGATGGCGAAACACGTCGATGCCTTGCTCGTCATCAATAACGAGAGGCTGCGCGAAATATACCCCGAACTGACCTTCTTCGAGGCGTTCGGAAAGGCTGACGACACCCTGAGCGTCGCCGCAAAGTCCATCGCCGAGATCATCACCAAGCACGGAAAGATCAACCTTGACTTCAATGATGTGAAGACAGTCCTCAAGGATGGTGGCGTGGCCATCATGTCGATGGGCTACGGAGAGGGCGAAGGCAGGGTGCGTTCTGCCCTTCAGGATGCGCTCAACTCACCGCTCCTCAACGACAACGACGTTTATAACGCCAAGAAAATATTGATCAACCTGTCGTTTGCCGACAGCAAAAAGGAAAACGATGCACTCATGATGGAGGAAATCACCGAGCTGCATGAATTCATGGCTCGCATCGTGACAGACTTCGAAATCAAATGGGGCGTGTCGCTCGATCCGGACTTGGGATCGAAAGTGAAGGTCACCATCCTTGCCACCGGTTTTGGTGTGAGCAGCTTCAACCGGACGAAAACCGATGTCGACGAAGCTCGCAAAGACCGCTACGGCGAGTATTACCCCAACGGAACCAAGGACGCCATCAGCAAACGCAAGAAGTTCTTGTACCGGTTCCGCTATGAAGATCTCGACAACGAGGACATCATCCTCTCGGTGGAGAACACGCCTACCTTCAGCCGCACGCGACAAATGCTCGAAAGCATTGGACATCAGGACAACGGCATCAACCCCGAAAAGACGACGGATGACAACGACCGGCAGGAGCAAAGGCTCATTTCCTTCAGCTAAGGAAGATGTTATGAAACGGCTTTACATCGGCTGAAGACTGAAAGCGGACGAAACGTTATCCATAAAAGGAAGACAACCGGAAGGCGGGATCTGACAGAACCTGCCTCCGTTCAAAAACAATCACTCAAATATAACACCATGAACTTATTCGATAAGATCAGCGAAGACATCAAAGCAGCCATGAAGGCACGCGACAAAGTGCGTCTCGAAACCCTGAGAAACATCAAGAAAGTGTTTCTCGAAGCCAAGACGGCACCGGGTGCCGACGATACGTTGGAAGATGCCGACGCGCTGAAAATCATTCAGAAACTTGCCAAGCAAGGAAAGGAAACGGCCAAAACCTACGAAGACAATGGCAGAAACGACTTGGCAGAAGCCGAAAAACAGCAGGTGAGCGTTCTCGAAGAATACCTGCCGCAACAGCTCTCCGAAGCTGAAGTGGAACAACGCATCCAGGCCATCATCCAAGAAACCGGGGCATCATCCATGAAAGACATGGGGCGTGTCATGGGCGTTGCCACCAAGCAGTTGGCAGGCATTGCCGATGGCAGACTGGTGTCGGAGGTGGTAAAACGTCTTTTGGCACAATAAGTTTCCACCGGTCTTTTGACCGAAACGGACTGCCTCTCCGCTTTGCTTTCGGCAGTTGTCGCCACACCACAAGCCAAAACCTCCGCCATACATCAATCGGTGTATGGCGGAGGTTTTTCGCTTTATCCCCCGATCGGTCCTCAGAATCCGAGTCGGTATGATTTTGTCGAGGGCAGGTTCGAGCCTGTCTTGGTGTCCTTTCCGTCAGATGGCAGGCAGGGCAGAGCCGTTGATTTTCTGATAAATGTCAAGAGCGTAGAGGTCGGTCATGCCACTGATGTAATCCACCACGGCAAGGATGCGCGTCTCCAAATCGGGCGCATCGATTTCATATTGCGTACTCACGCGTCCGATGAGTTGTTTGCTGTAATATCGGTCGGGAAACATCACTGCATCGACCATCTGCTCCATGAGTGTGTTGATGATGCGATAACCCGACAACTCTACATCGATGACGGGTTTTGACGCATATATTTGCGAACGCGACAGCACCGCACACGCTTCGTAGGCACTGCGGATGCGAGGCAGGATGTTGTCGATGAGTGACCCTTGGAACGATGCCTGCAGAATTTCTTCTTCATGCTCGATGAAAGTACGGACACATTCGCTTTCCAGAAGTCCGATCACCGATGCCCGCAAGTAGGCCACCCGCTCGTTGGGATCGTCGATTCCTTCTTCTTTGATGCGCCGACGGAGATTGCACTGTGTTTCTTCCTCGAAGAAGTCGAGCAGCAGCCTTTCCACCTTTTCATACGACACGAGGTGCAGTTTGTGGGCATCCTCGAGGTCCATGATTTCGTAACAGATGTCATCGGCAGCCTCCACCAAATAGACCAGCGGATGACGGGCGTACCGAAGCGGTTCGCCGGATGCTGAAAGGCGCGGAATGCCCAGCTTGCCGGCAAGGCGTTCATAAGCCGCCTGTTCGGAAACAAAGAATCCGAACTTGGCTTTTTTTCCTGCCGCCGTCGATGAACAAGGATATTTCACGATACCTGCCAACGTCGAATAGGTCATCACAAAACCGCCTTCGCGGCGTCCTTTGAAACGATGGGTGAGCAGTCGGAAGGCATTGGCATTGCCTTCAAAGTGCGTGATGTCGTCCCAATATCCGGGAGAGACCTCCGCTTCGAGCCGGCTTCCCGGCCCCTCCTTGAAAAAAGCCTGTATGGCTTTCTCGCCCGAATGGCCGAAAGGCGGATTGCCCAAGTCGTGCGCCAGACATGCAGCCGATACGATGGTGCCTATCTCCTCCACATCGGTTCCCTTGAGATGTGGCTTCAGCCGAATGAGCTGCCTTGCCACATCATTTCCCAACGACATGCCCACCGATGCCACTTCGAGGCTGTGTGTGAGCCTGTTGTGAACAAAAACGCTTCCCGGAAGGGGAAATACCTGTGTCTTGTTCTGCAGCCTTCTGAACGGTGCCGAGAAGATCAAGCGGTCATAATCGCGCTTATATTCAGAACGTCCGTCGCTGCGTTGCTGCTTGCGATGTTCCTGTCCGAGTCTTTGGTGTGAAATAAGTGTGAGCCAATCCATACGTCTTCTGTCGTTGATTATTGATGAATGTCCTTCCGGACAATGTCATGCCACATCGCCCGACAAGCCGAAAGGGGGCACAACCGTGCGCCGTCAAGATTGCACAAAGGTACGAATAAAAGCTGAAATGCCGTGGTTATCAACCTCGAAAGATGGGAAGTCGACACATAATCCACCAACCATCGGCAAGGACTCATATACTATATTATTATATACAAGACTATCGTTTTTCCGAAATCTTGGCTCTTATACATCGGTGAACACCAATGAAAGGTGCAAATTCTGCGACAAGGGTGCAGAGGGAAGTCGGCAAAAGAAAGGAAATTCATTCCGGCGATCAATACAACAAAGGTGCCTCCCGGTATGGAAAACACCTTTGTCAATATCGTACTCTTTTAGTTCTTGCGTTATCTCCCCGAGATGACAACCTTGCGTAACGTATGTTTCTGCAAGGCGAATGGCATAGGGAGAGGTCGTCGATGGCCTTTCAGGAACAGCCAGATCAATATTCGTCCTCGTTGAAGAGGAAATCTTCTTTAGTTGGATAATCGGGCCAAATGTCCTCGATACTCTCATAAACATCACCCTCGTCTTCGATTTCCTGAAGGTTTTCCAACACTTCCAAGGGTGCGCCCGAGCGGATGGCATAGTCAATCAGTTCCTCTTTCGTTGCGGGCCAAGGGGCATCTTCCAATTTGGAAGCCAATTCTAATGTCCAATACATATTATTAAATGATTATTCGTTTTTCGTTATCAGCAGCATGATAGTCGTCCTTCGCGACCGCGACATGCCATCAAGGCAGTATTGTTGGCAGGGAAATGGAGGAAAGAAGTTCCTGTTTGGCGGTTCGTTTCCGTCCTCGAAGCCTTGTGAAAGGCGTTTTGTTGAGGTTGTCGAAGCCACTGTTTGTCCCCTGCTTTTTGATGGGTGCAAAAGTAATTATTTATTTCTGAATATCAAGGTTTCTTCCATATTTTTTCCCGAACGCCATCGACAAAGTTGAGTTTTCGGGCCAAAACGAAGAGATAGTCCGACAAACGGTTCATGTATTGCAGTATTTCGGTAGCCACGGGTGCCGTTTCATGGAGGAAGAAAATGCGTCTTTCGGCACGTCGGCACACCGTGCGGCACACGTGGCAGACAGCGGCTTCGTGCGATCCTCCGGGCAACAGGAACGATGCGAGTGGCGGAATGTTGGCGTTGATGGCATCGATTTCGTTCTCCAGCAGTTCCACTTCTTCGACGGGAAGGATATAGGACGGACTGATTTCGGTTTTGCTTTGGTCGGTGGCAAGATACGAACCTACGGTAAAAAGGTTACGTTGCGCTCTGACAACAAGGTCTTTATCCTCACCGTCCTTCATGAACGAAACGAGCAATCCGAGCTGTGCGCTCAACTCGTCGACAGTGCCATACGCCTCGATACGGGCATTGGTCTTGCGTACTCGGTGGCCTCCGATCAGACCGGTGAGACCTTCATCGCCGGTCTTCGTATAAACTTTGTTGATTTTCATGATAAGTTTTGTTTTTTGATATTTACTCGATAGTGATTCTTGAACAGATTTTTTTGAAAGAAGACGATGCCGCAATCGAACAAATCAAAGCTGTCGCCGGTTTGCGGTTGCTGCGTTATCCATTGCCAGCACTGCAAGGCTTGTGGCGTGAGATAGATGTCTTCGAGTACCAAGACGGTGCGAGCCGGAGCAGCTTCAACCAGCTGTTGGCACAACTGTTGGTCGATACACGCATGAGGAAGACGTATGAGCAGGGTGCCGTCGGTGGGGAAAACCGTACATGCTTTCGCCTCTATCTGCCGGTAAAGGGTTGGAGTGCAGGCGGCAGCTACATAGTGCCGGAAGGTGTCGGATGGCTCTCCGACATTCCAAACTTCGGCAGCCCGGCTGTCTTTTGTCATGCGTGCGTATAGCAGGAACAAGTTGCGTTGACGCGAAGAAACAGGTTTGTCACAATCTCTTATGGGAGGACAGGCATCGGCAGGATGGGGTGCGTTGACCACCTCGGTCACAAAGCGGAAGGCAGAGGGCGACTGAATGCCGAAGCCTTTGCCCGAGCCGATGCGCCTCAGTCTGACGAAGTACCGCTTCCATGCGTGGCTGATTTGTCGGATATGTTGCATCATGTTGAAACCCATTCGTATCAGTGGTATGCTATCGGCGCGTAGCGGTTGCCCGGTGGTTGCCTGTCGCGCCGGCCAAAGGATTGCCGCCGCCTGTTGTCAGGGGACGGATTCGCCTTCGACATAATTTTCGAGGAACATGTGTTCGCCGTCAAACACGGCATAAGTGTACTGCCACACCCAGTCGCCGAGTATCATCATGCGGGTCTTTTTGGAAAGCATGAGATCCAGTTCGATATGTCGGTGTCCGTACATGAAGTAGTCCACATCGGTATGCGTCTTCATATATTCCTTCGTGAAGCGCACGAGTATTTCCTTGTCTTCGCCCTGATAGGGAAGTTCCTTGCCTTCATCGCGTTTGAGACGGCTGTGCTTTGCCCACGTCATTCCCAGCCACAATCCCCAACGGGGGTGGATGGCGCAGAGCAAACGCTGACAGAGGCTGTTGTGGAAGATGCGACGCAGCATCTTATATTTCGTGTCGGGGTCGCCCAGTCCGTCACCGTGGGCAAGGAAGAACACCTTGTCATAGATCTCTACCGTGACGGGTTGCCGGTGAACCTTGAGCCCGCACTCCTCTTCGAGATAGCCGTAAGTCCACAAATCGTGGTTACCCGCGAAGAAATGTATCTCGACTCCCATGTCGGTCAGTTCCGACAACTTGCCGAGAAAGCGCGTAAAACCTTTCGGCACGGCATATTTATACTCGTTCCAGAAGTCGAACATATCACCCAACAGGTAGATGGCGTATGCCTTGTGCTTGATGCTGCCGAGGAAACGCACGAGCCTTCGTTCCTGTGTCCGGGCATGTGGAATGGCCCAAGAGCCGAGATGGGCATCCGAAAGGAAATAAACATACTTGGCGGATGTTTCTCCGGAGGGAGCATCATGCCGCGAAAGGCTTTCGGTTACGGGGGGGTGATCCACCGTGGATTGAAGGGCTGACGGACTGTCGTTCATGGCGTGTCGGTTAAAGGGTCATCGGAATAAGGGGAAAAAGGGGTGAAAGCTCGGGGGCATCAGAGGAAGCCGAGTTCCACCTGAGCTTCCTCGCTCATCATGCTTTTATCCCATGCGGGGTCGAACACGAGGTTCACCTGCACGCTCTCGATGCCTTTCACGCTTTCGATCTTCGTGCGTACATCACTCAGGATGAAGTCTGCCGCCGGACAGTTGGGAGCCGTGAAAGTCATATCGACATCGACGCTGCGGTCTTCCTTGACATCGATCTTGTATATCATACCCAGATTCCACACATCAACGGGAATTTCGGGGTCGAAGACAGTCTTCAATACTTCGATGATGTCTTCTTCTATCTTGGTTTTCTCTTCTTGGGTCATAACGTAGTTTCTTTTCTTCTCAAATGCAAATATACAGATTTTTTCGTTGGAAACAAACACGAGAGGCATTTTCCTCCATCAAGAAATCGAGCCGGATGCTTCCTTTCCTGCCGATGATGGTCGGAAAGGCATGTTTGCGACACGATTCCGACAGCAAGAAAAACCTGCCGCAAGAACCGTACCGATGGTGGTTGTCCAACGTGTCCGGCCACAGCCGGCTCCTGTTGCACGAAGGTTGTACTCCTCATTTGTGGGTATTTTATCGCAAGAAAGGTATCGTTGTTCCACGAAAAGGCACAAAACACATTCACGAAAACATTTTTTTGCTATCTTTGCATCATCATCGGCCGCACGGCATGTTCCGAAAGGAAGACGACCGAAAGCCGAAAAAACATCGAAGGGCAGACGGGCAAATCTCCTGATATTACATAATTATGGTATAAGGGAGGTTGTACCGAAACCGGTTCATCGCATCCCCGAGAGCAGTCACACCGGCCGGTGAATGAGAGAAGAGAAGCACCTGCCGACCGTCATTATCTAATCAGATACACCATGTCACACGACCATTCACATCACCACCACCATCATCCCGTACCCCGGGAAATGAACAAAGTCTTGCTTTTTTCCATTCTCCTGAACCTCGCTTTCGTGGTTGCAGAAGCCCTGATGGGCTTATGGGTAAACTCGCTGAGCCTGCTTTCGGATGCCGGCCACAACCTGAGCGATGTGTTCTCGCTGGTGTTGGTCATGATCGCCTTCCGCTTGTCGAAAATCAAAAGCAACAAGACGTTCACCTACGGTTACAAGAAATCGACCATCCTCATATCCCTGCTGAATGCCATCATCCTGCTCGTAGCCGTGGGCATCATCATCACCGAGAGCGTCCATAAGCTGCAGTCGCCTGCCGAAATCAACGGGGCGGCAGTGTCATGGACGGCGGCGGTAGGTATCGTCATCAACGGACTGACGGTGCTGCTGTTGATGAAGGGACAGCAAAACGACCTCAATGTACGGGGTGCCTTCCTGCACATGGTTGCCGATACGTTGGTTTCGGTGGGTGTCTTGGTGTCGGGTTTCGTCATCACCGCCACCGGCTGGACGCTCATCGACCCCATCCTTGGCATGACCATCGCCGTGGTCATCCTCGTTTCCACATGGAGTCTGCTCTCCAAGAGTCTGCGATTGTCGCTCGACGGCATCCCCGAAGGCGTGGACATCGACCGCATCGGGCAAACCATGAGCGAGGTGCCGCACGTCAAGGAGGCACACCACATCCACGTATGGGCTATCAGCACGACCGAAAATGCCCTCACCGCTCATGTCGTCATTGACGAAATTGCCCGACTCGAGGATATAAAAGAGGAAATCAGACATCGGCTGTCGCATTGCGGCATTGCCCATGCCACCCTCGAAATCGAAACGACCGACAGCCATTGTCACGCCCGACGGTGCTGACGGTGCGACCGATTGCCACGGGTTGTCGACCGTCCACGCTTTCTTTACCTTCGGAAATCTTACTAACACCATTAACAAATACATGATGAAACAACAATTTCTCAGAACAGCCGTGACCGCCATCCTCCTGTGGAGCTTGTTCACCATTCCGGTTCATGCCGATGAACCCTTTAGGAAACAACGCCCCAAGGTGGGACTCGTATTGGGTGGTGGCGGTGCCAAAGGAGCTGCCGAAGTGGGCGTGCTGCAGCTCATCGAAGAAATCGGAATCCCCGTCGACTATGTGGCAGGCACCAGCATCGGTGCCATTGTGGGTGCTTTCTACGCCAACGGCTTCAAAGCCGACAGCATCGAAACGCTATTCAAGTCGCAAAACTGGAGCCGGGTGTTCACCGACTCATTCCTGCGCAACAAGTCCATCGAAGTTTTCTTGGACGAGGTGGGACAAATGCCCGACAGCATCAGCTTCGACAAGCTGCCCATTCCCTATCGCTGTGTGGCTGTCGACCTCAAGAAGGTTGAGGAAATCGTCCTCGACAGTGGCAGTCTGGCACATGCCGTCCACGCCAGCATGGCCATTCCGGGCGTGTTCAAGTCGGTCGAATGGGACGGAAGACAGCTTGTCGACGGCGGTGTGCTCAACAATCTTCCCGTCGACGTAGTGAAGGCCATGGGTGCCGACATCGTCATTGCCGTTGACCTCAGCCAGAAAAAGGTGAAAGAAAGACCTCGCAAGAACTACGACGAACACAAGGGATGGCTGCGATACCTCCAATGGTTCTTCTGCCGTCCCGACCAAACGAAGTATCTGGACAACGTGAAGATGGCAGATGTTCGCATCAATCCCAAAATCAAGAAACACAGTGTGGCATGTTTCTCGACCGACTGCATCGAAGATTTAATCGAGATTGGCAAGAAAGCCGCCCGCAAACACAGATCCGAATTGCGTAAAATCAAGAAACGCATCTATGACCTCTGACTCCCGTCTGCATCCATTACCTTCTGCCGGCATGCCGCCGAAAGGGTTTGCCGACCCCTTCGACGACATGCCTCATCCCCTTTGTGTCATGGCAGCCGACCGGCTCCGACATTATGCCGAGGGGCAAGAGACGATGGCTCAAGAGCTGGCGGAAGGCAAGATGTTGGGAGTGTTGGTGGTCGAAAGCGCACCGGGTGAAACGGCTTATCTTGCTGCCTACAGTGGCTTGCTGGGCGGACGCAACGACCATCCCTTCTTCGTACCACCGGTTTTTGATGCCCAACAGCACGACGGACATTTCAAAACCGAAGAGCGACACATTTCGGACATCAATCGAACCATCGACCGACTCGCCGACAATCCACGCCGGCTGCAACTCGCACAAAGGCTGGCCGACCTGCAACAGGAGGCAGCGACATGGACGGAAAACCACAAACGGCAGATGGCCGTAGCCAAAGCACGACGCGACAACCTCAGAAAGGAAAGCACGACCGAAGCGGAAGCGGAGGCGATGAGAAACGAAAGCCGCTTCATGAAAGCCGAACTGAAAAGGCAACAACGGGCTTTCGACCTGCGTTGCCACGACATCCGCGTCGAACTACAGGCTTTCGACGACGACATCAGCAGGCTCAAGAAGCAGCGTGCCGAACGCTCCGAGGCTCTGCAGCACTGGCTCTTCAGCCAATATGTGATGTGCAACGGAAAAGGCGAACATGCCGACCTGCATTTCATCTTCAGCCGCGACAACGGCAAGACACCTCCGGCAGGCGCCGGCGACTGTTGCGCTCCCAAGCTGTTGCAATATGCGTTGCGTCAAGGATGGCGACCGGTGGCACTGGCAGAGTTCTGGGTGGGGCGGTCACCCAAGAGTGAACTACGTCGCCACGGACACTTCTACCGTCCCTGCCGCGGCAAGTGCAAACCCATTTTGGACTTCATGTTGCAGGGCATGGATGTCCGTTCGTTCTCTCCGCGCCATCCTTTCGACCTCGCACCCGTCATCGTTTACGAAGACGATGCCATCGTCGTGGTCAGGAAACCGTCGGGACTGCCCAGTGTGCCGGGTACGGAAAGACTGCCCAGCGTGGAACGGTGGCTCGACCGCCATTGCCTCACCGTCGACGGCATCCGTATGGTTCATCGTCTCGACATGGACACCTCGGGCTTGCTTGTGGCCGCCAAGGATCATGAGGCACAGCGTTTGTTGCAAGCCTTGTTTGAACGACGCGAAGTCGAAAAAACCTATGTTGCCCTCGTCGAAGGCACGGTGAATGTCGACAAGGGCACCATCCGACTGCCCATGCGCCCCGATCCGCTCGACCGACCGCGACAATGTGTCGACCCCGTTGCCGGCAAGGAGGCGGTAACCGACTATGAGGTGATGGAGCGCGATGGCACCACGACACGGCTACGCCTCAAGCCTCATACCGGACGCACTCACCAGCTGCGTGTTCACTGCGCCCATCCCGACGGCCTCAATGCCCCCATCAAGGGCGACACGCTCTATGGAACACCCGACCGGAGGCTTTGTCTGCATGCCTGCCGACTGGCTTTCGAACATCCGCTGAACGGCAGGCACATGACATTTTCCGACGAAGCTCCTTTCTGAACGGCACTCCCATTCATCAAACCATCCATCAAACACAAATCCGACAACATGAAAACCCAAGGCTATCCCACCCGCACGCATACCCAACCCGTGAAACGCTATTGCCAGACGCTCGACCTGAAGGACGATTCCAAGCTCATCAAGGCCTATCGGGCACAGCATGGCCCCGACCGAATGTGGCACGAAATCATCGACGGCATCCGGTCGGTAGGCATTCTCGAAATGGAAATATACATTCTCGGCAACCGCTTGTTCATGATTGTAGACACACCGCTTGACTTCGACTGGGCCGAAGCGATGGCAAAACTCGCCCTACTTCCCCGCCAGCAGGAATGGGAAGAGGCCGTCGCCGCCTTCCAACAGTGCAGTCGCGATGCCACATCCGACGAGAAATGGCAGATGATGGAACGTATGTTCTACCTCTACAACCGATAGAAGAAAGGCTGAACAACCTCAGGACATCCGATTCGGTCATGGCAGGCACAATCAATTCCCACCTTTCATTTGCCTTCCCTTTACATGTAACGGTTTGCCCTCGGCCAAAAGCCCGAAATCAAACAAAGCCGGTTTTTACCTGTCTAATGAACTGTTCCGTTTCGCGAGTTCTGCAAGCCATGCGTCACAACACACAAATCGTTTTCAGATTGCGACGGTTCCACGATACTCTTGACCCCCAACCGCTCATCAGAGTCCGAACAGGTTTCGCTTGATTGTCGGACAGATGGGGGTGTTTTTGTGGCAGGCGTTGCGGACTACGGCAAAACAAAGCGACAGACGGGATGCCGGCAAGCGGACGAAATCGGACGGAAAGTGGCATGAACGACATGAAATGCAGGACTAAACGGTCGGATGACCGATTGGGGTTAAAGAGGTTTCGTGACAAGCCGTTTTTCAAAAGGGCATGAATTGTCTTGCAAAAGGGTACGAATCACTTTGTAAAAGGGCACGAATTGCCGGATAATTCGTGCCCTTTTGGGAAGCGACCCCAAAGAGAATCTCAAGTTATTGATATACAAACGCTTGTTCATCCATTCACAAAAGTGTTGTTTCTGATGTCCGAAGATCGGATAGAGAAGCATCCTGTATCATCTCTTTCCGTACACGATTTTGATATATAAACGCCCCCCGGAAGTTGCATAATGCACTTTCGGGGGGCATTGGGAAATAGGTTGTACGGCTGTTATTTCTTTGCCGGTGTCACTTTCTTGCAGCATTCACCTTTGGCGGTTCCTTGCTTTTGAGGACAAGTCTTGCCTTTGGGACAGTCTTTTGCGGTTTTGCCGGCAGTACAGGCGGCTTTAGCTTGGGCGGCTTTGGCATCGGTCTTGCAGCAGGCAGCCTTGGCTTTGGCATCAACCTTTCCTTGTGCTTTGCAGCATTCGGCCGTCTTTCGTGCTTCTTCTCTCTTCAAAGCAGCGGTTTTCTCAACCTGCATCCGGCTGTTGTCGGCCTTTTGGGCGGCAACGCGTGCCTTGGCGGTCATCTCATTTTGTGCCTGGGCATTCGTGCTGAAGCCAAAAGCTGCGAGGGCAATCACTGCGCTTAAAACAATTCTTTTCATACTTTTTTCGTTTTAATGAATTCTTTATTCTATCGGACTAAATCAATGTGGCAGGGCTTCCCTGCCCGTTATGTATATTACCAATGAAAGAACATCCCCGTCGGGAGGCAGGATGCCGGCCGTTGTCTGATGCGATACACCGCACGGCCTGTGTCCGTTCGACACGGATGTCATGGGAACAAAGATATGCGGTTTGCTCCGTTTCTCCAAATAATTGCAAGTTTATTTAGCCAAATCATTACCCTTGAAGTCACAAATTAGGGTTTATATATGTCCGAAAAGGTTGCTTCACACACATCCGACTTGCATTTCACACCCAATCGGCCATCGGGTTCCGATTCGATTTCGTCTGATGGTCGGGCAGACGGGGCGAAACAGACGAGAAACGGAGGAGCGAGAGGTGGATCGAACGGGGAGAAAAAGGGGACGGACGGAAGATTCCGGATGGGCAACAACCGAAAGCGGACTGAAAAAAAATGAAGGCCGGAAAGTGACAAAAAGGGTGATGCCTGCCACTTTCGTGTCTCTTTTCGATGGCTTTCTCGAATCGATTGTTTATTTTTGCATACCAATGAAGCATACATACGACATCGAAGGAATCAGGAACGACTTTCCCATCCTCTCCCAAAAGGTTTACAACCGACCTTTGGTATATCTTGACAACGGTGCCACGACGCAGAAGCCGCGCTGTGTGGTCGAAGCCATGAGCGACATGTATTACACCGTCAACGCCAATGTGCATCGCGGCGTGCATTATCTTTCGCAGCAGTCGACCGATCATCACGAGGCGGCTCGCGAGGCCGTACGCGGATTCATCCATGCCGCCAAGGCCGAAGAGATTGTCTTCACGCGCGGAACGACCGAGAGCATGAACCTGCTGGCATCATCGTTTGCCGAGGGCATGATGCAGGCCGGCGACGAAGTCATCATTTCGACCATGGAACACCATTCGAACATCGTTCCGTGGCAAATCATGGCTGCCCGCAAAGGCATCGGCATCAGGGTCATCCCCATACACGACGACGGCACGCTCGACATGGATGCCTATCGCACGATGTTCACCGAGAAGACCAAGCTGGTGAGCGTCATGCACGTAAGCAACGTGCTGGGCACCATCAACCCTGTCGACGACATCATCGGCATTGCCCATGCCCACGACGTGCCGGTCATGATAGATGGCGCACAGAGCACGCCCCACTTTCCCGTCGACGTACAGAAAATGGATTGCGACTTCTTTGCTTTCAGCGGCCACAAGATGTATGGTCCCACCGGCATCGGCGTACTCTACGGCAAGGAAGAATGGCTCGACCGGCTGCCTCCCTACCAAGGCGGCGGAGAGATGATCGAGAGCGTGACATTCGAAAAGACCACCTTCGGCAAGCTGCCTTTCAAATTCGAGGCGGGAACACCCGACTATGTTGCCACACACGGACTGGCCAAAGCCATCGGATACCTCAACGGCATCGGCATGGAAAACGTCTTTGCCCACGAGAGCGAACTGACACGTTATGCCATCGAACGGATGAAAACCATTGACAAACTCGAGGTCTTCGGCCCCGAAGACCACCACGACGCGGTGGTATCGTTCAAGGTGGGCGACATTCATCATCTCGACCTCGGCACGCTGCTCGACCGCCTTGGCATTGCCATCCGCACGGGACATCACTGTGCCGAACCGCTCATGCACCGACTGGGTGTGCAGGGCACGGCTCGGGCATCGTTCGGACTATACAACACCTTTGCCGAAGTCGACGCACTGGTTGAAGGCATCCGCAGGGTCAGCACCATGTTCTGATGCCGGGCGACAACCCGATTTTCCACCACACCGACCAATTACCGCATAACCGGTCCCATGCTTCTCAACCATTATCACGACAACCTCATCGAAGCCGGATGTGACGAGGCCGGACGCGGATGCCTCGCAGGCAGCGTCTTTGCCGCCGCCGTCATTCTGCCACCCGACTATGTCAATGCCGACATCGACGATTCCAAGAAGCTCACGCCGGCCAAGCGTTACCGGCTGAGGCAGGAGATTATTGATGATGCCTTGGCATGGGCGGTAGGCATCGTCAGTCCCGAAGAGATCGACCGCATCAACATTCTCAACGCTTCCATCCTTGCCATGCACCGCGCCCTCGACGGTCTGCAATTGTGCCCCGAAGCTGTCATTGTGGACGGCAACCGCTTCAAACCTTACTACACCCCTACCCCATCCGATCGCGCCATGCTTGCCCAAAGGCAGCCGCCCTTCATCAGTGAGAGTATCGCTGAAGGCCGTCGCACCGACCTCTTGCCACACGTCACCGTCGTTAAAGGCGATGCCCGTTACCTCAACATTGCCGCTGCTGCCATCCTTGCCAAGACGTTTCGTGATGACTATATGAACAAACTCGACCGCGAATTTCCCCTTTACGAATGGAAGCGCAACAAGGGATATCCCACACCGGCGCACCGGCGCGCCATCGAAGCCCACGGAACGACACCCTACCACCGGCTGTCGTTCAACCTCCTGCCACTCCGCCAACTCACGTTCGACTTCGGCGAAACGGACAACTCCGAATGAAGTCGGCCAAGAAAGTTCCGCCAGGACGTTGCATATCTGTAACACAAGGAGTTCGCATAAAAATAAAGGTCAAAAGTTTTTCCACATTCATTATTTGATTACCTTTGCACCCGTTATCGACAAACGGGGGCATTTCGACATCGAAACGACCAATCCGCCACCCGGTATCAAAAGCATCGTCGCCCGTATGTGCGCGGCATTCATCAATTAAAAACAAATTAAACTATCATGATGACATCATTGACCATTGCTATCATTGCCGTCTTCGTCGTGGGCTACCTCTGCATTGCCCTCGAAAGCGGTTTGAAAGTCAACAAGGCAGCCATCGCCCTGCTCATGTGCGTGGGTTGCTGGACGCTCTTCAGCCTCGATCCGGGAAGCTATCTGGCCGGCATTTCTCCCGAGAACTTCTCCATTCACATTTCCGACCTTCTCAAGGAACATCTGGGTGAAACCGGCGAAACACTCTTCTTCCTCATGGGTGCCATGACCATTGTCGAAATCGTGGATCACAACGGCGGGTTCAACTTTGTTCGCGACACTCTCAAAACCCGCAACAAGCGAACCTTATTATGGCGCATCGCCTTCATGACCTTCTTTTTGTCGGCCATTCTCGACAATCTCACCACTTCCATCGTGATGATCATGGTATTGCGCAAACTTGTTCAAGACCGCAAAGACCGGATGATTTATGCGGCCTTGGTCATCGTGGCAGCCAATTCCGGCGGTGCGTTCTCCCCCATCGGCGACGTGACTACCATCATGTTGTGGATCCAAGGCATGCTTACCACGCAAGGTGTCATCACTGAAATCTTTGTACCTTCACTGGTGTCGATGCTCGTTCCCGCCTTCATCATGCAGTTCATGCTGCAAGGCAAGCTCGACAAGTCGCAGAACATCGTTGAGAACACCCCGTCTGCACTGACCAAGTCACAACGTAAGACCATTTTCTTTCTCGGTGTGGGCGGTTTGGTATTCGTACCCATCTTCCGTGCACTCACCGGTCTGCCTCCTTTCATGGGCATCTTGCTGGTACTGGGTCTGCTTTGGACAGCTACCGAGATCTTTCACCGCAAAGCCGATGAAGACGATACGATGGCAAAACGCGTGAGCCAATTGTTGTCACGCATCGACATGACGACCATCCTGTTCTTCCTCGGCATCCTTATGGCAGTGGCTTGCTTGGAAGAAGTGGGTGTGCTTACCGCATTGGGAAAATCGCTGGAGAGTGTGTCGGGAGGCAACCATTACCTCGTGACCGGCATCATCGGTGTCGTTTCCTCGATTGTCGACAACGTGCCACTGGTGGCAGGCTGCATGGGAATGTACCCCATCGATCCCGTCGCAGGAGCCGATATGGCCGTCGACGGTATCTTCTGGCAACTCCTTGCCTACTGTGCCGGCGTGGGAGGTTCGCTGCTCATCATCGGCAGTGCCGCCGGTGTCGTTGTGATGGGATTGGAAAAAATCACCTTCGGATGGTACCTCAAGCACATGACATGGATTGTCATGATAGGCTATCTTGCCGGTATATTCGTATATTGGATAGAGCGCATGATTTTCTTCTAAGCTCTTCTGTCACCCCCGAGAAGAGCAGACAAACCATGACAGACGGCTTCCCGCATCATCGGGAAGCCGTCTGCATTGATGCCTCCCAATCTCTTGTCGAACAAGAAGACCTCGCCACAACCCAAATCGGTCTGAAAGTCAGGGACGGTTTCGCCTGATTGTCAGGGAGCTTGTCTGTCGGCTTGTTACAGGCGTAGCAAGTTACGGCAAAGCATACTGACAGCAAGGTATCGGCAAGCGGACGACATACGATCGGGAAGTACTGTCATCGGCATGAAATGTCAGGACCAAACGCCCTCATGACCGATTGGGAATAATCGAAAGCGACACATTTTCGGGCAACAGTCATCGACTGTGCCCTCTTGAAGTGTGGATCATGTGGCCGAAATAGAAAGATTTTTTCATGGAAACCCGAAAGGAATGATTAACTTTGCAGCATGGACGATAATTTTGACATCAGACACGAAACGGTGTCGCCCACCGAGAAAGACTTCGAGAACGCCCTGCGACCGCTTGACTTCGGCGCATTCAGCGGACAACTCAAGGTGGTCGAAAACCTGCAGGTGTTCGTAGAAGCTGCCAAATACCGTGGAGAACCGCTCGACCACACCCTCCTGCACGGCCCTCCCGGACTGGGCAAGACCACTCTCAGCAACATCATTGCCAACGAACTCGGCGTAGGGTTCAAGCTCACCAGTGGTCCGGTGCTCGACAAGCCCGGTGATCTTGCCGGCATTCTCACCTCTCTCGAACCGCGCGACGTGCTGTTCATTGATGAAATTCACCGTCTGTCGCCCGTCGTCGAGGAATATCTCTACTCTGCCATGGAAGACTACCGCATCGACATCATGATCGACAAAGGTCCGTCGGCACGCTCCATACAGATAGACCTCAACCCATTTACCCTTGTTGCCGCCACCACACGTAGCGGACTCCTTACCGCCCCGCTGCGCGCCCGTTTCGGCATCAATCTTCATTTGGAATATTACGACCCCGAAACGCTCACGAAGATTGTGAAACGCTCGGCTTCCATCCTCCAGGTGCCCATTGACGACGAAGCCGCCATCGAGATAGCACGACGGAGCCGTGGCACACCTCGTATTGCCAACGCCTTGCTCCGAAGGGTACGCGACTTTGCGCAAGTGAAAGGAAACGGACGTATCGACACCGCCATCGCACGCTACGCACTCACCGCACTGAACATCGACCGGTACGGACTCGATGAGATCGACAACAAGATCTTGCTCACCATCATCGACAAATTCGGAGGAGGCCCCGTGGGACTCACCACCATCGCCACAGCCATCGGAGAGGAAGCCGGAACGCTCGAAGAGGTCTACGAACCTTATCTCATCATGGAAGGCTTCATCAAGCGCACACCGCGGGGACGTATGGTCACCGAACAGGCTTATATTCATTTGGGACGCAACATTTACAGCCGTCGCAATACCGGTCGCGACCTCTTCGATGCCTGACCGTTCCCGCCTCCACCTCACAACCACCACAACCCGCCATTACTCTATTTTTATATATATGAAAGGTAACAGAACAGCCATCTTCACCGGAACTTTTGATCCCTTCACCATCGGTCACGCCTCGATCATCGAACGCGCCCTGCCGCTCTTCGACCGCATTGTCGTGGGTGTGGCTGCCGGCAAGCTCAAGCAAGCCGGTGCCGATGTAGAGGAACGCACCCGTACCATCGCCCATCTCTATGCCCACGAGCCACGCATCGAAACAGTTGCGTACAACGATCTCACCATCGATTTGGCAAAACGTGTGGCTGCCGACTGTATTATCAGAGGCGTACGAAGTGCCAAAGACTTCGAATACGAGCGCGATCAGGCAGAAATCAACCGTCGTCTGAGCGGCATCGAAACCCTCCTGCTCTTTGCCGAACCCGGATTGGCTGCCATCTCCTCATCGCTCGTTCGCGAATTGCGCTATTTCGGCCATCCGGCCGATGAATTCCTGCCCCGGCCTGCCGCTCCCGACTCTCCGGCCGAAAACCCCGATAATCCCGAATCACAATCCCAACCCTGACAATCCAAAGACTGCATCATGATTTCATACAATACCGAAGGCACAAGGATGCCCAAGATCAAGAAGCGCGAAACAAGTGCATGGATCAAGCAAGTGGCTGCCGCTCACGGAAAGAAAGTGGGTTCGGTGGGCTATATGTTTGTGTCCGACAGCAATATTCTCGAGGTCAACCGGGCATACCTCGACCATGATTATTATACCGACATCATCACTTTCGACTATACCGAAGGCAATACCATCAACGGAGATATCGTCATCTCCACCGATACCGTGAAGAGCAATGCCCTGCAACTGGGCAAGGACTACGACGAAGAACTTTATCGGGTCATCATCCACGGCATCCTGCACCTCTGCGGAATCGACGACAAAGGCCCCGGAGAAAGAGAAATCATGGAAGCTGCCGAGAACGAAGCTCTCCGCACACGCCCCCTGCCCTGAACATCGTCAAGGCACGCTCGGATGCCGGCAAGCCGAAAACAAAAGCATCGGCACACCCCGACCGGGACGAAAGGGTTCTCACGGTCAGGTTCAAGAACAAGAAAAATCAAAACATCATGCCGGGCACCAGTATGAGCAGACCAACCACCTTACAGCCCGAGAAATGACCCGGTACATGACAACACGGAAAGGTTACCGGAAAAAAACAGCAAAAGTCCCGACCGTGAGTACAAATGTCACGGTCGGGACTTTTACGTATGGAAAGGCAAGCAACCGGTTGTCAGACATTTTCTTCATCCTTTCACCCGAAGCGGTCTTGTTCGATTGTCGGGCAGACAGGCTGTCGGTTTGCCAAAGGAGCAACGGGCTACTGCAAGACAAGACGGCAGACAAGATGCAAGAAGGCAAACCTTCCTGTTGCCGTTCTCTGTGTGCCGGAAAGCAGACACGTCCAGAATATCCCATAAGAGACCGCCGGAGCTACAGACAAAGGTGCAACATAAGGATTACAATTTTTCCCATCAAACATTTGGGAGAGTCAATAATAATGCTGACCTTTGCAGGAACTTATTTACAAACAAACATTTAATACGACATGAATCTCAAAATCGAAGTAAAGGAATTGAATGAAGTCGTGGTACGTTTCTCGGGCGATTCGGGCGACGGAATGCAACTCGCAGGCAACATCTTCTCGACCGTTTCTGCCGAAGTGGGCAACGACATCTCTACCTTTCCTGACTATCCGGCAGACATCCGCGCTCCGCAAGGCTCGCTGACGGGTGTGTCGGGTTTCCAAATCCATGTGGGCGAAACGGAAGTTTTCACTCCCGGCGATTTGTGCGACGTACTGGTATGCATGAATGCCGCCGCCCTGAAAACCCAATACCGCTTTGCCAAACCTCAAGCTACCATCATCATCGACACCGACAGTTTCGGCCCTTCCGATCTGAAGAAAGCCGAATTCAAGACCGACGATTATCTGTCGGAAATGGGCATCGACACCGATCGCGTGGTGGCTTGTCCGCTGACAACAATGGTCAAAGCCTGCTTCAAAGGTGAGGATATGGACAACAAGTCCATCCTGAAAAGCCGGAACATGTTTGCATTGGGTTTGGTGTGCTGGCTTTTCAACCGCGACGTGAAACTGGTAAGCAACTTCCTCAAGAAGAAGTTTGCCCGTAAACCCGATGTTGCCAACAACAATATCAAGGTGGTCAGAGCCGGTTACGACTACGGACACAATGTCCATGCCGGAGTTCCCGCCACCTATCGCATCGAGTCGAAGGTAAAAAAGCCGGGCAGATACATGGACATCACGGGCAACAAAGCTACCGCTTATGGTCTCATAGCCGCTGCCGAGCGTGCCGGCATGACACTGTTTCTCGGCTCATACCCCATCACGCCTGCCACCGACATCCTGCACGAACTGTCGAAACACAAGAGTTGCGGGGTGAAAACCATGCAGTGCGAAGACGAGATCAGCGGTTGTGCCAGTGCCATCGGGGCCTCTTTTGCCGGTGCTCTGGCAGCCACTTCGACCTCGGGGCCGGGTCTATGCCTCAAGAGCGAAGCCATGAACCTTGCCGTGATGGACGAACTTCCGCTCGTGGTCATCGATGTGCAGCGTGGCGGCCCCTCCACGGGCCTGCCCACCAAGAGCGAACAGGGCGACCTGCTGCAAGCCCTCTATGGCCGCAACGGCGAATCGCCCATGCCGGTGATCGCCGCCCTCAGCCCCACCCACTGCTTCGATGCAGCCTATCATGCGGCCCGGATAGCCCTCGAACATCTCACGCCGGTGGTGTTGCTCACCGATGCTTTCGTGGCCAACGGGTCGGCGGCATGGCGACTGCCCGACATCAACAAGCTGCCCGAAATCCATCCCCACCGCGTCACGCCCGATATGAAGGACGACTACACGCCTTACCATCGTGACGATGACTTGAAAGTTCGCTACTGGGCGGTGCCCGGACAAGAGGGCTTCACCCACATTCTGGGCGGACTGGAGAAGGACGGAAAGACGGGAAACATATCGACAAATCCGGAGAATCACGACATGATGTGCCGCCTGCGTGCCGAGAAAATAGCCCGCATTCCCGTCCCCGACATCAAGGTCGACGGTGACTGCGAGGACGCCGATCTCCTCATCGTGGGCTTCGGAGGCACTTACGGACACCTGCACACGGCGATGGAAACCCTCCGTCGGGCAGGTCACAAGGTGGCTCATGCCCAGTTCAAATACATCAATCCGCTGCCGGCCAACACCACAGAAGTACTCATGAAATACAAGAAAGTGGTCGTTGCCGAACAAAACCTCGGACAGTTTGCCGCCTACCTGCGTGGCAAGGTCGACGGATTTGTACCCTATCAATACAACGAATGCAAAGGCCAACCTTTTGTTGTTGCCGAACTTACCAAGGCATTCGAAGACATCCTCCAACTTAACCAACCCTTATGACCATGAGCGAATACACACCTCAATCCTATAAGAAAGGACAACCGAGATGGTGTCCGGGCTGCGGCGACCATTTTTTCCTATCGTCGCTCCACAAGGCAATGGCCGAAATAGGCGTGCCGCCCCATGAAACGGCAGTCATAGGCGGCATCGGATGTTCGAGCCGGTTGCCCTATTATGTCAATGCCTATGCCATGCAGACCATTCACGGCAGAGCGGCAGCCATCGCCACAGGCATCAAAGTGGCCAATCCCTCCCTGTCGGTATGGCAGATCAGTGGTGACGGCGACGGTCTCGCCATCGGCGGAAACCACTTCATCCATGCCCTGCGTCGCAACATCGACATCAACATCGTGCTGCTCAACAACCGCATATACGGACTGACAAAGGGGCAATATTCGCCAACATCGCCACGCGGCTTCGTATCGAAGTCGAGTCCTTACGGCACAGTCGAAGACCCCTTCCGGCCTGCGGAGCTTTCGTTTGGCGCACGCGGAAAATTCTTTGCCCGCTCAGTGGCCACCGATGCCCCCGAAACCATCGAGATTCTGAAGGCTGCCCACCGGCACAAAGGAGCCGCCGTTTGCGAAATA
>JALETQ010000026.1 GCA_022781445.1 Prevotella sp.
GCATGGATTTTGCTGTTATGCCGGAGGGGCTTATGGATTCTTTCCGCTTTTGCGTCTATCCTATACTATCCGCCGCAATAAGATGTTTGGTTTGGATTATCCCAAATCGGTCATGAGAGCGTTTGTTTATACATTTCCTGTTGACTCTTTGGTGTTTTTGGCGGATTGTCGAAGAATCTTGCTGAAAAACAAGAAAGGGGAACTTGCTTTTTCCAAAAAAACATCCGCGACACAGAGATAGAAGCTGTTTAATGAAACCACAAGTAATCTCATGTTTTTGTTTAATCCATCCAATAAAATGACGGTTTCCCTTCATCTATAGTAAGAAAGAATGCCTCTGAAACTGTCGTCTTATGGATTATTCGTCGATCATCTTAAAAGATAGTCTTGCTGCCCGGTGTATCAGATGATGTGTTGAACCTCTTTCAGTCCGTCTATTTTCTTGAGTTTGTTCATGATGACTTTCACGTCATCACGGTCGTGAACACGCAAGTCTATCTGTCCGTCGAAGATGCCTTCATCGCACGAAAGCGTAATTTTGCGCATGTTGACGTTGAGTTGGTCGGAGATGATTTCGGTTACCTCCTTGAGCATTCCGATGCGGTCGATGCCGCGTACATGGACCGTTGCGTCGAAGAGCAGTTGTTTGTGCATTTCCCATCGGGCATCGAGTATGCGGTTGCCGAAGCTCGATTTGAGCTTGGCTGCCACCGGACAGGAACGTTTGTGAACCTCAATCTCGTTTTTATTGTCGATATATCCCAGGATGTCGTCGCCCGGAATGGGATGGCAGCACGGTTTGAAGATGAACTGACGGATGTTTTCTTCGTTGATGTAGACGGGTTTCTTGCGGTTGAAGTTCTTGTTGATGGTGATGCGCCGTATCTCTTCTTCGCGTTCTTTGTTCTTCTTCTTGTCGCCGCCGATGAAGGGAACATATTTCTTCCACGACACTTTCGAGGACGATTTCTCTTGCAACTCGCTGATGTCTTTGTCGCCAAGAATGATAGTTTTGGCACCGATGCCGTGGAAAAGGTCTTCGTGACGTTGCACATCGTGGAATTTGCAGAGCTTGTCGAGTGTCGAAGTGGTGATCTCCATGTCGTGTCTTTGCAGGAAGTTTTCGAGAATTTCCTCGCCTTTCTTCTGTGTCTCGCGACTGTCGCGTCGCAGGACGGACTGAATTTTCGACTTGGCTTTGGCGGTCGAAACGAAGTTCAGCCACGAGGGTTGTACATGTTGCGACTTCGATGTGAGGATTTCCACTTGATCACCGCTTTGCAGGCGGTGACTCAGGGGGACGAGTTTGTGGTTTACTTTGGCGCCGATGCAGTGAGAACCGAGAAAGGTATGAATCTGAAATGCGAAGTCAAGGCAGGTACATCCGGCCGGCATCGTCTTGATTTCTCCTTTGGGTGTGAAGACAAAGATTTCGGAAGCAAAGAGGTTGAGCTTGATGGCATCGAGGAAATCCATCGCATCGGGTTGCGGGTCGTCGAGGATTTCCTTGATGGTACTGAGCCAATCGTTGAGTTCGGCATCATCCTCTTGAATCTCGTTGTCGCCCGATTTGTATTTCCAATGAGCGGCAAATCCCTGTTCGGCGATGTCGTTCATGCGCTCCGAACGGATTTGTACCTCTATCCATCGTCCCTGCTTGGACATCAGTGTGACGTGCAATGCCTGATAGCCGTTGGCCTTCGGGTGGTTCACCCAGTCACGCAATCGGTCGGGGTGTGACTTGTATATCTTGCTGATTGCCACATAGATGTTGAAACATTCGTTGACTTCGTTCTCTTTCTTGTCGGGAGTGTAGATGATTCTGACCGCGAGAATGTCGTATATCTCGTCGAACGACACATGCTTGTTCTGCATCTTCGTCCAGATGGAATAGGGGCTTTTGACCCTCGCTTTGATTTCGTAGCTGATGCCCATGTGGTCGAGTGCTTCGCGGATGGGCTTGGTGAACTTGCCGAAAAGTTCGTCGCGCGACTCCTGTGTCAGCGACAGTTTTTTCTTGATTTTTTCATATTCTTCGGGATGTTCGTAGCTGAAGCTGAGGTCTTCCAGCTCGGTCTTGATGGCATTGAGCCCAAGACGGTTTGCCAAGGGTGCATAGATGTAGAGCGTTTCGCCGGCAATCTTGTACTGTTTGTTCTTGGGTTGCGATGCCAGTGTGCGCATGTTGTGAAGCCGGTCGCAGATTTTGATGAGGATGACCCTGATATCCTCGCTCATGGTGAGAAGCAGTTTTTTGAAGTTTTCGGCTTGGGCAGATGCCTGATCGCCGAAGATGCCACCCGAAATTTTTGTCAGTCCGTCAACGATTTGGGCTATCTTGGCTCCGAAGATGTTGCTGATGTCTTCAACGGTATAGTCGGTGTCTTCGACCACGTCGTGCAGCAGGGCGGAGCAGATACTGGTCGAGCCGAGTCCCATCTCTTCCGAAGCAATCTGTGCAACGGCAATGGGGTGCATGATATAGGGCTCGCCCGACAACCTTCGCACGCCTTTGTGGGCTTGTCGGGCAAAGTTGAATGCTTTGGTAATGATGTCGACCTTCTTGCGGTGACGTGAGGAGAGATAGCTGTTGAGAAGTCGTTCAAAAGCCTCATTGACCAGTTTCTCTTCTGCCGCTTCCCGTTGTTGGTCGTCGATTTCTGCTTGGTTTGAGTCCATCATGCTGCTTCTTCTTATATATAATAATGGTATAACCCTGCCGATGCGTCGCCTATCGGGTCGGCAGTCGGCAGGGTTGTGGATGCTGCTTATTTGACTTTGATTTTCTTTCCGGCACGAATCGTCGAACCGTTGATTTTGTTGAGTTTCTTGAGTTTCTTCACCGTAGTTCCGTGTTTGGCTGCTATTTCGGACAGTGTTTCACCGTTTCTGATGGTCACGCTTTCCGAAGACTTGCGGCTTCGCCGGCTTTTCTTTCGACTTTTTCTGTCGGAGTCTCTGTCGTTTCGCCGGCTGCTCTTCGACGATTTCCATTTGCCCGATCTCGACGATGAACCCGAGTAGCTGTTGCTTCCTCTGCCCGAATTGCCTTGTCGGGCATAGTTACGGCCGGCGGCTGCCATCTCTTGCTCGGGAATGTCCACCTGCGAACGTTTGGAGAGGAGTATGTCGGCTTGGTAGGCATAGATGGAATCTTCACGTTCGATGAAAGTATTGATGTCGGCAATCGGCAATCGGATGACCGAAGGCTCGCTGCTTCCGTTGACGATATCGCGGCGATACTGCGGGTTGAGTTCGCGAAGCATGCCCAAATCGACACCGCAGACGGTGGCTATTTGTTGCAGGTGTACGTCCCGATTGACCTCAACCGTGTCGGTTTTCATGGACAGGTCGGTGAGCATCGGGCAGATATTGTGCTCGCAATAGTAGTTCATGATGTAGTTGGCGGCGATGAATGCCGGCACATAACCCCTTGTTTCGGAGGGCAGATAGGGATAAATCTTCCAATAGTCTTTGGCTCCTCCCGCCCTTCTGATGGCGTGATTGATGTTTTCGGGTCCACAGTTGTAGGCGGCAATCACGAGATTCCAGTCACCGAAGATGCGGTAGAGGTCACGCAGATATTGGGCGGCGGCGTATGAAGAGCGTATGGGGTCTTGGCGTTCGTCGACCAATGAATTGACCTGCAGCCCGTATCGCTTGGCCGTTGTTACCATGAATTGCCACAGGCCGGTGGCACCTACACTCGAAACGGCACGCGGATTGAGCCCCGATTCGATGACAGGCAGGTACTTAAGTTCCAACGGAAGTTCGTAGGCTTCCAATGCCTGCTCGAATATCGGCATATAAAAATTGGACAATCCGAGCATGTAGCTCACCCGACTTCTTCCCTTTTCGGCATATCGGTCGATGAATTTCCGAACGACATCGTTGTAGGGCATCTCCATGATGGTGGGCAATTTGCGGAGTCGATCGATATAAACTTCCTGCTCATAAGCGGGATTGACGCTGCTTTCTTGGCACGAAGGGTCTTTCTCAAGGTAGTTTTTGGAGAAATAAAGGCTGAAAAGACTGTCTTGTTCGGCAGTCATTCCTTCGGGCAATTCGATGGTTTCTTCTTTTCCTTCCTCATTGGTTACCGTTATTTCGTATTCGTCTTCGTTGACGATTTGGGCTTGTGCGGTACACAGTCCCATCCATAACAGTCCGACGATAAGGAGGCTTTTGGTTTTTCTCATCATTCTTTTTTTGTTCTAATGCTGTAATGTTGTGTGCTCTTTCGAGTCACATGATTGGTTGTTGGCAGGAGGCCAGCGGTCTGTCTGTGGGTCAGAATGTCAGTCGGCATTGCAGTCCCACGGCAGCTCTATCGGCCACCAGTCTTCCGTTTTCCCATCCCATGATGGTTGGTTCCACCCGCAAACTCAGGTCTTTGGAGATGTCGAAGTCGGCCAAAGAGGCATCGACGTAGGCATCAATGACCGATAATGCGTAGACAGCCACGAAAGCGATGACGCTCATGTCGCGGTAGCGGCGGTAGTAGTCCTTGCGTTTTTTGAACAGGTTCTTGTATTGTTCCTGATTCTCGGGCGTCACTTTGCTTCCCAAATGCAGGAACTGGTTGTAGCTGTCCGTGTCGGGATCGTCATCCATGATGTCGAGATAGGCTTGCGAATAGTCGTTATACATCATGTTGTTCCACCGATATGCGTAGAAACAACCCAAGAAACCGCCATAGATGATGGGCAGTTTCCAGTATTTCCTGTTGTATATCTGTCCGGCTCCCGGCAAGGCAATGGCATACCACAGTGCCTTTTTGGGTTTGGGCATCCACACACCTTTTTCGACGGAGGGTTTGTTTTCCTTCTTGGCAAGATTCTTTGTGTTTTCGTCAAAGATGGTGAGAGTGTTGCCGTCTGTGGTTCCGCTGCCGATATGGTTGGGGGCTTTGGTACTGTCGACATCGTTCTTCTCAATCTGCTTTGCCAACTTTGCTTTGTCTACTTCCCTGCCATTCCACGGCAAGGGTCGATCCACGGCAATGGTATCTTGGGCTTTGACAAGTGTGGCAAGCATCAGCAACAAAATCGTCATGCCCCAACGGATGATATGATTAGCCGGTTTAGCCACGCGTTTCTTATTTGTCTCTCAGTCTGTCAAACATGTTCATGATGTGCTCCAGCTCTTCTTCATTTTTGAAAGGAATGCTGATTTTTCCCTTTCCCCCTGTGGACAATGTCATATTTACGGGCGTATTCAAAAATGTCGACAGTCGTTCTTTGAGTACATGGTACTCTTCCGGGAAGGTGTTTTTTGATGGAATCTTCTTCTTTCCGATTTCAACGTCCTCGCCGTTTTTGAGCTTCCGCACCACATCTTCTACCTGTCTGACGGAATATCCGTTCTTTTGTATTTCCTTATAGACCTTGAGTTGTTGCGAAGGACTGTCCAAAGAGAGGAGGGCCCGGGCATGTCCCATGTCGAGTTCGCGCTTCTGTAACGCCATTTGTACTTGTGCCGGGAGGCGCAGAAGGCGCAGATGGTTGGCGACGGCGACTCGGCTTTTCCCCACTCTTTCTGCCACTTTCTCTTGTGTCATGCCTTCGTTTTCAAGCAGATGGGCGTACGCCAATGCTATTTCGATGGCGTTCAGGTCCTCTCGTTGTATGTTTTCAACGAGGGCAAGTTCCATCACTTCTTCATCTTTGATGGTACGGATGTAAGCCGGGAGTGCCGTCAGGCCTGCGATTTGGGAGGCTCTCCATCGTCTTTCTCCTGCGATAATCTGATACTTGTCGTTGTCGGTTTGGCGGAGAGTGATGGGCGAAACGATGCCCAATTCGCGGATGCTGTCCGCCAATTCTTGGAGAGCTTGGGGATCGAAGTCACGTCGCGGCTGGTTGGGATTGGGCTCGATGCGGTCGATCTCGACCTCGCTGATGGTCGAACTGCCTTGCGGTCGCACTTCTTCTGTCGATATCAGTGCATCCAGTCCTCTGCCCAAAGCCTTGAATTTCTTTTTTACTACCATAAAGATTGTCTGTGTTTTGCGATGTCGGTAACGCCGGCTGCCGTGGTGATGGACGACGTGTGGCGGTATGTTGCCTTACTTTTTGTCTTTCGTGATGATTTCCCCGGCAAGTGCAAGATAGTTCTTGGCACCCGTCGATTCGGCATCATAGAGGATGGCGGGCAGCCCGTGGCTCGGACTTTCGCTGAGTTTCACGTTGCGTTGTATCACAGTCTTGAACACCAATTCCTGAAAATGACGTTTCACTTCGTCATAGATTTGGTTTGCCAAGCGCAGGCGGCTGTCATACATGGTGAGCAAGAACCCTTCGATTTCGAGTTTGGGATTGAGCTTGCTTTTGATGATTTTGATGGTGTTGAGCAGCTTCGTGATGCCTTCGAGCGCGAAATATTCGCATTGAACGGGAATGATGACAACGTCGGCGGCGGTCAGTGAGTTGACGGTGATGAGTCCCAAGGAGGGCGAACAGTCAATCAATATGTAGTCGTAATCGTTCTTTACTTTCTTCAATAGTCTTGAAATGACCCGTTCCCGATTCTCAATGTTGAGCATTTCGATTTCGGCTCCCACCAGATTGATATGGCTTGGGATGATGTCGAGCCCCTCGATGTCGGTCGTGTAGATGGCATCGAGTACGTCGATGCTGTCGTCTATGATACATTCATACAAAGAACATTCCACCTGATTGATGTCGACACCCAGTCCGCTCGACGCGTTTGCCTGCGGGTCGGCATCGACAAGCAGCACTTTTTTCTCCAGTGTTGCGAGAGAAGCAGCAAGGTTGATGGCGGTGGTTGTCTTGCCGACACCTCCTTTTTGGTTGGCTAAAGCTATGATTTTTCCCATTTCAGTCGTTTCTTTACCCCCTGTATGAGCGAGTGTATTTAGAATGCAAAGTTACATAAATACTATGAGAAACCTTTATGCTGTAAGGTTTTTTTCGTACTTTTGTCCGCAAAACGAATTAAAAGCAATGAATTTTAAGAGACCCTTTATTCTTGTTTCAAACGACGACGGTTACCATGCCAAAGGCATCAACTGCCTGATTGACATGTTGTCCGATATGGCCGATTTGTTGGTATGTGCGCCCGAGTATGTCCGTTCGGGTTATTCGTGTGCGTTCTCTGCCGCCACGCCGTTGCGTTTGAAACTCCGTCGTGAGTCCGAAGGTTACCAAATGTGGTCGTGCAACGGCACGCCCGTGGACTGTGTGAAGCTCGCTTTCAGTGAGTTCTGTCGGGAACGCAAACCCGATTTGGTCATCGGTGGCATCAATCACGGCGACAATGCCTCGGTCAACACTCACTATTCGGGTACGATGGGTGTGGCGATGGAAGGTTGCATGAAAGGTGTTCCGTCCGTCGCTTTCTCCTTGGCAAACCATGACAGTCAGGCCGATTTCGAACCTTTGCGACCCTATGTCCGTCAGATGGTGGAGGAATTGCTTCGCACCGGCTTGCCCGACGGTGTTTGTCTCAATGTGAATTTTCCCGCCATTCCTTCATTCAAAGGTGTCAGGATGTGCCGCATGGCACGCGGAGAGTGGATCAACGAGTGTTCGAAGAGCGTCCACCCGTTCGGCTATGATTACTTTTGGATGGCGGGTTCTTATTCGGACATGGAGCCGGAGTCCCGGGACACCGACAGCCATGCGCTTCGTGAAGGATATGTTGCCGTCACGCCCACCCGTCTTGACGTGACCGATTATGATATGCTCAACCGATTGAGGGCGTGGGAAACAATGATGCCTGCCCGTCAGCAACAATGAAATACTATCTCATTGCCGGAGAAGCCAGCGGTGACCTCCATGCCTCACGGCTCATGAAGTCACTGCGGGAAGTCGACAAAGATGCCGATTTCCGCTTTTTCGGGGGCGATCTCATGGCACGGCAGGGCGGAACGCGGGTGCGTCACTACCGCGATACCGCTTTCATGGGTGTGCTTCCGGTCATCCTGCATTTACCGGCCATTCTCCACAACCTTTCTTTCTGTAAGGCCGACATTGCCGAATGGCATCCC
The DNA here is from genome assembly GCA_022781445.1 of Prevotella sp. GTDB lineage: Bacteria > Bacteroidota > Bacteroidia > Bacteroidales > Bacteroidaceae > Prevotella. The sequence continues at coordinate 8,012 of JALETQ010000026.1, forward strand.
GATGCCGTGATATTGGTGGATTATCCGGGTTTCAATCTCCGCATATCCAAGTATGTCAGAGAGCATATCGGCGTACCGGTGTTCTATTATATCGCGCCCAAAATATGGGCATGGAAGGAGTTTCGCATCAGGCAAATCAAGCGTGATGTCAGCCGGTTGTTCTCCATTCTGCCTTTCGAGGTCGATTTCTTTGAGAAGAAGCACGGCTATCCCATCGACTATGTGGGCAATCCGACGGTCGAAGAAGTGGAGGCATTCAAGAAGAACCGTGTCTTTCCGCCCATCGGCTTCTGCGACGATGAACGGCTTTCGGAACTTCCGTTGCCGGCAGGCGACACGCGTCCGGTCATCGCTTTGCTGGCAGGCAGCCGCCGACACGAAATCAACGACAACCTGCCCGGTATGCTCGAAGCCGTCGGAAGATTCGGAAACTACCGTCCCGTGGTGGCCGGTGCTCCCGGTATCGATCCCGCATTTTATGACCGCTTCACCCGTGATGGTGCCGTAGAGGTGGTGTATGGCAAAACCTACGAACTGTTGTCACAATCCGTTGCCGCCCTCGTAACCAGCGGAACCGCCACACTCGAAACAGCCCTTTTTGAAGTTCCACAGGTCGTCTGCTACCGAATGCGTCTGGCACGGCTCATGTCTTTCCTGCGCAAGCATTTCCTTCGGGTGAAATATGTGTCGCTGGTGAACCTCATTGCCGGAACGGCCGTAGTGCCGGAACTCGTGGCTGCCGATTTCTCGGTGGACCGAATGGCTGTCGAACTGGCCCGGATACTCCCCGGAGGCGAGGGCAGGGAACCCATGCTGAAGGGCTATCGACAGGTACGCAAGGCTTTGGGAGGACATCATGCTTCCCAAGAAGCCGCCATGCTCATCCGCCGATGGCTGCACAAAGAATGATGTCCTGCCATCTGTTGATGGTATAACAGTCAGTCCGTCAGAATGATATTGGCTTCCGGATAGATTTTCCCGCACCCTCGTCCTGCCGCCGATTTCCCATTTTCCTGCCCCTTTTTGCAGCTGTCATCCTGCCGTTTGCCGTCCGGTTTTCCTGTCGATGCCCGTTGGGCATTGAGATTGTGGAAGATAGACCGTGGCAGAGTTGCCGTCGATATATAATAAAGAACTCGCATGCACGTTATTAAAACAGCATGAAAAGCCTGAAGATAATGAAAAGAAACCTTGTGAAAACAGGACTGTTACTCCTCGTGTCGGTCACTTTGCTGACTGCTTGCGGTGTGGAGCAAAACCTCAAAAAGGGTGAGAAATACCTTGCTTTGGGAGAATATTTCGATGCTGCCGAACAATTTAGGCAGGCTTATTCGAAAACACCACCCAAAGAAAGAGAAAAACGAGGACAAAGAGCAGCGAAGCTGGCATACTGCTATGACCGCATCAACTCTACCCAGAAAGCCATTGCAGCCTATCGCAATGTCGTCCGTTACAAGCAAGACAGCCTCGAAACCCATGTGGCCTTGGGACGCCAGCTGTTGAAAAACGGCAGCTATAAGGAGGCGATGAAGGAATTTCAGACGGTACTCGACTCCCTGCCCGACCATGTATTGGCTCGCAACGGACTTCTGTCGGCACGGCAAGCTCCCCTTTTGAAAGAGAGCGGATCCCGATACATGGTGAAGAAAATGGATGTCTTCAATTCCCGACGTGCCGACTATTCGCCCATGCTCTTCGGCGATCAGCACGAACAACTCTACTTCACTTCGACCCGTAACGATGCTCAAGGCGATGAACTGAGCGGTATCACGGGCGACAAAGCCGGCGATATCTTCGTGTCGGTCAAGGATGATAAAGGAAAATGGAGCAAACCCCAGCCGGTCACTTCGGGACTTAACTCGGCATTCGACGAGGGGGCCTGCTGCTTTTCGACCGACCAACGCGAAATGTATCTCACCCAATGCAAAACCGACCCGGCCTACCCGCGCTTTGCACAGATCGTGAAATCCAACCGTTCCGATGCCGCTTGGAGCAAGCCCTCCGAAATAGTTCTCACCAAAGACACGCTTTCCAGCTATGCCCATCCTGCCATTTCACCCGACGGGCTGTGGCTTTATTTCACCTCCGATATGCCCGGTGGAATGGGCGGACTCGATATCTGGCGCGTCAGAATCACACCCGGCGGTTTCGGAGGCGTGGAGAATCTGGGCGCACCCATCAACACGGAGGGCAACGAATGTTTCCCGACATTCAGGCCCAACGGTGACTTGTACTTCTCCAGCGACGGACATCCGGGCATGGGCGGACTCGACATATTCATCGCCACCGTCGACAAACGGGGCAAATATACCGTCGAACATCCGGGCTATCCGCTCAACTCGCAAGGCGACGACTTCGGCATGACCTTCGAAGGCCCCTACAACCGGGGCTTTTTCTCCTCCAACCGAGGTGATGGTAAGGGCAGAGACCACATCTACAGCTTCGAGAATCCCGAGATAGTTCAGACTGTCAAGGGATGGGTTTACGAAATGGACGGCTACGAATTGCCCGCCGCTCAAGTATATGTCGTGGGCAATGACGGTACCAATCAGCGACTGAGTGTCAAGGGTGACGGCTCGTTCGAGTTTGTCATCAAACCCTCTGTGGATTATCTTTTCCTTGCCACCTGCAAGGGATTCCTGAACCATCGCGAGCAACTCAAGGTACAACCGGTCGAAGAGTCGCAGGAATATACTTTGCAGTTCCCCCTGCCTTCCATCACGGTTCCGGTACTCATCGACAACATCTTCTATGATTTCGACAAAGCCACCCTCCGTCCCGAGTCGCAGAAGTCGCTCGACGAACTGGTGAAACTGCTCAACGAAAATCCCAATGTGACCATCGAACTGTCGGCTCACTGTGACTACAAAGGCTCGGCAGACTACAATCGCCGGCTGTCGCAGCGCAGGGCCGAAGCCGTGGTGGCCTACCTCACTGCCAAAGGCATCGCCAAGGAAAGGCTCACTCCCAAGGGGTATGGCAAGGACAAGCCCAAGACGGTGCGCAAAAAGATGGCCGACAGGCTCAAATGGCTCAAGGAAGGCGACGTGCTGACCGAGGATTACATCAAGAAACTCGACGAAAAGCACCGGGAGGAGGCCAACCAGCTCAACCGCCGTACCGAATTCATCGTACTGCGCACGACCTATGGCATGTTTGACAAGGACGGAAACCTCAAGAATCCGCCCAAGCCCAAGAAGCAGGAAACCGACAATACCGAAGAAGACGTCTTCGACTTTGAACTCTGATCAGCTACTTGGGTGACGGGAGCGTTGCTGTCTTTGCCCCGATGACGGTTGTGTCGCCCTGCCGACCCTCCGATGATGAAAAGATAAATCCGGATCGATTTCTGATGACCGATTCGGGATAGAAAGATAACGATGGAAAGCCCATCGGGCAAAACGTGCCCTTTCGTCTTGCGATCCGTGCCCTTTTGGAAAGTCAAAGGGCAGGTTTTGCAAGGTGAAAGGGCACGTTTGAAAATGGTGTTCGGTACTTTTGCCGAACGATTTGTCAATCAGATGTTTTATAAAACGACGGACATTGGCGGCTGAAGGTTTTTGCCGTTCATCCGTTTTTCCCCGTTTTGCCATTCTGCCGACGGCATCAGGCATCGCCGAACCGCTCCAGAAAATCGTCCTCGGTGATGACGGCAATGCCCAGTTCGCGGGCTTTCTTGTTCTTGCCGGATGTCGATTGGGCATCGTTGTTGATGAGGAAGTCGGTCGAACCGCTCACGCTGCCGGTCACCTTGCCGCCCTGCGACTCGATGTAAGCCTTGAGTTCGTTGCGGTTTTTGTAGTGATGCACGTCGCCGGTGATGACAAAGGTCAATCCGGTACATTTCGAGCCGCCCGGCTGCGACGGACTTTCGGCCTTGAAGGTAACCTCTTTCAGCAGCCTTTCCACCATGAGGCGGTTGGCATCGGTGCGGAACCACTTCACGAATGAGGAAGATTTTTCGGGCCCGATGCCGTCGATGTGTGAGAAATATCCGAAGTCATCGGTTGTCGTCACCGTCCGGATGAGTTCGTCGAGGGGGTAGGCGGCGAGCAGACGGCGGCACACGTCGATCCCGCACAGGGGGATGCTGAGGGCATAGAGCAAGCGTTTGGCTTCGGTCAGGCGCGAACGTTTGATGGATTTCATGATGTTGGCAACCGATTTTTCCCCGAAACCATCGAGCATCTTCATCTCGTCGAGGTGATTTCCGAGCCGGTAGATGTCCGGGAAGGTAGCTATCCATCCGCGGTTGATGAACACATCGAGCGTTTGTTGGCTGATGCCGTCGATGTCCATGCCCTCTTTGGAAACGAAGCGGGTGAACTTGCGCAACTGTTTGGCGGGACAATCGGCATTGGTACAGTGAAGGGTACGGGTGCCCATGCCCGTGTTGCCGGTGCGTATCTCGGTGGGATGGTGACACACGGGGCAATGTTCGGGGATGTCGAACCTGCCGACGGTCTGCGTCACACGGATGACCTTGGGAATGATTTTGTTGGCCTTGATGACCTCCATGCGGGTGCCGGCTCCGCCGATGCCCAACCGTTCGCACTCGCTGATATTGCATAATGAGGCGCGTTTCACCGTCGTTCCCTCCAGATTCACCGGCTCGAATACCGCCACGGGCGAGATGGTTGAGGCGGCACACGACCACTCAATGTGGTCGAGCGAGGTCGAAGCCGACTCGTCCTGCCACTTGAAAGCCAGTCCGCCACGTGTGGCATGGTGCCCCGTGACCGAACCGCCGGCGGCAAAGACAGTGTCATCGTAGCACACCACCAGCCCGTCGACAGGATAAGGACACTTGTCGTGTGTCACCTTCTCGGTCCAAAGATCAATGGTATGTCGGATGTTGTCGGGCGAAGGCTGTCCGATCCGCTCGCGATCGACCGGTTTGAAGCCCAGTTCTTCGAGCCTGTCCATGCGCGAACCCCATGAGGTGAGCGGTTCTTGGGTGAAGACAAGGGTGAAGGGAATCCATCGCAGACGGCGTTGCCTCACCACTTCGGCATCCTTCAGCGTGAGCGAACCCGAAGCCAGGTTGCGCGGGTTGGCATAGTCTTCGCCCGTTTCGAGCAGGTAGGTCTTGAAGTCGGCATAGCTGATGACGGCTTCGCCTCTCACCACCAGATGTCCCCGGTAGGCGATACCGGAGGGGATGCCTTGAATGGCGGGGGCAAGATGGGTGATGTTGGTGCCTGTTTGCCCGTTGCCGCGCGTGACGAGCTTGGAGAGTTTGCCGCCGTCGTAAGTCGCCACCAAGGTCAGTCCGTCGAGTTTCCACGACAGCCATACGGGTTTCCCGTCGGCCCAGTGCGCCACTTCTTCGGCTTGTTTGGTCTTCGCCAGCGACAAGGTGGGAAACTCATGCGCTTCTTTGCCGCCGCCGAGGAGGTCTTCCGGGACCCGTTGCGTGGGCGAATCGGGAAGAATGATGCCCGTTTTGTCTTCCATACGCTTGAGTTGGTCGAACAGGGCATCCCACTCATAATCGGTCATGACTTCTGTACTGCCGCCATAATAGGCCTGTGATGCGCGGTTGAGTTGCCTGATGAGGTTCTGCATGGTTTCGGTTGTCGTCTTCTCCATAGGAATTTTCGTTGAACCGGTTTGAGAGAAATGAAGCTCGGAAAGAGCATCGTCATTTTCTCTTTCGCCGATGGGTATGAGGATGTGTAGAAACAAAAAACGCTCGAATGCCGTTTGATGAGCATCGAGCGTCGGAAGTTGCGGAGGCAAGACTCGAACATGCGACCTCCAGGTTATGAGCCTGGCGAGCTACCAACTGCTCCACTCCGCGATATATTTATTTTTTTTGTGAGTGCAAAGGTAAGTATATTTTCTGATATGAGCAACAGTTTCTTTCGTTTTTTGATTTGTTAGCGTTTGACAAAAAGCCGTGTTTGACCTTTCTGGTGCGGTGAAGTGCCGTCGAATCAAGGGGTGACGCGATTTGTAAACTTGAAATGTCGGGATGACAATTTAGGTGTGTCGCCGAGCATGACAAGGGTATACGGTGAAAAAAGGTCGGGCTTTCTTTTTGTTTTCTTGTCGGTTTGCACTATCTTTGCAGAAGATAGGCTGTGCCTCGGCAATCTGAAAACCGTTTCATTGCGCCCGGGCAGTTCTGTCGTCGACGAATACGGAAAGCGCGTTTGGCCGCAAATGCGATCCGACGATTTGTGATACGCTCTGTCGACCGTCCGAATCAGTTTTTGTCACTACTCAAACAATCCAATAGAAAATCATGTTTTTACAGGATAAGAAAATAGAATCTACGGCATGAAAAAGCAATTTGTCTTTATATTTATTATGGTATTGACCTTCTTTGCCGCAGAAACAGATGCCCAAGATAAATTTGTTTTGGTCATTGATGCCGGTCACGGAGGAAGGGATACGGGCGCGCCGGGCTTGATTTCCAAAGAAAAAGACCTCACCCTGCGTTATGCTCTGGCTTTCGGTAAGGCGGTGGAGAAATATTGCCCCGACGTGAAAGTGATTTATACCCGCAAGACCGATCGCTTTTTGGAACTGTGGCAACGTGCCGAAATTGCCAACAAAAACAAGGCAGACTTCTTTATATCGGTGCATATCAATGCACTCGACGGTGGCAGAACGGCACGGGGATTTCAGACTTATACGCTCGGTAAAGGTCGAAAAGGCAGAGGAATACTGACCAATCTCGAAGTGGCCAAGCGCGAAAATTCGGTCATCTTCCTCGAAAAAGACTACAAACAGACCTATCAGGGCTTCGACCCCAATTCGGCAGAAAGCAACATCATGTTCGAGTTCATCCAAGACCAAAATATGGAGAGGAGCGTCGAAATGGCGAAAATGATGCAGCGCAACGTATGCGATGCCACCGGACGTAACGACCTGGGGGCACACCAAGAGAATCTGGCGGTACTCAGGCTGACCTCGATGCCGGGTTGTCTGGTCGAACTGGGATTCATTTCCACGCCCGACGAGGAGAGGTTCCTGAACACCGGAGAGGCGGTCGACAAGTTCTCCAAAGGCATGCTCAATGCTTTCATCCGTTTCAAAAACAAATATTATGGTGGCAAAACGAAACTGATTGCCGTTTCGCCCGATTCGCCGGCGGTGGAACAAACGCCGGGGGAAAAGCCGGCCCGTCCCCTCCAAGAGGAAATGTCGACAAAGTCGGTCGTCGAAACCCGAACCACCGTCAGAGCCGCACGCGAACCGATGGCGGAGAAACCGGCAACCGAAACCGTTGGGAAAGTGATGCCGGTAGCGGAGAAACCGACATTGACGACCGGTAGTGGGGAAACGGATAGCCATGTGAAACCGGACGGAAATGTCCGACAACAACCAAAAGAGGAAGAACAAAAGCAACCCGAAAATACAAGAAAAGAGGCTCTCAATCCCGATCTGCCCGTATTCAAAGTGCAGATTTTTACTTCCCGACGTACCCTCCGCAACGACGACGCACGCTTCAAGGGCATCAAAGACGTGGAGTATTATCTCGAAGATGACCTCGTGAAATACACCATCGGGGCATCGAACGACTATCAGGCTCTCAACCGATTCAGGCAAAAGCTCACCGACAAATTTCCCGAAGCATTCATCGTTGCTTTCTTGAACAACAAGAGAATCGATGTCAAGGAAGCCATCAGTATCTGTCAACTCAACAAGCATAAACAATAATCCATGAAATACTTTAACAAAGAAGTCAAAATCGCGCTCGTCGTTCTCTCGGGAATGGTCATCCTCTACTTCGGCATGAATTTCCTGAAAGGCAAGAACCTCTTCTCGGACGACCATCTTTATTACATCACTTTCGACGATATCAGCGGATTGGCACCTTCCGCTCCCATCTATGCCAATGGCTTTAAGATAGGCAGAGTGACCGATTTGAACTATGATTACAGCGGTGAAAAGGCGATTACCGCAGCCATAGAGGTCGACCGCCGGCTGCATATTCCCAAAGGCAGCTACGCTGAGATAGAGAGCGACATGCTTGGAAACGTGCGTGTGAACCTCATTCTGGCTGACCGAAAGAACGGATTGTTCAACGTAGGCGACCGCATTCCCGGTTCCATTGCGCAAGGTGCCATGGGAAAGGCGGCAGGAATGATTCCGCAGATCGAGCGATTACTGCCCAAAGTTGATACGCTGTTGGCAAATCTCAATACACTCACTGCCAATCCGGACATCGCCCGTACGATTTCCAATACGCAGAAAATCACCAACGACCTGACGGTGACCACTGCTGAAATCAATAAGCTCATGGCCCGGCTGAACCGCGAAATGCCGGCAATGATGCACAAAGCCAACAATGTTCTCGACCATACCGGCACGCTGACAGCCAACCTTGCTGCCGTGGATGTGGAAAAAACAATGAGCGAGGTGGAACAAACCATCAACAGCATCAAGCTTTTTGCAGACAAACTCAACAGCAACAACGGATCGCTCGGTAAGCTCCTCAACGACGAATCCCTTTACAACAATCTCAATACCACCATTGCCAGTGCCGACTCGCTCATGGTTAATCTGAGAGAGAATCCAAAAAGGTATGTGCATTTCTCCATTTTCGGACGCAAAAACAAATAATTTAAATTGCGTCTAAATACTTGTGGAGATAACGAAACACTTGCAAGAAAGTACCAAACGACCTTAAAATGCGAAACTTATACCTACAGATCACATCATCTGAGGACAAATGGCAACGGGGATAGAACGAACTTTAATGGTTTGATAATCAAATGATTGAAAACCAACAAACGCTCAATGGCAGCTTTATGGCGTATCAGCCGTGTAAAGTTCGATTCTTAAACATCTTACATGATGCTGTCACTTGAAAGGCGTAGATATACCATTTGTTCGTTTGAAGAATAATTCCGAAATTTGCATTTGCTATCAACAACATCCAGAAGTCTGAAAATCGACCTCATTCTATAATAGAAACCAGATTATGACACAACACCCGAAAGCTCTTTGGGCTGAGAGTCTTCAACTCATACGAAGCAATGTCACTGAAGAGCAGTTCAAGACATGGTTCGCTCCCATCATACTCGAGTCATACGATCCGGCAACCAAAAAGTTGCTGGTGCAGGTGGCGAGTCCCTTCATATATGAATATTTGGAGCAGCACTATGTAGACTTGATGAAGAAAGTGTTCACGAGGGTATTCGGACAAGGGATCAAATTGAGTTACAAAGTCGTAACGGACAAAGCGCATAATCTGACACAAATCCTGCAAACCGAGCAGCCGGCGAGCGACCAGATGCCTGCCGCAACACAGCCTGCACCCGTGAATGCCATCCGGTCGAACGGTGATATGGTGCAGCCTTTGGATTCGCAGCTTAACCCGAAGTTGTCGTTTGAAAACTTCATCGAGGGTGACAGCAACCGTCTTTCGCGTGCGGTCGGCTTGTCGATTGCCGAACATCCCGATACGTCACAGTTCAATCCGATGTTCATCTATGGTCCTTCAGGATGTGGAAAAACGCACCTGCTCAACGCCATCGGACTGAAAACGAAAGAACTCTATCCGCAAAAACGCGTGCTGTATGTAAGCGCACGACTCTTCCAGGTGCAGTTTACCGATGCTACACGCCACAATACGACCAATGACTTCATTCGTTTTTATCAGACCATCGACCTGCTTATCGTCGACGATGTGCAAGAATGGATTACCGCACCCAAAACGCAAGACACCTTCTTCCACATCTTCAACCATCTCTTCCTGAACGGAAAACGCATCATTTTGGCAAGCGACAGACCGCCGGTGGATCTGAAAACGATGCATGAACGCCTCATCACACGTTTCAGCTGCGGACTGATCACCGAACTTGAACGTCCTGACACAAACCTCTGTCTCCGCATATTACACAACATGATTGAGCGTGAAGGCTTGGTTATTCCAAACAATGTCGTGGAATATATCGCTCAAACGGCATACGGAAGCGTACGCGACCTGCAGGGAGTCATCAACTCTTTGTTGGCTTACTCGGTCGTTTACAACAGCAAAATCGACATGAAACTGGCAGAAAGGGTCATCAGCCGATCGGTTAAAGTCAATGCTGCACCCGTCACCATCGACGATATTCTCGACAAGGTGTGCGCCTATTATCAAGTCACACCTGCAGCAGTTAACAGCAAAAGCCGCAAACGCGATTTCGTTCAGGCTCGCCAAGTGTCGATGTATCTGGCACAGAAATACACCAAGATGCCTGCATCGCGTATCGGAAAGTTCATCGGCGGCAGGGATCACTCCACCGTATTGCACAGTTGTTCGCAGGTGGAAAATCGCCTGCAGGTGGACAAAGACTTTCAAGCACAGCTCGCTTCTATCGAAAATAAGATAAAGTTATAGGTTAAAATGCAACGCTATCGTCTGAATGGAAGTTCTCTCACGATATCCTGTTCATGCCGATACTTCACCCGCTTAAAGACCGAATCTCATCCATCCCGGATACCGATTCGGTCTTTTCCTTCAAAAACGGTTGCCAGAGTCAAGGCCTGTTTGGGATGAAAGAAACAACCGTTTTCGTACAAAAATTGTCTGAGGGGATCGTCATTGACCATCGAAAGCAGTATGGGTTGTGTCGGGATGGTTTGTCGCATGGCTGCGATGATTTTTCATTTCCCGACCTTTGAAGATGGAGAGTGTGCCTGGTCAACAACCAAGATATTCCAAATACATATTTAAGGTCTCTATTGTTGTTAAACAGTGTTTTGGTTGGGGGAGGTAATTAAACATTATTCAACTAAAGGAGTTCATCTATTGTGATGTCAGATCCAGTCTGTTTTTTGTTCCTTTGCATCCGATTATTCTTAATTGTGGTCGAAACAGATCTTCAGGAGGCAAGGGTTACTCTGCCAATCAAGACGCTTTGCTACCTCTTTTCTGATTAAATCCGAATAGATCATCAGAAATTGACCCGGCTTTGTTCGATAATCGTGCAGGTGGATTGTCGGTTTGTTGCCGACGTAGTCCGCTTCGACAAGACATACCGGCCGACAAAATACTGACCGGAGGACGAAGATGGTCGGGAGTCGTCATCTAATGAAAATCAAGCGCAGCCAAGCGAAAGGAACGACCGATCGGAGTTGAAAACCAAAAGGACCTGAATTGTTTGGTGAAAGTTGCCCTTTTATCAAACAAAACCTGCCCTCTTGGGAGGTGAAAGTTGCCCTTTCCCAAAACGATCTTCATGGAATGGGTGTTGTGAACGAAGTATATGACGCTTTGCACCGGTCAAAAACCGGTGCAGAGCGAATGGTGATATCCTTTTTATTTGTCTTTCTTTTCTCCGTCTTTCTTGTCGTCTCGGCGAACGACCTTGGTCTGATAACCGATCTTTTCGAAGCCTTGTGCAATTTTCTCGACGTTGGTTTTATCGGCATCGTAGACAATGGTCACTTCTTGTTTCTCCACATTGGTTTCAATTTTCTTGATGCCTTTTTCAAAGCGGATGTTGCCTTTGATTTTGTTTTCGCAACTTATGCAGTGCATGACAGGATTGGTGGTGAGTACCACGACCTTGATGTCTTTGGCTATTGCTGTGAAAAACGACAGCAAAAGAACCGGGATGAGCATTATTTTCTTCATATTGTTGAGGTTGTTTAGGTTTTTGTCGAAGTTATTGCCGTGCGCGGCCGACGGGCGACCACCGGTCGGTGTGAACGGCTTGGTGCCGACCGTTTGCACGGGGAAATGTCCTCCTTCACGAAATCAGAGGGCGGTCATTCTGTTTTTGCCGATGTTGAAACGGATGCCGGCATAGACCATTGCACCGGTGACAGGTCCGTAAACCATCGTCGGATCGAAAGTTTTTTCCCAAGGCGTATGATAGCCGATGATGGGATTTTTCTGTTTGAATCCGGTGAGGTTTTCACCACCCACATAGACCGAGAAGCGTCGGAAGTTGCGCGTCACCTGTGCCGACAGTTGTTCGTAGGCACTGAAGGTGGAGGCCCAAGCCGGCGTGTTGTCGGCCGTCAGACGAGGAGTGGGCATGCGACCGCCACCGTTGAGCTGAAGAGTGGCATCGAACTGCCACAGTCCGAGAGGTGTTTTGTAGGATGCAGAGAGCAGTGCCTTGTATTTGCTTGTAAACGGTTTGCGTTGCAGACGTCCGTCACCGTAGGTGGTTTTTACGTCGTTGTAACGATACGCTGCCGTCACTTCGAGTCCCTGAACAGGCTCGTAGGTGGCATCGACCTGCCATGTGTGCGAATAGGACTTGCCCTGCAGGTTGGCAATGCGAATCATGCCGGGTGAGGAATCATAGTCGATGAGCGCCTGTTGCTCGAAGTCGGTGTAGTAATATTCGGCATTGAGCTTGAGGGTTTTTCCAAAGAGCGGAATATAAAACGCCCCCGACAGGCCATAGTTCCACGCTTCTTCCATGTCGAGTTTGTCGATGACGAGCATTCTTCCGCCGGCGAGCAGGTTGTGGTTCTCGGCCAAAGCGAAGACCGAACGATAGCCTTTGCCGGCCGAGAGTCTGAACGAAGCGAAGGTTGCAGGGGTGTATTTCAGGTGCAGACGGGGTGTAACAAAGGTGCCGTGAATGTTGCTGTTGTCGATGCGCAACCCTGCCATGGCCGTGAGTTTACCTATATTGAGCGTGTATTGGGCGTAGGCACCCGCCACGTTTTCACCACCGGGACGGAGCTGCGACTCGTCGATGCGGGCGGCATCCGTGCCTGCCGTCAGTGTTTGCCCGAAATAATCATGGTTGAAACTCACACCCGTTGAGAGGCTGTGGAGTGGAGAAAACTGCGTTTCAAACAGCAAAGAGGCGTAGGCATTCTTCTCGTTGACATCGAAAACCTTGTTGCCATAGAGCGCATTTTGCCGGTGCATCGACAGCGAACCCAGCAGGGCGATGTTGGTTCCGTGCGACGGGTCGAGAACGAAAGCGTGCTTCATGAAGCCCTCGTAGCGGTTGGTGTTGACCTTGATTTCGAAGGGTGACAAGCCCGTTGACAAGTGATGGGTGTGGTCTGTCTGTCCGGCTGTGCGTTTTTCGTCGATCAATGCCAGTCCGCCGTGGAAGATATAGTTGCCGGTTTTCCACTGCCAACGGTTCTGCAGGTTGAGTTGGCGCACCTTGGGCATGTCAATGAAGCCGTCATCGTTGCCGTCGTGTGATCGGTAGGTGTCCGAATAATGCGACAGGATTTCGGTCGACAATCCTTCTTTCAGATGAATGGAACCGTCTACATTTGCTTCCATCCTTGCTTCGCTGTTGCCATAAAGGTTGACTGACAGGCCTTCGGGGTCTTCGGGCTTGAGGAAGTCGATGTTGATTTGTCCGGTGATGCTTTCGTATCCGTTCTTGACCGAGGCACTTCCTTTCGATACCTGAATGCCTTTCATCCATGCACCGGGAACATATCCCAGCGCATAGGGCATGGCTGCACCGCGGTAGTTGGGCAGCGTTTCGGTCAGCATCTGCACGTAGGTGCCGCTCAAGCCGAGCAGTTTGATTTGTTTGGCGCCGGTGGCGGCATCATTGTAGCTCACGTCGACCGAAGGGTTGGTGACGAAACTCTCGCCCAAATTGCAGCAAGCCGCCTTGAACAGCTCGTCGCGAGTGATTAAAATGCCGTTCGTGGCATCGGTGGCCCGTCGCACACCTGAGCGTCTTCTTACGACGGTTACTTCCTGGAGATTATGGGTTTTGACATCCGATACGGAGTCTGTGTCGGCGCTTTGCTGTGCAACCGACGTGCCGACAGACATCGTAACGATACCTGTCAGAAGAATTTTCTGAATGTTCATGATGAGATGATTTGATAAAACTTGGATTCAACTTTCAACGGTCGTCCGACCGCAAAGGCTTACATTCCGAATCATGGCGTTACTTCCCGTTCGATCCCGCACGGCCGACGGGGAATGAAACGACACGCGAAGTTTTATCAAATGCGAAGAACACGAATCAAGGTGAGATAGGTTCGTGGCGGAGCCGACGGCAGATAGGATATCTCCCGGTCGGCAAGTTCTCTTTCGGAGAGAAACGAAAGCAGATTGAGACGTGACTCAAAGGGTTTCCAAAGGTCGGCGATGAGAGGCTTCAAGTCAGGCTGTTGCCCCTTGCTGAATATCGAAGGGATGAACTCCAGCGTATTCACCTGCATGCAGCCGTCGGCGAGTGAAGAGTCTTCGCAAGCCTTTTTGTCGTGGCATTCGTCGTTCAAATCGTCGTGACAGTCATCTTTCACCTCTCCAACGATTTGCGCCACACTCATTTTCCCGGTGTGACTGCATTGGAGGATGGAAACACCCGCTCCCGAAAAGACTATCAGGAAGGCAGGCAGCAGTGTCAGAATGAATTTAGCCAACGCTTTCATGGTTGCAAATATACGACATTTGTTGAAAAAGAAGAAGCCGTTAATCTTTTTTGTCACGGTTTTTTCCTTGTCGTATATGTGTTTGTCTTCGACGGCATAGGTTTCTTTTTCCTTTCTTCATTCATCCCGAATGGGTCAGAGAGGGTGAATTGTGTGTGTGAAGAAAGGCATGGAATGTCAAACCAGTCTACTAAAACAGATGCCCTTCCCACCCGGTGAAAGGCGAGAAAGGCATCGATATGGGTCATGGTGTGGCGGAATCAGTTGCCGGTATGGAGGCAAAAGGTATGTTCCTTATGCACCCGAAACGGTATGCACCGAATCGTCGACAGGCAATTATTGTTTCTTTACCCGGGTGGCCCACACGAAGTAGGCAATCAGACAGATGTAGGCACCGAGCGAGCAGACCTCCGACAAGGTGTTGGCCATCCATGCTTCATTGATGAAATTCAAGCCACTGAAGCGCAGCAAGGCACTGACAACGCCCATGAGGGCACCACCGGCGATGAATCCCGATGCGATGAGCGTACCTTTTTCGCCACGGTCTTGGTTTACTTTTGCGTCGCTCGAGCGGGTGGTGACATACCAGTTGACGGCTCCACCGACCAGCAACGGCAGGTTGAGTTGTATGGGAATGAACATGCCGAGTGCAAAAGGCAGTGCCGGAATCTTGCAGAACGTGAGTACCACGGCAATGCCTGCACCGATGGCATAGAGTACCCACGGAGCATCAACGCCGTTCATCAACGGGTCGATGACGGCAGCCATGGCATTGGCTTGGGGAGCGGCGAGCTGTCCGGTGGTGAACCCGTAGGTTTCGTTGAGCAGCATGATGACGCCTCCCACGGTCGCTGCCGATACCAATGTGCCGAGGAATTTCCATGTTTCCTGCTTCTTGGGTGTCGTACCGAGCCAGTAACCGATTTTCAAGTCGGTGATGAATGCGCCTGCCATCGACAATGCCGTGCAGACCACACCGCCCATGATGAGCGATGCCACCATACCGCTGGTGCCTTTCATGCCCACGGCGACCATCACCACCGAAGCCAGAATGAGGGTCATCAGTGTCATGCCCGACACCGGATTGGAACCGACGATGGCAATGGCGTTGGCTGCCACGGTGGTGAAAAGGAAGGCGATGATTGCCACAAGCAGGATGCCCACGACGGCAAACAGGATGTTGCCACCCATCACACCGAAAAGGAAGAAGGCGAAAGTAACCAGAATCGTGACGATGGAGCCGATGGCAATGATCTTGAAAGAGATGTCGCGCTGGGTGCGACTCACCTCTTCGAGGCTGCCGCCTTTGCCCTTCATCTCTTTGGCTGCCAACGAAACGGCACTGCGAATGATACCCCATGACTTGATGATGCCGATGATTCCGGCCATGGCAATGCCGCCGATACCGATGCTCTTGCCGTAAGCACTGAAGATTTGTTCGGGCGACATCTCGCCAACGGTGGCCGTTATCGACGGATCCCACATATTTAGCACCTGGTCACTGAACAAAACGGCCATGCCGGGCACCACGAGCCACCAGATGGCAAGCGAACCCAGACAGATGATGAAGGTGTATTTCAGACCGATGATGTAACCCAATCCCAATACGGCAGAACCGGTATTGATCTTGAACACCAACTTGGCATGGTCGGCAAGCTGGGCACCCCAGCCGGCAACGCGTGAGGTAAACAACTCGTTCCACCAACCGAATGTGGCCACGGTGAAGTCGTACAGACCGCCCACCAGTCCGGCAAGCAGCAGCGGTTTGGCCTGGCTGCCGCCCTTGGCACCGCTCATAAGCACCTGTGTCGTGGCGGTTGCCTCGGGGAAAGGATATTTGCCGTGCATCTCGCTCACGAAATATTTACGGAAAGGAATGAGGAACAAGATGCCGATGATGCCACCCAAGAGCGACGACATGAACACGTTGAAGAACGATGCGGTCATCTCCGGGTATTTGGCTTGCAGGATATAGATGGCGGGAAGGGTGAAGATGGCACCGGCAACAACGGCTCCCGAGCAGGCACCGATACTCTGGATGATGACGTTTTCGCCCAATGCCTTCGAACGTTTGCCGGCTGTCGACACACCCACCGCAATGATGGCAATGGGTATGGCTGCCTCAAATACCTGTCCGACTTTCAGCCCCAGATAGGCGGCGGCTGCCGAAAAGAGCATCGCCATCAGTACGCCCCATATCACAGACCAGCTGTTTACTTCGGGATAAGTCTTCCCGGCTTCCATCACAGGACGGTATTCCTCGCCCTCCTTCAGCTCCCGAAACGCGTTGTCGGGCAGCTGCATCATGTCGTTTTGATTCTCTTTCATAGATTGGTATAATGATTTTGTTAGGTTATTATTCATGTTTCATGCCATCGTTTGCAGGCATCGACGACCCTTTAGCTTCACGGTCGTCATCTCATTACCGGCCTTGTCGTCACAGAACGCATTACCATCGGGTTCCGACCGATTCGTTTCTGACACATTTTGCAGGCATGACCATGCAAAAATACAAAAAAATCCGAAGTATCAAACCAAATGCCCCGAAGTATCGAACGAAATGTTAGGTGGCATGAACAAATGGTTCCGAAGGGCGAGCCGGATATTATGGAAAGGTTAAGCCATAATCGGTCATGATGGCGTTTTGTCCCACATTTTATGCCGTTCATGTCTCTTTCCTGTCGTTTTCACATGGAAGATATGGTTGAAGGGATGGACAGACGGGTAAAAATGTGGGGTGGATTCCGGTGGTAGGACGGGGTACGGCCGGTGGATGAGTGGGAAAAGAAAATGGATTCCCCGGTTATTTGCGACCGGAGAATCCGTTGTGTGAGTTTATCGGCGAACCTTGAGGTGGCAGCGAATGTCTTTTTGAGGTTTGTCAGCCTCTTTTTCGGGGATGGATTTTGGGCTTCACCGGTTCCTCTTTGGACTCGTCGGCTTTGGGGTTGGGCTGTTCGGCTTTCACGGCTTCCAGTTCTACGGTGAAGACAAGGGTAGAGAATGCGGGGATTTTACCGGCGGCTCGCGAACCATATGCCAGGTCTTGAGGGATGTAGAGTTCCCATTTGCTGCCCACGGGCATCATGGTCAGGGCTTCTGTCCATCCTCTGATGACTTGGTTGGGACGGAAGTCCGTAGTTTGCGGATTGCGCTTGTATGAGCTGTCAAACTCCGTCCCGTCGATGAGACGGCCTTCGTATTTCACGGTCACCATGTCGTTTTCTTTGGCGATGGGACCGTTTCCTTCACGCAGCACCTTGTATTGGAGTCCCGAGGGCAGCACCACAACGCCTTCTTTCTGTGCGTTTTCATCGAGGAAGCGTTGTCCGTCGCTAAGTGTCTTTTGGTTTTTTGCGTCGATGACACGGTCTCTTGCCGTTTTGATATAGGCTTCTGCCTGATTCGTATCGAACACGTTGGTGCGTCTGTTGAGGGCATCGAGGAAGCCGAGGAAGAACTTGTCTTTGTCGATGGGCGTTTCGCTGCCTTCGAAATCCTTGCTTACATCGGGCAGCATGCGGTCTTGCACCTGTCCCGAAATCATCATGCCGGCATTGTAGGCCTTGAGTTTGGGATTGTCTTTTTGGCTCAGTCCGTCTTCAAAACCGCGCGAAATGTCTTCGATGAGGGTGGTATCCACGCCCTGTGTCGATTGCAGGTAGGGGAGCAGACCTTTGGTCATGGTCACACCGAGAGCATAGCTCACCGAGTCGGCCTTGGTTACCGGTGTGACGGTTTGTTTGTTTCTGACTTCTTTCTTGACCTTGTTTGCCTTCTTGTTTTGGGCCTCTATGGGGCTGAAAGTGGCACCTACGGTCAGAGCGAGTGCCAAAATGAGTGTTGATTTCATCATTGGAAGGGTTTTCGTTTCTATATTTCTGAATGTGTTTGATGATGCTCCCGACTGTTGATTATTGTCTTTGCCCGGTGGCATGGTTGCTGCAACGAGCTTCGGAAGCATACTGTCGGGAGATTGTCCGCCAAGGTTTCGGATTCTGAAGCGGACGAAAAAAAGAAACCCAAACCGGCCATCAGAGCGTTTGGTTCTACCGTTTGTGCCCTTGATGGCACTTTGCTTGCGGTATAGTCTGCCTGTGTGTAGCTTGCGGTCGTGCTGTTGGGTCGTATCCTGCTACGCCTTCAACAAACCAACCCTCAAACTACGCGTGAATCAAACCTTACCGACTCGGACTCTCATGACCAATTTGGGATCAATGGAGAATGCTCTCCGATGACGGTCTGCCCGTCCCTTCAAGTCATTCTCCATTTGATCTTATATGTCGAATCTGTCTTTTCGTTACTTGGCGATGTCAAGCACTTCGACTTTGAAGATCAGTGTCGAGTAAGGTTTGATGACATCCACGCCACGTGCTCCGTAACCTTTCTCTTGGGGAATGTAGATTTCCCATACCGACCCAACGGGCATCCGGGTGAGCGCATCGGCAAATCCGGGGATGAATTGGCGCGGGGTGATGGTCACGGGCTGGTTCTTCTTGTAGCTGCTGTCGAACACTTTGCCGTCGATGAGGCGACCTTCATAATGAAGTTTCACGCTGCTGGTATCGGTCGGGATGGGACCTGTTCCGGCTTTGATCACCTTATATTGCACACCGCCGGGGAGAGTCTTGATGCCCGGTTTCTTGGCGTTTTCTTTCAGGAACTTCTCGTTGGCTTCCTTGTTGGGTTCGAAGGCTTTTGCCTGAATGCGGGTGATGAGTTCGTTGATTTTCATCGGTTCGATGATGTTCTTCTCGCCTTTGATACCTGCGATGTAGCCTGCCAGAAGGTTTTTCATGGAAATGGTCTTGGTCGAATCGCCTGCAAATATCTGGTTGCTCAGTCCTTTGTGCATGAAGACGAGTTGCAGTCCCATGGCAACACCGGCGTTATAGGCCTGGTCTTTCTTGTTGTCTACCGCACCGGCGCCATCGTTCAGTCCTTTGATGAAGTCGTCCATATAGGCCGTATCGATACCCATCATGACCAGTTGTTGTTTGATTTGCTGTGCGTTTTCGTTACCCACGGCATAGCTGAGTGTGTCGACATCGGTCTTGAAGTCGGCTTTCGGGGTTGTCGTTCCGCATGCACCGAAGGTCAAAACTGCGATTGCCGCTGCGGCGAAAAAAGATGTTTTCTTCATAATTGTCAGTATTTAATACAATGAATAATCGTGTTAAAGCACCTCCAGCAGTTCCACATCGAAAATCAAAGTGGAGAAAGGAGGGATGAGTTGTCCGGCACCGCTTTCGCCATAGCCCAGCATATAGGGGATGAAGAAACGATACTTGGCACCCGTTTTCATGAGTTGGAGGCCTTCGGTCCAGCCTGCGATGACCTGATCCAAACCGAACACGGCCGGTTCTCCACGCTGTACGCTGCTGTCGAACACGGTTCCGTCCACGAGGAAACCTTCATAGTGGCACTTCACTTTGTCGGAGGCTTTGGGCTGCTTGCCCGTCCCTTCCTGAAGGACTTGGTACTGCAGACCGCTTGCGAGGGTCGTCACGCCTTCTTTCTTGGCGTTCTCTTCCAGATATTTCTTGCCTGCTTCTTTGGCTATGGCACCTTTGGCTTCACGTTCGGCATTGAGCTCTTTCTCTTTCTCCACGAAGAATTCCTGTACGATTTTTTGTGCTTCTTGATGAGAAACTTTCAATTCCCTGCCGGCCATCACGTCCTTGATGGCTGCTGCAAATTCATCGATGTCGAGGTCGGCAACCCCCATTTGGAGTATCTGACGACCGATTCCGAGCCCTAAAGCATAACTGATTTTATTCATCTTGTTCTCGTTTTTCTTTTGATTACCTATGATATTAAACGCGGCAAAGTTAGCATTTTTTATCCACAAGGCATCTTTCCCTTGTGCTAAAAAACGTACACGTCGCTCATTATCCTATGCTTTCCCGGTGTCGAGGTCGGTGTTTTTCCTGCTTTTTCGTTTGGCTTTGGGCGTATATTTGGCTTTGACGATGCGATAGGATTCGGCAATCAGCTCCCTCATCCGTGCATCGCCGACGACGCGTGTGTCGAGTCCCACCCAGTGTCTGGCACTCATGTGGGGCGGATTGCCGAAACCTTCTTCGCTCTCCCGCCATATAAGGATGTCGTCGGGATGGGCCTTGACGACCACTTGGTCGAACGTTTCGATGTCGAAATAGCAAAACATGTGGTCGCAGACATAGAATACCAATACCGTTTCGCCGCCTTTGATTTTGGCAAAAGGCAGCTTTTCGACCACGTCTCCGGCAATCGACAGGCAGTAGTCGCGTAAGGTTTCAACATTCATGGGCAGTCAAGGATGATGGTGTATGAACAATCGTTGTGGCGGGTGCGGTGTGTCGGGTGCCGTAATGTGGGCAATGTGCCGACGGCAGGTGAACCCGTCATTTGAATTGCAGCATCCGTTGGATGGAAACCAGTGCTTTTTGACGTATCTCTTCGTCGACTTCCACCTCATGACGCTCGTACAGCAAGGCATCGCGGAGATCCTCCAGCGTGGTGAGTTTCATGTATTCGCACTTCTTGTCGGGTAGGATGGGTATGAAAACCTTGTCGGGATAAATCCTTCTTAGCTCGTGAAGGGTGTCGGGCTCGGTGGCAATCACGAAGGTGTTCTTTCCGGTTTTGGACGGATGGGCTATGATACCGGTCGTCGACCCCACGAAACAGCGGGGATGACCGAGGATGTCGTCGTCACCGCAGGCGGTCGATTCGGGATGAATGAGCAGGTCGGCATCGGGATAACGGTTCAGGAAATCTTTGACCACTTCGGCCGTAATGCCTTCGTGGACATAGCATTCGCCTTGCCACAGTTCCATTTCCCTACCTGTTTTCTTCATGATGTAGTTACCCAGATTTCTGTCGGGACCGAACAGCATGGGCACGTCTTGGGGCAGAGCCTGCACCACTTTGAGCGCATTGGCCGACGTGACACAGTAGTCGGTGAGGGCTTTCACCTCGGCCGTGGTGTTGACATAGCTCACCACCAAGCCTCCGGGATGATACTTTTTCCATGTGGCCAGTCCGGCGGCGGTGGCACTTTCGGCCAGCGTACAGCCGGCTTGCGCCACGGGCATGAGCACTTTCTTTTGCGGCGAGATGATTTTGGCGGTTTCGCCCATGAACGACACGCCGCAGAAAACGATGGTGTCGGCCGTTGTATCGGCAGCCATCTGCGACAAGCCGAGCGAGTCGCCGAGGTAATCGGCGATGCGTTGTATCTCGGGTCGTTGATAATAGTGGGCCAGAATGACGGCGTTGCGTTTTTTCTTCAGTTCGTTTATCTCAGTATAGAGATTTTCGATGCGCGGGTCTTTGTTTGCTGTTTCCATGAGGAAGGTGTGTTGTTTTGGATGAATGATCTTCTTGTCATGTCCCGATGCTTGCCCGACCGTTTGTCGGCACATCCCGGGTTTTCTGAGAGGCAGGGGGGTATGAATGTTTGATGACTGAAGTTCCGGATTACGCTTGTTGGCGAAGGTTCATGCTGATGTCCAACGCCTTGACCGAATGGGTGAGCGCACCGACGCTGATGTAGTCCACGCCGGTGGCTGCCACGCCGGCAATCGTCTGTTCGTTGATGTTGCCCGAGGCTTCGGTCTTTGCCCTTCCGGCAATGAGCTTCACGGCTTGGGTCATCGTTTTGTTGTCCATGTTGTCGAGCATGATGATGTCTGCACCGGCCTGCAATGCCTCTTCGACTTCTTGGAGGTTGGTTGTTTCGACCTCGATCTTCACCGACAGCGCGCATTTCTTTCGCAGCGCGGCCACCGCAGGCGCAATGCCGCCGGCAGCCTTGATGTGATTGTCCTTGATCATCGCCATGTCATAGAGTCCCATGCGGTGGTTGAAGCCTCCCCCGTGGCGCACCGCCATCTTGTCGGTCATGCGGTGTCCCGGTGCCGTCTTGCGTGTGTCGAGCAGCACGGTGTGGTTGCCTGTCATCAAGTTGATGAGTCTTCGGGTCATGGTGGCGATACCCGACATGCGTTGCATGAAGTTCAGCATGATGCGTTCGCAGCTCAACAGGTTGTTGTAGGGGGCGCGGATGATGGCGATGGTCTGTCCTTTGGTTACTTCGTCGCCATCGTCAACCAAGGCTTCGAAGGTGTTTTCGCCCATCTTGTCGATGACCATGCGGGCAATGCCAAGTCCCGAGACGACACCGTCGGCCTTGGCTGTGATCACGGCTTCGGCCGTTTGTCGGGTCGGAATGATGCCCTCGGTGGCAATATCACCCGTGAGCAGGTCTTCATCGAACGCCAGTTGGATGAGTCGGTCGATATATTGCCTTGAAAAATCGTCGTGAGTTTGCATGATAAAAGGTTGGTTTGTTTGACGCCGGCGATGTCGTCCGCGTCGTTATGTGAACATGATGTTTGAATTGTCTGTGAATCATTGGGCAGGCGAAACCGCCTTTTCGTGTGAGATGTCGTTGTGCTTGATGAGGGTATGAAAGGCCTCTTCGGCAGGCAGCGTTTGACGATGGTCGTCGCGCCAATGCCCTCCGCGGCTTTCTTCCCGCATCCGTGCGCTCCGTGCCGTCAGCCATCCGACGCGGTGGCGGCGATATACTTCGCGGGCCGTGAAGAACGTCTTGCTGTCGGCTTCGAGTACTTGGAGAGCCTTGCCTATGTCGTCGAGAGCGCGGTCGAGGCTCTCTTCGGTACGGACAATGCCCACGTTATGTGTCATGGTCTTTCCCAGTTGCGCCATAAACAGGCTCCCTTTGTCGGCCATCCAGCGTGCTTCGCTTGCGGCGTCGGCCACCGGCGGTGCATCATGGGTGAGGCTCAGGCGCAGGCTTTCTTCCACGGAGGGTTGTCTGAGGTTGCACTCCACATGATCAGCGATACGCTTGCCAAACACCAGACATTCCACTAGCGAGTTGGATGCCAGCCGGTTTGCCCCCATGACACCTGTCGATGCGGTTTCACCGACGGCATACAGTCCGTCGATGTCGGTCTGTCCGTTGAGGTCGGTACGGATGCCTCCCACGGTGTAATGGGCAGCCGGCGACACGGGAATCGACTCCGTGAAGTCCACGCCTTCGCTGCGGCAATAGTCCGAGATGGTGGGAAACCGGTGCCGGATGTGTTCCTTGTCGAGATGCGCGAGCGACAACATCACATGGTCTTGACTCTCTTGCTGCATGGTGTGGTAAATCATTCGTGCCACGACATCGCGCGGGGCAAGCTCGGCCAGCGGATGTTTGCCGTCCATGAACCGTCGGCCTTCCTTGTCGAGCAGGTGGGCGCCTTCGCCTCTTACCGCCTCGCTGATGAGGAAAGCGGGCCGCGAAGGCAGGCATAATGCCGTGGGATGAAACTGTACGAACTCCATGTCGCGCACCGTGGCTCCGGCTTCCAACGCCAAAGCGATACCGTCACCGAGTGCTGTCGGCGGATTGGTGGTGGGCGAATAGAGCGCGGCGGCTCCTCCGGTGGCCAGAATGGTTGATGAGGCGAGGAAAAGTTCCATCATACCCGTGGTTTTGTGGTAGCACCACACCCCGTGACAGCGTCCGTCGTGGATGACCATCGATGCCAAATGATGGTTGGAAAGAATCGTGATGCGTTCGGATTTCCTGACCCGGCCGATCATGAAAGTCGTCACGAGTCTGCCCGTGGCGTCGCCGCCGGCGTGAAGGATGCGGTGGTGGTGGTGTCCGCCTTCCAGGCCGAGCGAGGGCTTGCCGCCCGGATCGGTATCAAACATCATGCCCTCTTCGATGAGGTTGTCGATGCGCCGGGGGGCTTCGCGGGTGAGTGTTCGCACGGCTTCGGGATCGCAGAGTCCCCTGCCGGCTTCCATGGTATCCTCAAAATGGTCGGTGATGCTGTCGGCGGGATCGGTCACGGCAGCCATTCCGCCTTGTGCGTGGTAGGAATTACTGTCTTCGAGCGACATCTCTGCAATGAGTGCCACCCGTCCTTTCTTGGATAACTCGTGGGCAGCGTAAAGGCCTGCCAGCCCTCCTCCCACGACGATAAAGTCAAACCGATTCATCTTTTCTTCCTTCTTTCGTTGTCTTTGTGCCTGCAAATGTACGTTGATTTTGTGAAAATAAAGAATATATTTGGTTTTATAAATGTATTTTATATAGGATAACATATGGTGTTTCGATATGTTTTGATGTTTAAAAGTAAATGTAATTTTGGAGTGTTTCGGAAAGATACGGTTGTTGTTTTCGCAAGAAAGAGGGTGGGGTGCGGTATGGCGAAACCGTGGAGGGAACTTCTCCCATATACCATTATTATATATAAGAAGGGATAAAGGGAAACCGGTTTGGGCAGAAACGGGTTCTTCTTGCGGAAAACGGAGTAAGGTGAACCGGCCGGATGAGGAGGGTTGAATTTGTCGAATTTTATGGAATGTTGGGCTTGATTGTCCAAAATCGATCATGAGATTCCGAGTCGGTTTGTTCGATTTCCGGCCGGTCGTGGTGTCGCCCCGTTGCATGCTTAACGAATTACGGCCGCACCAACAGGAAATCAGGCTGCCGGCAAACGGACGAAACCGGAAGGAAAGTGATATGAACGGTATGCAATACAGGGCTAAGCGATGTGATGGCCGATCCGGGATCATGGGTCTTTTCGGCCACTGTTAGGACGGCGGCTTTTCAAAACCTGCCCTTTTGCTTCGTAAAACCTGCCCTTTTGTCATTAAGAAGGGCTGCTTTTGGCCGGTCAAACCTGCCGTTTTTCGATGTGACGGTTAACGTCTTTATAGACCATTGAAATTCAATCGTTTGTCTGTTGCTTGCTTGGGATAATCCGTTTGCCGGTTTTTGAAACAATGACGGCTGCGGCTTACAGCCGGATGGCATACCTTTCGGCTGCCGGTGAGAGTGTGACTTTTTCGGGTGGGCAATACCCTTCGGTGGCGTGTTCTGCCCTTTTCTTTTCTCGAGGCCGATGTCGCGGACCGGTGGAATTGCTTGCCGAAACCGCCCGACGGCACAGGCAAGGGCGGTTTCGGCAGAACGACATGTCCGAATCGGACGGACACAACCGGGAAGCAAGGAAGATAGTTGATTAAATATTTGGTTATGGTACTCAAAATCTTTACCTTTGCAGATTAGAAAAACCAACATTAAATACTTAAACAATGGCTAAGGAAAAACAAATAGTAGAGTGCGTTCCTAATTTCAGCGAAGGACGCAACATGGAAGTAATCAATCAGATAACCAAGGAAATAGAGACGTGCAAGGGAGTGAAGCTGCTTGACGTCGATCCCGGTGAGGCAACCAATCGCACGGTCGTTACTTTCGTGGGCGATCCCGACAGCGTTCTGGAGGCAGCTTTCAACGCCGTGCGCAAAGCCGGTCAGCTGATTGACATGCGGCAACACCACGGTGCGCATCCCCGTATGGGTGCTACCGATGTATGTCCGTTGATTCCTGTTGCCGGAATCACGCTTGAGGAATGTGCCGAGCTGGCACGGCGTCTGGCAAAACGCATTGCCACCGAACTCGACATTCCGTGTTATTGTTACGAAGCTGCGGCATTGAAACCCGAAAGGAAGAACCTTGCCGTATGTCGTGAAGGCGAATATGAGGCACTGGCCGAGAAGTTCGGTGATCCCGAAAAGCGTCCCGACTTCGGCTACAGAGCCTTCGATGAGGGTGTGGCACGCACCGGATGTACTGCCGTGGGTGCCCGCGACTTCCTCATTGCCGTGAACTACAACCTCAACACCACTTCGACCCGCCGTGCCAACGCCATCGCCTTCGATGTGCGCGAGAAGGGAAGACCCGTCAGAGAGGGCAACCCCATCACCGGAAAAATCAGGAAAGACGAAAACGGCAAGAACGTCATGCAGCCCGGTACGCTCAAATCGACCAAAGCCATCGGCTGGTTCATCGACGAATACGGCATCGCCCAGGTGTCGATGAACATCACCAACATCAACGTAACGCCGCTGCATGTGGCTTTCGACGAGGTGTGCCGCTGCGCACAAAACCGTGGTATCCGGGTCACCGGTACCGAGATTGTGGGGCTGGTGCCCAAGCGTACCCTCGTGGAAGCCGGTAAATACTTCCTCGAAAAGCAACACCGGTCGGTGGGTATTCCCGAAAAAGACATCATTGACATTGCCATTCACTCGATGGGACTCGACGACCTGAAACCCTTTGACCCGCAAGAGAAGGTCATCGAGTATCTCCTCGAAGCCCAAACCAAGAACGACAAACAACTCGTTGACCTCACCGTGAAAGGATTTGCCGAAGAAACATCGCGCGAATCTCCCGCTCCCGGTGGCGGTACCATCGCCGCTTACATGGGTGCTTTGGGTGCCGCACTGGGTACGATGGTGGCCAACCTTTCGAGCCACAAGCCCGGATGGGACGAACGTTGGGACGAGTTTGGCAAGTGGGCAGAGAAAGGACAGTCGCTGATGACCGAACTGCTGCACCTCGTCGATGAAGACACACAGGCTTTCAACCGCATCATGGAAGCTTTCGGAATGCCCAAGAAGACCGAAGAGGAGAAGGCTGAGCGTACCAAAGCCATTCAGGCTGCCACGCTTTATGCCACCGAAGTGCCTCTGCACACCATGAAAGCCTCGTTTGAAGCCTTCGGGATTTGTCGTGCCATGGCCGAAATAGGCAACCCCAACAGTGTGAGCGACGCAGGTGTCGGCGCGCTGGCAGTGCGTGCCGCCGTGCTCGGAGCCGGCATGAACGTGAAGATCAATGCGTCGAGCCTCGCTGATAGGGAAGTTGCCGAACGCCTTATCGGTGAAGCCAACGACCTCATCGCACGCGCCAACAACGAAGAAAAAGAAATCGTTGCCATCGTGGAAGCCAAACTTTAATGAACCGTCGATATGACGAAAGGAGGACTGAAGGTATCGCGTCATCGTACCGTTTCGGGTAGATGACGACGTTATTGCCGACAGGTCTGGGTACTTTCGGGCCTCTTTACACCTTAATATATTATCACAACCATGACCAAAGAAGAATTTATTGCCGATATCCGTGCCGGTATTCCCGACACGTTGCCCGCACCGAGACCCTACGATCCCGGTGTGAACCATGCACCCAAACGCAAGGATATCCTCACGGAAGAGGAGAAAAAGCTCGCGCTTCGTAACGCCTTGCGCTATTTCCCCAAACATCTTCATGCCGAATTGGCTCCCGAGTTTGCCCAAGAGCTGCACGAATACGGACGTATCTATATGTACCGTTACCGTCCGCTCTACGACATGTATGCCCGTCCGGTCAACGAATATCCCCACCGCTCGCGTCAGGCTGCCGCCATCATGCTCATGATTCAAAACAACTTGGATCCGCAGGTGGCACAACATCCTCACGAACTGATTACCTATGGCGGCAACGGTGCCGTGTTCCAAAACTGGGCGCAATACCGTCTGGTGATGAAATACCTCAGCGAAATGACCGACGAACAGACTCTCGTGATGTACTCCGGACATCCGCTCGGACTGTTCCCTTCCCATAAAAATGCACCGCGCGTGGTGGTAACCAATGGCATGGTGATACCCAATTACTCCAAACCCGACGATTGGGAACGCATGAACGCGCTCGGCGTAAGCCAGTACGGACAGATGACTGCCGGCTCATATATGTATATCGGTCCGCAAGGCATCGTACACGGCACCACCATCACCGTACTCAATGCAGCCCGCAAGGTGGGTGGCGATAACATGAAACTCTTTGTGACGGCAGGTCTTGGCGGCATGAGCGGTGCCCAGCCCAAGGCAGGCAACATTGCCGGCGTGGTGAGCGTGACAGCTGAAATCAACCCGCAGGCTGCCCGGAAGCGTTACGAACAGGGATGGGTCGACGAACTGCACGAAGACCTGAACGAACTCATACCCGCCATCCGCAAAGCCGTTGCCGACCGCAAGGTCGTTTCCATGGCTTATGTGGGCAACGTCGTGGACCTTTGGGAACGTCTTGCCGACGAGCAGATTCGCGTGGACCTCGGCAGCGATCAGACTTCTCTGCACAATCCGTGGGCAGGTGGCTATTATCCCGTGGGACTTTCGCTCGAAGAATCGCAGCGCATGATGGCCGAAGAACCCGAACTGTTCAAGGAGAAGGTGCAGGAATCGCTCCGCCGTCAGGTGACCGCCATCAACCGACTTACTGCCAACGGCATGTACTTCTTCGACTATGGCAACGCCTTCCTGCTCGAATCGAGCCGTGCCGGTGCCGACATCATGGGTGAAGATGGCAAGTTCCGCTATCCGTCTTATGTGCAAGACATCATGGGTCCCATGTTCTTCGACTACGGTTTCGGACCTTTCCGCTGGGTATGTACGTCGGGCGACCCCAAGGATTTGGAAACGACCGACCGCCTTGCCGCACAGGTTCTCGAAGAGATCCGCAATACCGCACCCGCTTCCATCGTGGGACAGATGGACGACAACATCCACTGGATCAAGGAAGCCGGCAAGAACAAGCTCGTCGTAGGCTCGCAGGCCCGCATCCTTTATGCCGATGCCGAGGGACGTTCGAAGATTGCCTTGGCATTCAACGATGCCATCAAGAGCGGCGAATTGTCGGCTCCCGTGGTGCTGGGTCGCGACCATCATGACGTATCGGGCACCGACTCGCCCTTCAGGGAAACCTCCAACATCTATGACGGCTCGCAATTCTGTGCCGACATGGCGGTTCAAAACGTCATCGGCGACTCCTTCCGTGGCGCCACATGGGTAAGTATCCACAACGGTGGCGGCGTAGGCTGGGGCGAAGTGATGAACGGTGGCTTCGGTATGGTCATCGACGGCAGCGAAGACAGTGCCCGCCATATTCGTGAAATGCTGTTCTGGGATGTCAACAACGGTATCACCCGCCGTGCATGGGCACGCAACGAAGGCTCCATCGAAGCCATCAAGCGCGAAATGGAACGTACCCCCGACTTCCAAGTCACCCTGCCCAACTTCGTCGACGACGACATCCTCAACATCATCTGATTGCTAATCTCGGAGCCTCCGGGCTCCTTTCAAATTCCGATAACAACATGAATCATCAAATAAGTGCCGAACATCTCAGCATAGACCGCGTAAAAGAAATTGTCTACAACGGTTACAAAATAGAATTGAGCGATGATGCCCGCCAACGCATCGTGTGCTGTCGCGAGTATCTCGACCGCAAAATCAAGGAATCCGACGTACCTATCTATGGTGTCACAACGGGTTTCGGGTCGCTCTGCAAGATTTCCATCGACGAAGATCAGTTGGCCCAGCTGCAAATCAACCTCATGATGTCGCATGCCTGCGGTGTGGGCAACAGGGTGAGAAATGACATCGTCAAGATGATGGTGTTGCTCAAGATACAGTCGCTCAGCTACGGTTTCTCGGGCATCAAGCTCGATACCGTCGAACGGCTCGTCGACTTCTTCAACAATGATGTCTACCCCGTCGTGTACCAGCAAGGTTCGGTAGGTGCTTCGGGTGATCTCGTGCCGCTGGCACATCTCTGCCTACCGCTGGTGGGAATGGGGCATGTGGAATACCAAGGCGAGGTGATGACGGGCGAAGAACTCAACAAGAGAATGGGCTGGGAGCCCATCCGTCTGGGTTCGAAAGAGGGACTGGCATTGCTCAACGGTACGCAGAATATGAGTGCCCATGCCGTGTGGTCGCTCATCAACGCCAAGCGGCTCATCGAGTGGGCGGATGTCATAGGTGCCATGTCGCTCGAGGCCTACGACGGAAGGAAAGACCCCTTCACGCCTGCCGTTCACATCGTGCGTCCCCACAAAGGACAGTTGGCCACAGCCAACCGCATCAACGAACTGCTCGAGGGCAGTGAACTCATCAAGCAGCCCAAGGTCAACGTGCAAGACCCGTACTCGTTCCGTTGTATGCCGCAGGTGCATGGCACCGTGAAAGACTCGACAGCGTATGTCGAATCGGTCATTGACACCGAGATCAACTCGGCAACCGACAACCCGACCGTATGCCCCGACGAGGATCTGATTATCTCTGCCGGCAACTTCCACGGCGAACCCATCGCGCTGCCCATCGACTTCCTTGCGATTGCCATGAACGAACTGGGAAGCATCTCCGAACGACGCACTTACAAACTCGTGTCGGGAACGCGCGATCTGCCGAACTTCCTGGTTGCCAAACCGGGTGTGAACAGCGGTTTCATGATACCGCAATATACCGCAGCTGCCATTGCCAACCAAAACAAGACACTCTGTATGCCTTCGTCGGCCGACACCATCCCCACTTCGCAAGGTCAGGAAGACCATGTGTCGATGGGTGCCAACGCCGGTACCAAGCTGGTCAACGTGGTAGAAAACACCGAACGCATCCTCGCCATCGAGTTGTTTAACGCGGCTCAGGCCCTCGAGTTCCGTCGCCCGCTGAAGTCATCACCCGTCATCGAACGCATCCATGCCGACTTCCGCAAGGTGGTGCCTTTCATCGAGGATGATGTGGTGATGTATCCCCATATCGCGGAAGCGGTGAAGTTCCTCAAGGAAGAACAGATCTGATGTGTTCGGACACCGGACACCGGCAGAACCCATGAGAGCCATGAATTTTTTCATGTTTTTCTCATGGCGAATGAAAAAAATACCATTTTCTTAGGAAGATGCCATAGTGCGTGGGGCGGATGTCTGTGAACGGCATCCGCCCTTTTTTCTTGCCATGACTGCGTCCTCATGACCGATCTGGGTTAAAATGTGGGACAAGACGTCATCATGACCGATTCGGATTTGATAGGGGATTGGCGGGAAGGCATGAGGAGAGCATGCAGAAGAAGAAAGAAAAACGGGTTTGCATCCATTGGCATCGGAAGCAAACCCGTAGATATGCGTTGTGTATGCGAACGCGATTTGATTACATGTCGTCGGAGAACAAGGGATCGTCGGGCATCACCATGGTGGGTTTCTGCTTGGCCATCTCCAAGATGTTGGCAGGGACGAACTGCTTGTCGACCACAAGGCGGAACATATATTCGTTGAACCATTCGTTGGTCATGATGAGGCAGCCGTTTTGTCCCCAGCTTCCGCCCCATGAGTTTTCAACCTTCCATTTCCTGGGGTTGCCGTTCTCGTCGAGGTCGACGGCAGTGAGGGTCATGGCGTGGGTCGAGCCGCTGTCGAAAGTCATGATGCGTTGTGCCTTGTTCATGGGGAACGTGGTGTTGAAAATCGAACCGTAGTCGAAGTTGTTGAGGTCGTTGTAGCCTCGTTTGCGGTCAAGTTGCACACCCACATCGTAAGAGGAGTAGAGCTTATGACCTGCTTTGAGTGAAGTGATGGCGAGTTTGGCTATTTCTTCCATCGGCAGGTTGAGGTATTTCCAGTTCTGGCCGTCGTAGGTGTGCCGGTTGTATTCCACCTCATAGGTTTTGTAGTAAGGACGGCGCGGGTCGTTCATGACCATGATGAAGGTGCCGCTGATGGGACCGCCGACGGTTTCCTTGAAGAACGATTGGGGAGTGTAACGCTTGGCAGGGGTGATGGCTTTGCCGTCCTTGTCCTTGAAAGCGTAGGTGAATTCCCTGACCGGTTCGCCCAAGGTGAGACACAGGATGTTGTAGATGGTGGCAAGCATTTCTTCTTTCCGCGCCTGAACGGCGGCGGGTTTGGTCTTGCTGTTGGCCCTGTTGCGCAGTTCGAGTCCGAATTCTCTGAGCTTCGACGACATGAGGCGTGCCATGATGCGTGTGTTGTCTGACGAATAGGTTTCGGGCTGTACGCTCATGGGAACCAATCCGTATTTGTCTGCAAGGTCGGAAACTCCGCAGAAGGTACCTCCGTCGTTGATGGGGTTTTTGAAAAAGAACTGAACGATCTTGTCTTCGAAGGGTTTGTTGGCATTGTCGATGACGCCTTGCAACATGAGATTGGCCTTTTCGAACTGGTCCCAGAAGAAGAGATAGGCATGCGAGTATTCGACGTTGAGCGAATCACTACGCTGTGCAAAATTGGAGCGAAGTACGTTGAAGCCGGTGAACATCCAGCAGCGGCCCGAACTCTTCTGGTCATGGATGCTCTGCTTGGGTGTCTCTACGGAGAAGTAGGTGTCGATGGCACCGGCATTGTCCCTGTTTTTCGCCAAGTCGTCGATGTTGTTGGCAGCGAGTGCGTTGGCAATGGCCTTGCCTTGCGTGTTCTTTACCTGTGTCTGTTGAATCTTCCGGAGCATTTCGGATGAAATGCCTCCCGCCTTTTTCTGTGCCGTCGCGATTCCGCCCATCGCGGTCAGGAGGCATAAAGCTATGATTTTCTTGTTCATGATAGGATGATAGATGATGTATTTTTCGGTTGGTGTATTTGTCCTTGTGGCCGGCTTATGTGTCCCTCTTTCATCGGAAAGGTTGGTTTCGTCCGGGCTTTGCCGTTCGATACCTGCTGCCTGCCTTTATCTTTTTCTTTGCAAATATACATAATTTATTCCGTAGAAGGCCCGTGATAGTGATTATTAACCCAATAAAGTCATGGGAATGCCCGAAATCACGTCAGATAACGGCCGGCACGTTGCCCGCGTATCTGTCCCGCCATCTGACGTGCTTTCGGGCATTCTGTTCTCAGATTCTCTCATGGACGATTGGGGTTCAATCTTCATTACCCTGTCCGTCCAACCGGCGGAATGATACCTCTTCGGAATTCCCAACGTGTTGAGAATTATTTCCCAACAGGTTGAGAAATATTTCCCAACGGGTTGAAAAATATTTCTCAACACGTTGGGAATTCGCAGGACATGAACAAACGAGCCCCGGACAGCTACCGTGGAAAGCATCATGCAAAGGCGTGGCGACGGTTTGCGAAGGGCTTTTGTGCGAGGGCGGTGTGCTTTGTGTGGCATGGAGAGGGGTGACGGGTGGAGACGAATGCCGGTTTCGTCGCGTTCGCGTTGGGGCTGTCTTGCCGAACGGACTTGGGTGAAAAATGTCATCAGTGCATGAAGGAAGGTTGGGTCTTGAGAGAACATCAAGGTCATTTTTCCTGCCTTCATAAGAACAAATTCTTTCACCACTCTGAAAATGATTCAGGACGCTGTTGAAGAATGAACGATAAAAAAACGCTTTGTAAGCAATAACCCGATGAATGGCGCGTTAATAAACAATAGGTTCGGCAGGTCGTGTGCCTGCACCGATGGCGAACAGAAAACCGTCTCGGCACGAGTGATGCCGTCGAGGGCGATGCCGTCCGCTTTCACGCAAGTTGCCAAATAAGGGCAGAGACAGCAGCAGACCATCGGAAAGCCATGTAGTACAGAAGTTATACCATATAATATATATAGAAGCATGTTCGAGTACA
This sequence comes from Prevotella sp., assembly GCA_022781445.1. GTDB lineage: Bacteria > Bacteroidota > Bacteroidia > Bacteroidales > Bacteroidaceae > Prevotella. The sequence goes on from JALETQ010000026.1 coordinate 41,593, forward strand.
TCAGAGGAGAACTGGCAGAACTGACCCCTGCCTTGGCTGTCGTTGAGGCAAGCGGGGTGGGCTATGCCATCAACATATCGCTCAACACGTTTACCGCCATCCAAGGAAAAAAAGAGGTGAGGCTGCTCATCCACGAGGTGCTTGTATGCGGAGGACGCGACGATTCGTTCACGCTCTTCGGTTTCGCCACGCACCGTGAACGCGACTTGTACCGGCAACTCATCTCCGTGAGCGGTGTGGGTTCGAACACGGCACGCATGATTCTGTCGTCGATGTCGCCTGCCGAACTGGTGGAGTGCATCTCAAACGGTGACGAAAAACTGCTCAAAGGCGTAAAAGGCATCGGACTCAAGACAGCCCAACGCATCATTGTCGACCTGCGCGACAAGATGGCCGCCAATGCCATGACACAGGGTGAAACGGGAGAAAGAGCGACGGCCGCCGCCGCCATCAGTCCGTCAGTGAAAGCCGAAGCCGTGGGTGCCCTCACGATGTTGGGCTTTGCACCGGCTCCTTCATCAAAGGTTGTGGCCGAGATTCTCAAAGAACAGCCCGACCTCCATGTAGAACAAGTGGTGAAACTGGCATTGAAACAGATCAAATAACCTTTTTTCCCGGAAAGCATCAGATAAGAAGCTGAAAGTAATTACCCAAAAGAATGATGAGAAGCAAGAGGCAACTGACCATCCTGACCATACTCCTGCCAAGCATACTCAGTGTGTTGGCAGGAACTTTTGCCGTATTGCCTCCCCTGCATCTGCCCTCCACGCCCCCCGACTCGACCGTCGTCAAGGCGCAACCCATTCTCACTGAAGACGAGGATATTCCCGACTCGCTGCTCAACCCGCGCTGGAAGGTGCAGCGCACCACTCCCGTCACGCAGGAAGACCTCGGCAGAGGGGTTCTCGACCTGCAGCAGCCCGACAACCTCAAGCAGGAAGTGATCTACAACGACACCATCAACCGCTATGTCATCGGTTCGAAGATAGGCGATACCTATATCAATGCGCCCATCATGATGACCCCCGAAGAGTATCGGAAGTGGAGCGAAAAGCAAGCCTTCAACGCCTTCTTCAAATCCAAAAACGAAGAGGTGACCAAGAACAAGGGCAAGGACAAGTTCGATTTTACGGATATGCACTTCGACCTCGGACCCGCAGAAAAGATATTCGGGCCGGGCGGCGTGCGCATCAAGACGCAGGGAACGGCAGAACTTCGTTTCGGCGCAACCCTCAAAAACATCGACAACCCGTCGCTGCCCATCCGCAACCGCAAGACAACGACGATGGTCTTCGACGAGAAAATCAACCTCAACGTTAACGGCAAGGTGGGCGACAAGGTGAACATGAACCTGAACTACAACACCGATGCCACCTTCGATTTCGATGCACAGAACCTCAAGCTCAAATACGAGGGCAAGGAAGACGAAATCATCAAGCTCGTCGAAGCCGGCAACACATCCTTCCCGAGCAATTCTTCGCTCATCAGAGGTGCCAGTTCGCTTTTCGGCTTGCGTACCGACCTGCAGTTCGGCAGGCTCAAGCTCCAAACCATCTTCTCGCAGAAGAAATCATCGTCGAAGAGCGTCTCGTCACGAGGCGGCGTGCAGCTCACGCCATTCGAAATCGACGTTGCCAACTATGAGGACAACCGTCACTTCTTCCTCTCGCAGTATTTCCGCGATACCTACGACGAGGCCATGAAGACTCTGCCCAACCTCACCACCGGCATCAGCATCGGAAACGTGGAAATATGGGTGACCAACAAGACCGGAACGACCCGTGAAACCCGCAACATCATTGCACTCACCGACCTTGGCGAAAACCGTCAGGTGTCCAATCCGCAATGGACCGTCACCGGTATGCCTGTTCCTTCAAACTCGGCAAACAGTCTGTACTCTTCCTTGGTGAACATATACCCGGCTGCCCGCAACATCGATCAGGCATCGACGACCCTCGACGGCATCGGCAACTTCGTCGGCGGCAATGACTACGAAAAACTCGAAAGTGCCCGCCTGCTGACTCCCTCGGAGTATGATGTAAACAGAGCCCTGGGCTATGTCTCGCTCAAAACTCCCCTGCAAACCGATCAGGTGCTGGCGGTAGCCTATGAATACACCTACGGCGGCGTGACCTACAAGGTCGGAGAATTTGCCACAGACATCAATGACGTGTCGCAATGTCTGTTCGTGAAGTCGCTCAAGAACACCGGCAACAATCCGCAGCAAGGCAACTGGAACCTCATGATGAAGAACGTGTACTACCTCGCTTCATCGGTGGAAAAGGACAAATTCCGTCTCGACGTGAAATATCAGAGTGACACAACGGGCGTTTATCTCACCTATATACCCGAAACGCAGGTCAAGGACCAGCCCATCATACGCATCCTCGGCGCCGACCGCCTCGACAATAACATGAAGCCGCATCCCAACGGTTACTTTGACTATGTGGACGGCTACACCGTCAGTAACGGACGTGTGTTCTTTCCGCAGGCCGAGCCTTTCGGACGTTACATGAAGAAAGTATTGCAGGAACGCGGACTCTCAGCCGACATTGCCGACAAATACTGCTTCTATCAGCTGTACGACTCGACCAAAACCGTGGCAAGACAAATTGCGGAGAAGAACAAATATATCCTTACGGGTCAGTTCAGGGGAACCTCTGCCAACGTGATTTCTCTCGGAGCCTACAATGTTCCGCAAGGCTCTGTGGTTGTTACAGCCGGCGGCATGACCCTCACGGAAGGTTCGGACTACAGCGTAGACTATTCTGCCGGTGAAGTAACCATCCTCAACCAAAGTATTCTCGATGCCGGAACATCGGTCAATGTGTCGCTCGAAAGCAACACCGACTTTGCACAGGAACGCAAAACGATGTTCGGCTTGAACTGGGAATACGAGTTTTCCAAAAACTTCCAGCTCAGCGGTACGTTCCAACATCTGTCCGAGCAGTCGCTGACAACGAAAGTGTCGATGGGCGCCGAGCCGCTCAACAACACCCTGTGGGGCATCAACCTCAACTGGAAGAAAGAGAGCCAGTGGCTCACCAACATGCTCGACAAGATACCGTTCCTGCATCTCACACAGCCTTCCAACATCTCACTCAATGCCGAATTTGCCCAGCTGATAGCCGGACAGAGTCGTGGCACGCAGGACAATGCCTCCTATCTCGATGATTTCGAGAACACGAAAAGCTCCATTGACGTGGGAGCACCTACCTCATGGATTATCTCCAGTGTACCTACCATGTTCCCGGAGTACAAGGACAAGAGCGGACTTACAAGCGGTTACAATCGTTCGCTGCTGGCATGGTACACCATCGACCCCCTTTTCACCCGCCGGTCGTCGTCACTGACTCCCGGGCACATCAAGAGTGACCTGCAACAGCTCTCCAACCATTATGTGAGAGAGGTATATACACGAGACCTTTATCCCAATCGTGACCGAGGAAACTATAGCGGCGAGTCACCCACCATTCCGGTTCTGAACCTCGCTTTCTATCCCGACGAGCGCGGTCCGTACAATTTCAATCCCGAGTTGGATGCCAACGGCAGACTGCTGCAGCCTTCCAAGACATGGGGAGGCATGATGCGCAAACTCGACACCAATGACTTTGAGAGTGCCAACATCGAATACATCGAGTTTTGGATGCTCGACCCTTTCATCTATACCCGTGAACAAGGAACGGCCTCGGCTCACGGAGGCGACTTTTATATTAACCTGGGTGAGGTAAGCGAGGACATTCTTCGCGACGGAAAGAAGTTCTATGAGAGCGGCATGCCCGTAGACGATTCCCAAAGTTTCATTTTCACACAGTGGGGTAAAGTTCCCACGCAGCCATCGGTGACGTATGCCTTTGCCACATCATCCGGTGCGCGTGCCAAACAAGATGTGGGCTTCAACGGACTCACTGATGATGAAGAACAGTCGTTCACACCCTATCAGGACTTCCTGAATCGCATCAGGGGTGTCGTGTCGCCTCAGGTACTCGATTCCATCCAGGCCGACCCCGCCAACGACAACTATCATTACTTCCGCGGTTCCGACTTCGATCAGATCCAGGCTCCCATCCTGCAACGCTACAAGCGCATCAACAACCCGCAAGGGAACTCGCCCGACTCCGATTCGCGCACCGAACCTTACGATACGTCCTACAAAACAACGCCGGATGTGGAGGACATCAACCAGGACTACACTCTCAACGAATATGAGAAGTACTACCAATACCATGTTTCCATCCGTCCCGAAGATCTGAAGGTGGGTGAAAACTTCATCGTCGACAGCCGGGAGGAAGTCGGCAAGCTCCGTAATGGCGAACCATACAGTGTCACCTGGTATCAATTCCGCATCCCTGTCGACCGGTACGAGCAGCGGGTGGGAGCCATCAGCGACTTTTCGAGCATCCGTTTCATGCGTATGTTCATGACAGGCTTCGAACAGTCGGTCGTACTTCGCTTTGCCAATCTCGACCTCGTGCGGGGCGACTGGCGTATCTACGAACAGAACCTCTCCAACACGGCAGCCCAAACCGGTCATTTGTCGGTGAGTGCCGTCAATATCGAGGAAAACAGCGACAAGCGTCCCGTCAATTATGTGTTGCCTCCGGGCATCACCCGCAATCCCGACCCCACACAACCCCAGCTTGTGGAGACCAACGAGCAGGCTCTCAGCCTCGTGGTTACCAACCTGAGTACCGGCGAGTCGAAGGCCGTTTACAAGAACACTACCATCGACCTGCGCCAGTACAAACGCCTGCAGATGTTTGTGCATGCCAACTCCATGCCCGAGAACACCACCTCGCTCCAAGACCGTCAGCTGGCAGTCTTTGTCCGTATGGGCAGCGATTATAAGAACAATTACTATGAATATGAGATACCTTTGGTCTTGACACCTGAAGGTATCTACGACAAATATTCGACTACAGAACGACGCATCGTCTGGCCCGAGGAGAACATGCTCGACATTCCGCTCGACATTTTCACGGGACTCAAAAAGGCACGCAACGTTGCCAAGGCCCAAGGCCAGTCGTCCTACAACACACTTTTCTCCGTTTACGACCGGAACCGGCCTTCCAACAAGGTCAGCATCATGGGTAACCCCACCTTGGGCGAGGTCAAGACAATCATCGTCGGTGTGCGGAATCTCTCCGGCGAGCCCAAGTCGGGTGAAGTGTGGGTCAACGAACTGCGCCTGAAGGAATATAATAATGAAGGAGGATGGGCTGCGCAGGCAAACATGAACATGCAGTTGTCCGACTTCGGTTCCGTCAATGTGGCCGGCAAGTACATGACCGAAGGCTTCGGAGGCTTGGAAGAAGGTGTCAATGAACGTTCCAAGGACAACTTCAAGTCCTATAGTGTCACGGCGAGTCTGGAACTTGGCAAGTTCTTTCCCGACAAAGCCAAGGTGACCGCACCTTTGTACTACAGTGTCACAAAAGAACAGATCAGTCCCAAATACAATCCCCTCGATACCGATATGCGTCTGGACGATGCCCTCGATGCCGCCGCCAACAAGCAGGAACGCGACTCCATCGAGTCGATAGCCGTCACCAAGACCGTCAACACCAACTTCTCCTTGTCGAATGTCAGGGTGGGCATACAGACCAAGGGACACCCTATGCCCTACGACCCGGCCAACTTCTCTTTCTCCTACAGCCATTCCCACCGCCACACCAGCGGCGAAACGACCGTCTACGAGAACGAGGACAACTGGCGCGGTTCGCTCAGTTACAGCTGGACACCTGTGTATAAACCATGGGAACCCTTCAGGAAAATCATCAAGAGCAAGTCCAAATGGTTTGAGATTGCCAAACGTTTCGGCCTGAACTGGCTGCCGCAGAATGTGTCGTTCAATACCGAGATGACCCGCAACTACTACGAGTTGCAGGAGCGCGACATGGAGAATCTGGGCGGTTCGGGGCTGCCTCTCACCTTCAACGAGCAATTCTTGTGGAACAGGGATTTCTCCATCCGCTGGGATCTTACCAAGAACCTCCGCTTCAGCTTCCGTTCTGCCACCCGCGCCGAGATAGAAGAGCCTTACACTCCCGTCAACAAATCGCTCTATCCCGACAGTTATGAGGCATGGAAAGATTCCGTTCGCACGTCCATCCGCAACTGGGGTTCGCCACTCGACTACAACCAGCAGGTGAGTGCATCCTATCAGCTGCCTCTCAATCTCATCCCCATTTTCAACTGGATCAATGCCGACGCCAACTACTCAGCCACCTACAATTGGGTGAAAGGTTCCGACCTTGAAGACGGAACGTCGCTCGGCAACACCGTTTCGACCAGCCGGACCGTCAACATCAACAGTACGCTGAACCTGCAAAGGCTCTACGACCAGATACCGTTCCTGAAGAAAGCCAACGAACGGTTCAACAAGAGTTCCAACCTTGCGCAGAATCAGCGCAACATGCGGGCCGGAACCGTCGGGGCTGCCGACAAGGACAAGAAGAGCGATGGCAAAAGCGGGGCTGCCGATGATCCCAAGGCTACGCAGCTGCCCAAGAACAAGATGAGTTACGAGAAAGAAATCACCCTCCTGCCCGACACGACCGTCATCGTTGCTCACGGCAAGAAGAGCAGGCGCATCATCGTTGCAGCCAAGACCGCCGAAGGAAAATCGTTCGACATCCGTTTCAAGAAGCTCGACGAGAACCGCATCAAGGTAACCAACAAGGTCGACTCCGCCACCAAGATCAAAGTCACCGTCACTGCCAGGGAACCGCTCGACGACAAGCTGTGGTACAAAACCGCACAGACCGTTGCCCGCGGACTCATGATGGTGCGTACCGTGAGCCTGTCTTACCGCAACCAATACAGCCTGTCGCTGCCCGGATTCATGCCCACCGTGGGCGACTTCTTCGGCCAGCACCGCGGCAGCGTGATGGCTCCCGGACTGGGATTTGCCTTTGGTATGGTCGATGACGGCTATATCGACAAGGCGAAGGAACACGGATGGTTGCTCAACAATGATGCCGTGGCAACACCCGCATCGACCAATGCGACCGAAGACCTGCAGATCCGCATGACCGTCGAACCCATCCGCGATTTGAAGATCGACCTCAATGCCAACCGCATGGAAACCAAGGCAAAGAGCGTGCAGTATATGTATCTCGGCAATCCCACAAATCGCACCGGCTCGCTCACGATGACCACCATCTCGCTCGGTTCGGCTTTCGAGTCCATCGGCGATGCCAACAAAGGTTACCGCTCGGCGTCGTTCGAACGCTTCTGCCGCTCGCTCGACGGTTTCCGCGAACGTGTCGAGGCACTTTATCGCGGACATGCCTACCCCGTGGGGATGGTGCATGGCGGCGAGATGTTCGACCCTGCCAACGGTACGGTCAGCAAGTACAGTGCCGACGTGATGATACCGGCATTTCTCTCGACCTACACGTCGATGGGGGGCAGCTCGCTCGACATCTTCCCTGCCCTGAAGCGCATGCTGCCCAACTGGTCGGTGCGCTACAGCGGACTCTCGAAAATACCTTTCCTGGCAGATCTGTTCAAGAGCGTGAACATCAATCACGCCTACCGGAGCATCTTTGCCGTAGGCTCATACGCCAGCTTCAGCACGTGGATGGAGATGAACGGCAGTCTGGGCTTCATCAGCGAAACCACCACCGGCAACCCCGTTCCCAGTTCGATGTATAACGTCAGCACCGTGAGCATCAACGAATCGTTCGCACCGCTCCTCGGAGTCGATGTCACCCTGCACAACAACCTCACCTGCAAGCTCGAGTATCGCACCACACGCGCCCTCAACCTGAGCATGACCAGCGTGCAGATCAACGAAGGAACATCGAAAGACTGGGTTGTGGGTATGGGTTATAAAATCAACGATTTCAAACTCTTCGGCGGTGGTGGCAAGAAGAAAGCCAAAGGCAAGCGAAACCGCAATGCCGATAATAACAATGCCGGCCAGACGACACCTACCGCCTCATCAACCGGTTTCAACCAGACGCTCAACATGCGCTGCGACATCTCTTATGCCAAGCAGGCATCCATCAGTCGCGACATCGCTTCGATGACCAGCATGGCAAGCAGCGGCAACACTGCCTTCAAGTTCTCCCTGGCCGCCGATTATGCCGTGTCGCGCCTGCTCACCATGAGCTTCTATTACAACCGGCAGTCCAACACGCCGTTGCTGTCGTCCAACAGCTATCCCATTACCACGCGCGATTTCGGGCTGTCGCTCAAGTTGTCGCTCACCCGGTGACCATTCCTCTTGGGAGCATCTGCAGTCGTCACCTTCGCCTCCCGGAAACTCGGTGGAGAGGATGGCCTCCCCGACGCCGTCGACGGTGTTCTGCTGCGGCAGTGCGAACATTGCGATGAACAGCGCGCCTGTCGCCGCGTGTTTATACATTTCCTGTCATTCATATCACTTTCCGTCCGTTTTCGTCTGCCGGCCGGCAAATGGTTTGTCGGTTTATAGCAGGGTAGCGGACTACGGCAAGACAAAATGACAGGCAAGATGCCGGACGGCAGGCAAAAACGGCTCGGAATCTAATGACCGATTTGGGTTGAATGGTGCCTTCCGTACCCTACTCGTGGGGTGTCTCAAGGGGTCACTCGTGGGATATTTAAGGGAATCACCCGTGGGGTATCGTCGCACTCCACGGGTGGGGTCCGGCACATGCTGCTGGCTTGCCGTTTCTCTCCCGCCACGGTGGGGCGGAGGAGCGGTTTTGCCCCTTTCCTGCCGTTCCGTGCCCACGGGCGGTTCATGGCGGACGGATGTTCATGGGTACTGTTCATTAAAAGGTCACTGTTTATATTGAAAGGTTGATCCGGTGATGAATGACGGCTGTTCAGGCGGTATGGCCCTTTGGCGGCCGTCCCGAAAGGTGGCATGACAGCCCCGAGCCGTCCATGAGATACCGGCCTGCAATCCCGTGAACGGTTTGGGTTAAAACGTATTAATAACCATATAAAACCACGTCCGTGTAAGAAATGCACCGATTTTTATTATTATCTTTGCAGGCATTAATTATCTAATAATACACGATATATGTCATCATTTGTTACAGACAAGATTGTGATGGACGGCTTAACCTTTGACGACGTCCTGCTGATTCCCGCCTATTCAGAAGTATTACCCAAGTCGGTAGAGTTGAAAACCCGCTTTTCGCGTAACATCGAGCTCAATGTCCCGTTCGTTACGGCAGCGATGGACACCGTGACCGAGTCGTCGATGGCGATTGCCATTGCCCGTGAGGGAGGCATCGGCGTGATTCACAAGAACATGACTATCGAAGAACAAGCCCGCCATGTCGCCATCGTGAAGCGTGCCGAAAACGGTATGATCTACGACCCCGTGACCATCCGCAAAGGCTGTACGGTGCGTGATGCGCTTGCCATGATGGCCGATTACCACATCGGCGGCATCCCCGTTGTCGATGATGACAATCGCCTTGTGGGTATCGTGACCAACAGGGACCTGCGCTTCGAGCAACGTCTTGACAAACAAATCGACGAGGTGATGACACGCGACAATCTCGTTACCACTCACCAGCAGACCGATTTGGCGGCTGCCGCCCACATCCTTCAGGAAAACAAGATCGAGAAACTGCCCGTTGTCGACAAGGACAACCGGCTGGTGGGACTGATCACCTACAAGGACATCACCAAGGCAAAGGACAAGCCGATGGCATGCAAGGACGAGAAGGGCAGGCTGAGAGTGGCTGCCGGCGTAGGCGTCACCGATGATACGTTGCTGCGCATCGAGGCTCTGGTGAACGCCGGTGCCGATGCCATCGTCATCGACACGGCGCACGGACATTCCAAAGCCGTCATCGAAAAACTGTCCGAGGCCAAGAAATCGTTCCCACATGTTGATATCGTGGTAGGTAATGTGGCCACAGGCGAAGCTGCCAAAATGCTCGCTGCTCATGGTGCCGATGCCGTGAAAGTGGGTATCGGGCCGGGCAGTATCTGTACGACGCGTATCGTAGCCGGCGTGGGCGTTCCACAGCTGAGCGCGGTCTATGATGTGTATCACGCGCTGAAGGGTACCGGCGTGCCCCTCATCGCCGATGGCGGACTCCGTTACTCGGGCGACATCGTGAAGGCTATCGCCGCCGGCGGTTCCTGTGTCATGATAGGTTCGCTCGTGGCCGGTACCGAGGAAAGCCCCGGAGAGACCATCATCTTCAACGGACGCAAGTTCAAGAGTTACCGTGGAATGGGCTCGCTCGAAGCCATGGAGAACGGTTCGAAAGACCGTTACTTCCAGGCCGGAACGAAAGATGTGAAGAAACTGGTGCCTGAGGGTATTGCAGGACGTGTGCCTTACAAAGGAACCGTGCAGGAAGTCATTTACCAGTTGGTAGGCGGATTGCGCTCGGGTATGGGCTATTGCGGAGCTGCCAACATCGACCGCCTGCACGAAGCGAAATTCACCCGCATCACCAATGCCGGTGTCATGGAAAGCCATCCGCACGACATTGCCATCACCAGCGAAGCTCCCAACTACTCAAGACCCGAATAATCAAGAAATATTCTATCATCATGAAAGCAAAATTAAAAGCATTGGCAGTCGCCGTCATGTTCTCAATGGGTGTGGCGCAGGCTCAGAACGATGCCGTTGTCATGACCATCAACGGAAGACCTGTTACCCTGTCCGAATTCGAATACTCTTACAATAAGAACAACTCGGAGGGTGTCATCGACAAGAAGAATGTGCAAGAATATGCCGACCTGTTCATCAATTACAAACTGAAAGTCGCCGCCGCCCTTGAGGCCGGCATCGACACCACCAAGGCTTTCAGGGATGAATTCAAGCATTATCGCAACCAACAGATCCGCCCCTCGTTCATCACCGATGACGATGTGGAGAAAAAAGCCTACGAGATATATACCCAGACCCGTGACCGTGTCAATAAGAACGGCGGACTCGTCAAACCTGCCCACATCCTCATCGAGGCCCGGAAGACTGTTTCGGAAAGTGAAAAGGCGGCTGCCAGACAACGTGCCGACTCGGTTTATCAGGCTCTTCTGAAAGGTGCTGACTTCGGTACACTGGCTCAAAAGGTGTCCGACGACAAGGGCAGTGCCGCCAAAGGAGGCATGCTGGGATGGATTCAAAAGGGACTGACCGTGAAAGAGTTTGAAGACCAAGCCTTCGCCATGAATAAAGGCGATCTGTCGAAGCCCTTCGAGTCGCCTTTCGGTTATCACATCATCAAGCTGGCGGACAAGGGAGATTTCTTCCCCTATGACACCGTGAGAGCCGAAATCCGCGAGTTTATCGATGCCAAGGGTATCCGCGAACAGATCATCGACGGTGTCATCAAGGACATGGCTGCCAAGTCGGGCTTGTCGGAAGAACAGATACTCGACAACAGGGCGATGGAAATGCAAGCCAAAGATGCCGACCTGAACAACCTCGTCCGTGAATATCACGACGGATTGCTGCTCTATGAAATCAGCAACCGCATGGTTTGGGACAAGGCTGCCAACGATAAAGCCGGATTGGAACGTTTCTTCAAGAAGAACAAGAAACGGTATCAGTGGACCGAACCGCGCTTCAAAGGCATCGCCTATCATGTGAAAGATGCCGGCGACATCAAGGCGGTCAAAGACTGTCTGAAGGGCGTTGACTTCGAAGACTGGGCGGACAAACTGCGCAAGACTTTCAATAATGACTCCGTGATCCGTATCAGAGTCGAAAAAGGTATCTTCAAAAAAGGTGACAATAAGCTCATCGACAAGGAAATATTCAAGACCAATGCCACCGTGACACCGCTCAAGGAATATCCGCTCGATGCAGTCTACGGCACCCTTCTGACCAACCCCAAAGTCTATTCGGACGTGAAAGGAATGGTCGTGGCTGACTATCAGGACGAAATGGAAAAGGCTTGGATACAGGAACTCAGACGCAAATACAATGTGAACGTCAATCAGTCCGTACTCCAAACAGTTAATAACCACGATAAGTAATCGTAAGACAACGCTCTATTCATGAAAAAACCGACTCTCTTCGGCATGGTGCTTTGCTGCGTATCGGCTATCTTTGCCGCTACCAACGCCGGATATCCCAAGCCGACAGTACCCCAAATGTCAAGTCGCGCCGATACGGTCGTGGCATCAGAGGATGGCGACAACAACATCATCGATGAGGTGGTGTGGGTCGTGGGTGACGAACCCATCCTGAAATCGGATGTCGAAGTGACTCGTTTGCAAGGCGAACAAGAGGGCATGAAGTGGAAGGGTAATCCCGACTGTGCCATCCCCGAACAGATAGCCATTCAGAAATTGTTCCTCCATCAGGCGGGCATCGACAGTATCGAGGTTTCAGAAAGCGAGGTGACACAGGAAACCGAAGAACGCATCAACTGGATGATTCAACGGGCAGGAAGTCGTGAACAACTCGAAGAATGGCGCGGCATGAGCCTCACGCAGATGCGTGTCGAGATGAGAGACGAACTCCGGAACCAACTGATGATTCAGAAGATGAAACAGAAACTGGTGAGTGGTGTCAAGGTGACGCCGGGCGATGTCAGACGGTATTTCGAGCAAGTGCCTCAAGACAGTCTGCCGATGGTGCCGACAACGGTCGAGGTGCAAATCATCACCAGCCAGCCCAAGGTGAGCGAGAGTGAAATCAATCGCGTCAAAGGAAAGTTGCGCGAGTACACCGATCGTGTTAACAGCGGCGAAACTTCGTTTGCCACACTGGCACGCCTGTACTCCGAAGACGGGTCGGCACGCCAGGGAGGCGACCTCGGATTCATGCCGCGTGCAGCCTTGGATCCCAGCTTTGCCAACGTGGCCTTCAACCTTACTGACCCCAAGAAGATATCAAAGATTGTGGAAAGCGAGTTCGGCTTTCATATCATTCAGCTCATCGAGAAGCGCGGCGAGCGCATCAATGTGCGTCACATTCTGCTCAAACCGAAAATCACAGAGGAAGAAATTGCGCAGGCAAAGCTCAAACTCGATTCCATCGTCAGCGAGGTGAAAGAAGATAAGTATACCTTCGATGCGGCAACCTATCTCTCGGACGACAAAGATACCAAGCTGAATCATGGGCTGATGGCCTTCTTCAATCCCGAAACGGGCGAGCGGACATCTAAATTCCGTATGCAGGATCTCAAGACAGAGGTGGCAAGGGAAGTTGAAAAACTGCAGATCGGTGACATCTCTCCTTCCTTCCAGATGATTAACGACAAGGGAAAAGTCGTCGTTGCGGTCATCAAGCTCAAGAACCGGATAGAAGCTCACAGAGCTTCCATCACCGAGGATTATCAGGTGTTGAAGGAAATCGTACTCGACAAAAAGCGCAAAGACCTGCTCCACGACTGGGTTACCGGCAAGATCAAAAACACCTATGTGAAGATCAACCCGCGGTATGCCGATTGTGAATACGAATATCAAGGATGGATTAAATGACAACAAACGGGCGCAAAACACCACGAACCAGCGGGCATAGAATCATCGGTCAGATGATTTTATGCCTGCTTGGGCTTTGCCTTCCGCCGTTGGTGTTGGCAGAAATGGGACCGGTGAAGAAGACAAAGTCTGAAAACCGTGTCTTTCTGGATCATGCCGATGCGCTCTCCTACGACGAAATGGTGCGTCCGGGAGTGCAGGTGGTGAAGGGAAACGTGCGCTTCAGACACAACGGTGCCAAGCTGTCGTGCGACAGTGCCTACTTCAGGCAGGAAGAAAACTCCTTCGAAGCGTTCGGAAGAGTGAGGCTCGTACAGGGTGATACGCTCTCGTTGCACAGCGAATATGCCTTTTACGACGGCAGGGATGAAATGGTTTATGCCCGAAGAAATGTCGTCTTGAGACATCGGAAGTCTGTCTTGCGAACCGACAGTCTGAACTACGACCGCAAGTTCGGCTTTGGCTATTTCTTCGAAGGTGGCGAGATCGTAGACGGTGGCAACCGCATCACGAGCGACTGGGGAGAATACAGCACCATGACTCGCGATGCCACATTCTATTATGGCGTGAAGTTGAAAAGTCCGAAGTACACCGTCAATACCGATACTCTCCATTACGACACCCGTAAAAGGATGGCACATGTGACAGGAAAGTCGACCATCCTCTCGGACGGCAATACCATTCATACCTCCGATGCCTACTATGATACGCAGCAAAACGCCATCCGCCTGTTCGCTCGTTCCACGGTCGAAAACAAGGAACAGACCATTACTGCCGATAGCCTGCTCAACAATCGGGTCACGGGTATCAACGAAGGCTTCGGTAATGTGATATATGTCGACAAGAAGAACAAAAACGAGCTGCACGCCGATTATTGTTATTATAACGAACATACGGGCACGGCACTCGCGACAAAGCGGGCTACGGCTGTCGATTATTCGCAAAAAGATACCTTGTATGTCCATGCTGACACCATCCGGATGAAGACCTTCAACATGAAAACCGACAGCATGTACCGTGAAATTTATGCCTACTACAAGGTACGCGCTTTCCGAAATGATGTGCAGGCGGTATGCGATTCGCTCGTGATCGTGTCCAAAGACTCGCTGATGACCATGTATCGTGATCCCATCGTATGGCAAAACAACTACCAGTTGCTGGGTGAACAGATCAAAGTATTTACCTGCGATTCGACCATCCGCTTTGCTCATGTCGTGGGACAGGCATTGTCGATCGAACAGATGAAGGACCGGGAACATTACAATCAGATTGCTTCCAAGGAGATGAGGGCCTTTTTCGAACAGGGCAAACTGCAGATGACGGAAGCCGTCGGCAACGTGCAGACTATCCAATATCCCCTCGATGACAAAGACAGTACGATAATTGCGATGAACTATCTGGAAGGTGATACCTTGCGGATGTTCTTCGATAAGCATAGGAAGTTAGAAAAAATATGGGTGTTCAAGCCCGAAGGTACCGCTTTCCCGATGACACAGATTCCGTCCGGCAAGGATAGGTTACTCAACTTTGCATGGTTCGATTACATCCGCCCGAAAGACAAAGACGACATATTCGAGTGGAGGGGGAAGGCCGGTGGTACGGAACTGAAGCCTCAGAAACGCAGGGAATTGCCGTTGCAGCAGGTGGAGGGATCAATGTTATGATATTTACCCGACAACGAAGGCCGCGTGGATTCAAACATGACTTCATCTATGTCAACGATCGTAAGAACCGTTGGCTACACTTCAATGATAATGCACGGTCCGAGATGAATGCCCCAAACGATGACGAGGCATCGGACAATCCTTTCAAAGGACGGTTCACTAAGGTTGTCAAACACTTGGAAAAAAAGAAATACAAGAGGTTTCGACTGAACTCGTTTGAACAGGTTATGAAGATTGTCGTTGCCGTCGTTGTGTTGGTCTTTCTGTGGTTCTGGCTCACAGACTGACTCCGGCGCAGGTCTTGAGAGGACAATCCGGAATCCATTCCGGATGAACGTTTGTCGTAGATTGCCCCGATATGAAGCCTTTACAAGGTGATGACTGACTGAAGAAAAGCACATCCGATCGCGCCCGTGTGGCAAACAAATGCGGTGTGAAGGATGACAAGAACATGAGATGAGGAAGTCATTTAGGATGTCATTCCTGTAATGTGTCGGACTTCAGGAATCTTTCTCCTGCATAATTTGCGAATGAACGGCACTCCGAACTTGCTTTCAATAACATCCATACATTTAATCATGACAGATATATGATCGATATAATACATCTGCTTCCCGATTCGGTTGCCAACCAGATTGCCGCCGGTGAGGTCATCCAACGTCCTGCCTCGGTGTTGAAAGAATTGGTTGAGAATGCTGTTGACGCAGGCGCTACCAAGATAGATGTCGTCGTTGTCGATGCCGGACGTACCTGCTTACAAGTCATCGACAACGGTAGTGGCATGTCTGAAACCGATGCTCGCTTGTCGTTTGAACGTCATGCGACCTCCAAAATCCGTCAGGCCGATGATCTCTTCGCCCTCCAGACAATGGGATTCAGGGGTGAGGCGCTGGCATCCATTGCCGCCGTGGCCCAAGTTGAGCTTACAACCAAACTTCAAGGAGAGGATATAGGTACCCGCTTGCGCATCGAAGGATCGAGACTGGCAGGACAAGAACCGGTCGGGTGTGATGCCGGCAGCAATTTCAAGGTTGAGAATCTGTTTTTCAATGTGCCGGCGAGACGCAAATTCCTCAAGTCGAATACCACCGAATTGAATCACATCCTTGTGGCTTTCGAGCGGATCGTGCTGGTCAATCCGCACATTCATTTCACTTTCCGAAGCAACGGCGTCGAACTGTTTAATCTCCGTTCGGTTGGGTTTCGACAACGCATCGTGGAGGTCTTCGGCAAGAAACTCAATCAGGAACTGCTGCCCGTCGAGGTAGATACGCAGGTGTGTCGTCTTCGAGGCTTCGTCGGTAAGCCAGAATCGGCAAAGAAAAAGACCATTCATCAGTATTTCTTTGTCAATGAACGCTATATGAAACATCCATATTTTCATAAAGCTGTCCTCCATGTTTACGAACGAATGATACCCACCGGGACACAGATACCTTATTTTATATATATGGATGTACCGCCCGCAGATATCGATATCAATATCCATCCTACCAAAACCGAAATCAAGTTCGAGCACGAACAGACCATTTGGCAGATACTTTCGGCGGGTGTCAAAGATGCCATCGGCAAGTATAGCGACATCCCCAGCATCGATTTTGACACCGAGGGCAAACCCGATATTCCGGTCTTTGAAGGTGAAGACAACAGGGTGAGGCCTCCGAAAGTGGACTACAATCCTTCATACAATCCTTTCTCGAAACACCGGGAGGCAGTTCCCGACGATTGGGAACAACTCTATGTGCCCGCTTCCATGACTCCGTCGGCAGGTGATGACGACCTTTTTGCCCCGTCGTCGTCGGTCGAACCTCACGATGCCGTGGCCGACCGGTCACCTGTCCACTATCAGTATAAAGGACGATACATCATGACCGCGGTCAAATCGGGCTTGATGATGATCGACCAACATCGGGCACATGTAAGGGTATTGTACGAAGAATATCTGCAACATCATGACCACCAGTCATCCCATGCCCAGAAAATCCTGTTTCCGGAGATCATAGAACTGTCGCCCAAGGAGTGCCTGCTCTTAGAGGAACTCTTGCCCGATATGTCGCAAATGGGCTTTGAAATAACCGCTTTGGGCGGAGGAAGTTACGCCATTCATGCCACCCCTGCCGGCATCGAGGGACTTCGTCCGGCATCGTTGATTGAAGATATCCTGGCGACCACCCGCGAAAAAACCGCAAACGTGGTACAAAATCGCAAAGAACTGCTGGCATTGAGCCTTGCCAGGCAAGCTGCCATACCCTATGGTCAGGTTCTTGTAAATGAAGAAATGGAGAGTATTGTCAACCGTTTATTTGCCGGGTCGAATGTTAATTATACACCCGATGGCAAACAAATCCTTGCCATTCTCTCCCAAACGGAAATAGATAATTTGTTTGGTTAAAAGGAATCAAATTGCGAAGTAAAACCATCGATAAACAAGTAATTAAGCAAAAAACGACTACTTAACATCAAGATTTCCTCAAAATTAACTTGATGTTAAGAAAAATAGTGCTATCTTTGTCCGCGAATTAAGTGTAAATGAGATTTAGTTTTTAGATAATTAAACCAATAAGAAGATTATGAGAAAAATTTTAATGGTATTGGCTTTTGCCGGTATGTCAGTCGTTTCTATGGCTCAGGAGACTCCTGTATTGAAGCATAGCGTAGCGACTAATTCGTTTTGGAGCAATTGGTTCATCCAGGTGGGTGCAAACTGGAATGCTTGGTATTCACAAGAAGAACATGGATTCGATTTGAAAAAGAGTCCGTTTGAATCTTTCCGTTCAAATCCCGGTGTCGCTGTTGCCGTTGGTAAATGGTTCACTCCCGGCCTCGGTCTTCGTTTGAAGGCTCAAGGTATTTGGGGTAAGAGCGTTGGCCCCAATCCCGTTAGCTTGAAAGACATCAAGAATATTAAAGATGTTTTGGCTCAAGACGTAAGCAACAAATATTGGATCTTGAACGGTCATGCAATGTTCAACCTCAGCAACATGCTCTGTGGTTACAATGAAAACCGTGTTTTCAACTTCATTCCTTTCGTAGGTGCAGGCTTCGGTCGCAGTATGACCCACAACTTCTACGCTATGGATCTCAGTGCAGGTTTGCAAGCTCAGTTCCGCATCAACAAGAACTTCGCAGTTCACGTTGAAGCAGGTTGGAACCGCTTGGAAAGTGACATTGACGGTGGCTATGATTACTATGGAAACCGTGGCTGGGATTCTCACGACAACAATGTTTATGCTGAACTTGGTTTGACCATCAACCTTGGTAAGGCTACTTGGAACAAAGTTCCCGATGTTGATGCCATCAACGCTGACTGGCAAAATCGTCTCGATGCCATTAACGGTCAACTCCGTGATGCCAACAACGAAAACGATCGTCTGAGAAGAATGTTGGCTGAAAAGCCTGAACCTACAGATAAGTCTGTTAAAGAGTTTATCACTACTCCGGTATCTGTATTCTTCGACATCAACAAGACTGAAATCGCTCAGTTGAAAGACCTCGTTAACGTTGAGGCTCTGGCTAAGTTCGCAAAGGACAACAACCGTCGTGTGCACGTTACAGGTTATGCTGACAGTGCTACCGGTACTCCCGAAATCAACCAACGCCTCTCTGAAGGTCGTGCAACTCGTGTAGTTGGCGAACTCGTTAAGATGGGTGTTAACCGCGACAAGATCACCAGCGAGGCTAAGGGTGGTGTGAAGATTCTCTCGCCGATCTCTTATGACCGTCGTGCTACTGTTCAAATCGTAGACTGATAAAATTTGAATCCAAATAAAAAAGTGTTGCTCCCGACGGGGCAACACTTTTTTATTGTTACGTTCAATATATTTCGTCTGATGTTGTATTGTGTTCCGGAATATACCTGCTTAAACACCAATCGGTCAATAGGTTTCGAGTCGGTATCGTTTGATTGTCGAGCAGTTTGATGATCGGTTTGTTGCAGGCGTAGTGAGGCAATGCAAAACAAGATGGCTAATAAAACTGCAGGCAAATGAACAAAATCTGACGGAAAGTGGTATGAACGACATGATATGTAGGACATAACGCTCTCATGACCGACTTGTGTTAAAACAAGGAGACCACGAATTGGGTAAAAACCGCCATGCAGCCGGAATGTTGTAATGCGGCCCAAATCACTTGGAAAACCGCTCGAATTGGTGAAGAGTGTTGGACTTCACGGTCAGTTGCCTGATTGGGGATGTAAGTTGTTTGCTTTGATGTATGTGTTATATCTTTTGTTCCTGTAAAGTTTGTGTGTCAAAACTTTAGTTGAGAGCTGTCGGCTGTCTTGACAAAAGGGAAGGTTTTGCGAAGCGAAAGGGCATGTATAAGACTGTAAAAGGGCTGGTTTTACAACACAAAAGTTCCCGTTTGAATTTCCAGTTGTTACCTCCTCGACTTCTCGAACGATGGCTGTTTGAACGGATTTTTTCATGTACCGTTTTGATTTTGCGGCAACCGGTTGGGGATTCTTGTACTCGATGATGAAAGCCCAAATTGGTCATTAGTCTGTATAGGTCTGCATTTCAAGTCGATTATGGCATTTCCCGATCAGAATCGTCCGCCGTCGGGCATCTTGCCTGTCGTTTTGTTTTGCCGTAGCCTGTTACGCCTGCAACAAACCGACAAGCCATCTGTCCGCCCATCAAACGAAACCGGCTCGGAATCTAATGACCGGTTTGGGTTGAACAAAAATGCGATTTCAAGTTCCGTTACTTGAAATCGCATTAATAGGGGCTATGTTTTTACTTATCTTTCGTCGGGCAACGATCGTCGGGTTCATCACGATGGCATAGGGATATGGTATGTCCTTCCTCTGAATTGGGGAACCATGACCATCCGGATGTCATTCTTTTTTTACGGCTTCTCCGAAAAGCGTGGCTGAGGTTGAGCCTGTTATGCGCACCATGACGCGCTGCCCGATGTGGTGATTCTGTTTGTCGAACACCACCATTTTATTTTGTTCGGTTCTGCCACACAGCTGTTCGCGACTCCGTTTGCTGAATCCTTCCACCAATACTTCAAGGATCTTGCCTTCGTCTTTGCGGTTGGCTTCTGCCGAAAGCCGTGTCTGCAGCTCGATCAGTTCGGTCAATCGGCGAATCTTTACATCCTCGGGTACGTCGTCGGGCAGGTGTTTTGAGGCATACGTTCCCGGACGTTCGGAATACTTGAACATGAAAGCCGAGTCGTACCCCACCTCTTTCATGAGTGACAACGACAGTTGATGGTCTTCTTCCGTTTCCGAATGATAGCCCACGAAGATATCGGTTGTGATGGCACAGTCGGGTACCAATGTCCTGATGGCTTTCACTCTTTCCATGTACCATTCGCGGGTGTACTTTCTGTTCATGAGCTTCAGAATGCGGTCGCTGCCGCTTTGCACGGGCAGATGTATGTGCTTGCATACGTTAGGCTCTTCGGCAATGACCTTCAACGTTTCGTCGCTCATGTCCTTTGGGTGTGAAGTCGTGAAGCGAACCCGCATGTCGGGTACCGCTCTTGCCACCGTCCGCAAAAGGGTAGGGAAGTCAGTCGCTGTTTGTTCGGTATTTGAACCGTCAGTTTGTTGGGCGGCTGATCGGTATGAGTTCACGTTCTGTCCGAGCAAGGTCACCTCTTTGTATCCTTTTTCTTTCAGGTCGATGACTTCGCGCAGGATGCTCTGCATATCACGCGAGCGTTCCCGTCCTCTGGTATATGGTACGATGCAGTAGTGACAGAAGTTGTTGCATCCGCGCATGATGCTCACAAATCCGCCGATGTGCGCACCGTGGAGGCGTTGCGGCACGACATCCCTGTATGTTTCGGTCGTACTCAGTTCGATGTTCATGGCCTTATGCCCTGTTTCGGCTTGTGCCACGAGGTCGGGTAGGGACAGGTAAGAGTCCGGTCCGGCCACCAAGTCTACATGATGATTCTCGATGAGATCGTCTTTCACGCGTTCTGCCATACATCCCAGCACACCGATGATGAGGTTTTCGGGTTGTGGAGTGTCATTGCCGGTGCCGGTTTCTTCTTTGTTTTTGTCTTTTCCGGCTGCGGCGATACGTTTTTTACGTAGCGCGTTCAGCTCTTCCAGTCGTCTGTATATCTTTTGTTCGGCATTGTCGCGCACGGAACAGGTGTTCAGAAAGACGGCATCGGCATCCTGCATGTCTTCGGTGGTGTCGTAACCGGCCATTTTCATAACCGAAGCGACCACCTCGCTGTCGGCAACATTCATCTGACATCCATACGTTTCGATGAATAACTTCTTCATATCTTCATTGTTTGTTAAGTTGCAAAGGTAGTAAGAATTCGTGAAATGCAGGCAGAATTGTTTGCCATATGGTCACTTCCCTTTGTCTGCCCCCCACCGGTCATCGGCTTTCCGTGTTCTTTTTCTGCCTATAAAAGTACTTTATGACCATATATTTATATATGCTTATCCGCTTCCGGTTGACGGCCTTTGTCCGCTCGACAGCCAAAATTGCTTCGGACAGTGCAACCGATTTAGGGTAATGCAAGGGAAAAATCATCGGTTTTTGATTGATTCTTGTCCGAAAATCGATGATTTTTATCGGTCGGGTTCCCCTCAGAAGGGATGTAAATGTTAAAAAACGGGATTCTTGTCGCCCATTTTTTATTTGTCCGGAGAGTACCGTTCGTTTTCTGTTTTTTCAGCCTCCGGTGTCGTCTCCCGAACCGTCATGTTCCTATCCGAGTCCGGATACCGGTCGATGTTGTCGAAACAGGCTTGTCAAGCGTGATGACAACCATCGGTTTTTGTGGAGAATAGTCATACCGGAAGGTTGAAAATGACACCGAAACAGCAATTCCGGTTGTACGAATTTGTGCCGGTTTTTACAGTGCCGGAAAAGTTGTTTTCTATTAAAAGTGCTGAAAGCAAGCGACTTCAACTTGTGTATGTGGCATATTATCCGTACCTTTGCACCCGTCAATTGGATGGACTTCTTTTGTTTGGATGACTCCATCCTATGTGTAACAGAGGCAAAGATATATCGACATTTTTATTATTTATATTGTCTATATCGCGGACATTGACATGTTTTTCTTGTTGTCCGGGTCTCTAAAATCAACAAGCATGAAGTTAAAAATCAAATGTATTGTATTCCTTATCGCGGCCGTGATGGCCATACCTGTTACAGCATTTGCGAATACAGGCTTGACAAATGAAGATGAATGGGCATCGGTTATGGATGCCATCATTCAGGTTGAGAGTGGGGGAGACCCACAAGCCCGGAGCGGTATTTGTTGCGGGCCGATGCAAATCAGTCCCATTCTGGTGGCAGAATGTAACAATATTCTCCGACGAAAGAACACAAAAAAACGATTCAAACTGTCCGATAGGTTCAATCTGCAGAAATCAAAGGAGATGTTTATCCTCTTCCAATCGGTCTATAATCCGTACAATAATGTCGAGAAAGCCATCCGGATGTGGAATGGCGGACTGAGGTATAGCGTCAGAGCCACCCAGCGTTATTACGAGAAAGTCATGCGACTTCTGAAATAGGTGACAGAGCGTAAATCATTATTTCAAGGACAAGTATCAACCGGTTACCGGGATGAACGGGGCTTATCCCTTGCATCTTGACGGCAGCTCGTGAGGCTTGGACATTCATTTGGGATAGATTTACGCTCTGTCTCTTTGCACACAAGCGGTTTTTCGTGCGCTTGCGGGGTTTTCTTACGGATTCTTCTGCGTTTTTTTCTTGTACCTTCTTGTCGTGGTCTTTCATGGATTGACGTGTGAAAGGGCATGTCTGTCTGCCGGCTTGCCTTGCCATGGTACGCTACGCCTGTCCTAAGCCGACAGGCAAATTGCACGACAACCAAACACCGACTCGGAATCTCATGACCGCTTTTGGGGGGTAAAATGCCATTCTCCGCGACTCATGAATAATATTCAACACCCTTTTGCGTTTCAAAAGATATGGCGTGGCTGAACCAAATCCGACAAGTCAAAATCCTTTTGATTACCCTTGCCTTTCTGACGGCAATGGTTTCGCTCGTCGTGTCGCGAATTCTGGTCAGGGATTTGTATGAGGAAGAGCGCAAAAAAATGGAAATCTGGGCAGAAGCGATCCGTTCTTTCAACATGGCAGATGAGAACACCGACATCGGGCTGGTGTTGAAAGTCATCGACGAAAACCACACCATTCCCGTCGTTGTAATGGATAATAAAGGCGAGGCGGTGACCTTCAGGAACATCAACGTGGAGGGAAATAATGCCGAAGACAGCCTCAATTACATCGCCCGTCGTGGCAATGAAATGAAAAAGGCGGGCAATTTCATCCGCATCATGATCGGTGATGACGACCGGCATCCCGACTATCAATATGTATGCTATGACGATTCGCTGATTCTCAAACGCTTGTCGATGTGGCCATACGTGCAGTTGAGCATGGTTCTTGTTTTTGTGTTGGTGGCCATTATTGCATTGCTGACATCCAAACGTGCCGAACAAAACAAGGTGTGGGTGGGACTCTCGAAGGAAACTGCCCACCAACTCGGTACGCCGATATCGAGCCTGATGGCATGGATAGAGATACTCAAGGAGACCTATCCGTCGGATACGTTGTTGCCGGAGATGGACAAAGACGTGAAAAGACTGCAGCTGATAGCCGACCGTTTCTCCAAGATCGGTTCGCTGCCCGAGCTCTCTGCCGAGCCGGTCAATGGCATCGTAGACCGTGTGGCAGACTATATGCGTCGGCGAACGTCCAAGAAAGTGAGTATCCTTACGCATCTTTCTGATGATGATTTGTTGGTCAATGTCAACGCATCACTGTTCGAATGGGTCATAGAAAACCTGTGTAAAAATGCCGTCGATGCCATCGAAGGCGAAGGAAAAGTAACCATCAGCGTCGGACAAATTGAGGGAAAAGTGGTCATCGATGTGTCTGATACGGGTAAAGGTATCCGTAAAAAAGACCTCAACAACGTATTCCGGCCGGGCTTTACCACCAAGAAGAGAGGCTGGGGCTTGGGGTTGTCGCTTGCACGGCGCATCGTTGAAGAGTATCATCATGGCAAAATCAAGGTCAAATGGTCCGAACCCGGCATGGGAACCACATTCCGTATCGAACTCAAAAGTGTCCGAAAGATCTCGTGAAGTATGTTTCCGATACTTTCGACCTTTGCTTTCTTTTCTTCAATCTTATAGTATTGTGTTTTTCTTCCTGCCAACAAATTTTTCCTTTTCCTTCCTTTGATGTTTTTTTTACCCACCTTGACATTCTTTCCTGCCATTTGTCTGGTTGGGTCAGACGTCGTGTCCGAATGTCATGATGCTCCCCCTGCGGTCCATGTGTGTGGGACTTTTTCGGGTCGTTCTTTCAAAATCACACCTTGATTTCGTGTAAAACACCCTGTTCATGAAAACTTCATTGAAAAAACTTGCCTGATATATACCTTTTCACTATATTTGCAAAAAATCATGTATTAAGAAGCGGATAATGTCATTATTGCGACCTTCCATATTGCTGAAAAACGGCAAAAGCTATGTGGTGCCATTCGTTTTGATCACCATTTGCTTTGCACTTTGGGGCTTTGCCAATGACATTACCAATCCCATGGTGAAGGCTTTCTCCAAGATTTTTCGGATGACAACATCCGAAGGAACCCTTGTGCAGGTGGCTTTCTATGGCGGATATTTCGCCATGGCTTTCCCGGCAGCGTTGTTCATCCGGCGTTTCACCTATCAAAAAGGTGTTGTCGTAGGCTTGGGACTGTACGCCCTGGGTGCATTGCTCTTTGTTCCGGCAGGATGGAGTGGTGCATTCGCTCCCTTTTTGGCTGCCTATTTCATCATGACCTGCGGACTTTCGTTTCTCGAAACGAGCTGCAATCCCTACATCCTTTCCATGGGACCGCCCGAATCGGCGACCCGTCGCCTCAATTTTGCACAGGCTTTCAATCCCATCGGTTCTTTGGCGGGCATGTTTGTCGCGATGAATTTCATCCAGTCGCGCCTCAATCCGATGAGTACCGATGAACGGGCATTGCTCAATCAGGCTGACTTTGACACCTTGAAAGCTGACGACCTGCAAATTCTGACGACACCTTATCTGTTGTTGGGCGTTGTCATTGCAATCATGTTTTTGGCCATTTTGTTAGTCAAAATGCCTGAAACGAAGAGCGAAGGCCCGCTTCCCGACTTGCGTTCCACGTTCCGAAAACTCCTTGCCAACGTCAATTACCGGGAGGGAGTGCTGGCGCAGTTCTTCTATGTGGGTGTGCAAATATGTTGCTGGACGTTCATAATTCAATATGGTACGCGCCTGTTTATGTCCCAAGGCATGGCCGAACAGGAGGCAGAAGTGCTTTCGCAGCAATATAATATCGTGGCGATGTTGCTCTTTTGCTGCTCGCGTTTCATCTGCACCTATTTCCTCCGTTTCGTCAAGCCGGCGTTGTTGCTTACCATTTTGGCCTTGTCGGCACTTGTATTGGTGTTGGGTGTCATTCTGTCCGAAGGACTTTTGGGACTCTATTGTCTCGTTGCCGTTTCGGCGTGTATGTCGTTGATGTTCCCCACTATTTACGGACTGTCGCTTCAAGATATGGGCGAAGAGGCTAAATTAGGTTCTGCCGGTTTGATCATGGCCATCCTCGGAGGCTCCGTTTTGCCCTCCGTGCAGGCGGCAATCATCGATGGTGGCAGCGTTATCGGCATTCCCGGCGTGCAAGCCGGCTTCATCGTTCCTTTGCTTTGTTTCGTGGTTATTGCGCTCTACGGCTGCCGTTCGCTGCGCCGTGCCCGAATGTAGGCATCCGATTCTCCGATGGGAATTGCTCCGATTGCCACCACCGACCTGCAGCGATGTCCCTTCCCACGTGTAACCAATGCCTTTCGAGGCACCATTTATAAGAAAAGATTGTTTTATTAAAAAGAAAATGAGTATGAAAAAGTATTTAGCAGAGATGGTTGGAACCATGGTTTTGGTTCTCATGGGATGCGGCGTGGCCGTTAGTTTGGGATGCAATCCTACCGCAAATATCCCTGCAGTAGTAGGAACAGCGATGGCTTTTGGACTGTCGGTAGTGGCAATGGCTTACACCATTGGTGGCATATCGGGATGCCACATCAATCCCGCCATCACTTTAGGTGTGTTCTTGAGTGGAAGAATGAGTGCCAAAGATTGTGGTATGTATATGATTTTCCAGGTCATTGGTGCCATCATCGGTTCGGCAATCCTGTATGTACTCACATCGTCGAGCGACGGTTCCATTGTCGGAACGGGAGCCAATGACCTGCAAACGGGTGTCACCGTGATGGGCGGATTGATAGCCGAAATCGTCTTTACGTTCGTTTTCGTTCTTGTCGTTTTGGGTGCAACTTCCAAGACCAATGGTGCAACGAATAACTTTGCAGGCCTTGCCATCGGCTTGGCTTTGGTGTTGGTACACCTTGTCTGCATCCGTTACACCGGTACTTCGGTCAATCCCGCACGCTCTTTCGGTCCTGCTTTGTTCCAAGAAGGTTCGGCCATGGTCAATCTTTGGATATTTATTGTCGGCCCGTTCATCGGTGGTGCTCTGGCATCGGTGGTGTGGCGCGTGATCGCTCCCGCAGAAAAAGATTGAATCCGGTACCCGCCGGCATTGTCATTCGTCAACTTTTATCGGGCATTTCCAACCGTCATCATATTTGCGAATGGCGGTTGGAATGCTTGTCTGCACCAAGCTGTGCAACATTCATGACGGCATGGCCCGCAGCCGGGGAAGAATGCACGACAAACATTTTGTTTTGACAAATTAAAGTGCTAACTTTGCCATGACAATCAAGTATCATTTAATGAATCATCATATAAAATTCAAGTAACTATGGTAGATTACAAATCACTCGGTCTCGTCAATACACGCGAGATGTTCAAGAGAGCCATCGACGGCGGTTATGCCATTCCGGCATTCAACTTCAATAACATGGAACAGCTGCAAGCCATCATCAAGGCATCGGCAACGCGCAAATCGCCCGTTATTTTGCAGGTCTCCAAAGGTGCTCGCAACTATGCCAACCAGACATTGTTGCGCTACATGTCGCAAGGTGCTGTGGAATATGCCAAGGAGTTGGGATGCCAACATCCCGAGATTGCGCTCCACCTCGACCACGGCGACAGCTTCGAAGTGTGCAAAAGCTGTGTGGATTTCGGCTTCTCTTCTGTCATGATTGACGGTAGTGCGTTGCCTTATGAAGAGAATGTGGCTCTCACCAAGCAGGTGGTTGAGTATGCTCACCGCTTTGATGTGACCGTTGAGGGCGAGCTGGGTGTGCTTGCCGGTGTCGAAGACGATGTCGTTGCAGAAGAATCTCACTATACTCGTCCTGAAGAAGTGATCGACTTTGTCACCAAGACAGGTGTCGACTCGCTTGCCATTTCCATCGGAACCAGCCATGGTGCTTACAAGTTCAAGCCCGAACAATGTACCCGTGACCCCAAGACCGGTCGCCTTGTGCCTCCTCCTTTGGCTTTCGATGTGCTTGATGCCATCATGGAAAAACTCCCCGGATTCCCCATCGTGTTGCACGGAAGTTCATCGGTTCCTCAAGAATATGTGGACATCATCAATTCAAACGGCGGCAATTTGCCCGATGCTGTGGGCATTCCCGAAGAAGAATTGCGCAAAGCTGCCAAGAGTGCTGTCTGCAAAATCAACATCGATTCGGACTCCCGACTGGCATTTACTGCAGCTGTCAGAAAGGTCTTGGCCGACAAGCCCGGCGAATTCGACCCGCGTAAGTACTGCGGTCCGGCTCGCGATCTGATGACAGAACTCTATGAACACAAAATTACCAATGTGCTCGGATCGGACAACAAGCTCATCAACATGGATTGATGAGGTAATTCCACTCATCCGTAATGATATGAAACAGATCCCGTCGGTTCGGGGTCTGTTTTTATTTTCCGGATCGTTCATCCTTGAACGGTGACAGTGAGCGATACCGGACGGAAGGTGTCTAATGGTATGAGGTGTAGGCTCAGACGCTCTAATGGCCGATTTGGATTGAATTTGAGTACGTGATGACGCGAAGATGGAATCCAAGACCAACAAGTATACTTTTGTACGGCGCAAGAATGTCGGGTGATTCATCTGTCTGAAGAGCCGACTTTCCGTCCTGCTCCTCCCAGGTTGGCGATGCCATTGTCCGAGACAACATTGACCGGGAAACTTCGTGAGATAACCCTGGGTATAGTTAGGGAGATGGCCATTCGCCTGGGTGAAGCATACTTCATGACAGAATCGGTAGCAGACGGCACACGATGACAACAAAAGAATGGAGTATCGTGGATGAAAACAGGAGAAAGTTGAGGGTTATTTCTTCTCCACGCCGATATGCTTCATCCAGTTTCCACCTTTGAGGCAAAGCAATCCGATGATGACGAAAGGAATGCTCAAGAGCTGACCCATGTTGAGAAACATGCCGTTCTCGAAATCTACTTGATCGATTTTGGTGAACTCAATGAAGAAACGTGCCGTGAAAATGAGTGTCAGGCATAAACCGAAGAAGAAGCCCTGTCCCACTTTTTCGGGTTTCTTTTTATAGAAATACCAACCCACGAAGAAGAAGATGAAATAACAAACAGCCTCATACAGTTGTCCGGGATGGCGCGGTTCCATGCCCAGCATTGGGTTGCCGGTGTTCAAGAAATAAAAACCCCACGGCAAATCGGTCACCTTGCCGATGATTTCCGAGTTCATCAGGTTGCCCAGACGAATGAAACAGGCAGTTACAGGGGTGGCAATAGCGATGTTGTCGAATACACGCCAAAGATTCAACCGGGTTTTGCGATAGTACAGATAGAGTGCCAACATCAGTCCGAGTGTCCCTCCGTGCGATGCAAGCCCTTCAAAACCGGTATAGTGCCATTCACCCATGGAGTATTTCATGGGCACGAACACCTCGATGAATTTTGTCCAACTGCTCAGATAGACCGAGGGTTCATAAAAGAAACAATGGCCCAACCGCGCCCCGATGATGATGCCGAAAAAGCAATAAAAGAACAGCGGGTCAAAGAGTTCTTTCTTGATTTTTTGCTGTTCATAGAGTTTTTCGACGATGAGATATGCCAGGCCGAGTCCGACTATCCAACAAACGGCATACCAGCGGATGGCTATGGGACCCAGCTCAAAGATGATTTCGGAAGGATTCCACTGTATGTAGGCGAGTAAGTCTTGCATAACGGCGATATTTTTGAGATGATGATATATACAAATGTTCCTGCATCCGGACACAACGGCTAAACGTTGAAACGGAAGTGCATGATGTCTCCGTCCTGTACGATGTATTCCTTGCCCTCGACAGCCAGCTTGCCGGCTTCTCTTACGGCAGCCTCGGAACCGTATTGTATGTAGTCTTCATACTTGATGACTTCAGCGCGGATGAATCCTTTTTCAAAATCGGTGTGGATAACGCCGGCACATTGGGGTGCTTTCCATCCCTTGTGGTAGGTCCATGCCTTGACTTCCATCTCGCCGGCAGTGATGAATGTTTCGAGATTGAGCAGCGAATAGGCTTTCTTGATAAGCCTGTTCACGCCGCTTTCTTCAAGTCCAAGCTCATCGAGGAACATCTTCTTGTCATCGTAGTCTTCGAGTCCGGCGATGTCTTCTTCGGTCTTGGCGGCAATGACGAGTACTTCGGCTCCCTCTTCGGCAGCCAGATTCTCTATTTTTCGGGAAAAATCATTGCCAGAGAGGGCGGCGGTTTCATCGACATTGCAGACATACAACACGGGTTTGGCGGTCAGCAGGAAGAGGTTGCGGGCGGCATCGTTTTCTTCTTTCGTCTCGAAAGTTACGGTACGGGCGTTCTTTCCCACCGAGAGGGCGGCCATATAGGCTTCGAGGACAGCCATTTCTGTCTTGGCGTCCTTGTTGCCTGCGGCAGCAACCTTCTGTTGTTTCTGCATACGTTGTTCGACGGTTTCAAGGTCTTTGAGCTGCAACTCGGTATCAATGATCTCCTTATCACGCACAGGATCTACCGTTCCGTCGACGTGGGTGATGTTATCGTCCTCAAAACAGCGCAACACATGGATGATGGCATCGGTCTCGCGGATGTTCCCCAAGAACTTGTTGCCGAGTCCTTCGCCACGAGATGCCCCTTTCACCAAGCCTGCAATGTCCACGATCTCGCACGTTGCAGGAACGATACGGCCGGGGTGAACCAGCTCGGCGAGCTTGGTCAGCCGCTCGTCGGGGACGGTGATGACACCCACATTAGGCTCGATGGTGCAGAAAGGAAAGTTGGCTGCCTGTGCTTTGGCACTCGAAAGGCAATTGAAAAGGGTGGATTTCCCAACATTGGGAAGCCCCACTATACCGCATTTTAATGACATTCTATTCTAATACATTGATGATTGTTGGATGCAAAGTTACACATTTTCATCCAACAACGACTCATCAACCGTCCTTTTTTCCGTCCTTGTCCAACCAAAAGCCGGCATGACAAATGAACGGCGCACGACCGACGATCTCCAAAAAAGGACTGCGGTATGCCGCAATACCGGGTCTCGGCAATCCACGCATGGGTCATGCGGGGTAAGGCAAAATGACGGTCGTCGGGGCAAGATGGCCACATAACACGGTAGAATGTCACCCGTCGGCATGTCGACGGCAATCAAACCTGAACTACATCGGGCGGAGAGGCGGAGAATACGGATGAACACAAAGTGGTACGGAGGTTCCCCAGAAGAAACAAAAAAAGGCGGGGGAATCAAGCCGTTTAAGAAGAACATCCAAACCGATTCACGCCTGCGACAGGCATCAAAAAAGGCTGCAAACCTTGCGGTTGCAACCTTTTTGTATGTTTATCTGTGACGACAATCAGCCTAATTTAGCCACATGCTGAGCCAAACTTGATTTGATGTTGGCGGCTTTATTCTTATGAATAATGTTGGTCTTGGACAATTTGTCAAGCATTTTCTGTACGCTGGGGTAAAGCTTTACAGCCTCATCCTTGTCGGTCAATGCACGAAGTTTGCGCACTGCATTACGCATGGTCTTTGCGTAGTATTTGTTATGCAAAGTCTTTGCCTTGTCTTGGCGAATTCTTTTCAGGGAAGATTTGTGATTTGCCATCGTTTATTTCCTTACCTTATGTTTCGTTTCATTTCTTGTTTTGTAGTCCCTAGGAGAGTCGAACTCCTCTTTAGAGAATGAAAATCTCTCGTCCTAACCGATAGACGAAGGGACCGTGAAGTCTTAATTTGCGGATGCAAAGGTATGACATTTTCCCAAACCGACCAAACATTGTCCCTCTTTTTTTTACGTAACGGCCTAATTTTAGCGGTTTTTTGCTAATATCGGACGGTTTTCGTGTCAATTTTGAGAGTATTTGGGAACATCATCCACTCATAGAAAGAAGGTCGTTTAGGGAACTATCATATATCTAATGCCGGCTTTCCATCGATTGTCTTTCAATCCAAACCATCGGTAAGTTTGGGTATCATGGCTCGGAAGAAACTATTGATGGCTGGGGTTGGGGGCTTTCACCATCCACTTTACGGTGTATTTTAGGGAAGAAAACAGATATGGTCGTATGATGAAGCACACGTTACACCATAATATATAATAAAGATGATAAAGCAACCTACAGTGGGCATGGGCAGCTCCATCATGAATAAAATAGCCGAAATAGCATGAGGTCATCCCCATTTTTTTTATTATTTTTGCCAAGCCGGCCACACACATCCTCATCGGATAAAATAGCAGATGGCAGGCACGATCTATTCAAACATCATTTGTTCAACCATTATATCATGTTACCTCCAGATATTCTTATCACCGACAAGTTGCCATCTGCACTGGCAGACATCATCAAAACATACGCGCCCGACCGTTGTTTCGTGCTGACTGACGAAAACACTCGCGAACTATGCCTGCCCCTATTGGCCGAGTGTACTCCGCTGGCAGATGCCTTCCACATCACCATACCTGCCGGTGAGATGAACAAGAGTTTGGAAACCTTGGCATCGGTATGGATGTCGTTGAGCGACAAGGGGGCCACCCGACACAGCCTGCTGGTGTGTTTGGGGGGAGGCATGGTGACCGATCTCGGAGGATTTGCAGCTGCCACCTTCAAGCGTGGCATGGCTTTCATCAACCTGCCCACGACTTTATTGGGAATGGTCGATGCGTCGATCGGCGGCAAAACGGGCATCGACTTCAACGGCTTGAAGAACGAA
Organism: Prevotella sp.; assembly: GCA_022781445.1. Lineage (GTDB taxonomy): Bacteria > Bacteroidota > Bacteroidia > Bacteroidales > Bacteroidaceae > Prevotella. Next base: position 73,847 of record JALETQ010000026.1, read on the forward strand.
GTGGGCGTCTTTGCCCGTGCCTTGAAGACAATCATCCATCCGCCGTTCCTGCAAACATTATCCGAAACGCTTTTCCTCGACGGCTTTGCCGAAATGCTCAAGCACGGTCTGCTCTCAGACGAAGCCTCGTGGGCCGAACTGCTGAACATGGACGACAGCACAGAACTGCTGAAAAGGATGGATGGTTTGCTGGCCCGTTCGCTCCAAACCAAGGAAGACATCGTCGCCCGAGACCCGCACGAACGCAGCCTTCGTAAGGTCTTGAATCTGGGACACACCATCGGGCACGGCATCGAAACGCTCGATCCGCCACGTCTTTCGCTGTCACACGGTCATGCGGTGGCCCACGGTTTGGTCGGAACCTTGTGGCTCAGTACGGTCAAAGAGGGATTCCCGATAGCCATGATGCGGCAGACGGTGACATTCATCCGCGAGCATTACGGCAGGCCCGCACTCGTTTGCGACGACTACGACCCGCTTTTCACTCTGCTGAAGCACGACAAGAAGAATGTGGGCGATGACATACGGATGGTCTTGTTGTCGGACATCGGACAGCCGAAAATCGATGTTGTCGTGGAAAAAGAGTTGCTTTTCGAGGCTTTCGATTTCATTCGCGAAGGATAGAAACACCCTTATGAAAAGATGTTGGGACGAACTACAACTGTCCAAACATGATGCTTTGTATCGTCACGGATATATTTTTATAGGCTTTATCTCAATGTATCGGAATATTATCGCTACATTTACGCCCTCAAAGAGATTACTGTCTGCACATCCAACGAAAATAAACCCATGCAAAGCAACAAACCGTCCACATCTCAGTTCGGCATACAGAGTCTGCTGATCGCACTCGGCATCGTCTTCGGCGACATCGGAACATCGCCATTATACGTCATGCGCACCATCATAGGAGCCAATGAGAGCTATGATGCCGATTACATTTTGGGTGCCGTCTCGTGCATTATCTGGACACTGACGCTCCAGACGACGTTAAAATATGTCGTGATGGCGTTGCGTGCCGACAACAAAGGCGAGGGAGGAATACTTGCCTTGTATGCCCTTGTGAGGCGAAACCGGTTTCGATGGCTCTACATTATTGCCATTATCGGTGCCGGAACGCTCATTGCCGACGGCATCATCACCCCGTCCATCACGGTGGTTTCCGCCATCGAAGGTTTACAGTCGGTCAATCCTTCCATGCCCGTCATTCCCATTGCAGTTGCCATCATCACCACACTTTTCTTCATTCAGCAATTCGGCACCCACAGGATAGGTCGTTATTTCGGGCCGGTGATGCTGGTGTAGTTCCTCTTTCTCGGTGCGATGGGGCTGCGCGACATCCCTCTCCATCCGGACATCATCAGGGCTTTCAATCCCTATTATGCCATCAGGTTGCTGGTTACGTCTCCCGAATGGTTTCTCATTCTCGGTGCGGTGTTCCTCTGTACCACCGGTGTCGAAGCCCTGTATTCCGATCTCGGACACTGCGGACGGCGGAATATCACTATCAGTTGGCTGTTTGTCAAGCTGATGTTGATATTCAATTACTTGGGTCAAGGAGCATGGCTTGTCGCCCATGAGGAGGCACACCAGGGCCGATCTCACCCCGTTCTATGCCATGTTGCCCGACGGATGGCTCATCCCGTCGGTCATTCTCGCCACCTTGGCTGCCGTCATTGCCAGTCAGGCACTCATCAGCGGGGTGTTTACCATCTTCAGCGAGGCCATCAGCCTGAACTTTTGGCCGGCTCTCCGGATCAAATATCCCAGCCACATCAAGGGCCAACTCTTCATTCCGTCCATCAATCTCTTGTTGTATTTGTGCTGCATTGTCACCATTCTGTTTTTCCGCTCGTCTGAAAACATGGAAGCGGCATACGGACTTTCCATCACCGTCACGATGCTGATGACCACCGTTTTGCTCGTGGTATATCTGGCAATCAATCGCCGTCAGAGGATGGTGGCTATGGTTTTCGGCAGCATTTTTATCGCCTTGGAGGGTATTTTCTTTGCGGCCAATGCCTTCAAATTCGTACATGGGGGCTGGTTTACCATCCTTCTGGCAAGCGGTTTCATCCTTGTCATGTACATCTGGAACAACGCACGGCGCATCAGGAGGAAGTATCTGGAGTTCAAGCCCATCAAAAACTATTTCAGCATCATTCAGGATATCAAGCACGATACGGACATTCCCAAGACTTCGGATAATCTGGTCTTCATCAGCAAAAGCAATCGGAGCGATTTCATTGAGAGCAAAGTGATCTATTCCATCGTGAACAAACAGCCCAAGAGAGCCGACCACTATTGGCTCATTCACATCGAAAACACGGATGATCCCGAAACGCTCGACTACACCTTTCAGCCGCTTCTGGACGACACCATCTTCCAAGTGAGCATCCGGATGGGTTTCCGTGTGCGTCCGTTCATGACGTTATACCTGCGACAGATTATCGAGGATCTCACCGACGGGCGAAGATTCAACCTCGAGAGTGGTTATTCCTCACTCCGCAAGCGTCACGTTCCGGGCAGCTTCAAGTTCATTGTCATTCACCGAATCTACTATCCGGCGAGTGCGGAACACACGCGCGACAACATGATCATGGCCTTGTATGCCGTCATCAAGCACTTGGGCGTCAAGGAAGAATATGCTTTGGGGCTTGACACAAGCAATGTCGTGGTCGAACATGTGCCGCTCATCGTCAACAATCACAGTCTTTTGCGACGCATTGTTCCACGAAACGACGAGTCATAAGCTGATGACTTCGATCCGGAAACCAAGTCCTCAAGCGGAGAGAGAAACGTTTGCATCCTTAATACCGACCAGCATTTAGTCCATCCTATGCCGGCTATTTCGCTGTACGTCTGTCAAAAAACATCCACGAAAAAGGGATGAATCTCTCATGAAAGAGTCGATTCATCCCTTGTTGTCAAGGAGTTTGCCTGAACGAATGTGCCTGTCTGCAGTTCTGTTCCCTGTGAAAACCCATACACAGGAAGCACGAACGACAACGCATCCGTCAATTTATTGTCACCAGTCAAGGTGCCATTTGACACCCGCCATCACCCACAGACCCGGTTGCGGTACGTTTCCGAAGTCCACATAGTCGGCTCCGAAGAGGTTGTTGGCCTCAAGGTACACGCTGTATGACGGACGGTTCCATGCCAATCGGGCATCAAATACCGAGTAGGGAGCATAGTCTTCCACCTGATCTGCCGTCGACATATAAGTTCCGTTGCGGTCTTGGAAACGGTAGAAGATGTCGAAGTCGAGGTTGCGAACGGGTTGCGTATGCAGTGAGGCCACGAGTTTGTGGCGGAGATTCTCGAGTTTCGATCGCGTCGTTTCTCCCGTTTTGTCGTTCTTGTCCGAGTTCATATAGGTGTAAGCCACGCGAAAATCGCGCAATATCCTTTGGCTTGCGAAGAGTCCGGCGAGATTGAATTCTGCTGTAGTCTGCACGCCCACGGTTTTTACGCGGGTATGATTGACGCTCTTCCACACCTTTTCCGCATCGCTGTCGTCCATCAGCCAGTCGATCATGTTGGTGATGCGATTGTAGAAGACATTGGCAGAGAAACTGATGTCGGGCGACATATATTTCAGTCCGCCTTCCAAAGCCGACAGCTCTTCGGGCTTCAGATATTTGTCGGCCTTGTATCCTCCGACACTGTAATACAGCTCCGTGACAGACGGCATCCGCAAAGACGTGTTGTAAGATGCAAAGATTTTCCATCCTTTACCCAAGCGGCAGGACACGTCCACGCCGGGATAGATCTGGAAAGGCATCTCGTTCCAAGTGTTCTTTACGGCAGTCAGGCCGGCGGAGACATAGAGTCCGCGCCACTCGTAGCTATGGTCGAGGAAGAAACTGAGGTTCGACCGGTTCAGACCTTTGATGTATTGACGGTCCGTTCCGTGAATGTCTATGGGCTTTTGGAGGGGTTCACCGAGGTTACCGCTCACCAAATCCTCGTTTCTGAACTCGGCACCGACGGCCGTCCGTCCCAGAATGCTTTCAAAATAGCCGTTGAGATTCAGGCCGTAAACATCGGTACGGTGATAATTGTAAGGCACGTATTGCTCCGAACCGCGGAAGAATTCGAAGCGGTCATGGTTGCGATTCCAATACATGGCCGGGCGGAAGCGGAAGCCTCCGATATTGGTTTCGGCCTGCAGTGCCGTATAAAATTTGGTTGTCTGTTCGAATTGTTCGTCAGATTTTGTGCTATAAAAGGTATTCGAACCGAAACCTTTGGTACTCATACCGGCATGCCAGTCGACGAGAAGTCCGTCTTTGGAGTAGCCACCTTGGTAAAAGGCCTTGCCACCCTTGTAGTCGGTATTGAGATGTCCGGCTTTCGAGCGGTTGAAACCATCTGCACGCGTGTAACTGCCGCTGACGCTGTGATAGAATTTTCCGCTTCTCAAAGCACCTCTTCCTCCCAACGACCAATAGCCGAAGCTGCCGCCCTCTGTACGCAGGTCCACACTGTTGGAGGAATTTCTTTTAGTGATGATGTTGATGGCTCCCATCATGGCCGAGGTTCCGTAGGCTCTTCCTGCCGGACCTTCGAGGACTTCGATACGTTCGATGTCGTTCATGTCGATGGGATAATCGAATGAGTTGTGACCTGTTTGCGGGTCGCAGATGTTGATTCCGTTCAGCAGAACGGCGATTTGCTCTTGTGTCCCTTCCCGGATACCCACGTCGGTCTGTGCCCCCAAGGCGCCCCTTTGCCGCACATCTACGCCCAACGCGTATTTCAGCAAATCGTTAACACTTTGTATCGGTGCATGAGCCAGCTGCTCTTTGTCCAATACAGTCACCACTCTCGCCGCCTGTTGCAATGCAAGCGGTGTACGCGAGCCTTTCACCTCCACATCCTTGAGACGGAATTCCCATGTCGCCTGCGCGGTGGTATCGCTCTTTTGCGGTGTCGTGGTGAAGGTGGCGGCACTCACGGGACCCAACGTGGCCACGCTGAGCGTACCGATCAGCACTTCACGACCAAGGCAATTGAAGAGCGAATAGCCTTTGCGCTGGAACTGTTTGAAGCGCATGGGTTCGCGTTTGTTGAAAATTGACTTGTTGTTCATGTAAAATAAATTAAATATACTGCCGTCATTGGCATTTTCTTCAACGCTCATGCAGGCATCGTGACAGCCTGTCGAGCACGACTGTCGTAGATGTCACGCGGAGCGACGGTTTTTCGGTCGGGGAAGCAAGGGTATCAGAACGGTCTTGCGAGTAAGGGCATTACACATCAAAGAGATGGAACATCATGTATTCCATCTCTTTGGAAAGTGACTCCACCTACATCGAAAAAAGAAAGAAACACTACTGTCATAACTGTTGTTCCGTTCATTTTTGCTGATGGTATGCGTCCTTATTGTGTTTGTGGTCTATGCGTCGATATTGGCGTAAGTTGCGTTTTTCTCGATAAAATCCCTTCTCGGCTCCACGTCATCACCCATCAGCATGGAGAAGATTTCATCGGCTTCGGCAGCATTTTCGATGCTTACCTTTTTCAACAGGCGGTTGGCGGGGTTCATGGTCGTTTCCCACAACTGCTCTTTGTTCATCTCTCCCAAACCTTTATAGCGTTGCGTGTGTATGCCGGCAGAGTCTTCGCTGCCGTTTCCGTAGCGGTCGATGAAAGCCTGCCGCTGTTGTTCGGTGTAGCAATATTCCTTGACTTTGTTCTTATAAGTACAGAGATAGAGCGGCGGCGTGGCGATATACAGGTGTCCTTCTTCGATGACTTTCGGCATGAAGCGGTAGAACAAGGTCATGATGAGCGTGTCGATGTGCGAACCATCGACGTCGGCGTCGGTCATGATGATGATTTTGTCGTAACGGAGTTTCTCTATGTTGGCTTCGCGATCGTCCTCGCCTTCCACGCCGAAACGCACACCGATGGCCTGGATGATGTTCATGACCGACTCTGATTCGAACACGCGATGCCAAGGCACTTTCTCGACATTGAGGATCTTTCCGCGCAGTGGCAGAATGGCTTGGAAGTGTCTGTCGCGACCCTGCTTGGCCGACCCGCCTGCCGAGTCACCCTCGACGAGGAATATCTCACACGATTTGGGGTCGCGGTTGGAACAGTCTGCCAGCTTGCCGGGCAGGCCTCCACCGCTCATCACGCTCTTGCGCTGCACGCTCTCGCGAGCTTTTCGGGCGGCGATACGTGCCGTTGCGGCCATTACGACCTTCTCGCAGATTTGCTTGGCCTCCTTCGGATGTTCCTCGAGGTAGTTGGTCAGTGCTTCGCCGACCGCCTGTTGAACGGCACCTGTGACCTCGCTGTTACCCAGCTTGGTTTTGGTCTGCCCTTCAAACTGTGGCTCGGCAACCTTGATGGATATGACTGCCGTGAGTCCTTCGCGGAAGTCTTCGCCGGCAATTTCGATTTTTGCTTTCTCGATTTGTTTGGAAATGGAAGGATCGCTGTCGGCATATTTCTTCAATACGCGGGTCAAAGCCATTCTGAAGCCTACCAGGTGGGTACCGCCTTCAATGGTGTTGATGTTGTTGACGTAGGAGTGGATGTTCTCCGAATAATCGCTATTATACATCACGGCCACCTCGATGGGAATGCCTTGCTTCTCGGTTCGCAGGTAGATCACGTCGTCGAAGAGGTGGGTACGGTGACGGTCGACGTAGCGGACAAACTCCTTCAACCCTTCCTGCGCATGGAAAACTTCCTCGCGTGTCTGTCCTTCTTCGTCGGGACGCAGGTCTCTCAACACGATGGTCACGCCGGCATTGAGGAATGCCAGCTCGCGCATGCGGCGCGCAATGATGTCCCATTGGAAAACCGTGGTGGTGAAAATGGTGTCGTCGGGCCAGAACTGTTGACGGGTTCCGCGCAGCTCCGTTTCGCCTACCACTTTCACGGGATAGAGCGGTTTGCCCCGATGGTATTCCTGCTGATAGATCTTTCCATCGCGGAAAACCTGTGACAACATCTTGGTCGACAGCGCATTCACACAGCTGACACCCACACCGTGAAGTCCGCCGCTGACCTTATACGAGCCTTTGTCGAACTTTCCGCCGGCATGCAGCACCGTCATTACCACCTCGAGCGCAGACTTGTGGAGCTTTTCGTGTTCGTCGACGGGAATACCGCGGCCGTTGTCCAACACCGTGACGGAGTTGTCTTCGTTGATGGTCACTTCAATTTTCGTACAATAGCCCGCCATCGCCTCGTCGATGGAGTTGTCGACGGTTTCGTTTACCAAGTGATGCAAGCCCTTTTCGCTGATGTCTCCGATATACATCGCGGGTCGCTTGCGTACAGCTTCGAGTCCTTCGAGGACTTGAATGTTGCTTGCCGAGTAATTGTTGGGGTTGTCTTGTATGTTTGCCATTTCGATAGTCATCGTGATAATAGTTTGCAAATGTACTAAAAAAATTGCGAACCGCGAAACGATAAGGGCAAAAATACTCCAATACAATCAATTTGATGACGCATTTATTTGGGCTGTATCGAGGGTAATGACAACGACTTATTCACTTAAAGAAACAGACGGCAGGGATTGTTGCAGGCGTAGGGAGAAACAATGGCCGATGCGTATTCAAGCCATGACAAAAGAACCGTTTTCCAAAAGGGGAACTTCCGGCTCGCAAAACGGCAACTTTCACCTTGCGAAAGGGTCGGTTTTACAAACCAAAACGGGGCGTTTTGCAACTTTCCTTTCCGCTTCGTCCACAAGCGACCATTAAATTAAGCCCAAACCGGTCATGAGAGATTTTTGTAAAAGTGTTATAAAAGCCTCCCATTAGTCTGCCGAAACGCCGACGGACTGCCAGGCATTTACAAGCATGTCGCACTTCTTCGGGCAAGAGGAAAGACAAGTTTTCTGATGACCGGTTTGGGTTCAGATTCCATTCTCTTTTCTGTCGTCTGGCGGATTGCGACCGCTGTAGCGTCTTATGGCAGAACAAAACCGGCAGACAAGGAATCGGCAAGCGAACGAAAGCGGAATGAAATATCAAGCAAAACGAACGCCAATGAAGGATAAATCAAACGAAATGAAACATTAGATTCCGAATGATGGCGTTTGACCGACAAGCTGATGCAGAACCGATCGGCTCGTAAATGCTGTGGTTCATTAAAAAAAGAAAAACGAACGAACCGATGACGAAAAGAGAAATCAACGCCGGCGCAGCATGGCACCGGTAAAAATGCGTCCCGATCCGATTCCCAATCGGCGCGCGGAGAAAAAGGTTTCGACCTGATCATACGTACAAATGGGACTTATCTGCCACTGATGGGCTTGCACGCCTTGGGCTTCCAGCTGCTTGCAAATACAGGCAGGCAAATCGATATGCCATTTGAGGGTGTCGGCTTCGGCAACGGTGGTTTCGCCATTGGACATGACGGGCATCCTACAAGCGATGGTATCGGTATCGAATCCGGCAGCCTTGAACTGTTCGAAGACTTCATCGCCCACCTCAAAATTCTTCATGGAGATGCCGGGACCGATACGGCATTGCAGATGTTCGACATGTGTCCCGAATGTTTCGCGCATGGCACAGATTGTCTTTCCCACGATGTCGGCAAGCGTTCCGCGCCATCCCGAGTGGACAACGCTCACGGCCCGGTGGCCGGTGTCGTGGAGAATGACCGGGATACAGTCGGCTGTCGACACGCCGATACACACGCCCGGCACGTCGGTCATCAGGGCATCGACGCCTTCGAGAAGCTGTCGGCGCAGGGATAAGGGCTGGTTGAGAAAGTCGGCGGTTATGTGGCACACTTCGGTTCCGTGTACCTGACGGGCACCAATCAGCCTGTCGGCATCAATGCCGAGCCATCGGCACAACGCATCCCGGTTGGTTTCGACGGCTGCCGGTTCATCGCCGGCATATTCGTTGATGTTGAACCGTGCATAATTGCCTTGCCCCACTCCGCCGTTTCGGGTCGTGGAGAATGCCAGCAGGCCGGCATCGGTGTCATAGAGAAGAACTTCGGGTGCTGTCATGGTTCGACATCCTCGTATTCGAAGTCCTCCAAGTCCTCCACGTCTTCGCTGTCGACATAGACGATTTCTTCGTCTTCACCTTCGGCCTGCAGCTCCTGCAGGAAACGGGTGAAGTCCTTGTCGCGATGCACGAGGGTGTCTTCGGCGGTGATATGGCGCAGTTTGTTGCTTTCGCTGTTGAGTTCGCGCCACAGAATATCCTTGAGTTCGTCGAGACCTTTGCCCGTCACCGAAGAGATAAACACTGTCGGAAGGTCTTGCGGAAGGGTGTCGCGCAACATTTCAATCAGCTCGTCGTCGAGCAAATCGCACTTCGTGATGGCCAAGACGCGATGTTTGTCGAGCATATCGGGATTGAACCGTTTGAGTTCTTCGGCAAGGATGCCGTATTCTTTGGCGATGTCATCGGTATCGCCGGGCACCATGAACAACAGCAGGGAGTTGCGTTCGATGTGCCGGAGGAATCTCAGTCCGAGTCCCTTGCCCTCGCTTGCCCCCTCGATGATACCGGGAATGTCGGCCATGACAAACGACTGTTGGTCGCGATAGCTCACGATGCCCAGTGAAGGTTCGAGGGTTGTGAAAGGATAATTGGCAATCTTGGGCTTGGCACTCGACAGCGCAGACAGCAGCGTTGATTTGCCGGCATTGGGAAACCCCACCAATCCGACATCGGCAAGCAGCTTCAGCTCGAGGATGACCATCATCTCCTGCATCGGTTCGCCGGGTTGTGCATAGCGCGGAGCCTGATTGGTTGCCGAGCGAAACTGAAAGTTGCCCAGTCCGCCCCTGCCCCCCTTGAGAAGCAGCACTTCCTGCCCGTCTTCGGTGACATCGCAGATATACTTGCCGGTTTCGGCATTGTAGACCACCGTTCCACAAGGCACGTCGATATATTCGTGCCTGCCGTTGGTGCCGTGACACTTGTCGCGGCCTCCGTTGCCACCGTGTTCGGCTCGCACATGCCGCTTGAACTTGAGGTGGATCAGTGTCCAATAGTTGCGATTTCCGCGCAGATAGACACTTCCTCCATTACCGCCGTCGCCTCCGTCGGGACCGCCGTTGGGGTTATATTTCACATGGCGGAGGTGCATGGAGCCTCTTCCTCCTTTGCCTGAGCGGCAATATATTTTTACGTAATCTACGAAATTGGATTCCATATTGTGTGATGAGCGGACACCTTTCGTATGAAAGAAGTCCCGGTTATTGATGGTTGGCAGTGTGCCGGGCAGAGGCTTTCGATGCCTTGAATTCAACGCTTGGCACGCTTCCGCGGACTCTCATGGCCGAATTGGGGATAAAAATGCCTTTCGGCCTCCATCTGCCACAAAGCCGTTGTGCTTCTTGACAGAGCCGGCGACGTTGCTTCCCGGCTGTTTTCATCCATCCATAGGCTGTTTGTCTGATTCATGCGGGATGACGGACAGCCCCGCTTCGGGACAAAACGGGTGCGGGGTGGTTCGGTCGTCAAACAAAACCGCAGAGGATTCAACCTCCTTGGGAGAGGTAAAAGGGAATCGTCTGGAATGTTACAGGCTGTCGATGATTTGGCAAACATCGGCAAAAATGCGGTCAAGTTCGCCATAGCCGTCCACGCGGTGGTGCAGTCCTTCATTCTTGAACCAGCCGATCAGCGGTTCGGTTTGCCGGCGATACACATCCAGACGTTTGCGGATGGTTTCTTCGTTGTCATCGGTTCTGCCCTGCAGTTGTCCGCGCTTGATGAGTCGTTCGATGAGTTTGTCTTCAGGGACATCAAGCTCTATCATGCCTGCAATGGAATGCCCGCGACGGGTGAGCATGCGTTTCAACTCTTCGGCTTGCGGCAACGTGCGTGGAAATCCGTCGAAAATAACGCCCGGATGTTCGGATCCGAAGCCGTCGTACACCTGTGCCAGAATCTCAATCATCAGCGAGTCGGGAATCAGCTGTCCTTTGTCGATGTAGCTTTTGGCGGTCTTTCCCGATTCGGTTTCGTTTTTAATCTCATTGCGAAGCACATCACCGGTGGAGATATGTCCTAAGCCGTACTTCTTGATTATCAGTTCACTCTGAGTGCCTTTGCCCGATCCGGGGGCACCGAAGATAACAATATTCTTCATAATCAGTTCGATTTTTCAAGATTAAACATGGGGGTCTTCTTGAACGGTCTTGTCAGGATGTCTTCCGGTTCTTTCGTCGAGCGTTGTCCGTTTCTACCTCCATACCGTCCCTGTCATTCCGTCTTCCACGGCTAAAGCGTGTCAGGCAGTTTACGGGTGAAGCCGGTTGGGGACGGCCGTAAGTGCCGAAAACAAATCCACTAACGATGATCCAAGAACAAACCCTATTCTACTAATGTGTAAATGTCTCTCAAATTGCGTCCTTGCTGGTCGTAGTCCAGTCCGTAACCGAGGATGAAATCATTGGGGATTTCCATTGCCACGTATTCGATGTCGAGCGGAACGGCAAGCCGTTCGGGCTTCAACAACAACGTGCAGATATGAATCGAGGCGGGATTGCGCGTGCCCAGCGTTTCAATCATGCGCTTCATGGTCAGTCCCGATTCGACGATATCTTCCACGATGATGACGGTTCGGTTGGTGAGATCTTCATTGATACCGATCACTTCTGTGATTTTTCCGGTCGAAGTGGTGCCTTGATAGGACGCCAGCTTCACGAAAGAAATTTCACAAGGTATCGTTATGCGTCGCATCAGGTCGGCTGCAAAGATGAACGAGCCGTTGAGCACGGCGAGCAACAGTGGATTCTTGCCTGCCATATCGCGGTTGATTCTGTCTGCCACGGCTTGTACCCGTTCGAGGATTTCTGCCTCCGGGATCGAAGGCCTGAATGTTTTGTCTTTGATTGTGAGTAGACTCATATCGTCTTTCTTTATGATAATATGGCAACAAAAGTACGAAAAATAAACCAATGCACCACATTTCGCGGATTTTATTTTGCCCTGCCACCGCTTTCCGTTTCTTCATTTGCAGGGTTGCGGCAGACGACGGAAGGTAAGTCGATAATGGCAGGAAGGCTCTACAGATTCCCTTCTTTCATGATTCTTCCCTCTACAGGTAACGTTTTTCCGGTTTCGGGCATTTAACCGATGCCATTCGCACGTTTATCCGTTCGCAATGCCCGGCGTTGCTTTCTTAAAAACCTTCCGATTCCCCTTCGGTTAAATGCCCGAAACCGGATGAAGCTCATTTTTAGAACCTGCCTATAGAAAAAATAATGTGTCATGAAGCCTTTGTGTGAACATTATTGTTTAATTTTGCAAACATGAAGATTTTCAACCAACAACAAATCAAATCACTCGACAAATACACCATCGAGCACGAACCGATTCGTCCCGTTGACCTGATGGAACGCGCAGCCCGAACGCTTAAAAAATCCATCACCGACATGCTCAAGCCCGAGAATGAGGTGGTGGTCTTCGCCGGGCCGGGAAACAACGGTGGCGACGCACTTGCTGTGGCGCGAATGTTGGCAGAGCAGGGTACGCCGGTGTCGGTCTATCTCTTCAACGTCGACAACAAATTGTCGGAAGAATGTGCCATCAACCGCGAACGTCTTAAAGAGCAAGGCAAGACGAAACACTTTGTGGAAATCACCCAACAGTTCGACCCTCCGCAGCTGGATGAGAACATATGGGTCATCGACGGACTCTTCGGCATCGGGCTTACACGTCCGCTTTCGGGCGGTTTTGCCTCGTTGGTGAAATACATCAATGCCTCGAATGCCCGCATCGTCAGCATTGATGTTCCCTCGGGACTGATGACGGAGGACAACACTTACAACATCCAAGCCAACATCATCAAGGCCGACGTGACGCTGACTTTCCAACAAAAGAAGCTGGCTTTCATGATGGCCGACATGCAACAGTATATCGGTGAGCTGCATATTCTTGACATCGGCCTTAGCCAAGACTACATCAAACGCACTGAGACAACATTCAATATCCTCGAGAAGAAGGACATACAACGGCTGATGAAACCCCGAAACAGCTTCGCCCACAAAGGTACGATGGGACATGCGCTCATCATCGCCGGACGATATGGCATGGCAGGTGCTGCCGTTCTTGCTGCAAAAGCCTGTCTTCGAAGCGGTGTGGGCAAGGTGACCGCCCTCACACCGAAGGAGAACCGCATCGTGATGCAGACTGCCGTTCCCGAAGTTGTCCTGCATATCGATCACGAAGACAACTTCTTCTCGGAAGCCATTGCCACCGAACCGTTCAACGCCATCGGCATCGGTCCGGGCATCGGGCAGGAAGAAAACACGGCCATTGCATTCATTGCGCAACTCAGAAGGTCGCAGGTGCCGACGGTCATCGATGCCGATGCCATCAATATTCTTGCCAATCATCGGGCTTGGATTCAGCAACTGCCCAAGGGAATCGTCATGACTCCACACCCCAAAGAGTTCGAACGACTCGACGGCTATGACTGCAACAGCGACAGCGAACGTCTGTTCAGGGCGAAAGACATGGCCGAAAAGCTGCAGGCATATATCATTCTGAAAGGTCATTACAGTGCCTTGTGTATGCCCGACGGACGTGTGGTCTTCAATCCGACCGGCAATGCGGGCATGGCAACGGCGGGTAGCGGCGACGTGCTGACCGGTATCATCACGGCACTGCTTGCCAAAGGCTATGAAAGAGATGAGGCTTGCCTGATTGGCATGTACCTGCACGGATTGGCAGGCGACCTCGCCGCCGAGGCGTTGGGACAGGAAAGCATGATTGCAAGCGACATCATCGACCATCTGCCACAGGCTTTCAGACATATGAACCAGCGCGACTGACTTCTTCAATCGCCGACCATCAACATTTATTCTGTTACATGAAACGACGCTTTTCAGCCTTCTTCCTCTGTCTCGCGCTCCTTCTTCCGGAAGCGATACAGGCACAATCCGTCCACATCAACGACACGACAGCTTTCCGGCAACGCATGGAATGGTTCGGAAAAGCCAAGCTCGGCATCTTCATCCATTGGGGCATCTATGCCGTGAAGGGGGTGTCCGAGAGCTGGTCTTTTTACAATGAGCGTATCCCTTACGACGAATACATGAGCCAATGCAGCGGGTTCACGGCCTCAAACTATGACCCGAAGGCTTGGATCGACCTCATCAAAGAGAGCGGGGCACAGTATACCGTCATAACGTCCAAGCACCATGACGGCATGGCTTTGTGGGACACGAAAGCCGGAAGGTTGAGCATGAAGAAGAGAACACCTGCCAAACGCGACCTCATCGCACCTTTTGTAGAGGAGGCAAGGCGGCAGGGGTTGAAGTTGGGATTGTATTACTCGCTCATCGACTGGTCGCACAAGGACTATCCCGTTTTCACCAAGAGTGTGCGCCGGTACGACAACGACCCACAACGCTGGCAGAGATTCGTGGATTTCAATATGGCACAGCTCGGCGAACTGAGTACCACTTTTGCACCGGATCTGTGGTGGTTTGACGGCGACTGGGAACAGTCGGCCGAGGCGTGGCATGCCGCAGAGATCGTGCAAAGGCTTCGTCGCGACAACCCGGCGTGCATCGTCAATTCGCGCATCAGAGGCTACGGTGACTACGAAACGCCCGAGCGAGGCATTCCCATCACTCGTCCGAAGACTCCATATTGGGAGTTGTGCCAGACCATCAATGACTCGTGGGGCTACTATCCCACCGACACGAACTACAAAAGCACCTACCAATGTCTGCGGCTGCTGGTGGACTGCATGTCGATGGGCGGCAACCTGCTGCTCGACATCGGTCCCCGGGAAGACGGTTCCATTCCCGACGAACAGGCGGCTGTGCTGAAAGGCATCGGCAGATGGGTACGAAAACATGCCGAAGCGGTGTACGACACGCAGGCAGGAATACCCCATGCTTACTTCCAAGGCTATACCACTCGTAATCTCAAGGGTGATATTCTATACCTTTACATACCCTACCGGCCGACGGGTATGGTCGAAGTGAAGGGCTTGGTGAGCAAAGTGAAAGAGGCTTGGGTGGTCGGTTCGGGTATATCGCTCGACTTCAAGATGTGGAACCAGCCATCATGGAGCAACATTCCGGGCAATTTCTACATCACCATTCCCGAAGAAGTACTCGACCCGGACATCACGGTAGTGGCACTGCGGTTCGACGAGCCCGTCAAACTTTACGACGGCTTCGGACAAGTGATCGAAGCCAACTGAACGATAGAGACACACCACTCTATTCCCACCTGCAACAAAAAAACGCCACACGGCAGAACAGTCAAGGAAACATTCAAGGGTTTCGGATTGTCCTGCCGTGTGGCGTTGTGTTCCTGATATCCCCGATTGGGCATGAAAGCCCGGGTCGGTTTCTTCCGATAATCACTATCGGTCGGGAGAAACCGTATCGGAAAGGTTGAAATGTCGGGATGTTTGTATGTGCGGATTGTCTGGATCTACACTTTCGAAGCGCGCTTGCGGTCGTTGTGGTCGAGGATGATTTTGCGCATGCGGATAGACTTCGGCGTACATTCCACATACTCATCTGCCTTGATATACTCGAGCGTTTCTTCCAAGGAGAGGGACACTTTGGGGATGACGCGCGCCTTGTCGTCGCTTCCGCTGGCACGGACGTTGGTGAGCTGCTTGGCCTTCGTGACGTTGATGATGAGGTCGTTTTCATGGACGTGTTCACCGACTACCTGCCCAAGGTACACGTCTTCGCCCGGATCGATGAAGAACTTGCCCCTGTCCTGGAGCTTGTCGATCGAATAAGCATAAGCCGTGCCGGTTTCCAAGGCTATCATCGAGCCGTTGACACGGCGTTCGATGTCGCCCTTGAAAGGCTGGTATTCCTTGAAACGATGTGCCATGATGGCTTCACCCTGCGATGCCGTGAGTACATTGGTGCGCAAGCCGATGATGCCTCTCGAGGGCATGTCGAACTCGATGTTCACCCTTTCGCCCTGTGCTTCCATGCTTGTCATCTCCCCTTTGCGACGGGTCACCATGTCGATCATCTTCGACGCGTGTTCTTCGGGTACGTTGATGGTCAGCTCTTCGACCGGCTCGCAGCGCACGCCGTCGATTTCCTTGTAGATGACTTGGGGTTGTCCCACCTGCAGTTCGTAGCCTTCCCGGCGCATGGTTTCGATCAATACCGAGAGATGCAGCACGCCCCGTCCGCTGACAATCCATTTGTCGGTGTTGTCTTCAAACAGGCTTACCCGCAAGGCGAGGTTCTTCTCGAGTTCCTTCTGCAGGCGATCGCTGATGTGACGGCTGGTCACGAACTTGCCTTCCTTGCCGAAGAAAGGCGAGTCGTTGATGGTAAAGAGCATCGACATCGTGGGTTCGTCGATGGCAATGGGCGGCAGCGGTTCGGGGTTTTCGGCATCACAGATGGTGTCGCCGATTTCAAAATGCTCCAGCCCGATGACGGCACAGATGTCACCGCAGCCCACTTCGCCGGTGCGGACGTGCCCCATGCCTTCGAAGGTGTGCAGCTCCTTGACACGCGTCTTCTCCATACTGCCGTCGCGATGGGCAACGGTGACAAGCATACCGTCTTTGAGCGAGCCTCTCAACACGCGTCCCACGGCAATCCGTCCGGTATAAGACGAGTAGTCGAGCGAGGTGACCAGCATCTGCGGCGTGCCTTCCCGACGCTGCGGAGCGGGGATGCACTCGATGATTTTGTCGAGCAGATAAGTGATGTCCGATGCCGGATGCCGATGGTCTTCGCCCATCCATCCGTTCTTGGCACTGCCGTACACGACCGGGAAATCCAACTGGTCTTCGGTCGCATTGAGCGAGAACATGAGGTCGAACACCATCTCATATACTTCCTCGGGTCGGCAGTTGGGCTTGTCGACCTTATTGACCACCACGATGGGCTTGAGCCCTATTTCCAGTGCTTTCTGCAAAACGAAGCGCGTCTGGGGCATGGGGCCTTCGAACGCGTCGACCAGCAGCAGGCATCCGTCGGCCATGTTGAGCACCCTTTCCACCTCACCTCCGAAGTCGGAGTGCCCCGGTGTGTCGATGATATTGATTTTGGTGTCTTTATAAACGATGGAGACATTCTTGGAAAGAATGGTGATGCCTCGCTCACGTTCCAAATCATTGTTGTCCAATACTTGGCTGCTCAGGTTCTGTCCCTCACGAAACAGGTGGCCTGCCAACATCATCTTGTCCACGAGCGTGGTCTTTCCATGGTCCACATGGGCGATAATCGCAATGTTTCTAATGTCTTGCATCTTCTATTTACCTAAAAAAACGGATGCAAATGTAGACAAAAAAAACGAGAGAAGGGCGGTATTTGTTTGGAAATCTTATGAAAAGCCGTATCAATCCTCTCACCTTTGCCATCCTCTTACAGACTGTCGGCAACATGCCCCATGCCCATGTTCCGCTCTTGAACTCCGCAGTTTCATCCATTAACCCACCTGTGCCTATTCATCCTTCTCCGACTTTCATTTTTCGATTCGGAAACTATGGCAACTTCCCGATCCGCCGGGATTTCGGCAAACGTGCGGTACGACGATTTATCCCAAACCGATCATGAGAGACTTTTGAAGCCAAGGTGTTATAAAAGTCTCCCATCGTCTGCCGAAACGCCGACGGCCTACCAGCCATTGACAAGCCTGTCGCACTTTTTCGGGCAAAAGACACGTCTTCTGATGACCGGTTTGGGTTCAGATTCCATCCTCTTTTCTGTCGTCTGAGGGTTGCCGTTCTTGTTGTCTGATACCCCCTTGCCGCCCTTCTCCGCGCTGCGGGTAAACGTCACATTCTTCAACCCCAATCGGCCATTGGATTCCGAGTCGGTTTCGTCTGATGGTCGGCAGACTTGTCTATCTTGCCGGAAAGTTTGTCGGATGAACCGTGCAAAAGAGGGAATGCCGCAATGGGCATCCCCTCTTTGGTGGAAGGCTTCTTCATGTTGCCGTACAGGCTGTAGTCAGATGATCGGGAAAAAGTTGTACTTATGTCAGGTATAAATTCTCATCTTTCATATGTCTTTTCTTCTACAGGTAACGTTTTATGTGCTTTCGGCTTTCCGTCGGTGCAAGCCGTCAGTTTCTTCATTCGCCATGCCTGGGCATTGCTTGCCTGGAAACTTGCGGCTTGCTGTCGGTTAAAGGCTTGAAATCGGGCAGAGCCGATTTTGAGAACCTGCCTTATTGGATTACCTTCCTGGTGAAAGTGCCTTTGTCGGTATGGATACGGACGATGTAGATGCCGTTGCCGGGCAACAGAGGCGACACGCCTGCAGCTCCATCGAACAGCATCACGCGATGTCCGTCCGTGTCATACACCTCGACTTGCTCCATGCGGAAGCCCTGAGGATGAGACACCACGACCCGCCCGTCTACCACGGTGGCAGCAGGCAGGTTGTCTTTGCTGTCGATATCAAGCACCCCGTTGGTATTCATGACCTTGAAAAGTTTGTAACAGTTCTTGTATTGGCCCACGGTTCCGACGGTCGAACCGTTCTTGGCTTCGACCAGCAGGATGTAATCGCCGGCTTCGACACCGGGTTTGTATTTGAAGTCCAGTTTCTTTTCCTCGCCTGCACCGATACCCCTGGTATACATATAAATCATTTCGCCTTTGGTGAGGGTGAACTGACGCACGCGCAGGTAGAGCGTTCCCTTGAACTCCCGAGGCGCGCTCATGGTGATGGAGCAGTCGTTGTTCTGGTCGAGATACACCACGTCGGGGATGTTCACCGCCACGGCGTTGAGCATGATGTCGGCGGTGTTTTCGCTCACCTCGACGCGTGTGTCGTAGGCTTTGGCCCGGTCGTCATTGATGACGCTGCCGTCGCTGCGCACATACTGAATGTCGATGCGATAGGTACCGGGGTCGATGGCGAGCTTGGTGTAGAATTTGAAGGTCTGAGCCTCGCCCTGTCCGATGGTCGAATTCTGTTGTTGGAAGAGATAGCTGTTCTCTTCGTTGTTGACATCGGTGAGATACAGGCGCACGCCCACATCGCCTTTCACGGCATAGTTGCGCGCATTGAGTACCACATACAGATTCTGGCCCTGCATGATTTTGCTTTCACCGTCAGGATTGCTCCACAATACTTGTTGTGTGAGGCGCAACACGGGATAGGCAGAGGCAGGCTGAACGGTTACCTTGCCGTCACCTTCCTCGACCTTGAAGGGTTGCCCGGGAAACCCTTTTTCGTAGGCCGTCACCTTGTATTCGCCGGCCTCCATGTCGTCGGCAAGGTTGATGAGCAGGCGCAGCGATTCGGTGGCACCCTCGTAGACATGGGCTTCGTTCTCGTAGTCGTAAACCTTCGAGGCATCGGCAGTCGAAGTGAAGCGCAGCACGATGTTTTCCAAGTTCATGTGACGGCTGTCGTTGCGGAGCTTGACGGGGTAGATGACGGCACCTTTGGCATAAACGGTAGCATCCTCGGGAGCGAGCTTGCCCAGCACGGTCACGTCGGGAACGATGTTGTCGGCACCCGTAATGGTGATTTTGCCGCCGGCGACTTTCACGCGCAGACGACCGCCATAGGGTACTCCGTTGCGATCTCTGTCGATCGAGGTACGCATGAGCTGCCATGCGTCATTGCCCGAAACACGGAATGCCATCTGGAGGAATCCCTCGCCGTCGGCGATGCCTTCCACGGTGTTAGGCACGCCTTTCATCGAGAAAATCTCGTATCCGCTTCTTCGCCCGGCGAATCCTGCAATGTTCTTGGCTTCGGTCTTGAGTACCTTTTCTATTTTTCCGTCGACCACATATACCGCTGCCACGTCGCCGGTGAAGGCACGGGTGTCGAAGTTTTCGAAAGTTCCCATCAGCGAAATGTCGTTTTCGCCTTCGTAGTAGCGCAGATGCAGAGAGTTATACAAGGGCCATTCGCCGGCTTCGATGCTACCGGCCGAAGCGGGTTGTATGCCTGTCACAATTTCCTGATCGATGTTGTAGCTTCCTGAACCGCCACCCTCGCCAACCTGCGAAGGCTCGAGGTGGTTGATGATGAAGTATCCGTTGTATCTGCCATACCAACCCCAGTTGATGTGGACGAAGTCTTCGGTGTCGTACCCGTCGCACACAAAGGCATGGCCGCCCATGCGATCCTCGCTCGTGGCTGCATAGTAGACGGGGCGTTTGGCGTCAATCTCGGCCTTGATGATGCGCATCCATTCGTCGGTCGAATAGAAAGTGCGCTTGCGAAGCGTCGTCGACGCGGCATAACCGAAGTAGTCCTTCAGTGCGGTGGGCACCAATGATGACATGGCACCACTGCCCTCCTTCATGTATTCCATCTCGACAGCGATGCCGAAGTGGGCCGACAGTGTTGCGATGGCCTGTTTCTGCTCTTCGGTGGGTGTCACGCCATCGTATGAATTGAGCATGTTTGCCCAGTCGTAGGTAGTGTTGCCGAAGTCGGCGGTGAGCGTCTTGTTGTTGGAAGTGTACGACTTTGTTCCCTTTCCTTTAGCGGGATAGTTGTAATACTTCATGATTTGGGTGCTTGCCGTGGCGACACAACCCACATAATAGTTCTTTTGTACACTGCCGTCGAAGTAGGTGGGGCAAGCCAGATTGTAGGGTTCGCCCTGTCCCCATTCGATTTGGTTGAGCAAGGGCTCTCCGACCGGGGTGCCGGCGTGCATCACTTGTGGGGCTGTTGAAGCGTTGCTGCGGCACCGGTTCACATATTCGGCATTGATTTTCATCCATGCCACGAGGTTGTCGGGAGCTTGGTTCCAGTCGAAGCTGCCGCTGTCGGAGTATCCCAACACGGGTGTTGCCCGGTCGTCGGCAGCCACGATGACGAATCCTTGTTGATCTCCGACGTTGAAGATGTGGAAGGGCAGGTCGGTGGCCGTACTGCCGTTGATGCGTTTCATCGACTGTTCGGCCGACACTGCCATGAGCGATGCCTTGCCGATATTGGTTTTTTGTGAAATGAAGGTGCGCGCAATTTTTTCGGCTTGCACACGGTCTATCGGGTCTGCCGACAACTGCAGGCAGACGGATAGCAGGAGCGTGAGTGATAAATATTTCTTTTTCATGGTATTAACGATGATGAGAAGCGACCTTGACGAATGCCGTCTTCTTCGACATGAACGAAGCGGAGACAGAACATCGGTCGCCCTTGTGTGGGTGCCGGCGCACCGCTTTGTCGGAGACCGTCGGCCGGAAATTCCATGTCGGCCGACCGTCGCCCCGCAAAGCGGCGCGCACTTGAGGATTCATTACGTTCCATGGGCAGGCTTTCCGCCCGAGGGCAATGATTATCTGACAATGATTTTGCGGGTTTCTTGTCCCGCTTTGACCACGACAACACCTGCGGGCAGGTTTACGAAGCGGCTTCCGGCACCAGCATCGAGTCGCTTCAGGAGCCTACCGTCCATACCATATATATATATGGGTCGTGCCGAAGTGCTTTCGATGACCACACCGCCTTGCACACCTTTGACGGTGAAACGGGCAGCCGTGGCAGATTCGATGTTGTCGATGACAACCGATGCTATCATCTCATTGGAGCGTTCCGAGTAGATGTCGCCTATCTCATAGTCGGGATAAGACTCGACGACGGTGCGTGCATGAGCCACCACGGTGTAACCGTATCTGACGGTTTGACTGAGAGGCACGTCGAAGCGGAGAGAAGTTTCGCCGACGACGTTGGTCACCGACATCATGGTTTTCAGCACGTCGCCTTTCCTGAGGTTCTGCACAATGGCGATCTCGTCGATATAGAGTTTATGGGAACCGTTGAGGAATTCAAGTTCCACATACGTTTCGGCAGCTCCCTTGGTACCGTTGATGACATAGTCTGACTGTGTGTCGTCCAAGGTTACTTTGATCCTTTCGACCACCTTGTCGGCATGATATACATTCACCATCACGGTATCGCCGGTGGTTGCACCCGAATAGCTGTAGCCCTTCATCTTGACCTTGATGCTGAACTTGCCGTTGTCGGCAGACAAATCGAGGGCGGGACTGCACAACAGGGCGGGACTTGAGCCGTAGGGAGCGAGTCCGATATATCCGGTAGCGGCACACGACAGTTCGGCATACCAACCGGGAGTCACGGTATATTGGTCGAGCATGAGTCTCGTTTTCAGATATTGGGGATATTCCACCGTACCTTCGGTCACCTTGGCAAAGTCTTCCGATATGACGGTGGCTTCGCGGTCTTCGGTCATCTCTTCGATCTTCGACAGGTACACGTTGTAGTCTTCGGCATCGGCAACGGCTTCCCACCGTGCGGTGAAACCTGCCTCGGACACGTCGGTAGCCTCGGTGGCAACGGGAGTGGCAAGCATCGAGATGGCTTTCACCACCTGCATGGCTTCGCTGTAGCCGGACACATATTCACCCTTTTTGGCACGCACCTTATAATAATAGGTGACACCTTCCTTCATGCCTTCCACTTTCATGGTCTGCACATTGTCGGTGGTGGCAGCCACTTCAAGGTCATGCACGAGGTATTCGGGCCGGTCGTTGTCGAGGACGGTGAACACATCCAGCAGATAAGCAGTGGCATTGGTCACCGGTTTCCAACGGGCGGTGAAGCTCTTTCCGTCCGAGTCGTTGGACAACAGGGCTTCGGGGACGGCAATGAAAGCATCGCTGGTTTCAACCTTCACGTCGTCGATGAGAATGCCGCTGAAAGCATATTCGGGTGTGAACTTCACCGAAGAGGTGGCTTTACCGTCGATCACGTAGAGCATGATGTCCTGCCAGCCTTCTCCCATCTGGTAAAAAGATTGGGCAGTGCCGTTGTCGACCTGCACCTTCATGCTGCCGAAGCCGCCAACGGCTTTCATCCTGAACGTGATTCTTACATTCCCGCCATGGGTCGACATATCACTTTTCGCTGTGGTCAGCGAACCCTTGACGAGCAGCATGCCTCCGGCTTCGTACACACGGTTGCCCTGCCATCCGGGAAGATTTTTCTGCAACTTTCCGCCGGTGCCGGAAATATCCGTCGCGCCCGGGGCATTTTCCGATCCCTCTGTGAAAGCATCGAACCTTTCATTCAATACGACGATGGTATCGCCTTCGGCTGCCTGCAATCTCACGTTGCCTGCCAAAACCAAAACGACCATCCACAAACTTACTACGAAGAGTTTTTTCATAAGTAACAACTGATTTAGATAAACATCTTGTGATATATGGCGGCAAATGTACTGATTTTTATAAAAACTTACAAACAATCCCGTATAAAATTTTATTATTTATTCTGAGGTGGTATATTAAATCGCAACAAGACTGGTTAATTTGGTGCGTTTTTTGTACTTAATAGAAACAAATATGGTATAATCATTAAGTCAAAACGCCTCATCAGCCTCCGAATCCATTCAAAGCCTTTGCCGGTGTACCGTATTGTTTTATTAACGTTATGTAACCAATCAAAATCAAACAGATATGTATATCCGTAAGAAAAAAGTCGGCAGGACGCTCTCCGTCTTCCTTTCGGCAGGTTCAATGCCTGTAACGCCGGAAAGACAGCATGGTGCGCACGGACGTTAGGAGGCAGTAGGAAAGGGCGGCAACGGAGGGTTGCCGGCAACCCTCCGGCAGAACGCTCCGTCAAAGTTGCCCTTTCGTATTTCAATAGGGGTACTTTCGCGCTGTAAAACCTGCCCTTTCGCCTTGCAATACCTGCCCTTTGGAAAGATACGGTTCAAGCAACGGCATATCAGTGCCTTACCGCCGGACACGACAAAGGGGTGCAGCCCGACGGGCACACCCCTTGTTTCGCAGAAGACAAGCAGACCGGTCGCGGATGCAAGTCATACTGTCGGCTGGCGTGAGGACGGCAGCATAGCCGCCTCATCACCCACGGAAGCCTAATCCTTCAACTTATTGACAACACCTTTCATCAGATGGTCTGACAAAACGAGGGCTGCAAAAATACCCATTTCGATACAATGTTCCGTGGACTTCACGTAGATTCCTACCGCAATGCCGATGGCACAAATCAGCAAATCTCCCTTGGTCATTTCGAGCACGTCTTGAAAATAACCCTTGTAGGACAGTCCTTTCTTGCTCAAATAGATGAGAGAAGCGACTTCTGTCACAAACAAGACGAATGCCACTATCGTATAAATGACATAGAAAAGGAAGTGGCTTTCGTCAACAAGAGGATTCAATGCTATCAAAAGCAAAACGCTGCGCGGAATGATTTTTACGCACCAATAGTAGAGCTTTGATTGCCTGATTTTCTCTGATTGCCTGATTTTCTCTGATAATACTTCGTCTTTCATAATAATTTTGTTTATTCTTTTGATTTTTTCGTTTGTCAAGGTTTACTTGTCACAAATGACAGTAGAAAGGTGTAGTAGTTGGTGTTTTGTGCATCAGGAAAGGGATTCCTGTCGCAAAAGGCTTACAAAGATACCAAGAAAAATACAAAACAATGTTGATTGTTTTTTTTTAACATAATCGAATCATTGTGGGTGTTTATGGAAGTTGCGGATAACAATTGGATGTTGCCTCTACGCAAAAAGAAGACGATACAGCTGGAATTTTAAGGTTCTGAATTTGGTTTTTCCAAAAAAGATGTGTAATTTTGAACCTACATAAACATAAAATATTTACAAAAACCAACAATCTATGAGAAATCATTTACGAAGTATTGTGCTGACACTGTTAGTGTTGGCAACAGGAATGGGCGTATTTGCTCAAGATTCTCCGGTGGTAAAATCGCTGAGTGAAGCCTTTGAGCTTAAAAAAAATTGCACATTGGTCATTGAAAAAAATAGCAATTACAAACTGCAACTCATCAGCTACGACAATGAGTATGACGAATCATACGTGTGGGATGGTACGGTGGGAACGATGCTCCTCTTCAATGGTAACCTGAAAAACTTGGCTGCCGGCAAAATTATGGAAGAAGCGACGCTGAATTTGAGCTATCTCACCTACTCGCAAAGTTTCTACGTGATGTCGAACAGTACGGCTACATTGGCCGACGGCGACATGATTCCGCCGGTGGAGATCACCTCCTTGGACGAATTGAAAGACTATATGTTCGTCAAAATCAAAGGCACTATCTCCGCCAATGGCGAGAGCCTCACCACCGAAGGAGGCGAGACGCTTGAATTTGAAGGTGGCATGGATGGCGAACCCGACTACATTGCACATGCCGGAAAAACCGGTTATGTGACCGGTTACAGCGCAGGATGGGATGGATTCAAGGTGTATCCTTTCAACAATTACTTTACAGAAGCAACCGAAGGCAACCCGGACGACATCGATACCTTCGACAAACTGAAAGCAATCGAGGAAAACAAAATGGTGAACTTCATCCTCCCGAAAGGTACACAGGTGTTGGGTCTGAGAAAATTCATGTGGGGTTCGACCCTTTATCTGTGGGACGGGACGAACGGAACCTATCTCGACGGACAGAGCGTTGACGATATTCTTCTGAAGGGCATGAATCCGTTGCCACAACCGGGACAGGAAGTCAGCGGCAGCATTTATGCCTATTATTTCGGCAGTCAATACAACTATTTCAATTACGATGTGACCGGCAACACCGATGCCAAGGTGGAACTCACCTTCGGAGAGGCCAAACCCCTGACACCGATTACCATCACTTCGCAAGAGCTGATGGCAGCATACGACACGAAAAAATACGACGAAGCGTATATCCGCATACACGGCACAATGTATCAGGATGGTGATTTCACGGGCGATGACGGCTCGACTTATCGCGTTTCGGAGTTCTATGACGAATGGTACGACTTTAACAAGTTTGCCGGACAAGTGGGTTATCTGACGGCCGTGACCAAAAAGAACATCTGGGACGGCACCTTCGATTTGCTCGTATTGACACAAGAGTTCTTCGAAAGTGAAGGTGAGGCAGAGGCTACACAAGTGGTTTACGATGCACTGAAGCCCACCACCATCGAAAAAGATGTGCCCGTTGCCGATGTCACCATCAAGAACCTGAACCTGAAAGCCGGTGTTTATACCTCCATCGTTCTGCCTTTCGACCTCAACAAAGATGAAATCGAGGCAGCCTTCGGAGAAGGAAGTGTGGTTTATGCTCCCGAATCTTATTACTCCACAGATAAAGTCGACAGCGTGTTTATCACCGATGCCATCATCCTCCGTGCCGGTGCGGCGTATATCCTGCTGCCGAAGAAAGACCAAACAGACGTTACTTTCAAGCGTGTGAACCTGCAAAGCACCATCGATTTGTTCCCGCAGACGGTTTATCCTGCCGGCAACACCGTGGTTAGGAAAACCATCAGCCTCAACGGAAGCCTCAACCCGTTCTCGTCCGACAACATTAAAAACTCGTTTGCATTCAAGGAGGACGGACAAATGGTTGCCGCCTACGGACAACATCGTGGCTTCGGTTGCTACTTCCTTGTGGATGAGGGCAGCAACAACTTCGTCGTGAAGCTCGAAGGACAAGAAACCGCTGAAGAACTTGTTTATGATGTCAATGCCAAGAATGACATCGTCAGTGTGCCTTTGGCGAACGTCACTATCAGGAACCTGAACCTGAAAAAGGATGAACTGAACACCATTTGTCTGCCCTTCAGCGTAAGTAAAGAAGAAATGGATCGCGTCTTCGGAGAAGGAACGGAACTTTACGAGACCGACTCTTATCGCTCGATGCAAGATGCCGATACCATATTCTTCAAACCTTCGACTGGAAAAACTATCATGACCGGCCTGCCTTATGCCATCAAAACAACCAAGGACGTGACCGATCCGACGTTCCGACAAGTGACCGTTGTGGCAGAAGAACCTACCGGAACCGGCATCTTCTGGGAAGACAATAAAAGCCTCAGCACCAAGTATGTACGCATGATGGGCAGCTACTCGAAGACTACTTTCAACCCTGTCAGCTACATTTTCATCAACGGAACGCTGACCGACGCGAAAATAATCAACACGACCGAGATGGGAGGATTTGCCTGTCAGATTACAGCCGAAGAAGAATTGAAGCGATTGGCTGCCTTCATCAATAACCAACTGGTGACCGACGGCATCGCCGAGATCGAACAAGAACGACAAGCCTCGGTACGCATTTACAACCTCAACGGGCAATATGTGGGCGAGTCGCCCGACAAGTTGGGGCGCGGTGTCTACATCGTCAACGGCCAAAAGGTTGTCATCAATAAATGATAAGGCAGGCTCCAATAATTGGCTTTGTATGATTTCGAGCTTTTGACCGGGTGGAAATGGGAAGTTGTTGTGTGAACAATGAGGGATATTGCCACCGAAAGAACTTACGATTTACACCCGGTTAAAAGCCGAATGACTGAAAAAATAAAAGGCGGGAATTATTAGAACCTGCCGATAAGGTTATCGGCAAACTTGAAAAAGGTCAGAACGACACATTGTCGGGTTCTTGCCAAATCATGAGGTCATGCCATTCTGTCGAAGTAAAGACTCCGAATCCCTCGGGAGCGTGCAGGCTCTCGAGGGATTTTCTTCTCCGGCCTGCAATGCTGGCAGATATCTTTTTCTTCGTTTTTCTGGAATTTATAGCTCTTTTGCGGGCGACATCCGTGACCTGTAGGCTTTCATCCCGACTTGTCTGATGCCATCCCCAATCGGCAAGAACGGATGGACTTGATGAAGGACTATCGCTGTCCTGAACCGACTATGATGTGAGAACCGTCCGGCTGAGCTCGAAGGCGACCACAAGCAAACATGGAACGTGAAGCGGAACATCGCAGCGCGAATGGTCTGACCGACATCAACGAAATGGTCACCCTGCCTTGCCGGCAAGACCTTCCGTCACCAAGATATTTTTACTCGCAAATGAAAACGGGTGGAAAGTGACAAAACCCCCTAAGCTAATCATCCTTGGATATTGATGACCGAAGAGAGGGTGATACATTTGTCATGCCCATCCACGGTGGCTTTCCGGACAAACAAAACAATGAAAATGGAATTATTGTTTGTAATTTTTCCAATAAAAAGTTTGGGAGTTACGATAAAAAGCTTTATATTTGCGGTATACTAATAATTTAATTCAATAGAACAAGATGAAAAGAAACGAAATTTATACCTGCAAAGAATGTGGTAACATCATGGAAGTATTGGTCGGCAAAGATGAAAATCGTTGCGGATTCGAGTTGTTAACCGAGAATACCACCGATGCAGCCACCGAGAAGCATGTGCCTGTGGTTGAGAAAACCGAAGACGGTTACCGCGTAACCGTAGGCGAAGTGGAACACCCCATGACCGAAGAACATTCGATTCTGTGGATCGAGCTCATCACTGAGAACAACGAAGTGCTGCGCAAATATCTCGCGCCCACCGACAAACCTGTTGCCGAGTTCAAGACCGATGCCGAAAAAGTGTATGCTCGTGAATATTGCAATCTGCACGGTTTGTGGAGATCAAAATAAGTGTCTGCTGACTTGATCGGCACATAAGCCATGGCTTTGCACAAGAACTTTTCTTGCTGACATCCGGGTTTTGTTAGACCATTTCCGGGGGGACATTCACTTTTCCGATCCTACAGAGGACAAATCTCCCCCGGTAAGGAATGCGTATTCCCGTCAAAGAATGGATATTTATCCCATAAAAGGGAAGGAACAAGCGAGAAACAAGATCGCACAGATTTCTTTCGAGTGAGGAAAGATGGCAAACGGTTCCTTGTGCAGAGTCATTTTTGTTTTTCTTCATGCCTCCAATCCAAATCGGTTCGTTAGAATCCGGATCGAACAATTCCGATTGGGAAGTGCTGTCATCGACATGAAATGTAGGACAAAACGCTCTCATGATCGGTTGGAGTGAATGCCCGAAATAAAGAAAAAGCGGATTTTTAGAACCTTTCATAACGAACAAATGGAAAACGAACATCACAAGGATATACTCCAGATAGTCAAAGGTTACTTCAATGCCTCGGGCGACAAGGAAGACGAACAGGTCGTCATCGACCGCATCACGGCGGGCATCACCTTTCGCGGCGCCAACCTTTGGGTACTCATTTTCGCCATTTTCATTGCCTCGCTGGGACTGAATGTCAACTCTACGGCGGTCATCATCGGTGCCATGTTGATATCTCCGCTCATGGGACCCATCATCGGTATGGGACTGGCAGTGGGCATCAACGATTTCGGATTGTTCAAGAAATCGTTTACCAGCTATGCCGTTGCCACGGTGATCAGTATCATCACCGCCACGGTTTATTTCGTTCTGACACCTTTCGATGAAGTGCAGTCCGAACTTTTGGCGCGTACTTCACCCACTCTCTATGATGTGTTGATAGCCTTCTGTGGCGGTGCCGCCGGCATTCTTGCCCTCTCCACGAAAGGACAGACCAACGTTGTGCCGGGTGTAGCCATCGCCACGGCACTCATGCCGCCCCTGTGTACCGCCGGATTCGGACTTGCCACGGGGCATTTCATGTTCTTCCTCGGTGCGTTCTATCTCTTTTTCATCAACACGGTGTTCATCTGTCTGGCAACATTCCTCGGCGTGAGGATGATGAAATTCAGGCACAAACGATTCATCAGCCGGGATAAATACCGCAAGGTGCGCCAATATATCATCGCCATCGTGGTTGCCACGATGATTCCCGCGGGCTACATGACCTATGCCATCGTGAAAGAAAGCATCGAGAAGTCCAACGTGCGGAATTTCATTCATGACGAACTTCGGTCGGCAGGTACGCAAATCATCGAACACGAGCTCGACCGCAGCAAGAAAGTACTCAGCATCGTGGCGGTGGGCAAAGAACTGACACCTGCCGAGATCAAAGCCATCCGGGCGCGCATGGGCAAATATCATCTGGCCGACTTCCAACTGAAAGTGTATCAAGGGACGCAGTCGGACAGCATGTTGATGCTCGGTGACCGCAGAAATGATATTTATACGGAGAGAGCAGAGACCGCGAAGACCATGCAGGTACAGCAACAAAAAATAGCCGAACTCAACAAACAGCTCTCCGGCTATCGGTATTATGAGCAGTTGAGCGGCTCGCTGCGCAACGAAATCAAGGTGCTGTTTCCCAAAATTCGTACACTGAGCCTGTCGTCGACAAGCTACAGCGACATGGATACGACGGCCGACATACGCCGCATTACTGCCTTGGTGGGTTTGCGAAAGAGCGATACGCTCAACCCGTCCGAACGGAGGTCGCTCAAGCAATGGCTGCAGGCAAGGGTTGAAAACGACAGTCTTGTCATGATGATTACCAACGAGGAATAAGGGCTTATTTCAACTCCAATCGGTCATCAGCGTGTTTGATCTTTTGATTTCATGCCGTCCGTGACACTTTCCGTCCTATTTCGTCGCTTGCCGGCATCTTGTCCGTGGGTTTGTCTTGCCGTAGTCCGCTATACTTGCATCCCCACAATCCATCCGGTCGACAATCAAACGGTACCGACTCGGACTTTCATGATCCATTTGGATCCAAATCGGTCAATACCGACCGGTTCGACCTTCATGTCATTCTTCATGCTTCCCGACCGGCTATCGAACAATGCCGGTTGGTTTTTTTTATGACCGATTGGGGTAGAAAAGGTGTAATGCCTTGACGAAACATCCGTCAGCGACCGTCCGAAAGCACGTTGACACTCAACAAATCGCGGTCGAAGCTGACTCCTTTGCGGTCGATGAAGGTGCTGAGTGACCCGTTGGCGGCAAGTTCGCGCGGTGTTCCGATGTGCAGATTGTCACGGGTGAGCAGCCAAACGAGGTCGGCAATCTGCAACACCAGTTCCAGATCGTGGGTCGATAGGAAGATGGTGATGTCGGTTTCTCTACTCAGCCGGTGCAGGAGTTGCATCATCTCTACCTTCGAAGGGTAATCGAGGAATGCCGTCGGTTCATCCAATACGATGATGGATGTCTGCTGTGCCAAGGCTTTGGCAATCATCACTTTTTGTCTTTCACCGTCACTGAGCGTCTGTATCATCCGGTCTTGCAGCGCGGTGATGCCCACTTGTTCGATCGACCGGCTCACCACTGCTTCATCTTCTCCGGACAACGTACCCCAAAAACCCGTGTAGGGGCTTCGTCCCAGACCCACCAATTCCCTGACGGTCATGTTCTGCAGTTGGGGCTTGTCGGTCAATACCACGCCGATGGTGCGCGACAGCTTCTTGTTTGACAGGGTGTCGATGTCTTGACCTTCGACGAGTACTTCGCCTTTCACTTTGGGAAGGAAACCGCACAAGGTGCGCAGCAGGGTCGACTTGCCCACGCCGTTGGCACCGATGAGGCAGGTAAGTCTGCCGCGTTGTATCGAAGCGTTGATGTCTTCGACGACGGTTTTGATTTTTCCTTTCTTCTCTCGGTAGCCGATGGTGAGGTTTCTGAAAACGATGGAATCGGATTGGTTCATGCGGAAGTATGCTTATGACTGATGATAACGTAAATGATGACAGGTGCGCCCATCACGGGAGTGACCGCATTGAGCGGAATGACGCTGTATTCGCCCGGCAGGTAGCACACCAGATTGCACACCAATGCCACCAACGCACCCATGATGATGGTGGCAGGGAGCAGCCACCGGTGGTTTTCGGTCGACAGAAGGAGGCGTGCCAGATGGGGAACAGCCAGTCCGATGAATGCCACCGGACCGCAGAAGGCTGTCGTAACGGCTGTGAGCAAGCCCGTGATGAGGAGCAGGCGGTTGCGGACGGCAATGGTGCGGATGCCCAGATTCTCGGCATATTGTTCACCGAGCAAAAGAGCATTGAGCGGTTTGATGAGCCCCACGGCAGCTGCCAGTCCGCTGATGGTGAACAAGGCAAATATAGGAAGATGACTCATGGTGACCCCGGCGAAACTGCCCAAGCCCCACACCAGATAGGACTTGACACCCTCGTCGGTGGCAAAGAAATTGAGAAGGGCTATCGCTGACGAGGCAAGGTAGCCTATCATGATGCCGATGATGAGTAGCATGATGTTGTTGCGCACCATCGACGAGAAGATGAAGATAATCAACATGACAGCCATCGCACCGGCAAAGGCCGCCACGAGGACTGCCAGAAAACCGCTGATGTCGAGCGAGCCGACACCCAGTGAGCCGCCAAAGAGGAGAATGACCAAGGCAACTCCCAGGCCGGCACCGCTGTTGATGCCGAAGATGGACGGACCGGCGAGCGGATTTTTGAATGCCGTCTGCAACAGCAGGCCGCTCACGGCGAGCGAAGAACCGCATAACACGGCAGTGACTGCCTGAGGTAGGCGCGACTCCATGATGATGTATTGCCAGCCGTCGTTTGACGACGGACGGCCCGAAAGGATGCCGACAATCTCGCCGACGGGTATCTTCACCGTCCCGAAAAAGAGGTTCAAGACGAAGAATATGCCGGTCAGAAGTGCCAGGAAAATGCAGTATCGGGTGCCTTTGCTCATGGGTTCAGCGGCAGGTAATAATCGTTTGAAGCCGTCGGCAGTGCACCCGGATGGAAGATGCTGATCATGTTGCGCAACAACCTGTCGGGACGGAAGGGTGTTTCTTCGTAAAAAAGCGTTTGCCGCACGTTGCAGGCGTAGACCTTTCGGTTGCGGAAAGCCGCCAGACGATCATAGCCCGCATATTCGGAACGCAACTGCGGGTAGGTCATCGGTCGGTCATTGTCGTAGCGGAACAACCAAATGTCGGCCGTTCCGGCTTTTGCCAAGATGCTTTCGAAGGGCATGGAGATGCTTCCGCTGCGTCGTTCGTTCCGGAAAACATAATTGCCGCCGGCATCGGTGATGAGCCTCCCGATGGTGCTTTCGCCCCCGGGCACATACCAAACGGTGCCCATCATCTTGTCCATCAGTACCGACGGACGGTCGGAACGGTGCGCAACCGATCCCGTCAAGGCATTGTAGGTGGAGTCGACGACGGCAAAGAGGCTGTCGGCCTTTGCCTCTGCACCGGTGAGCATCCCGTAGAACTTCATCCATTCGGCTCGTCCCAACGGCGAGGACTCCATATAGTCGGCACATTCGATGAGCGGAACGCCCAGATCTTCGAGCTTGCCGTAGCCGCCGCTGTTCTCGAAGGGCGAGAGTAGCAAGGCCTCGGGGTGAAGGTGGATGATGCGTTCGATGGCCGGGTTCATGCCTTCGCCACAGTCGGCAATGACACCTTTGCGGGCTTGTTCCTGAATCCACGGAATTTTGATGTACCTCAGTTCGGTCACGCCGACGATGCTTTTTTGTTGCTCCAGTGCCATCATCAGGCTGCAATGAACAGTGGTGAACACGACGTTGCGTTGCAAAGGCGTGCGCACGACGGTTCCCTTGGGCAGGTGAGCCGGTAAGGTACGATGGCGATCCACGAGGATATAGGTGTGGAGCGTCTGCCCTTCTTTCCAGGGATTGGCAACGGTGACGACGGTATAACCGGCATGTTTCACGATGGTAAGCAACCGGGCATACTTCATGGTGACGGTATCGCCCGAACCAAAAGAGGCCTTGGAGTGCGTTGACCGGCAGGCCGTGAACAATGCGAAACCCGAGAGAAAGGCGACGAAAGCTGCCGAGGCAAGGATGCGCGAAGTGTGATGACGAAGGATTTTCATATCGGAGAAAAGATGAAAGTATGAACGACAGACTTCCCGGAGAGCAGGCTTCCCGCCAAAGGAGAGCCCTCCGGGGAAATCTGTCTGTTCGTGGTGATGAGAACGGTCGTAGTTTACTTGAACAACAATTTGGTCCTGAAGGCGAACGTCGTCGGGCCCACACCGGTGTCATAGGTCTTGTGGAGGTTGCCGGCAGCGTCGTAGATGTTGACATAGCCGGCTGCCTTGTAGTCGGCATAGCCCGTTTCGGGATTCTTCTTCAGTGATGCCACATAGAGCCATCCCTTCACGAGGTCGATGCCGATGGCGGCAGGACTGTCGATGTTTTGTAAGGCCAGTGCGGTGACACTGCCGTTGCGCGTGTCATACTTGTTATAGGCTATCTTCGTGGTGGGGTAGGGGTTGTTGTACGAATAGACGAAACGATCGTTGGCAGTCATGGCGGTAGCGTCGACGATGCGGTTCATCGTGTCGTCGTCGTTGAGCCGGCGGATGCCGTTGTCGTGCTGGTTGTATTCGGCATCATAGCCGCCATAGTCGAGGAAGAAGAGTTCGTTGCCCGATACGGCGAAATACTGCGGGTTGATGACATCCTTGCCGACGATGGCGGTTGCGGTATTGGTCTTGAGGTTGATCTTGGAGATCGACGGGGTCTTGCCGTTGCCGTAATCGGAGTTGGCTACATAAAGGAAGCCGTTGTGCACGATGATTCCTTCGGGATAGGAGCCTGCCTGGTAGAGATCCTTGCGCTCGTAGGCAATGGTGTCGATGGCAGCCACCACGCCGCCGAAGGTCGATACATACACCTTTCCTTCGTAGGAGCAGAGGCGGCGGGGCTTCAGTCCGGTGTCATTGCCCACGAGTTCTTTGGTATCAATGCGTTTGATGGCCTTGAATGTCTTGGAATCGAGGACCCAGAGGGTGTTTTCGTTGGTGACGGTGACGTAGAGTTTCGTGCCGTAAACGAGGGCGTCGTTAGCTGTACTGCCCAGCGACATGCCGTTGGCCTTGGCAAAAACGTTCTGCGTGGCAGCTTCCTTCTCATAGTCAAAGAGGGTGAGGCTGCCCGGGATTCCGGCCCTTTCGTTGCCCGAACAAACGGTCAGCATACCGTCGATGACTTCAAATCCTTGCAAATTCTTCTTGGGGTCGTCATCGTCATTACAAGCCGTGAAGAGGGATGCTCCCATCAATAGCGCGGCGATAGTCCACAAATGTTTTTTCATTTTTCTTGCTTTTTGAGGTGTGATTATAATTGATAACTCATGCTTATCTGAAAGTTCCTGCCCGGCATGGGGTAGAAACGCACGATCTCGTATGACTTGTCGAAGATGTTTTTGAGGTCGAAGCGCACGTCAAAGGTGTGCCGGCCTGTGGTGAACCTTCGGTAGAGCGACAGTCCGAAAGAGGCATAACCGTCGATGCCGGTGTCGGGGTAATGCTCGTTGGTGCCGAAGCGCATGTCCGTGGCAATCATGTCGAGCACCACGTTGACCCACGGATTCTCGTAGGTCAGCGAGGCACTGCCCGAGTGGAGCGGCGTGTAGGCCAGCTGATAGCCGTAGTAGGGTGAGTCCTTGCGGGTGCGGTTGGTGGCGCGCTGGTAGCTGTAGGAAGTGGCAAGGAGCAGCCGATGGCGATGGGCGAGGCCATACCGGCAGAATACCGAGGCATCGATGCCCAGCGTGCGCACCCTGCCTACGTTGATGTTGGTCCACACAAACATGTTGAGGGGCACGGCAACTATCTTGTCTTTCACGTGATTGAGGTATCCGTCGAGCGTGAGGCGCAGTGCCGACGTGTGTCCGAAGTCTTTGCCGAAGGTGATGCCCAGGTTGAACTGGTCGGTGAGTTCGGGCAGCAGGGTCTTGCTTCCGTAATGGAAAAAGTAGTTCTCGTTGAAGGAAGGTGCGCGGAAAATGTTCTTGTAGGAGGCGCGCAGGTAAAGCTCGCGGTGTGCCAGCAGGCGGCAGGACAGCGACACGGAAGGTGAAAGCCGGTGCATGTCGCGGGCTCCGTCGCCCGATTTCTCTTGGTTGAGATAGATAGATGCCAGCAGACGCGCCGTCACCGTGAGCCTCCCGGCGGCATAACGGGCGGTCAGCGACTGCAGGATGGAATGGCGCGATGGGCGTGTGTCGGTGGCGAGCGAGCTCTTGAGGTCGTTGAAGAAATAATCTGCCGAGTAGCCGAACGACCATGCGTCGTCCGGCAGGTACAGCAGGCAGGCTGCCACATAGGCTTCGCGCTGCCGGTAGTCGGCGTTCATGATGCCGCCGGCGTAGGCTTCGTCGCGGTACCGGGTGTCGCTCCGGTCGGCTTTGGCGAGGGCTTTCCATTTCCACCTGCTGCCGCCGGTGTCGGTGTATTGCAGCTGGACAAAGACATTGCGGTCGCGCAGATGCTCCCTGTTGATGTTGGTGTAGAAGCGCACTTGTCCGGGCAGCTGCCGGTCGTTGTCGTAGGCATAGACCTTGCCTTGCCACTGCCTGCCGGGCGATGCCTGCCAGATGAGGTCGGCCTCGGCACGTGCCGTCTTCATGCGGCTGTTTGTCCGTCGCTCGCGGGTCACGACGGTGAGGTTGCGCAAGGTGTAGGGATAGTCGTTTTCGGCATAGGTGTATTCGCCTTTGACGGCATAGGACAGACGGCGGGAATCGTTTCCCGACAGCCTGACGTAGGGGCTGAGGTAGCCGAAGGAGCCTGCCTTCATCGACGCATGGATGTGGAAGGCCGCCGAGTCGGTTGGTGGCGACAGCGTCTGAATGGTTACCAGTGCTGCCGAAGCGGCCTGGCGGGCGGGCAGGAAGACGGCGTTGTTGTCGCCGACGGTCACCGAGAGGTAATCGACATCGGTCAGCGAGTAGCGCGACAGGTCGATTTCGCTGCCCTGGATCTCCCCCAGCACCACGCCGTCGTAGCTCACTCCCGTGTGCTTCGCCCCGAATCCGCGCACCGAGACGGTTTTCAGTCCGCCTGCACCGCCGTAGTCCTTGAGTACGATGCCGGGCATGCGGTTGAGCGCATCGGCGACGTCGAGGATGCCGCGTTGCAGCATTTCCCGGCGGGTAAGGAGCTGAAGGGGAGAGGAGGACTGTACCGACCTTGACGGACGGCGGTCGCTGACCACCACTTCCCCGATGTCGCGGACGGGGAGGCGGGCGGTGTCGCTTGGCGCGGGTTGGGCCTTGGATGCGGCGGCCAAGCAGAGAAGCACTGTGGCATGAATGACTTTCCTGGTTTGCATGGGCGTTCCCGTAATCGTCTTTCACCGAGACGAGGAGAATTTGACCCGGTCGTTCATCCGGCCGTCTTGCACGGCTTGCGGTTCGGGCACTGATGACCGACTTGGGGTTCACGGCACTGTGGCAGGTATTCTGACTTTCCCCGGCTTGTCTTTCCTTCCCGGCGTTGGTTCAAGAATGCCAGTGGCTTTATACAGACAAGCGTTTCCGCGGGGGATTACAGCAGCGGGACTGTCCGGGAATCTCACCCGGTTCCCTCTTGCGTCGCCCGGAGGGCGAACCATGAATGCGCTGCAAAGATACTGATTTTTATTGTAAACGGAAGATTTGCCTGCTTTCTTTTGGGCAATGGCCGGCAAACAACCGCTTTTCCGTTCCCTCTCTCCCTCGTGCCTTTCCGCGGTGTTTCGTCCGTGAGGCGTTTGTGCTTCTCAAGGTTTCGGACGTGCCGTCTTGCCTCGTGCAGACGCTGCCGGCGCATCGGGAAAAGGGACTGCCGGAACGGCGGTTCGGGAAGGACGGAAGAAACCGTCGACGTATTTTGGAAAAACCCTCGACGGTTTTCCGGGAAACCGTCGAGGGTTTTCTGCAAATATGACGTCATATTTTGCCGGATATGACGTCATATTTCACCGGAAATGACGTCATATTTCTTTGGAGATGACGTCATGTTTCTTCATGCCTGTCCGTGGAGGCCAGGAAGCGTGCCGTCGGGGTAGGGGAAATCCCCCGTCCGGGCGTGCGGCGTGAGGGCACGGAAAAGGCCTGCCGTCCGGAGGGGGGACGACAGGCCCGGGCGGACGAAGGGCAGGCATGGCACTGCCCGTCGCCGGTATCAGGGTTGCATCATGCGCTCTCCCACCTGCCTGGACATGCCCTTGGCATAGCCTGCGGGATAGCCCGGACGTTGCACGCGGGCGCCGATGCCGGTCTTGGTGCGGGCAAACCTGCCGTCTTTTTCGGGCTTGACGGTCATGTCGTTGTACTTCACGATGAGGTATGTGGCAAGTCGTTTCCACCGTGCCAGCATCTCCTGTGCCTTGGCGTTGCTGTAGCCGTTGAGGTATTTCACGGCACTTTCGGGCGACTGTGCGTAGAGGGCCGCCGCCTTTTCCTCCACGGCTTTCTGGTTGGCGACGAGTGCATGGTCGATCGAGTCGCGCACCGCCTTCAGGGAGGGGAACATCTGTGCGTAGCGCGGATATACCATGTTGCTCACCCAGTTGCACACCCAGTAGGCGTTCTTGTCCGAGAATGTCACGGCATCGGCGCCTTCGGTGTTGAAGCATTCGGGTTGAACGGTGTTTCCGCAGTAAATGGGAATGTAGGGAGTCATGTTGCCGTCGTCGTTGGCAAACCACAAGATGCCGCCCACCTGGCGCGGAAGCCATGAGCGCATCTGGGACACATACGAGAAAGCCGACTGCTGTGTGCTGATGGGACGTTCGTTGAAATACTTCCTGCCGTCGACCTCGTAGCTCAGCGGCGTGGGACGATAGGGCATCTCCCAGATGCCGCCGCCCATGTCTTGGTCGAGCGAGAGGGGGGTGCCTTCATAGTGGTCGCGCATACATTCGCGCATGTCCTCCAGGCTTACCTTGCGGTCGGGAACGATCCAGAGGGGCATGGGCTCGGCATTCTCTTCCTTGCCGAGTACCCAGGGCAGGTACTTGTCCATGCCTTTGTCGAACTTGCGGAAGAAGCTGTAGACACGGGCATCGCAGAAACGGCGTCCGCCGAAGTCGGCCGGGCAGTAGGCGGCGGCGAAGTCGAAGTCGTCGTCCTTGCCGTTGAACCATCCTTTCTCGCGGGCAAACCTGATGACGTCTTTCGAGTACATCACGTTCTGCTTGTCCTTGCGGTCGAATTTACGGATGCGGGCTTGGTTGGCATGGGCGCAGATGGCGTTGTCGGGAATGCGGACAGCCACCCAGACGGCACCCTTGCCGCCGGTTCCCTTGCCGACCATTTCCATGATCCATGCTTCGTCGGGGTCGCAGATGGTGAACGATTCGCCGCCCGAATGGAAGCCATGCTTCTCCACCAGCGAGGTCATCACCCTGATGGCTTCGCGCGCCGTCCTGGAACGCTGGAGCGCAATGTATATCAGCGAACCGTAATCGATGATGGATGTCGTGTCGGTGAGCTCTTCCCGGCCGCCGAAGGTGGTCTCGCCGATGGTCACCTGGTACTCGTTGATGTTGCCGATGACGTTGTAGGTCTCCGCAGCCTCGGGAATCTGTCCGAGATAGACGCCCGAATCCCAGTCATGGATGGGGCGCATGGTTCCGGGCTTGTGCTTGCCGGCAGGATAGTGGCAGAGGTTGATGAACATGCCGTAGTCGTCGGCACTGTAGGTACATAGCACCGAACCGTCGGTCGTCGCCTTCTTTCCTGCAATGAGATTGGTGCATGCCGTCGAGGTCATGGCCGCCAGCAGGAATACAGATACAAATAGTTTTTTCATCTTGTTTGGTGTTATATGATTCTTGATTGCTTGACTTCAGTAGGTGATGTCGGCCGCCACTTCCCGGCGGTTGCCCACGCCGTCGGTCGCGACGATGTGCAGCCGGCGGAGCCTGCCGAGCGGCCGGACGGGCGTGTCTTCCAGCCGGCAGGTGTAGTCAAGGGTGTTTCCCTTCGGTTGCAGCAGGATAAAACGCCCGTCGAGGTAGGCATGGAGCGAGGCGATGCCCGTCAGGTTGTCGGCGGCAGTGACGCGGACGGTATGCGAAGCCGGCGTGACATGGATGCCTCTGAACTCGAGGGATGGAGCCGTCTCGTCACAACCGAGCGTGTAGGTATGCCCCAATTCATGCACATCGGCGTAGATGCGTCCGTTGCGGCAGGTTCCGCGGAGCCACGGCTTGCGCGGGTCGGACGATCTGACGAGGAGCTTGCGCGGGTCGCGGATGTCTTTCCGGAAAGGTATCGAGAGGGTCGCCGCCTTCAAGAGCGGCTGCACCGGAGTCCCGAAAGTGTAGGACGATGACAGTCCTGCTGATGAGGGCCGGCCGGAAAGGCGGACATACACATCGTCGGCAAGAGCACCTTGGGGTATTTGCAGCATGGCACCGTTGTTGACAAGCAGGTGTGCGCGTCGCCAGGAGATGAGCCTTGCATCGTGTTCGGGCATGAAAGGATGGATGCCGGTGCGCTTTCCAGTCACCACAAACGTATATTCGGCAGTGTTCCCGAAGTAGTCGGACAGCACGTACCGGCAGTGGTAGTCGCGTTCGCGGTCGATGTTCACCACGCCGTTCCGGTTGCCGGTCGTGATGAACGGCAGGCGGTTGCCGGGCAGTCTGTAGCTCCGCAGGAACCAGATGCGGGTGTGGAGAAAGTAATCGTAGTCGCCCCACACGTTGACCATGCGGTTCCGGTTCAACGGAATGTCGTTGACATCGCTCCGATACACCTCGACACCGTCGAC
Organism: Prevotella sp.; assembly: GCA_022781445.1. Taxonomy (GTDB): domain Bacteria; phylum Bacteroidota; class Bacteroidia; order Bacteroidales; family Bacteroidaceae; genus Prevotella. The sequence goes on from JALETQ010000026.1 coordinate 113,968, forward strand.
AAACAGCTGCGAACGGCGGACACCGTAGCGGTTGCCTTCACCCCTTTCCATCAAGTCGTCGGCCCAAATGGCAAAGCCTATCTGTCCCCATGCCGTGATCTGACGGGGCAGGGCCTTGGCTCCGCCGAAAGGGAAGAACCGCTTGCGGCTGTCGCCGTTGACCGTTCCTTTCCCTGCCACGGGGCATACCATGAGCGAGTTGGCCTTGGGAGGCATGCCGTCGGTGATGGCATGGCCGAGAAACTCGAGCGGGTCGAGCATGTTTCCGGTGTCGTTGTCGTGAATCTCCAGATGCAGATGGGGAGCCTGAGAGGCACCCGTGTTGCCGCTTATCGCCACAAGCTGTCCCTGGGCCACGGGCAAACGGGTGGCATCGACAGCGAAATCGACCTCAAAGCTCTTGCGTTCGTATTGCACCTTCCTCACCAATGCCTCGATGGCAGGCGTGAATTCCTTGAGGTGCGCATACAGGCTGGTGTATCCTTCGGGGTGCCGGATGTAGATGGCCTTGCCGAATCCGCCCCTGTTGACGATGATTCGGCTCACATATCCGTCACCGATGGCATGAATCATCTTGCCCTCCCGACGGTCGGTCTTGATGTCGATGCCGCCGTGGAAGTGGTTCGGGCGCGGCTCGCCGAAGTTGCCTGCAAGCGTCACCTGATAGTTTACGGGCGACGTGTAGGACACTATGGCGAGGAGAAGTGATATCAAATTGGTCATGACCGGTTGTTCTTCTATAGTATTTTATCGTTCCAACAGGCTCTGTCGAAGCCCTCTTCATCCTTGATGACATGGATGGTACCACCCAGCCATTCGGTTTTCTCGAGTTCGTGTGTCAACACCCGGCAGTCGGTCACGACATGATTGCACAACTCGATGACGGCAGGGGCGAAGGTCTTTCCGTCCCTGATGGCCTCGTGGGCTGCCACTCTGCGGTCGAACGTTTTCATCTAAGCACCTCCGGTCGGTCATTGTGCGAATGTCGAGACCCGGGATTGGCATCGTCCATCTGCATTTCGAGCGGCTTGTCGAGTTGCATTTGGGATTCAGGACGAGTACCATCCGGAGTGCGAAGGCCGGCCGGCGGCATGCGGCGGACATTTCCCGAAGCCGCTGAATCGGGCTTCATCGATTCCGGTCGCGGCTTGTTTTTCACATGTATCTTCACCAATCGGATGTCGGAGAACACGGCGAGTTTGTAGCTCTGCGAGGGATCGGAGAGCCTTCGCGGCATCACAAGCATGCCTTTGATGGCCTTGATGCCTTTTCTCCCGATGTCTTCAATTCGTAAGGTGTAATGACTGCTGCCGCTGATGGTCATGTTTCTTACAACGATGCTGTCGTTGGCAAGTCTTACAGCCATCACGGCCACAGCTTCTTTCATTCCCTCCTGATAGATGAACTGGGCATTGAATTCGAGCGAGACAATGTCACCGGCATGGAAAGAGGTGTCGGCTTTGACCTCGAATGAGAGTCGGTTTTCGGGAGCGAAGGGCAATAACGCCACTGCCCGGGGGCCGTTCCACACGTCGGCGGTGTCGCCTTTGGCCTCGAGCGACGCGTATCCGCTCTGCGTTTGTCCGCCCAGCGCATTGGCTTCGTCGGACAAGCGTTGCGCCAGTCGTTTGTAGATGTCGTGCAGACGTTCGGTGTGACGGTAGTAATAGACCATCGACGAGTCGAAGCGTGCCCGGTCTTCGCCGTATTTCTTCAGCACGGCATCCCTGTAAGTGAGGTTTTCGACAGCCCTGTTGTCGTAGCTGCTCGTGCTTTTGTAGGACGACAGCCCGTCTGCCAGATAGTAATCGAAGAGTATATCCTCCATTACATCGGGCTGGATGTACTCCTTGGGTACTGAGGGTTTGCACGCATGAAACAACAGCATGGTTGCCATTGTCCACACAAGGACTGCCGTTTGTCTGCACTTACGCGCCATCATGGGGCTGATTGTCAGGGTTTGTAGAATTCGGTTTTTCTTGGTCGCGATGTTTTTCATGGCTTCCGCCTTTCTTGGCAGAGCCTTCCGGGGCAGCACATTCATGGCTTCCGTCGTTGTCACGGTTGTCTGCCGAAGCATCCTTTCCCTTCTTTCTGTCAGCAACTGCTTTTCCGTTCGATTCGAGTGCTGTGGTCAATTCCTTGTGATAGAAGAGGAGCAAGAGTACCGTTCCCACGCTGATGCAGGCATCGGCAAAGTTGAAAACGGGACTGAAGAACACGAATCGTTCGCCTCCCCACCACGGAAACCAGTCCGGATATTGGGATTCGATGAGAGGAAAGTAGAACATATCGACCACCTTTCCGTGCAGGAAAGAAGCATAGCCTTCGCCGAAAGGCACCCATGTGGCGACCGATGACGGAAAACTCTCCGTGAAAACCAGTCCGTAGAACAGACTGTCGAAGATGTTCCCGGCGGCACCTGCCAATATCATCGTCAGGCAAACGATGAATCCCGTGTGGGCTTTCGCTTGGATTTGCCGATGAATGAAGATGCCCACAAACACTATCAGCACAATACGGAAGAGGCTTAGGATGAGCTTGTTGATAAAGGTCATGCCGAAAGCCATACCCTTATTCTCTACGAAAGTGATGTAAAACCAGTCGGTGATGCGGATGCTTTCATGAAGACACATGGTCGTTTTGACCTCGATTTTGATAATCTGGTCAACGACAAGCAATATGATTATCAATCCCAAGGCAAGCCATCCGTCGGTGAGATGCAGCCTTTTGTCTTTCATGAGTTGTTCTTTCGTGCGTTTTTGGATGCCACGCTGAGGGTTGCATGAGGCACTGCGCGGAGACGTTCTTTGGGAATCAGCTCGCCGGTGATGCGGTCGATACCGTAGGTCTTGTTCTCAATGCGCACCATGGCAGCTTCCAGTCCTTGGATGAATTTCTGTTGTCTGCCGGCAAATTGTATCAGTTCTTCCTTGCTTTGCGTGACACTTCCTTCTTCCAAGATGTTATAAGAGGGTGATGTGTCTCTCACATCGTTGCCGTCCAAGTTGCGCAGCTGACGCATCATTGCGTTGTAGTCGCGTCGTGCAAGTTCGAGTTTTTCGTTGATGATAGCTCTGAATTCTTCCAATTCCTCGTCGCTATAACGTGTTTTTTCTGCCATAATACATGAATGGTTAATACGGATTCTTCGGTTTCGGGCCGAAGAATCCGCTTGCTGTTATTTATTTCTTTTCGATTTTAATGTTGAGTTTGAAGTCATCGAAGTCTACTTCGGATCCGTCGTTTCCGGTTACTTCAATGGTATCGGCGAGGACTTGTGTCTTGATATAGTCCCCGTATTGTTGCAAGGCGGCCTTCGTCTTTTCTTCGGGCGATACCTTTATATATATACGGTCGGTGATTTCGAGTCCGCCTTCCTTGCGAAGATTCTGAATGCGGTTGATGAGTTCGCGTGCCATACCTTCGCATTTGAGTTCGTCGGTCAGTTCCACCTCGAGGGCAACGGTGAGGTTACCTTCGTTGGCAACAAGCCATCCGGGGATGTCTTCGCTGATGATTTCCACATCTGCAATGTCAACCGAAACGGTTTGTCCTTCAAGTTCGAAGTCGTAGCGTCCGTCGGCTTCGAGGCTTGCGATGTCCTCTTGGCTGAGGGCATCCATCCGTGCGGCAACGGCTTTCATGAGTTTGCCGAATTTCTTGCCCATTGTCCTGAAGTTGCATTTCACCTTCTTGACGAGCATGCCGGCACCTTCTACAAACTGCAGTTCCTTGACGTTCACTTCGTTCATGACGAGATCCTTCACTGCCTCGATGTGTTCCTTCTGTCGTTCGTCAATGGCCGGAATCATGATGCACTGCAGCGGCTGACGCACTTTGATGTTAACCTTGCGTCGGAGGGCAAGCACCATCGAGGTAATCTTTTGTGCCAGTGCCATCCTTTCTTCCAAGTCGCTGTTGATGCGGTGTTCGTCGGCTTCGGGGAAGGCATCGAGATGCACGCTGTCCTGTCGGCCGCCGAGGTCTTTATAGAGCCTGTCGGCAAAGAAGGGAGCAAAGGGTGCCAAAAGTCTGGCTATGGTCATGAGACAGGTATGGAGCGTTTGATAAGCCGATTTCTTGTCTGCGCTCATCTCTTTACCCCAGAAGCGTTTGCGGTTGAGGCGTACATACCAGTTGCTCAGGTCGTCGTTCACAAAGTCGTCGATAAGTCGGCCTGCACGAGTGGGGTCATAGTCATCGAGTTCTTTACTCACATTCTTGACGAGGGTGTGCAGACTCGAGAGAATCCATCGGTCGATTTCGGGCATAGAAGCCTCTTCTTCGGCTGTCAGCCGGTGTACTTCCGGATCAAAGCCATCGACGTTGGCATAGAGAGCGAAGAATGAATAGGTGTTGAAAAGTGTTCCGAAGAATTTGCGGCGCACCTCGTCGACACCCTCGGGGTCGAACTTCAGGTTGTCCCAAGGTTCGCTGTTGGTCATCATGTAGAAGCGAACGGCATCGGCACCATACTTCTCTATCATTTCGAAGGGACTGGTCACGTTGCCCACCCGCTTGCTCATTTTGTTACCTTTGGCATCGAGTACCAGACCGGTGGAGATGACATTCTTGAACGAAACACTGTCGAAGACCATCGTGGCGATGGCATGAAGGGTGAAGAACCATCCGCGCGTCTGGTCCACGCCTTCGTTGATGAAGTCACAGGGAAATGCTTTTCCCTCGTCGATGGCTTCACGGTTCTCAAACGGATAGTGTACTTGTGCATAAGGCATGGCGCCCGAGTCGAACCAAACGTCTATCAGGTCGGTCTCGCGATGCATGGGTTTACCGTTTTTGCTCACAAGAACAATTCGGTCTACATAGGGTCTGTGAAGATCGATGCGGTCGTAATTCTCCTGCGACATATCGCCGGGTACGAACGACTGTTCCTTGAGCGGATTGCTTTTCATGATGCCTGCAGCCACACTCTTTTCGATTTCGGCATAAAGTTCTTCCATCGAACCGATGCAGATTTCGGCACCGTCTTCGTCGCGCCATATCGGAAGCGGCGCTCCCCAGTATCGCGAACGTGACAAGTTCCAGTCGTTGAGGTTTTCGAGCCAGTTGCCGAAGCGTCCCGTTCCGGTCGATTCGGGTTTCCAGTTGATGGTTTTATTGAGTTCGACCATGCGGTCTTTCCTGGCCGTCGAGCGGATGAACCACGAGTCGAGCGGGTAGTACAGCACCGGCTTGTCGGTACGCCAGCAGTGCGGATAGTTGTGTACGTGCTTTTCGATGCGGTAGGCTTTGCCCTCCTGTTTCAGCTCCATGCAGAGTACTATGTCCAGATTCTCGGCCTTGCTTGCTGCCGCCTCGTCATACCCGTTGACGTTGAACTTGGGGTCGTAGGCATTCTTGACATAGTTGCCGGCATGTTTGCCGTAGGCTTCCTTGTCGACACAGGCTTTGAGGAAGGCTCCGTCGAGTTCTTCCATGTCGTAGTATTTGCCGACGAGATCGACCATCGGACGTGTTTCGCCTTTAGTATTGACGAGGAACAAACCCGGCACGTGGGCATCTTTGGCCACTTTGGCGTCATCGGCACCGAAGGTCGGAGCGATGTGGACGATACCTGTACCGTCTTCAGTGGTAACATAGTCGCCCAAGATGACGCGGAAGGCTTCGCTTTCCATCTCGACAAAGCGGTCTTTTCCGTTATCGGCGACAAACACTTTCTCGGGATGTGCTTCGGCATAAGTCTTCACATAGTCGGCAGCCGTTTCTTCCAAGCGTTGGCTGGGTTTCACCCACGGCATGAGTTGCTTGAAGTGCAGCCCTTCGAGGTCAGTTCCTTTATAGTGTCCCACGATGCGGTAGGGAACGGCTTTCGCGCCTTTTTCGTAGGCAGGCAGGTCGCCTTCCTTCACTTCGGCGGCGGCATCGAGATAAGCATTGACGCGACTTTCGGCCATGACGATGGTGATGGGCGACGCATCATAAGGGTTATAGGTCTCTACGGCAACGTAGTCGATCTTCGGCCCCACACAGAGAGCCGTGTTTGAAGGCAGTGTCCATGGGGTGGTGGTCCATGCCACGAAGTAGGGTTTGCCCCATCCTGTCCATTCGTCTTTGGGATCGAGAGCTTCAAACAAGGCCGTGAGCGTGGTGTCTTTCACGTCTCTGTAGCAACCGGGCTGGTTCAATTCGTGCGACGACAGACCGGTACCGGCGGCAGGTGAATACGGCTGGATGGTATAACCCTTGTAGAGCAGCCCGTCTTTGTAGAGCTTTTGAAGCAGCCACCACAGGGTTTCGATATACTTGTTGTCGTAGGTGATATAAGGATTGTCAAGGTCTACCCAGTAGCCCATCTTCTCCGTGAGGTCGCGCCATTCGGCGGTGTACGCCATGACGTTCTCCCTGCAAAGGCGGTTGTAGTCCTCGATCGATACGTTGCGCGGCGAATCGGGGTTGTCGATGTCGGCCTTGGTGATACCCAACGACTTTTCCACACTCAGTTCGACGGGCAGTCCGTGGGTGTCCCATCCGGCTTTGCGAAACACCTGATAGCCCTTCATGGTCTTGTATCGGCAGAAGGCATCTTTGATGGCACGTCCCAAAACGTGGTGGATGCCGGGATGTCCGTTGGCAGAGGGAGGGCCTTCGTAGAAGACAAATTGGCTACTTCCTTCACGTTCTTTGACCGAACGGCCGAAAACATCGTGTTTCATCCATTCGGCTAACACCTCCTCGTTGGTCTGAGGAAGGCTGAGCGACTTGTATTCTGCAAACTTCTTGGACATATTCTACTCGTGTTTATGTAATGATTTGTGATGGGGAACCGGTAAAAACCGTACCCGTCGATGATAACGATAGAAGTGGGTAAAGTTCAAACACTGATGCCTGCTAACCCACTTGAGAGCGCAAAGTTACGAAAAATAGATGTAATATTTGCAGAAATGCGGCAGATAAATGACATATAAATTAGGTAATAACACCGCTTGCGCCCTTTCCATGCGGTGTATCTTCGATGGTTTTGCCACCGGCCGGTCTACCCATCTGCCCGGCAAGCGAACGAAAGCGGAATGAAAAGTTTCATGGGCGATATGAAATGAAGGACAATGCAGCCTGATAACCGGTTGGTGTTGAAGGAGTCCCGATCGGTTGCGTGCGATGGTTGGGCAAGGAACATCCGAAGAGTGCAGACTTAACTGATCACGACGGAACATGACAAGGAGAACGAGACGCATACCAATCGTTACAAGAAGACCGGTAACCGAAAGCATCGGTCATCTTAAGATAATCGGTTGTTTACGAGTTCAACTCCCTATTCGTGACAAGGCGTTTTGCGAAAGGGCTGCTTTTGCACCATAAGATAATTCTCAAAATACAACTAATTGAAAATAAAGAAGTTACCTTGTTGGCAAAACTAAACTGGTAACGATTTAGAAACGAGCGAACTACTTGACTTCGCTGTTTTCTGCTTAACAAAGAACGCTTGTTATTCTGTCTGCAAAGATAATACTTTGTTACCGAATAACAAGCGTTTTTTATGAAATATTCTTCTTTCTGCGCTTTTGATTGACTGTTTGGCTGTGGGTTATATACCTCTTCCTTTTTTCTTCTTTCTGTTGGCTTGGTATCTGAGTTTGCGCTGCCATGCAGCTTCGGCATAGTCATCGCCATGTGTGGTTGGTGTAATCAAATCGCCCAATCCTTCCACCACTTCATCGGCTGCGCTGATGATGGTATCTGCCACTGCACCAATGGAATTCTGCACTCGTGTAGTGTCATTGTCTCGTGAGATTGAGGAACGGCTCTTTGGTACGAGTTGATAATCTGTATTAGACTGTTTTTCCTTTTCTGTTGCCTCCTGTATTGTTTGGTATGGTTTCTTTGGTTCTTCCTTGTTGGTTGCTTCAAAGTTCCTCTGCAAGGAACGGTAGCCGAACTCCCTGCCGATTTCGGAAGCCTTAAATGTCTGTCTAGCGTATGAGAACTTCAAGCCATAGACTTTGCCCTGCTTGTTCTTCATGCGCTCTATGGTAATGCCCCTCTTGTTTAGGTCGTAGAGGAACATGGAGTGTCCCGTGATGCCTGTACCCTTATACTTGTCAAGCAGGTCATAACAGATTTGTTGCACCTCTTTCTTTGTTTGCTCTCTTGTGGGACTGGCTTTTGTCTTTTTGTGTTTCCTTTCCGCCTTGACCTCCTTTGCGATGGTCATGCCATACTTACGACTGAGTTCCTCCGCTACCCTTGCCGCCCTGTTGCTTACAAAGGTGGTATCATAGACTTCTCCGTACAGGCTGATACGATTGGCAATGATGTGGATGTGCATATTGTCGGTGTCCTTGTGCGTTACCGCCACCCATTGGTGTTTTTCAAGTCCCATCTGTCTGGCAAAGTTCGATGCAAGGTTACGGACAGATTCGAGACTCAGCCTTTTCTCGTCTTTCGGCGCTATGCCAATTTCAATGCGCAGGAACTTGTTTCTGCATCGTGTGTTGTAATCGCTGACCATCTTCATTTCCCCGTAAATCTCCTTCGGGGTAGTTCCGTAGAGATGATTGGAAATAAGATGTTGCCCGAGCTTTCCCTCCCTGAAGATATAATCCAGAGCTGTGCTTCCATGCGCTATCGCCTTACATTTTCCTATCATCTCTTCTTATGTTTAAGACCTTATATATATCATCGTCCACACGAAAACGAGGGTCGTAAAATCGCTTAAATGCATCTTTGGCACATAAGGAAAGGTTCTTGGTGATATGCACCCACCTTTCGTCCCTGACTTTGATGAGGTTGGAAATTTGTGCATAGAACCTTGCTATCTGCCCAAGGATGGCAATGGCTTCTCTCTCATTGGCGCCCATTGGAGGAACGGCTACCACCTCGCCATTTAGGAGTATCTCACGGCAGTAATCGGAGAACCTTCGCCCTGTGTTTTCCGCCCTTGACTTGATACGCTGCTTTTCCTCTAAAGTGCATCTTACTTTGATGAACTCCGTCTTGTTTATCCTCTCTTCTTCTTTACCTCGTTGCTGCCATTTGGCAGTTCTGCTATCATATCTGTTCATATAAAAGTCCTCTTTTCTTTGTTTTCAATCTTGCTTAATTTATGAACGCTGACCGATGAGAATGGAGTGATTACGGTCTAATCTCCCCGATGGTCTGACGAGGGGAGCAAGCGCAGTTTGTGGGCACAAACTGACGTCTTGCAATGTCAGCTAACGAAACGTTTACGCATAAAGCGTTCTGTAGTCTAAAAGTGAATGCTGTGTATTCCGTGCCTGACTGTGTTCGTGGCATTCCCACCGTTCAGTAGGTTCGATAAATGTTCGTCGTCATATTCTCTGAAAAAGGGTTGAGGGTTTTAAGTGGAAAGGTTGTCCCTTTTCCAGAGAACCCTCGCCCCTTTTCCTGCAATTTACAATCGTCTCCATTTCTCTATGTCCTCACCATACTCTTCCAAATGGATGCGTACGATGTTCTCCACGAAACTTGAAAGGTTACTGCCCCTGTCGCCCAACCTGCGGACGATGAAGTCGGCACGCTCCTGTGTCTCCCTACTCAAATAGACCGCCTTTCGGTCGTTAAGTTTTGTCGGGACAAGGAAAGATTGCTTGTAGGCTTCAAGCGTCTCCTTTCTCATCTTGGCACTGATGCGTCTTTGAACGGCTGTGTTCTCAATGTTCTGTGAAGGTTCAGAGTGCGTGGTATTCTCTGTGTCCTGTTCGTTTAGGGCTTGAATAAATCTGGCTTTGCTTGCCTGAAGTTCGGCAATGATATATTCTGACGAGCCTTCAATTTGGTTTAGTCCTAAAGACTGATTGGTAGAGTGGCTGGTATTCTCCATTTTCTTGTTACCTGTTGTTTTCTTTTCCATAGTTTTATCTCATTTTATGTTTGATTTGTTTTGATTTCTTGTTTTGTTCTGTAACCGACAGTCGTGTCCGTTCCTGCGCTTTCTGCTTCTGCAGCTCACGGATACGACAGACATGAAATTCGTTGAGGTCTTTGAAGTCCTTGTAATGTATGGACATATCCTCTACCTTGAAACCAGCCTTTAGAAATTCCTGCACAGCCCTCCGTCCTGCATCGTCATTGTCAAGGAAGGCACAGATATGGGTTAAGTGTCGGTCGCTCAGATAGCGGACGGTCCTCGCCACATTGCTCACGGAGTTCATCACAAGGCAGTGATTGGTGATTTCTCCTTTCATTGAAAGGAAAGACAGAAAATCCATAAATCCCTCAAACACGCATAAAGGCTGTGTCTTGTCTATTGGGTTTTCTGTCTGTTTGTCCGTGAATATCGGAGTAATGTCCTTTGGTGCTATCGTTCCCTTGAACGAGCCGTTGTCCCGAAGCTCAAACCCTCCCGACAGGTTGGCAAAGCCGATGGCTTGGTAGCGCCTGCCCCTAACCTCGTAACTGACACATTTGAGGAATGGCATAGCCTTTTCCAAGTCAATGCAGCGTTCCCTCGCAAGATACTCCTGCAAATGTGGTGGCAGGGTGTCTGATACCTCTATCAGTCTCCTTGCTCCATTTTCAGTCATCCCAGATTGGGTATTGTTTGATGCGAAGTCATTACGAGAACTATAGGTACCATTAGCGGGAGCGTTCTGCCCCAAACGGCGGATGGCTTCCGACAGCGTGCAGCCCTCCAAGCGCATACAGAGGTCGATGATGCTACCGCCCCTGCCTTCGGCATAGTCTATCCAGAGGTTATTCTCTGTGTCCACCTTGAAACTCGGATGCGTTTCTTCCCTGAGCGGTGAACGGTACAGGGCATAGGAAGCAGTTCTGCGAACAGGCTTGATGCCTTTCCTTTCAAGATACTCCACGATGGGGTATCGCTTGATGCTTGATAAATCTTTTTCTTTCATTGTGATATGTTTTAATTGAATTGATTGAATAATTTTTACTTGAATGACAATGGTGTGTTTGAATGATATTTGAATGGGGCTTGAAAGAAATTCTCTTTTCCCAAGTTTTTCCCTTCCAAACTTTTTCATCTTTCTTCTTACTACATACTATTTTGTGATAAGTGTTTGATAATCAATCTTATTTTGTAGTATCAAGTCATACTACAAACTTACGACATACACCTACTACATTTGGCTGCTGCAACTATTCAGCAAAGGACATGGTAGAATCTTCCTTACCTTATACACATAGATGGGGCTGCCACCCTCTCGCCTCTTGCTCACTTTCTCAAAGCCTGCCCTTTTCAAGGCTTCGCCCATGTGCTTCAAGGATAAGAGATGATGCGTATAGTAGCCTAAGTAGGTGATGATCTCTGTGGTAGTCATATAGGTACAGTGGGGATTATCCTCCGTTGGCTTTTCAAAGCAACGCAGTAAGAGTTCCATCTCAGCGGTCTGTACCTGAAAGTCCTCACTCTCCCTGTATAGTTCGACAATCTCTTCATCATCAAACCAATAGCGGAAACCTGCGTTCAACAAGGCTTTGGCTTCCGCATAGACATCATCCATTGAAATACTCTTTGCCCTGTTAATGTCAATGGACAACACCTCAAAGGGCAGAAACCTTCTGCTGCCTGTCGGGTCGGTAAGAAAGTCGTTGCCGTTCACCGATGCCATGAAACTTGCCAAGTGGGGATGTTCCTCCACATACTTGTCGTAGGGCATGCGGTACTTGACCATCGGGCAGGTAATGAGGTTCTTCAGTTCGTTCTCGTCACGCTTGTTGAGGGCTTTGAGCTGGTCGTCGATGTTCACGATGAGGTTCTGCCCGATATAGGTAAGCGTGTCCTTCTCCTGTGGATATATCTTTCCCGTGTAGCTGTAACCGTGCAGGGCAGGCGGACAGAGCAAATCCAAGAATGTTGTCTTGAACTTGCCCTGCTCGCCTGTCAGCACGAGACAGGTGTGGTTACGGCACTCACGGTCGTCCATGGCGTTGGCGACCACTGCCACGAGCCACTTGGTGAGGTATGGCAGCCACTTGTCAGAGTTACGCACAACCACACAGCTTGCCAAGTCGGGAATGGCTTTCAGTGAAAAGGAAGAAGTATCACAATGGCTATTGTGTTCTTCATTACCAATACTATTACTGCCATAATTATAACTATCGCTATTGCCACTATTATTGCCACTGCTATTACCAATATCCACCAAGGGCAATCCCTTGAAATACACCTGTATGGGATTGATGCGTGGAGAGAAACTGCTCTCGATGATGGAATAGAGGTTATCGGAAGAAGTAACGATACCGACATCGTTGTCAAGTTCCCTGCGGAGCGTGTTGATTTCATAGCGCCCCACTTTTGAGAAGTGAGCATCGTTCTTGCCCCTGTATTCGGTTCTTCCCAACACCGTGTTGTATCTGAACTCATAATAGGAGGAGAGATAAGTTTCTATCTCACCATTTTTGGAAGAGATCTTCCTTTGCTTGGACGTATTGTTTTCGCCTTCCAATTTGCCTTTATCTGCACTTGTTTTCATTATATGCTTGGTTTGGTTTCCGAGAGTGAAGTTAGGAAGAGAACAGGAAAGTTCCAAGCATTCAAAGAGTGCTTGCATAATGTTGCGCTCATTCGCAATAAAGTTCGCACGGATTTTTTTGTAGATGGGAAAAGCAAAGACTGATTTAAGCCTAAAATAAGTCAAGACGGGGGATAAAAAACAAGAAAAGGCAGAGGTAGAAGTGTGCTCTTTGCACACGTTTGCAGTATTCAGCACCGATATTACAAACGAAAGAATTAGCCCAGAAATATGGTAGCGTTTGTCCACACTAAGAGTGCCACAAGCTGCCACTTGGGCGAAAAACGATTGAATAGGAGATGCATCACCGTATCTTTGTACCCAACGGACGGTGAAAGAAGAAAACAGGGTAAGAAGGTGCAAACGGCTGCCGATAAAATGCGTTAGCTTTTCCTTGAAATTCCCGATATTTCCCTGCTGTTCCCTGCTGCTTTGAAGTATGACAAACTCATCCTACTTTTGCAGGCATAAACGTGCGGTGAAACGCAGAACAGGCAAAGGTATTGTCAATACCAATAAGACGGAATTACAAACAAAACAATTATAAAACTATGGGATATTTTATCATTACGGATTCAAATTGGACAAGGCTCAAGAATGAGATTCTCTGTCTTGCCGAGACCTGCCACAAGGCATTCGGAGAACAAAGCAAGCACACCGATTGGCTGCACAACGGTGATGTATGCAAGTTGCTTAACATCAGCAAGCGCACATTGCAGCACCATCGGGATACAGGTGTGTTGCCTTTCTCGCAAATCGGGCATAAGTGCTATTACAGGCGTGAGGATGTGGAGCTATTGCTCCAAACCAAATCGGATAAATCGAAAAGACAAATTTAAAAATAACAAATAAGGAAAGAGAAATATGGAACAGGTAAGAGACTTGAACATGGATGCGGACGATATGCTGGTGGTGCTCTCCGCAGTTGAGGGAGTGAACAGACGGATAAAGGAAGTGGCACAGACACACAAACCGCTGTTTGGCGGTGAGCATTTCCTGACGGGTAAGGAAGTATGCGAGCGGCTGTATATCAGCCCTCGCACCTTGCAAGACTATCGGGACAGGAGAATTATTCCCTACACACAATTTGCAGGGAAGATTCTCTACAAGGCTTCGGATTTGGAGAAGATGTTGGAAGATAATTATAAGTGATGGAAAATAAATCAAGGAGAATCCTCCGCATGTAACATCCGAACGAAGTCGTCTTATTTATAGTGTTTTGAGGCGATAAAAGCTGCAATTAAAATGCAACGACTCTTGACAGTCTTCCTGCAAACATAATATGTGGATAATTAAATGTGGTGTTTGAGCATAAAGGAAAGGAGTACGAGGCTTACACTATGAATGAGGACTTAATTCAGACGATTACTTTAATTTTATAAAACTATTACGAAACAGGTTGTATAAAAAATGATATTCGTAAAAATACAAATATCATTTTTTATACATTAATCCTTACATAAATATCTAATTAATCCCAACTCTCAGAATAGTTTAAAACATACTGCCAAACTAAATTTTGAGGAGTATAAGGGATAAATCTATCATAAGAAGCCCCACTTATGTCACACTTCACATAACGTAAGATGGTTGATGCTGTTACAAAACCATTTATACTATTCGTTGTATTTGTGAAGCCTTTTATTAATTTACCGTTTTTGTCATATTCATCTGGTGCCCATCCCATTGCAACATCATCTGGGTTTGTGTTATAGTTTCTAGGTTTAATACTCTCATTGTTACTTTGGGCTAAGTCTTTATATATCTTATAAAAGCATACTAAATATATACTGCCTTTGTATAAACCATATTTTTCTGCATCTGAAAAAATCATTTTTTTATACCCACCAAATTGTTCTTTGCGATCAAACCCTTTTACCGTTATTTTCTTGGGATACGAATCGTTTGAAGCTCGTGTTTGATTGGAACTCCAAGCGTCGGGCTCAGAATTAGTAGTTGAAATAAAGTCAGAAAGTTTAGCCGTGTATACAGTTGTGTCTTCAAGGTGAATCAACTCACCTTTGTCCGTAATCACTGTATTTGCATCTTCTGCAGTTCGCTTTGATAATGCAGTACCATTTGAAACCAATTCGTCTTGTGAATCGTTAGTACATGATGTTACTGATATGGCAAAAGCCATAATTGATAATAAGAAAAGTTTTTTCATCACCATATTGTTTTGATTTTAAAATATTTCCATTTAATATTTGATGGTTTAATTGGATAGTAAAAACCGACACTGTTTCCATTATCATCATATCCAATCTTTTTCATAATAGTATACGCTTCATATCTACCATTTGTGTTGCTAGAAGAAACAATGAATCCCCTCTTCCCTGTATTTAGATTTACTCCAATAGAATCTTTATTATAATCATTATAGAAACCTTCTGTTAGAGCATATTCACCAGAAGACGGAATAAGTTTAATAACTTTAATGGTTTGCACAAAATATGTCTTTTTTTTGTCCAAATTATATTTTTCTATCCATTTCCCAAATTTTGCTCTTTCCCAAGAAACTGACAATATTTCGTCATATCCATATGTCGAATCTTTCTTAGAGTCTTGATTTATTACGACATCTTCGGGCTTTTTTCTAAAATTGCTCTCTGCATTTAAAAAAGAGTTTGCGCTTTCATAATTACACACATCTTCTTGTGTATACAAAATCATTCCATCTTTCATGGAATAACGCAAAAGATGATTAGCGTCTTCTTCTTGACAACTAACCAAAAGAATTGTTAATATCGAAATAAAAACATATTTCATAAAAATCATTCCTCCTCAAAAATTGTATTTCGCGCCAAAGATAACAATAAAAAACAAAGCAAACAATTATTTTTCCATTTTTTTGAAAATTTAACTGCAGAGCAGCACGTGTAACTATTCAGCGGTAAGGCATATAAATTATCATTGATTATCAGCAAGTTACAGAATTAGATATAAACAAAATCAAGCGAATAATGTCATTTTGAGGTTTTTAACCACAATGTTGTGCTTATAAGTTGCTGATATTCAACTTTAATAACCGCTGAATAGTTACAGCAACCGTGTTATGGTCTGAAATGCGTCATCAAATACCGTCCCTTAATTATACACAATACCACAATAGAGTTTATTTGAAAATATTTCAACATTAATATGTAGTCAAAAAGTAGTAACATGTAGGATAATTTCTAACTACATTCTAATCCTTTTCTTTCACTATATTACCTCATATTGTAGTTATGTAGTAGGATAATATCGGTGAAAAAAAAGGAAATATATTCATCGGTTCTTGGTATTGCTCAACAGGAAGATTGGCGTTACAATGGCAGTCTCTGCCTGCAATTTTCTACTGATGTACTTTCTGAACAAATGTGCTTCCGTGCTGTCCAACAGAAAGGACAGGGCAATGATGATAGGAAGCGGATAGAGTGGCGCATAGCCTTTCAATTGTCCGCTGATGAAAACAGGCTCTTCACCTGCACCCCTCTCATCGGGATGCAAGGTGGAGGATTTCATAAGTGTTTGCAGTCTATGATTAAGTTTTCTCCACGTTACTCCGAAGAACCTTGTAAGTTCTCCCTCCGTCATGGCTATGTCTCCGATTCCCTTGCGGATGACTTGCATATTGCAACCCCAATCAAAGTAACTGCGATTATTGTCCGTGCTGGTCTTTGTTTTTGATTTATAGCTCGTATTCATGCCGTTTCCTCCTTTCTGCCATTTGAATTGACAGCAAAGGGAATTGTCTTTGTGTCTGTTGTTGCTTCCACATCTGCATTTACGGTATTTTTGTCCTTCGCCTTGTACCTGGCGATAAGCCTGTCCATGTCCTCCGAAATCTTACTATCCGTCACCTGCGCATAAATTTGAGTGCTTGATATGGAGGCGTGTCCCATCATCTTGGCTATACTCTCGATAGGGATTCCTGCGCTCAGACTCATCGTGCCGAATGTGTGACGAGCCATGTGGTAGGACAAACGCTCTCTGATACCGCAAGCCTTTCCCACGATGCTCAGCTTGGTATCCATGACACTACGGCTGCAATCACGGTGAAAGACAAGGCGGTCGCCCTTTTCTTTCACCATCAGATGTTCCTCGCTTCTTTCCTGCTCTTTCCTACAATGGCTGATGATAGCTTCAGCTATGGGATGTAACGGCACGATGAACTCAACCTTGGTCTTCTGACGTTCCTTTCTTATATACTGCTGTCCGTCCGCTGCCGTCTGGAAATGCCTGTATTCCAAATTCTCCATATCCGAGATAGCCAACCCTGTGAAGCAGGAAAAGACAAACATCAGCCGTGCCAACTCTGTTTCCCTGTCATTCATCTTCATTGCCACAAGTTTGGTGACTTCGCTCTTTTGCAGGAAGCGTATCTTCCTGTCCTCCTTCTCGTATTTGGCGTTCTCAAACGGATTGCAGCGGATTATCCTTTGGCTGACCGCACGAAACATCAACCTGCTCAGCCAACAGAGATGGCGGTTGATGGTAGGTGCTGCATAGCCACGCTTTTTGAGGAAGAAGCGGTATTCCTCAAACAAGTCTTCCGTAATTGTTCCGATGGGTATGTCCTGCACTCCTTTGTTTTCGACAAACTCACGGAGATTTCTGTCAGAATGGAACAGGTTCAGATAAGTTCCCTCTGCCCTTGACTTGCCTACTGACTCTTTGACGGATTGCAGTTCCGCCCTGCTCATGGCAAGGAGCGTGGTGGGATTGGTGGCAATACCTTGCAAGCGGTTTTTGATAAGTTCCACGCTTACCACTCCATCCCCCGTCAGTATGTCCCGATAGGTTTGCTCTACCAAATCCCTGAACTCGCTGATTCTTTGATTGGTCTTCCTGTCAGTCGTCAAACCCTGCTTGGCGTTCCACTCGGAGGCTTTACACTCTTCTCCTGTGGTAATGGCGGTGCTCTTTCCGTCTATGGTGATACGGCAGAGAATGGCGGTGTTGCCGTCTGCCTTTGTCTTCTGTCTGTTGATGTAAAACAGTATCTTGAATGTACTTCTCATTGTCTTGGTGGTTTGAAGTTAATTAAATGAATAGATAAGAAATCAAATGACTTGATAAGGATTAGATAGCCAGTTGCATCTCTTCGGTGAAAGAAAGGAAACGGTCAAACTCCTCAAAGAGTTTTTGGGGTGTAACCTTTGCATAACGCTCGGTCATGCTTACATTGGAATGTCCCAGCATCTTACTCACGGTCTCAATCGGTACTCCTTGCTCAAGCGTGATGAGCGTGGCAAAGGTGTGTCTTGCGGTATGTGTGGTAAAGGGAAAGGAGATTCCTGCACGAAGCCGCAGGGCTTTCAAATAAGATTGGTAAGTGGCATATCCCATGAAAGGGAGCAATGTTTCCCTTTCATCGCTGTGGAGCTTCTCCATCAGCCGTATGGCTTCGGGCAGCAGTTTGACACGGCAAGGCACACCTGTCTTGTGGCGGTTGAACTTCAGCCAAAGGCTACCCTTGTCATCACGCACAAGATGGGACTTGTTAAGTTCCATCAGGTCGCAATATGCTGCACCTGTATAACAGGCAAAGAGGAAGTTATCTCTTGCCGTTTCCATTTCCCCCTCCAACTCCTCAAAGTGGAGAGCCTTCAGCTTTTCCAATGCTTCCTTGTCGAGTGCTTTGGGGAGCTTCTTGTTGCCCTTGCTGATTTTGGCTTTGTCAAATAGAAGTACATCAGCCAACCCCTCACGGTAAGCCAGCCTGCATACCGTCTTCAAATGGGTGGCGACATTGTAGAATGAGCTTTCCTGAAATCCACACTCTCCCAAGAAGTACTGCTGGAACTCATGGATAAAGTTCTCTGTCAGTTGTGAGAAAGCCAAGTCTGAAACCTTATACTTCTTTTGAATGAACTCCTGCAAGTGGATTCTCGTGGAGTGATAGCCTGCCATGGACTCTTTCCTAATGTCAACACCGATATGGCTTTCTTTTTCTCGGATAAGCATATCCAATCTTTCAATGAGCCTACACCGTGCCTGCACACTGCCTTGAAACTGTTCCTTCACGTCGGTTACGTCAAATGAGCAACCTCTTGTAAGCAAAGACTGATAAGCTGACTGAATGGACAGCAGCAAGTTCTCCAACCTGCCATTCACTTCCACCGCCTCACGACTTTTTCCGTCCATTCTGCTCTCACGGGGATTCCACAAGTCAGGATTGCAGGAGAGTTTACAACTGAACTGTGCAATACTCCTTCCAAGTGTAATACGTCCCATAATGGGAGCCTTGCCCGATTTGTCCAGACCGCTCTTTTTGAGGTAGAGCAACACCTTCATTTTTTCTGTTTTCATACGCTTTGATGTTTTGTGGCAAAATTACCAATTTCAAAGCGTTCCTCACCTATGCAGAAAACTGCCGACCGCAGCAACAGCCACACGAGCGAAAATAATTCAGTTACCGAACATTACTCCATCGTTACCTATGGCAAAATCGGGTAACGCTCTGGTAACTGAACTTCTGCCTAAATCTGCATATTATAACTCTTTTTGAAAAGAGCACTTCTATGCAAATTATTCCGTTTCCTGCTCATTATCAGTCTGTTTACACCAACTTCGATATTTCTTCATTTTCGTTGATTAGTTGCCCTTTGATTCGTGCCCTTTTACACTGCGAAAGGGCTGCTTTCACGATGCGAAAGGGCAGGTTTTGCAATGTGAGGTCGGGCGAAGTCTGTCTGAACGGACATCGACGGATGAAATCTTCTTCCGTTTCATACTTTCATTTCCAATCATTCATCCGCCCGTCTGGTTCGGTTTTACATACCGTCGATAATACTTTCCGTTCGTTTGCCGCCACTGTCTGATGTGGTTTTGTCGTGCCGAAGCCCGGTACGTCTGCATCGAAGCCACCTCACCTTTTCGGCAAACAAACAAAAAACTACCCCGATTATGATCATTCGTAACGAATGTCTGTCACCTGAAAGCATTGTGCCGTTTCAGAATTTATTCGTCTGTTTTTGTCTGAAGGCCGAACACTTGCAGACGGACTGCCCATGATGGTTCTCCTTCTATTATATAATGGAATTTGTCTTTCATTCCGTCTTGCGTGTCATTGCCTTTTATATTGTGCCGGTGTCATTCCCGTGAGTCGCTTGAAGTACTTGCAGAAAAAGCTGTTGTTGGGAAAGTTCAGGCTGTCGGCGATGCACTTTATGGGCAGGTTGCTGTGTCTCAACATCACTTTGATGTGAGCGATGGCAGCACGGTCAATCCATTCTTTGGCGGTCACATCACTCACTTTGTTGATAACCGTTCCCAGATAGCGTTGCGAAAGATTCATGCAGTCGGCATAGTAGGCGAGTTGCCGCTCGGTGCCCCCATTCCTGTTGACCAGCGTGATGAAGCGGTCGAACAGCTCATGCTCGTGCGATTTCGGTTCGACATCATAGCGTTGATGGTTATGATATACATGGTCATAAAAATGCAGAATGGCACAGACGAGGTCGGCAGCTGCCGATTTGGGGTGCGAAGGATGGCTGCAAAGGTCGAAAAGCAGATGGAACAGACGATCTAAAGTTTGCCGCCCGTCATCATCGAGTGCAATGACGAACGACTGCAGATGTCCGCTGAGCGATGAAGGAATGTTGCCCGGCAGGATAACTTTCAGCAAATCGGTCGTCACTGCCACTCCCGCGAAGTTGAAATCGGGTGTATGTTCCATCATCTGAATAATGCTTTCGCATCCCACAAACACCAGCGAACCGGCTGTCAGGTGGCGCGGAATGAGGTTGAAGATGACACGCGCGCTGCCCGAACGCACAAGGCCGATGCGTAAGTCCGTGATGCGGATGGGCGTTGTATCGGTCGAGAAATATCGGAGAAGCGACGTCAGATTCAGGCCGACGGCAAAGCCGTTGCCGATGTGCAGGTTCGCTTCGGTCTTGCTTCCTATTTCTTTTATCAACTCTTCGAACCTGTCGAAAGTGAGTCTTTGGGGCGTAATCCGGTTCATGGCACTTGCTTTTGATGCCGTAAAGATAATAAAACGGGATCCGTTAAAAGCATTTTTTCGCCATTATCGTACAAAAAGGACATAAACAAGGGATTTCGGATAACAGCCCGAAAGGAAATAACGCTTATCTTTGCCACATGAACCAAGCTATCCGAAGGTTATGAAAAGGTTATCCCTCACGCTGGTCTGTATGGCTGCCGCAGCCATCGTGCAGGCGCAAACGACGCTCGAAGATTGCCAGCAGGCTGCCCAAGCCAACTATCCCCTCATCCGGAAATACGACCTGATTGCCCGCTCGGCCGAGGCCGAGGTGCAGCTGCTCGACAAGGATTGGCTGCCGCAAGTCAATGTTTCGGCACAAGCCACGCTCCAAAACCGGGTGGCACAGCTGCCCGATGCTCTGACCGGGATGATGCGGACGGGTAACATGGGCGATGCCGAAGGACTGAAAAAAGACCAATACCGAATCGGCTTTGACGTTCAACAGATGGTTTATGACGGAGGGACGGTGCGCCACCGGAAAGAACTGGCACGTCTGCAGGGCGAGGCCGACCGCGCCTTGAACGATGTGGAGATGTATGCCGTGTGCGGCAGGGTCAACGAATTGTTCTTCGGCGTGTTGCTCCTCGATGAACAACTGAGGCTCAACGACGAACTCGGAAACGTCCTCGCATCGGCCATCAGCCAACTTGAATCGCTCTATAAAAACGGCCTTGCTGCCCGAAGCGACCTCGACAATGTGCTGGCGGAGCATCTGCTCGTGGGGCAGCAACGCACATCGCTCCAGTCGCAGCGCAGCCGTTACCTGCTCATGCTCTCTGCCTTTTGCGGCAAAACCATCGACCATCCGGTCAAACCCGAACCGATAACCGTGACCGAAGGCAATGCACGTCCCGAGTTGCGACTTGCCGAAACCAAACTGAGCCTCGCCGACGAGTACGAAAGACTTCTCCAAGCCAAACTCAAACCACGCCTGTCGGTGTTCGCATCGGGCTTCTACGGATACCCGGGGTATGATATGTTTCACGACATGTTGAACCGCGATTTCACGTTCAACGCCTTAATTGGAGCGAAAATCACATGGAACATAGGCAGTCTTTACACCCTCAAAACCGACAAAGCCAAGATTGCCTTGCTGCGCGAACAGGCCGAAAACCAACGCGAGGTTTTTCTGTTCAACAATCGGATGGAACAGATCCGTGACCGGGAACAAATAGCATCCTGTGAACGGTTGATGGCCGACGACCGGCAAGTCGTGGACCTTCGCAGCCGCATACGCCGTGCCGCCGAATCGAAACTGGCAAACGGCATTGTCGACGTGAACGACCTCGTGAAGGAAATCAACGCCGAAAACCAAGCAAAAATCAGTCTTTCAACCCATGAAACCGAATGGCTCAAAACACTTTATGACCTCCGGTATCGTGTCAATAAATAAACCCACAACCATGAAAACAAGAACGATGATTTGGATCGCCGCCGCACTGATGATGACGGCGTGCGGCAACCACGACAAGAAATATGATGCAACGGGAACTTTCGAAGCCACCGAAACAACCGTTTATGCCGAGCAAAGCGGAAAACTCCTGCACTTCGACATTGACGAAGGTTCGGCACTTGCCGCCGGAACGGAAGTGGGCTTGATTGACACCGTGCCCATGATGCTTCGCATTCGTCAGCTCCATGCCACCCGACAGGTATTTGACGAACAGAAACCCGACCTGCAGAAGCAAGTGGCCGCCACCCGTGAGGAGTTGGAAAAAGCTTTGCTCGAACAGCGAAGGTATGCCCGGCTGGTGCAAGACGGTGCCGTACCCCGCAAGTCACTCGATGATGCCACCAGTGCGGTACAGGTGCTTCGGAAACGGCTCGACGCCCAAATCTCGTCGCTGCAGAACACCGGCAACAGCCTCGACCGGCAGAAACAGGCAGCCAACGAGCAGATCAACGAGCTGAAAGACCTTATCGCCAAATGCCACATCGTGACACCCTTATCGGGCATTGTCCTTGAGAAATATGTCGAGCCGGGCGAATTTGTCACCACGGGAAAGCCGCTTTTCAAGATGGCCGACACAAAAAGAATGTTCATGCGCGCCTACCTTACTTCCGAACAACTGCACCGTGTGAAGGTGGGACAGCGCGTCACCGTCACCGCCGACTATGGCAATGACAAGACGAAGAGCTATCAGGGAACCGTCACTTGGATTTCGTCGCAATCGGAATTTACGCCCAAAACCATCCTCACAGACGACGAAAGGGCCGACCTTGTGTATGCCGTCAAGATAGCCGTGGCCGGCGACGGCTATCTCAAGATAGGAATGTATGGCGAAGTAACACTACCCGATGATAGACGTTAAGGCCATAGACATCAGTCAGGTATCGAAGCGATATGGTTCGACCGAGGCACTGCGCGATGTCACCTTCGACGTGGACAAAGGTGAGGTCTTCGGGTTAATCGGTCCCGACGGTGCCGGAAAGACCTCGATGTTCCGCATCATGGCCACGCTGTTGCTGCCCGACAGCGGCCGGGCGTTGCTCGATGGCTTCGACACCGTGAACGACATGAAAGCCATCCGCAAACGGGTGGGCTACATGCCGGGCAGGTTTTCGCTCTATCAGGACCTCACCGTCGAAGAAAACCTGCGCTTCTTTGCCACTCTTTTCGGCACCACCGTCGAGCAGGGTTACGACGACATCAAAGCTGTCTATGCACAGATAGAACCTTTCCGCCACAGAAAGGCAGGGGCTTTGTCGGGCGGCATGAAACAGAAGCTGGCACTCTCGTGTGCGCTGGTACACCGTCCGAGCGTGCTGTTGCTCGACGAACCCACAACGGGAGTCGACCCGGTGTCGCGCAAAGAGTTCTGGGAAATGCTCGCCATGCTTAAGGAAAGGGGCATCACCATCGTGGCTTCGACTCCCTATCTCGACGAAATCAGGTGTTGCGGGCGTGTGGCTTATCTCGATCAAGGCTACATCAGGGGCATCGGCACAGCCGAAACGATACTCGAACGCTTTGCCGAAGTGTTCAACCCTCCGCCGTTGAGCCATGAGAAGCACGAAAAAGAGGACGCCAATGTCATCGAAGTGGAACACCTTGTCAAGGCTTTCGGCAACTTTCGGGCGGTCGATGACATCTCTTTCTCGGTCAGGCGGGGCGAGATTTTCGGCTTTCTGGGTGCCAACGGTGCCGGAAAGACGACCGCCATGCACATCCTTGCCGGACTCAACAAGCCCACCGGGGGAAGCGGAAGGGTGGCAGGCTTCGACATCAACACCCAATATGAGCGCATCAAGCAGCACATCGGCTACATGAGCCAGCGGTTCTCGCTCTACGAAGATCTCACGGTGCAAGAGAACATGAGGCTATTCGGAGGCATCTACGGCATGAAGAACCGTGCCATCAAGGCCCGGACCGAGGAGCTGTTGGCAAATCTTGACTTCGCCGAACACCGTCACACGCCGGTCAAGAAGCTCTCGCCGGGATGGAAACAGAAGCTGGCTTTCTCGGTGAGCATCTTCCATCATCCCGAAATCGTGTTCCTCGACGAGCCTACCGGGGGCGTGGACCCTGCCACCCGACGCAAGTTCTGGGAGCTGATCCATGCCGCCGCCCGTGACGGAATCACCGTCTTCGTGACCACGCACTACATGGACGAGGCCGAATACTGCGACCGCATATCCATCATGGTCGACGGCAAAATCAAGGCGATGGGCACGCCCCGCCGGCTGAAAGAACAATACGGGCAACCCGACATGAGCCGTGTGTTCACGCTGCTGGCTCGCGAAGCCCGTCGAAAAAGCGACTGAACATGAAGACCTTTATCGCATTTGTACTCAAAGAATCCCGCCACATCCTCCGCGACAGGCGCACCATGCTGATTCTCTTCGGAATGCCTGTCGTCATGATGTTCCTGTTCGGCTTTGCCATCAGCACCGATGTGCGCAACGTCAGGACGGTGGCGGTGACCTCGACGATGGACAGGCTCACGCAGCAGGTGGTGAATGCCGTTGCCGCTTCCGACTATTTCGACATCACCGCGACGGCAGGAACGGCAGCCGAAGCCGAACGCATCATCCGCCGGCAGGAGGCCGACATGGCACTGGTGTTTGCACCCGACTTTGCCGACGGGCGGCATCGGGGAGAGAGCCGCCTGCAGATCATCACCGATGCTTCCGACCCCAACATGGCGCAACAGTACGCGCTCTATGCCCGGATGATTGCCCTGCAGACCCTCGGCGGCGGGAAAGGCGGTGGCACCGTAAGCACCAAGATGCTCTACAATCCGCAGATGAAGAGTGCCTACAACTTCGTGCCGGGCATCATGGGCATGCTCCTGATGCTCATCTGTGCGATGATGACCTCCATCAGCATCGTGCGCGAGAAGGAAAGGGGCACGATGGAAGTTCTCTTGGTAAGCCCCGTGCGGCCGCTGATGATCGTCGTTGCCAAGACCATTCCCTATCTGTTGCTGGCCATCGTGGTGCTGACGCTCATACTCCTCATGGCGTTCCATGTGCTGGGCGTGCCGCTTCAGGGCAGCCTGCCGGACATCTACCTGCTGTCGTTCGTCTACATCACCCTTGCCCTTGCGCTGGGTCTGCTCATCAGCACGCTCGTGTCGAGCCAGCTCGTGGCCCTGCTCGTGTCGGCAATGGGGCTGTTGCTGCCCACGGTGCTGCTGTCGGGACTGATGTTCCCGGTGGAGAGCATGCCCGAGGTGTTGCAATACGTGTCGCTCGCCATTCCGGCACGGTGGTACATCGCTGCCATCCGCAAGCTCATGATCATGGGCGTCGGACCGGACGAAATCAGTCAGGAACTGCTCATCCTCGTCGGAATGGCGTCGCTGCTGCTCGCCATTTCGGTTGTGAAATTCAAAAAACGGTTGGAGTAATGACATTAAGATTCCTCATAGAAAAGGAGTTCACGCAGTTCAGGCGCAACTCGTTCCTGCCCAAACTGGTGTTCATGTACCCCATTGTCATCATGTGCGTGATGCCTTGGGTGATGAACATGGAGGTGAAGAACATCCGGGTGACGGTGGTCGACAACGACCGCTCGACCGTTTCGCGCCTGCTGGCCGAAAAGGTCAGGCAGAGCCATTACTTTCTGTTTCAGGGTATGCGCAATACCTACAAAGAGGCTCTGGGCGACATCGAGCGTGGCGATGCCGACCTCGTGACGGTCATCCCGCCCCACTACGGGCGCGACCTTCGCATCAAAGGACAGGCAAAAGTGCTTGTGGCAGCCAATGCCGTGAACGGTACCAAAGGCGCCATCGGCTCGGCATACATGACCAACATCGTGAACAGCGTTGTCACCGGAGGCACTGACAGGTCCGGACAAACGGTCGAAACGCTCCATCTCTACAACAAGCGGATGGACTACAAGCTGTTCATGATACCGGCATTGATAAGCATCGTGATGATGGTGATATGCGGATTCCTGCCCGCCCTCAACATCGTGGCCGAGAAAGAGGCCGGCACCATCGAGCAAATTAACGTCACGCCCGTGGGCAAGGGGGCGTTCATCCTGTCGAAACTCATTCCCTACTGGCTCATCGGCATGTTTGTCATCACGGTGTGTTTCGTCCTGTCGTGGGCCGTTTACGGCATCACCTGCGAAGGAAACATCCTCTGGCTGTACCTCCTTTCGTTCCTGCTGGCGTTGATATTCAGTTCCATCGGGCTGATCATCTCCAACTATAGCGACAACATGCAGCAGGCCATGTTCGTGATGTGGTTCGTCATCGTGTGCCTCCTGCTGCTCAGCGGCCTGTTCACGCCCGTTCGAAGTATGCCCGACGAGGCGCAATACATCACCGTTGTCAATCCGATGCACTATTTCATCGATGCCATGCGTACCGTCTTCCTGCGCGGCGGCGGCTTCGACAGCATCGCCGGACAGCTGGGCATCCTCACCGTCTTCGCCTCTGTCATGGGCAGCTGGGCGGTATGGAGCTATCGCAAGCACCACTGACCTGCACCGCCTTCAGTCCCCGTCTGCTTTCCCGAAGCCTCTCCGTCGTCATGTCACCGTGGGACGACCGGCATACCCATCCCATGCTTCCCGTCCATACTATATAATAGTGTTCATCCACACTATAGCAATAGTGTCAGTCCATACTATAGCAATAGTGTTCATCCATACTATTGCTATAGTGTCAATCCACACTGTTCTATGGTGTCGATCCATGCCGTTATGTCAGCGTATGCCTTGTTGTTGTATGGCGTCCGTTCATGCGATGGCTGCCTGTCGGCAGCGATCGGGGCGAAGATGTTTGCAGCCCTCACAAATAATTGTTACTTTTGTCGCCCAAAACCATTGATATCATGCAGTCCTTTTCAGAAACCGAAGCCGTTGCCGCCATGAACCGGTGGGGCAAGGAACGCAAGCCTTTCTTGTTTGTGGTGAGCTATGACAGGCAAACCACCTGTATGCAGCCCCTCGAGAGCCTGTCGCCCGAGGAGTGCCTGTACGATTTCCGCGGCCGTACCAATGTCGTTTCGGAAGCATCGCCGGGCATCACCGGCTTCCGGTGGGCGACCGACCGCCCGTCGACCGAGGCCTACCGCAAGAGTTTCGACCGCGTGATGGCAGGCTTGCTGCGCGGCGATTCGTATCTCGTCAACCTCACCTGCCGCATCGCCTTGCACACCGACCTGTCGCTGCTCGACATCTTTCACCTTGCCCGTGCGCCCTACCGGCTGTGGATGAAGGGAAAGATGGTGTGCTTCTCGCCCGAGTCGTTTGTCACGATCCGCGGCCGCCGCATCAGTTCCTTTCCGATGAAAGGCACGATCGACGCCACGCTTCCCGATGCCGAAAAACTTCTTCTGGCTGATGAAAAAGAGGCTGCCGAGCATGCCACCATCGTCGATCTCATCCGCAACGACCTCAGCATGGTTGCCGACGACGTGGAGGTGGCGCGCTATCGCTACACCGACTGCATCGAGACAAGGCAGGGCGCCATCCTGCAGACAAGTTCGGAAATCGCCGGGACGCTTGCCGACGACTGGCACGAACGCATCGGCGACATCCTCTTTTCGCAGCTGCCGGCCGGCTCGATAACGGGTGCGCCGAAGAAAAGGACGGTCGAAATCATTGCCGAAGCCGAGCATTACGACCGCGGCTTCTACACCGGCGTGACGGGATTGTTCGACGGTCGCGGCCTCGACAGTGCCGTCATGATCCGATTTGTCGACGTTGATGCCGACGGAATGTGGTATAAGGCCGGCGGAGGCATCACCGCCCGCAGCGACCGTGACCGCGAATACCGGGAAATATTGGAGAAAATATATGTCCCTCTTCGTTGAAACCATCCGTGTGGAGGGCGGTGAAGCCCCCCTGCTGTCCCTTCATCAGGCCCGGCTGGACAACACCCTCCGTGCCTGTTGCGGCACCGATGCGCCGCGAATCGACCTGACGGGCATCGTGAACGGCCTTGCCTTCACGCCCCGACGCATGAAAGTGCGGGTGGTATATGGCTGCAACGGTGTGACGGAAGTGACCTGCGAACAATATCGGTTGCGACATATAGGCAGCCTGAAGGTGGTGTGCGATGACACCATCGACTATGCTTTCAAGCGCACTGACCGCCGTTGTCTGCAACGGTTGACGGCGATGCGCGACAACTGTGACGACGTGCTGATTGTGCGAAACGGACTCCTCACCGACACTTCGTTCACCAACATTGCCCTCCTCGTGGACGGACGGTGGCTCACGCCGGCACAACCCTTGCTGGCAGGCGTGATGCGCAGCCGGCTGATCGCCGACGGCATCCTCCGGGAAAGCGACCTCACCCTCGACGACGTGCGGCGTGCAACAGGCATCAGGCTCACCAATGCCATGACCGACTGGGGCGAAATGGAAGTGCTTCCCTCACGTATCGTCCCCTGAAAACCGTCCCGCCCGATCGGTTTATAGGGTTTTTCCTCTCATTTATAGGGATTTTCTATGGCCTGCCTCGCCGGTAATGCTTACCTTTGTGCCGACACGGGGACGACGTGACGGAATCATTCCGAATGCCGTTCCGCCTGTCGGGTATTCAATAGCGTATCATATAGAAGCACAAAGAAAGGAACAAACAGATGAAGAAAACAGTAATCTTGAGCTTGAGCGCACTCCTCTTGATGAGCGGTTGCGGCACTTATGCAGGTAGCGGCGCATACGTCGGGGCATCATTCGGCTCCATCTTGGGTTCGGCTGTCGGGGGATTGAGCGGCGGCGGACGCGGCAGCGACATCGGAACAATCGTCGGAACGGTGGGAGGTGCCGTCATCGGCGGTGCCATCGGCGGTGCCAAAGATGCCGCCGACCGACAGGAGGTGCGCGACCATTACGAACGGGTGATGTCGAAGAAGGACTATGAACAGTCGCGACAAAGCCTCGGCACGAACGAAGAAGGAACGTCAGAGAGCGGTTTCGATCCCACCAATAGCGGCGATGACCGACTGTTCGACTTCGACGGACCCGATTATACCGAGCCTTACACGGCGGCAAAGCCCGTGACGGTTCCGCCGTTGCAGGAGGAAGTGAAGGGTATGGACAACGCCTTTGCCGACGGCATGAAAGTGGAAATACGCAATGCACGCTTCGTGGATGAGAGTCGCGACAGCTGGTTGTCGTCCAAGGAAGTGGCGAAAATCATATTCGAACTTGTCAATACGTCGTCCGAACCCATCATCGACCTGCAGCCCGTCGTGATGGAAACGACCCGCCAACGCCGCATTTACATCTCGCCCAACATCCACATCGAACGCCTCGATCCCGGCAAGGTGATTCGCTACACCGCCATGATTCAGGCCGGAAAGCTCAAGAACGGCACCCTGACATTCAGACTCACGGCTCTCGAAGGCAATGCGCCGGTAGCCGATGCCGTTGAACTGAAGGTGGAAGCCACGAAATAAGTCCGCAACAACGGAACGACGAACACGAAACGTCGGGATAACACTCGACCAGAGGAAACCCATCCGATCAAAGCCTGCCCGGCATCAACCATGCCCGGCAGGTTTTTTCGTGCGGAAAGCATGACTCGTCACATACAAACAGGGGTACAGCCGCAGTGACTGTACCCCTTCTTCATGGTGCGAAGACCGATCGTTCATGAAACCGCTTGGTGACGCTTGCCGTCCGATGGTTGGGGCATCTCAGCCCGTTGTCATGACCGATCGGGGACGAATGGTCGCCGGTTGTTACGGGATAACGACCTTGACCACCCGATTCGTTTCAATCAATCTTACTATATAAGTGCCTCGGTGCAGTGACCTGATGACATCGTTGCCCTGTGCCACCAAGGTTCCGTCGATGCCGTAGACCTCTGCCGGCTGACCGTTGAGGGCATCGGCAGGCACTACCTGAATGCCATTGACAACCAATGCGGCAGCGTTGGACAGCGGAGATTCGGTATTGTCGTCGTAGACTGCACTCACGTTGAAGATGAGGTTGCCGTCCTGAAGGTCCTCGGTCGTAGCTGTGGTGGTGCTTCCTCCGGTCGACATATACAGTTCTCCATTGAGATAAACATTGTAACCGATGATGCTCTTGTCAATCACCTTGCCCGGAACCTCGAAGGTAAAGTCATCGACCATCAGTCCGAAAGCATTGTTGGAGATGCAGCGGATGGCGAAATACCTTGCACCTTCGGGCAAGTCTACCTTCACTTCCTTCCATGAGGGACTGCCGGTATAGTCGGCAATCTTCACGAAATCTTCGGGTGCATTGCCTCCTGTGGAATAGAGTACTTCATACTTCTCGTTGCCATACTTGTCGGTGATGTCTTTCGAGTAGAAGCTGACGGTCTGGGCCTTGCCTTCCAATTCGGGCGAAATCAGCCAGTCGTCGTTCGATGCCGTTCCCTGTGCGTTGCTGGCATCGAAGCACATCAGGTATTGTCTTCCCTGATGGCTGCCCACTTCATTCTGCACGGTCGGATTCTGGATGTCGAAGATCAGCTCGGGCGTAATGACCTGCCAAGCCATGATGCCTTGCGCATTGGGGTAGTCGGCTTGTGTCCACGAGTATGTGTTTTCGCCGTCACCATCGAAGAGAGTCCATTCTCCCCATCCGCCGTTGCGGTTGTCTTGGGTGATGCCGCCGATGTCGAACGGCGGGAAAATGTCGGTGTTCTCAAATCCTTCCTTGACAATCAACGGTTCTTGTCCGTTGAGTGAGGGAGCCGTCCATTGTAGTGTTGCCGTCTTTCCGTCGTTCATCTTGGCGGTGAGATACCTCGGAGCGGGCACTTCGTTTTGACGGATGCTGATGGTGGCGTTGGCGATGTTGTCGGCAGGCTGTGCGTCGTTGGGGTACAACACTTCTGCGACGACTTCGATCTTCTCAGGCATGGCAACCGTCGTCTTGAGACTGAAGGTAGCTTGTGTCATGCCGACGTATGCCGGCAGTGTGCTACCCTTTTGTTCACCGATGACGTCTTCATGGCCGATGCCGTTCACATCGGTATATCGGGCAGTGAGTTTCACGCTGTAGTCGGTGGCATCGGTGCTGCCCTCATTGGCTATATTGACACGGATATTGAGGTCTTCGTTGACCTTGGCAATCGACTTGGCCGTGAGAGAAGTGATGAGGTCGCGCTCCCGGGCGGTGAAAACTTTCACTCGGTCGATGCCGAGTGTCGCACCCGGCTCGCTGGCGATGGCGCGTATTTGCAGCATCACATACGTTTCGTTGAGCAGACTTGAAAGGTCGATGACAGCCGTGCGCCATCCTTCTTCACCCGTAAGTTTCTCGACATCTATGTCCTTCAAGACGACAATGCCGTCGCGTTGGTTCTTGTCGGCTTCGATGCGGAGGTGGCATTTCTGTCCCGGCACGGCATAATACCTGAAGAGCATCTTCGGATTGGTTTCGCCTTTGAGGGTTATTTTCTGCGTTCCGAGCAACGCTTCGTCGCCCACTGCCGTCGAGACGAACATCATGCTGCCCTCGTCACCGTCGGAAGAGAGGCTGCTGAGGTTCCATTGTGAAGCACCCCTGAACAGTGATGTCCACCAGAAAGAGCTGCTGATCTTGGCTTTCGGGAACGATTCGAAGAACGGAAGTCCCACGGGAGTTCCCGAGATGACATCGGTGATGCCCACCTTCGATGCCGAACCGAATTCGTTTTGTGCCCCTACGGCCATGAAGTAGTAGCCCGGTTCGCCGCTGAAGTCGGCCTGAACGGTTGCCGTGGTGTCGGCAAGAACGGAGGTAATGGCAGGTCCGAGCTGCAGGTTGCCCAGTCCCATGAAGACGCTGTAGACGGTGTATGTGACTTTGTCCGGGTTCACATAGCCTCCGTTTTCGCCCACTTCGGCCTTGCGCCATGTGAGTGTTGTGGTTCCGTCGAGGTTGTCGATCATCTTCAATCGTTTGGGGAATGAAGGCTGGTCGATGCCCAAGAATGCCTTCCGGAGAGTCGTTTCGCCCTCACCATAGCTATTGGCACAGACGATTTCGTACTCGTAGCTGCCACGTTTGTTCACGTTGTCGGTGAAGGCCAGTGCCGTACCGACAGTAGAAGGCATCCATTCTTTGAGGAGCGTTCCGTTGCGATAGAGGGCCACACGGTTCAGGCCGGTGAGCGCATTGCCCTTGGCATCCTTCGCAGGAGTGGTGAATGTGATGTCGGCAGTGAGCGAACCTTTGTCCTTCGGGGTCACCGTGAGGTCGGAAACCAGTCCGGGAGCCATCATGGAATGACCGTCAATCCTGATGTCGGTCACGTGAAGGTTATACATATACTTGTCGCTCACGGCATGGAAACCGATATAGACGGGTTCTTCTTGCGTATCGTTGGTAAACTCGTATTCGAACGGTTCCCATTCGCCTGTCATCAGCTTGGTAGCGGGCAGGATGGTCGTGGTCATCTTGTCGGGACTGTTTGCCGGGCCGTATTTCACTTCGATGGCCTCGGGATAGTGGTAGTCGAGCGACTTGGCCTTGAAGGAAATCTTGTACTTCGTCGACTTTTCCATCTTCACCGGCGGTGTGAAGAGCCAGTCGTCGGCCGCGTTGTCGGTGCTGTATTGGTAGACAGCCTGTCCCTTTTGCCACACCCATGTCCTGCCGTCGGCATTGACATCGTTGACCGTATAGAGTCCGAACTCGTCTTCGGTTTGGAAGTTCTGCAGGTAAGGAACGGTGATATACGAACCCACCTTCACGCGGTTGGAGACGGTCTCGGCACCGTCGATGTTGTCGTGGACGGCTGTCACGCCATAGGAAACGAAGCGCAGCGATTGTGTGTCGACGGCATCGGTGAAGGAAAGGGTCTTGAGTCCCTCTGCCACAACGGCGCCTTCGGGGTATCTCACCAGCCGGTAGGCGAGTTTGTCGGCATTGAGTGCGCCTCCATGCACGCCGGCTTCGGGAGCCGTCCAGTTCACTTGGGCATGGCCGTCGCTGATTTGGAGCGTCACCTCGCCCGGCGCTTGCGGACTGTCGGAACCGTTCCAGATGACCTTGTGTACCGTGGGGCTGTTGCCGACGGCATTCTTCACGACGACGGTCACGTCGCATTCGCCGGCGGGCTGGTTGGCGAGAACCCTGCTGACGGCCATGCCCGGCATACCTTTTTCGTTGACGACTTCAATGTCGTTGACCGAAATGACGTAGCCGAGTTCGCCCTCGAGGCTGCCTGCCCCGTTGTAGGTCTTGGTGGGAAGCGTGAAGTCCACCTGCAGGTCGTTGCCTTGCGGATTGGCCACGGAGAGGTCACTGACCGCCTGGGGCGCAAGGTCGGCGGCGGCAGGTGCCAGAACGGTCACGTTGATGAATTCCGTTCCGTCGGGAAAATCATATATTTTGGCAGCTTGTCCTGT
This sequence comes from Prevotella sp., assembly GCA_022781445.1. Lineage (GTDB taxonomy): Bacteria > Bacteroidota > Bacteroidia > Bacteroidales > Bacteroidaceae > Prevotella. Next base: position 147,199 of record JALETQ010000026.1, read on the forward strand.
CGTGGTGTTCACTTCGTAGAGTCCGGCTTTCTTGTCACCGCCAAGGAAAGTCCAGTAGAGTTTGTCGGTGGCGGGGTCGATGGCTGCCCCCTGCCTGAACTCGGGATGGAGTCCCGTGGCACCGATGAGGAGCATTTCGCCCGTGTTTTTGTTGATGGAATAGAGGTCGCCGCTGTTGGAAATGCCGAAGAGGTGTCCCTTGCTGTCGACCGAGATGTTTCGGAATTGTGTCGTCGAAAGGGTCGTGATGGTCGTTCGCGTGTTGTTCGAGGGATCCAGCTCGCCCAGTTCGACCTTCGTGAAATCCTTGCTGTAGAACTGTCCGTAGACCTTTCTCGTGGTCGGGTCGTAGACTGCTGCCGAACCCGAGATGACCAGGTCGGTGGCACATTCCTCACGGTTGACCTCGAAAGTCTTGGTCGTGAGGTTGTAGACCGAGCGGTAGCCCTTGATGAGTCCTCCCGCGGTGGAATAGCTCGTGAAGTGATATTTGTCGTCGATGTAATAGCCGCCGCCTTTGGGATAGAGTGCCGGATCGACGGCAACGGGCGTGATCCCGCTCCCCTCCACGGGCTGTATGGCATACACGCCGTAGGGTTTGTCGGTTGTCCAGTTGCCGTTGGCAATCATGTTGCCATAAATGACGGCGGTGCCGGTGTTCTTTCGGGGTTGCGTCCCGGCCATGCCCGGCGAGGGCAGAGTGCGGATGCCGCCATGTCCGGACGGTTCCTTCCCGAGGTCGCGGTCGGCATATTCTGCCAGCGGGCTCCGGGTGAGGGGCGATGTCTTGGCAGACTTCGCATCGGAACGGACGGTTGCATCCGGCCGGCTGTTCTGTGCCTGAAGGGTCGGCAGTGCCGCCATAGCCGGCAGCAGCACCAGCCACATCTTTCCAAAGAGTGTTTTGTGATACTTCATAATGATTGGTTTTGAATTGTGAATGACAGCCACAAAAGAAGTGAATTTTCTCGCAAAAAGCAAGAAAAACCCTTGTTTGGATGTATAAATGGGTCAATTTGTACGTCTTTTGGCAGCTCTTCTGGCCCGTCGGAGCCCGAACCGGTATCGTTCGCTTCACCTTATGGCAATAGTGTGGATCGACACCATGGAACAGTGTGGACTGACACTATAACAATAGTATGGATTGACACTATAGCAATAGTATGGATTGACACTATAGCAATAGTATTGATTGACACTATAGCAATAGTATGGATTGACACTATAGCAATAGTATGGACAGGAGGCATGGGGTGGGTATGCCAGGCGTCCCACGGCAGAATGGCGACGGCGGCACTTCCATATTCCGTGTTTCGACGGCGAATTGCAAGTTTTGTGATTCACGACTGCTTCAGATTGCATTTTTTTGCGTAACTTTGAGGCTCGAAACGAAAAGAGTCGTTACGACCCTTCACAATCACGACATATCCCACCAACAGCCATGAAAGACGACGAGCACAAAGATTATCCCATTGACGATCCGCGTTCCTACGATAACGAGAATGACACGCCCGAAACCGCGGAAGGCGACACGACCGAGGACATGAACGGCACGGACGACACGATGCCGGCACAAGGCATCGACTACCGGCCGGCCGACGGCAGCGACGGATCGACGGTATATCACCTGAGCGGCATGTACCGCAACTGGTTCCTCGACTACGCCAGCTACGTGATCCTCGAGCGTGCCGTGCCGCACATCAACGACGGCCTGAAACCCGTGCAGCGACGCATTCTCCACACCATGAAGAAAATGGACGACGGCAGATACAACAAGGTCGCCAACGTCGTGGGCACCACGATGCAGTACCACCCCCACGGCGACGCCAGCATCGGCGATGCCCTCGTGCAGCTCGGACAAAAGGAACTGCTCATCGACACGCAGGGCAACTGGGGAAACATCCTCACCGGCTCGCCTGCCGCCGCCCCCCGCTACATCGAGGCACGCCTGTCGAAGTTTGCCCTCGACGTGGTGTTCAACCCCAAGACCACCGAATGGAAAATGTCGTACGACGGGCGCAACCGGGAGCCCATCACCCTGCCCGTGAAGTATCCTCTGCTGCTGGCACAGGGCGCGGAAGGCATCGCCGTGGGGCTCTCGTCGAAGATCCTGCCCCATAACTTCGTGGAAATCTGCAATGCCGCCATCAGTTATCTGCAGGGCAAGCCGTTCGGGCTGTATCCCGACTTCCCCGCCGGCGGCAGCATCGACGTGAGCCGCTACAACGACGGAAGGCGCGGCGGATTGGTGAAGGTGAGGGCCAAAATCGACAAACTCGACCAGAAGACGCTCGTCATCCGCGAGATACCCTTTACCAAAAACTCCGAAACCCTCATCGACTCCATCACCAAGGCCGTCGAGAAAGGCAAGATCAAGGCACGCAAGGTGGAAGACCTGACGGCATCGAACGTCGAGATACTCGTGCATCTCACGCCCGGCATCTCGAGCGACAAGACCATCGATGCCCTCTATGCGTTCACCGACTGCGAGGTGAGCATCTCGCCCAACTGCTGCGTCATCGAAGACAACAAGCCGCTGTTCCTGTCGGTAAGCGACGTGCTGCGCCACTCGACCGACCAGACACTCGACCTGCTCCGCAAGGAACTCGAGATACGCAAGGGCGAACTGCTCGAACAGCTCCACTTCGCCTCGCTCGAGAAAATATTCATCGAAGAGCGCATCTACAAGGGAAAGCCCTTTGAAGAAGCCGGCAGCATCGACGAAGCCTGTGCCTATATCGACAAGCGGTTGACACCGTTCTACCCCGACATGATCCGCGAAGTGACCAAGGACGACCTCCTCAGGCTCATGGAAATCAAGATGCAGCGCATCCTCAGGTTCAGCAAAGACAAGGCCGAAGAGCTGATGGCGCACATCCGGGAAGAGCTGGAGGACATCAACCGCGACCTCGCCGACATGGTTTCGGTGACCATCCGCTGGTTCGAGTTCCTCAAGAAGAAATACGGGGCCGACCATCCGCGACTCACCGAAATCAAGAGCTTCGACACCATCGAGGCCGTCAAGGTGGTGGAAGCCAACGAAAAGCTCTACATCAACCGTCAGGAAGGCTTCATCGGCACGTCGCTCCGCAAGGACGAGTTCGTGTGCAACTGCTCCGACATCGACGACATCATCATCTTCTACCGCGACGGCAAATACAAGGTGGTGCGCGTTGCCGACAAGATATTCGTGGGAAAGAACGTCATGCACCTGCAGGTGTTCAAGAAAAACGACAAGCGGACCATCTACAACGTGGTGTACCGGGACGGAAAGGAGGGCATCAGCTACATCAAGCGGTTCTATGTCGCCACGCTGATGCGCGACCGCGAATACGATCTGGGGCAGGGAACGCCCGGAACGAGGATACTGTACTTCACCGCCAACCCCAACGGTGAGGCGGAGGTCATCAAGATAACGCTCGAAATGACCGCCAAACGCAAGCGGCTGAGCTTCGAAAAGGACTTCTCGGAAGTGGGTATCAAGGGAAAGAACTCCAAAGGCAACATCCTCACGAAATTTGCCGTGAGCCGAATCAGCCTGAAGAGTCACGGAAATTCGACCCTCGGCGGAAGAAAGGTGTGGTTTGACAACGACGTCAAACGACTCAACTACGACGAACACGGCAGACTGCTGGGCGAGTTTACCGAGAGCGACTCCATCTTCGTATTGCTCGACAACCACGAATTCTACATCACCAACTTCGATGCCAACAACCATTACGAGGACAACATCGTGCGGCTGGAGAAGTGGGAACGCGACAAGGTGTGGACGGCGGTACTCTACGATGCCGAAAACAACAACTATCCTTACATCAAGCGGTTCAGGATGGAGGCGACCAAACGGCACCAGTCGTTCATGGGCGACAACCCGAAATCGAAGCTCATACTCCTCACCGACGAACCCTATCCGCGGTTGAAGGTGACCTTCGGCGGTGACGATGCCTTCAGGGAGCCGATGGAAATAGAGGCTGCCGACTTCATCGGCGTGAAAGGCTTCAAGGCAAAGGGCAAGCGCATTGCCACATGGAACATCGACCGCATCGAAGAACTCGAACCGCTGCATCGCGAAATGCCGGCCGAGGAGGAGGGCGACAACACCGGTGACGATGCCGGCGAGACACAAGGCAATGAAGTCCGCAACGAGAACCCGACCGATACGGAGGGTCGCAACACCGAACGACATGACGAACCGCAACAAACGCACATACCCGACAGCCTGTTCGCCGATGAAGATTTGTAGGCTGCTGTTGCTCTTTTGGCTGGCAGCCGTTTCTGCTGCAGCCCAGGATTTGTCGCTGAAACCGGTGACAGACTCTCTGTCCCGACCCGTATCGATGCCCAAAGTCAGGGTGCGCACCATAGCACTGGGAAGCGGACAGATACTCGACACCTACCTCTCACCCGAGAAATACAACGGCTTGTCGCTCCGTTACACCGTGAGCGAGGAAAGGGCTTTTAAGCGGCATCGGCAACTGTCGCAACGCTTCACCCACGAAGGCAGCTTCGAACATCTCCGCAACCGTGCCGACAACAACACCGAAACAGGCGGCCGCTATTTCTTCCGCTACGGCCTTCTGTGGCACAAGCCGCTCTTCGATGAACGCTTCCGGGTGTATGGAGGAGGGGAAGCAGAAGCAGAAGTCGGCTTCCTTTATAATATGCGAAACCAGAACAATCCGGCACAAGCCCGTCTGGCGATGCGCCTTGCAGCCGTTGTGGGTGCCGGCTACCGCTTTACATGGCGGCACGACAAGACATGCGTGCTGGGCTACGAAGCCGCCATACCCTTGGCCGGCATCATGTTCTCGCCCTATTACGGGCAATCCTATTATGAGATTTTCAACCGCGGAAACTACCATCACAACGCCGTTCCGACCTCGTTTGTCAACGCATCGTCGTTCCGTCACCAACTGACGTTCGACTTTCCGGTGTCGCGCCTCATCCTGCGCGTCGGCTATCGAGGCGATTTCCGTCAGGCCAAAGTCAACGGCCTGCGTTATCACGACTACTCCCATGCCCTTGTCATCGGAGTGGTCAGCCGTTTCTCCGTCACCCGTCTGAGCCTATGAAAGCCCTGTTTCCCTTCCACCGTTTCGGGCAGAACCGTTTTTCCGCCCTCCGTCCTTCTTCCAAGGCATGGCTTCTGCTGTTGCCCCTGCTGCTCCTTGTGCCGGTTTCGTGTATCGACGAGGAGGAATTTGACAACAATCCGCAAGGCAACTTCCTCGCTCTGTGGAAAATCATGGACGAGCATTACTGCTTCTTCGCCGAGAAGCAACAGCAGTTGGGCATCGACTGGCAGGAAGTGAAAGCACGTTACGCCCCACAGATTGATCCCGACATGAACGACGACATGCTCTTCGAGGTTCTCGGCAACATGCTCGGAGAACTTCGTGACGGGCATGTCAATCTCTATTCCTCGTTTGACTTGGCACGAAACTGGTCGTGGCACGAAAACCATCCGTCCAACTTCAGCGATTCCCTGTTCAGGAAATACATGGGCACCGACTACCTCATCTCGTCGGGACTGCGCTACCGGATTCTCGACGACCATGTGGGTTACATCTACTGCGGTACGTTTGCCAAAGGTTTCGGGGAAGGCAATCTCGACCATGTGCTACGCCACTTCCTGACGTGCAACGCTCTGATCATCGACGTGCGGAACAACTCGGGCGGCATGATTACCGAAGCCGAACGCCTGGCATCGCGCTTCACGGACGAAGCGGTCACAGCAGGCTATTTCCGACACAAGAGCGGACGGGGGCATGATGACTTCTCGTCCATGAGCCCACAGGTCATCAAGCCTTCTGCCGGACTGCGATGGCACAAGCGCGTGGCAGTGCTGACCAACCGACACGTGTATAGTGCCGCCAACGAATTTGTGAAATACATGAAGTGTTTTCCCCGTACCATCGTGGTAGGCGATTCGACGGGCGGCGGAGCCGGGATGCCCTTTACGAGCGAGCTGCCCAACGGATGGGGCGTGCGCTTCTCTGCCTGTCCAATGTACGACCGCGACAAACAGCCGACCGAACGGGGCATTGCTCCCGACTGTCGCGTGGGATTGCGCGATGAAGACGAAGCCCGGGGCATCGACACGATTATTGAAACGGCCCGCCGCCTCTTGACCAAGTGACATGTAGCGGGCATCGGAAAAGAGAATATATCGGCAGGGGGTGTATCAAAGACATCCTCTCCAGCTCCGGAAAGCATGCCATGACATCCGAAAAAATCATCCATGAAAGCAACCATTCCATATATTGAGAAGAAGTTTGACGAGTTTAACAGGCGGATTTTTGGCGGAAAACTGCCCCGACTACCCATCGAACTCAGCGATGCAAAGACGTTCTTGGGGGTCTGCGTTTACAAAAAGCGACGGATGGCCGGCGGAAAAACGGAAAGGTTCGGCTTCAAACTGCGCATCAATACACGGATAGACCTGACGGAACAAGAGATAGAAGATACCATCATTCATGAGATGATACATTATTATATCGGTGTGAATCAACTCGAAGACACCGGTGCGCACGGACAACTCTTCCGGCAGATGATGAACACCATCAACGAAAAGTTCGGTCGTCACCTGACGGTTTCTCACCGGATAACCCGCGAACAACGCGAACAGTCCATTGACCGTACACCTCGCTATCGGGTCATCGCCGTCGTGAAGTTCAAAAACGGTACGACCGGGTTCAAAGTCATTCCCCGGATACTGCAACGCATCCTCAACTATTACCGGAAGGTGAGCGGCCATCAGGATGTTGAGCGCGTGGAACTCTTCATGTCAAACAATCCCTTCTTCAACCGTTATCCCAACTCATCGACTCTCACCGTCCATTTTCTTGACGGGCAAACCATCATGGAAAACCTCAAAGATGCCGACCAGATGGTGTGTGACGGCTCAACCCTTACCTTCGGATAGTATCACTCCGATTGGATTCATGAAGCATCTTTCGGAAACCAATCTCAGGCAAGCCTTATGCAAGACCTGCCCTTTTGCATCGCCGTTCGTGCCCTTTCGACAAACAAAACCTGCCCTTTGACGATGTAAAACCTGCCCTTTTGACGACGAATTTCCTAAGACAACGGAACCTGCTTGTTTTCAAATGATTATTTAACCCAAATCGGTCATGAGAGATTTTTGAAACCAAAGTGTTATAAAAGCCTCCCGTCGTCTGCCGAAACGCCAACGGCCTACTAACCATTTACAAGCATATCGCACTTTTTCGGGCAAAAAGAAAGATAAGTTTTCTAATGACCGATTTGGGTTTAATCCCAATCTGCCATCATACAGTTTGGGCCTACATTTTATGCCACTGATGCCACTTCCTGTCCGGTTTCTGATGAACGATGCGGGTTTGACGAAAGAACCTAAAGAACCCGGAGCGGCGATTCAGATACCCTTCTTTTCGTTTTCCTCCCGCAATCGTTTTTGTTCGTCGATGGTTTGAAAGTCTTTTTTACGGAGAACGAATGAGTTGGAGAGGTATTTTTCGCGCACGATCTTGTTTTCGGCAAGCTGTTCGGGGCTTCCCTGGAATAATATTTTGCCTTCGAAAAGCAGATAGGCGCGGTCGGTGATGGTGAGCGTTTCTTGTACGTTATGGTCGGTGATGAGGATGCCGATGTTGCGATATTTGAGTTGCCACACGATGTGCTGGATGTCTTCCACGGCGATGGGATCCACTCCCGCGAAAGGTTCGTCGAGCATGATGAACTTCGGGTCGATGGCCAGACAGCGTGCAATCTCGGTACGTCGGCGTTCGCCGCCCGACAGTCGGTCACCGCTGTTTTTGCGAACCTTTTCCAGACGGAAGTCTTTGATGAGGCTTTCGAGTTTGTCTTGTCGATATTCTTTGGGCTTTCCGGTCAGCTCGAGTACCGACATGATGTTGTCTTCGACGCTCATCTTCCGAAAAACGCTGGCCTCTTGGGGCAGGTATCCGATGCCGGCACGGGCACGTTTGTAAACAGGATAGTCCGTGATGTCGAGTTCATTGAGGAAGATTCTGCCGCCGTTGGGCACCACCAGGCCGGTGGTCATGTAGAAAGAGGTGGTCTTGCCGGCACCGTTGGGGCCGAGCAGTCCCACGATTTCGCCTTGTCTGACATCGATGGATACGTTATCGACCACGGTTCTTTTGCCGTATCTCTTCACCAATCCTTCGGTTCTGAGCACCATGCTGCCGGATGGTTGTGCCTGCATTTCCTGTTGTTTGTCCGTCATGACTTCCTCTTACTTGTTGAATAGCTTTCCATTATGCTTCCCTTCACGATTATGCTGTTGCGTGAAAGTGTGGCAAAGTTAAGGAAACTTTGTGAAAGAGAACGGCTTTTGCCTTCACTTTTTTGTTATCCGCCATTCGGAAGGCTCGATGGCTTTATGTTGTTATCCGCACGAAAGCAACCGCTTTCCGGTTTTCGGAATCGGTACAGGAGAGATTTCGTAAAAAATCCGACAAGTAAAGATAACAGAAAAAACAGAAACAAACGGAATGTCATAATGTCGAAATTGTCATAAGATTACGTTATAACGACATAAGGTGGGGCCTATTCATTAGTTTTGTCTGATTTCGAGACTATCTTCGAGGTCAAATTGCAAGTGAACAGAAGGAGTTATGCGGGCATAATGACTGAGTGAACCGGCAATTTGGGCTGAAGGAAGTCCGAAAGATGGCGAAACGTAATCCATGATTTAATGATTTGGTTTCGGTGGTAAATAATAGAACGCACCATGAGTTTAATTAAAACATCAGAATATGCTATTCAACTTTATTGTACGTTGTCAAACAAAAGTGTACAGTTAGGCCTCGAATTTAGTTCGTGGTTATGTTTAATGATTCATCAATAATTATCATTGCACAATGACAACAAAGAAGAGTTCATCCGGCTCATCCAAGATGAGTCCCTCGGAATCCTTATTGAAGTATATCCGCCGTAACACCAAGCGTATTTTCACCTCTGACCAAAAGGTTCTCATTATCATGGAGGGGGAAAGATAGAGCGTTATCACAGGTCCATGAAGAATGTGGTGAAACTTAACCATTATTTCTGTCCTTCTGAATTAGAAAAAGCCATTGGCCTGTGGGTGAAATACTACAATGAGAAAAGGTATCATGAATCACTCGACAATCTCACGCCAAGGGATGTGTATCTGGAATACGGAGAGGAGATTAAGAAAATAAGAGAAATCAGAAAACAAAAATCAATCAATAATAGAATCTTAAAGAATAAAATGGGAAACTTTCAAAACAAATAACTACATTTGCAATTGTGCACTTTTGTTTGACAACGTACAGGCTATGGTGAGACACAAGGTGTCAGCCATAAAATAAAGACTGTCGAGCATGTGAGCAATGCCAGTGACATCACTCCATCATGGTTCAAGAAAGGTGTTGAAGCAGCCTTGCTTGTTCCTACAGCCGTGAATCAACAGAAATTTTCTTTTGAACACATCGGAGTGAAAAACAACTGTCACCAAATAAGAGCAAAGAAGGGATTTTCCATGATTGGCTATACCAAGATGGATTTAGGCATTGCCAAATACCACTTTGAAATAGGTGCCGGTAAAGTCAACTTTGAGTGGGTTTAGAAAAATATTAGGCAGTTAAATCGGAATTTATGGTAAAGCAGTTTATACAAAATTTCAGGGAAGCATTCGGACAGAAGGCAACCTTACCTCTGTTGTTTGGCTATAGTAATCAACCCGTAGCCGATACCGAAAGGATCAACGGCTGTTTCTTCAAAGGTCTGCAAGCTGCCAGAGAAGGTGCTCCTGTGAGCTTGAGTGCCGAAGTCATTGCTTGTGGTGGTGGTAAGCTCTACACTGGATTTACGGATATGCCAGAGCGCGTGCCGGGATTTGTCTCGTTGAAGGAGAAATACAAGAAAACACCGCAAATGGTTATTGACTACGTGGAAGACTTGGGCATGAAACGTGCCGAGCAGACATATCTGAACTTCGTGCGGATAGACAAAGCCGAGTCGTTTGATGGTTTTGAGGGCATCATGTTCTATGCCACGCCCGACATGCTTTCTGGTCTTTGTGGCTGGGCTTTCTTCGACACGAACGCTGCTGATGCTGTGGTCACGAGGTTCGGTTCGGGATGTAGTTCTGTTGTTTCGATGACGATTGTGGAGAATGCCCGACAGGGGCAGAGGTGCTTCATGGGGTTGCTCGACCCGTCAGTTCGCCCATACGTAGGGACAAATGAACTGAGCTTCACTATTCCCATGAGCCGGTTTAAGAGCATGATGGAAACCATGAAAGAGTGTTTCCTCTTCGACTCCCATGCATGGAAGAAAGTAAAAGCGAGACTGGAGGAGTAATCAAAATACATCTAATAACAAACAGTTAAATCGGAATTTGTATGGAATACTTTTATCCTTTTGGCGAAACCGTTCGCCGTTTAGTACAACAAGATAGAACTCCTAAGCAAGTTTTTGTCCTTGGTGTATATGCCAGTGCTGTACATGCAAGATGGAAAAAAGGAAATGAAATAATTTGTCAGGCATTAGCGGTGGCGAGTGAACCAAGAATTTTTTGGGATGGTAATCCTGACGAAGCCAGGGAAATTATTTCCAAAATTCATTTACCATCTGAACTTGGAAGTTTAGAGCCAGCTGGTAGTCATTTAAATGGACCGTCAGCAAAAGTATTGGATGAACATATTCTTGCACCATTAGGATATACGAGAAAAGAAGCTTGGTTGTGTGACTTGTTGCCAGAAACTCGTCTGAATAATAGTCAAGTAAGAGTTCTGAAAACAAAGTATGAACCCAGAATACAGCAATATGGTCTCAATCCAGTAACTATTCCAAAACGTCCAACTGTCTTTTGTGACATAAATAGATGCAAAGAAATACTCGCAGAACTGAAAGAGTCACGAGCAAATTTACTTGTATTGCTCGGTGATATCCCCATTAGGCAGTTTCTAAACAGAATCACCCAGGTTAATTATACTTCATTGCAGGAATATGTGAATATATATGGATATGGGAATCCCTCAAAAGCTATAATCAATGGGAATAGCATAAATGTCCTTCCTATTGCTCATCCTCGACAAATTGGAGCCTTAGGTGCGCATAGTGAGAAATGGTTTCAAGCCCATTTAGAATGGGAGAATAAAAGCAAGTAAATTCCAATTTATCTGAGTGTACCCCAATTCGGGATAAGCCGCACTTGTTTTTTTGCCTTAAAATAGTTTCAAGAAAAGCCCAAAAAGAGGATTATTTTTCGTATATTTATTGTTGAAAATCAAACAGATAACAAAAAAACAACCCTCTATGAAACTTGTCAGCAAAGTTACGGAAATATATTGTATTGCAGATGATTTCTGCAAAGAATACGATGGGAACAAAGAGGTCTCTTTCTTTTCTACCTGCCACCATATTCGCCACAGTTGGACATTGCCGAAACACTTTGGCGCATACTCAAAGGCAAGTGGATGAGACCACAAGATTATATAACTTCTGACATGCTGTTCTATACCACCAATAGAGCTTTGGCGGATATAGGAAAAGGGGTGCGTATAAACTTCTCTAAACATGTCGCTTAATTTTGATCAGTTACTTAGTAAAATAATGCCGTCAATCCTTGCAGGATTAAGATAAGAATATTATATTTGCAGTAATTCGTATATTAGTCGTTAAATGACAATACGAAATATAACAATTATTATTATAGTTATTGTAAATGTATATATTTGAACCTATATCCACGGAGGACATTCTTGACCGTCTGTCTGGCAACTGCCGATTACGGAGGCTGGAGAAGAACATGTCGCAAAAGTCGCTATCTGAAACGAGCGGCGTGCCACTATCCACCATACAGCGGTTTGAGCATACCGGCGAGATTTCGCTTGCCAGTTTCGTGAAGATTGTCCGTGTACTCGGTTATGCGGAGGATATGATGGAATTGATTAGCAAACCCAAATATTCAAGCCTTGACGAAATGGTCAAGATCAATAAGAACAAAAACAGAAAGAGAGGCACGGATGAAAGAGATTGATTCTTTGAAAGTCATGTATCATGGAAGGCTCGTTGGACGGCTGACAATGGGAACAAACAGTACTTGCCTCTTTCAGTATGGCAGGGAGTGGCTGAATACAGGCTTTTCCATTTCCCCATTGAAATTGCCATTGAAGGCAGACTTGTTTGAAGCGGACTATCTACCATTCCGTGGCAACTTCGGTGTGTTTGAAGACTGTATGCCCGGGGGCTATGGAGAGTATGTGTTGCAGAAGGAATTGGAAAAGCAAGGTGTCAACTATAAAGGTCTTAATCCCTTGCAGAGATTGAGCATTGTTGGCTCGTCGGGTATGGGTGCTTTGTGTTATATTCCCGATAACAAAATCACCATGCCGAGTAAATCCGTCAACCTCGACGAAGTACAGCAAGCTGCTTTGGATGTCCTTTCAGGCAAGACTGACGAGAACGCAAGAAGACTCTATGTGGATAGTGGAAACTCGGGTGGCGTTCGCCCCAAGATACTCTTACAGGATGACGGACGCAACTGGATGGTGAAGTTCCGCCACACCTATGACCCAAAAGAGTCGGGACTGATTGAATTTATGTACAATCAAGCTGCCAGTGATGCAGGTATTACTGTTCCTACATTCAAACTATTTGAAGGCCGATATTTCGGAGTGGAACGCTTTGACTTGTCATCAGATGGCGAACGCATCCACATGGTTACAGCCGGCGGACTGCTTAATGAAAGCATCAATCCACCCAAGATGGACTACAAGACACTGCTGGCACTTACCGGCTTCCTTACGCAAGACCACATTGAGGTGGAACAGCAATTCCGCCGTATGGTATTCAATTACTATGCAGAGAACTTTGATGACCATGCCCGAAATTTCTCGTTCCTGTATATTGATGATCAGTGGAAGCTCTCCCCGGCTTACGACATGACCCATGACAGCCTATTGGGGCAACATGCCACAACCGTTGGGTTTAAAGCCAATCCAACGGAAGAGGACTTTATCGAAGTCGGTGCATCAGTGCAGATACCACGAAAAGTTTGCTCTGACATCATAGAGGAGGTTAAACCTATAGGACAGCAACTTGTTGGAAGGCTTAAAGAAAAGGATTACAGCGTAGCAAGAGAAACAAACAGCAGGGAAAAGGAAGGTCATGCTATCAGAAGGCGCGGCTTTCGAAGATAGAAAAAATTAGGGCATGAGAAAGAAATTGTATCGACTCTTGAAATGCAACATTCTGCAAAGCATACGTTATGCTCTCCCCAAAAGTGAAGAATAGTTTTTAAGTAACTGATCAAAATTAAGCGACATGTTTAGAGAAGTTTATACGCACCCCTTTTCCTATATCCGCCAAAGCTCTATTGGTGGTATAGAACAGCATGTCAGAAGTTATATAGTCTTGTGGTCTCATCCACTTGCCTTTGAGTATGCGCCAAAGTGTTTCGGCAATGTCCAACTGTGGCGAATATGGTGGCAGGTAGAAAAGAAAGAGACCTCTTTGTTCCCATCGTATTC
>JALETQ010000055.1 GCA_022781445.1 Prevotella sp.
GGGGACTCAAGCCCCGTTTTTGCTGCTTCCTTGTCGAATTCCTTGCAAAAATCATCTGCTATACAGAAAATTTCAGTAACTTTGTCTTTGGTAATCATCGTCTGTTGTTTTTTGTAACTGTTTGATTTACACCTATAAAGATACAAAATAATAGCGAGATTACCAACTTTTATTACAAGTTTTTTATCCCGAACTCAGGTTCATAGGTTTTCAAATGACACAAAGGTAATAAATAAAGGACATCTGGAGCTTTTCAGCCTACCAAATGCCCATTACGCCGAAATTTGTATCTTTATAGTATTAAAAATCAAAGAAACACAAACAATAACTGCTATGATCATCGAGAAAAAAATTACCGAATTATTCTGTATGGCAGATGGCCTCTATTTCTTGCCACCAAGTGTTCCGGGAGAAGAAGGATTATTCCAATTCCTGTTTCAAGAATTTTGCCGTCAGACTTCTCTTGCTCTTCACAATTTCCTCGGGAGTCCCTTCAGCCACCAGTTCACCCCCGTTACGTCCTCCGTCGGGACCGAGATCGAGGATGTAATCGGCCTGTTTGATGACATCGAGATTGTGCTCGATGATAATGGCTGTATTGCCACGTTGAACCAACTGATGGATGACTTGCATGAGAATACGGATATCTTCGAAATGAAGTCCGGTCGTGGGTTCGTCGAGGATGTAAATGGTGTTGCCCGTATCTTTCTTTGCCAATTCGGTGGCAAGTTTGACCCGCTGGCTTTCGCCACCCGAAAGGGTTGTCGAGGGCTGTCCGAGCTTGATGTAACCCAGCCCGACTTCCTGGAGGGTACGGATTTTATGTTGGATGGCAGGCAGATATTCGAAAAACTCCACCGCCTGATTGATGGTCATGTCGAGCACATCGGCAATGCTCTTTCCCTTATACCTCACTTCGAGGGTTTCGCGGTTATAGCGTTTGCCGTGACATACCTCACAGGGGGTCATTACATCGGGAAGGAAATTCATTTCGAGGGTTTTGTATCCGTTGCCGCCACAGGCTTCGCACCGTCCGCCTTTCACATTGAACGAGAATCTGCCGGGCTTATAACCCCTTATTTTGGCTTCAGGAAGGTTGACAAACAAGGAGCGTATGTCCGAGAAGACACCGGTATAAGTGGCAGGATTGGATCTGGGTGTTCTGCCGATGGGAGCTTGATCCACATTGACAACCTTGTCTACATTTTCCATGCCTTCAACGGCTTCATAAGGCAACGGCTTTTTCAGCGAGCGATACAAATGATGCGACAAAATGGGTTGGAGAGTTTCGTTGATGAGCGTGGACTTGCCCGAACCGCTCACACCGGTGACAACGATGAGGGTACCAAGAGGAAAAGTCACATCGACATGCTTGAGATTGTTGCCCGTTGCACCTCTCAAGACGAGCGACTTGCCGTTTCCTTTTCTGCGTGTTCGGGGTATTCCCAGACACATTTCGCCATTGAGGTATCGGCTGGTGATGGTTTTTTGCTGCAGCATCTTCTTGGGTTTGCCTTGGAACACCACCTCTCCGCCTTTCTTTCCTGCCAGCGGACCAATGTCGACGATGTAGTCGGCAGCCAGCATCATATCCTTGTCGTGTTCGACCACGATGACGGTATTGCCCAAGTCCCTCAGGTTTTGAAGCGAACGGATAAGCTTTTCGTTGTCACGCTGATGAAGACCGATACTGGGTTCGTCGAGGATATACAAAACATTGACGAGCTGCGAGCCTATCTGCGTGGCAAGCCTGATGCGCTGGCTTTCACCACCCGATAGCGTTGCCGAACGTCGGTTGAGGGACAGATAGTCCAAGCCCACATCCAAGAGGAATCCCATTCGTGACTTGATTTCCTTGAGAATCTCTCCCGCAATCTTCTTTTCCTTGTCGCCCAAATGATTCTCACACTCGTTCATCCACTCTGAAAGTCGCTTGAGATCCATATCAGTCAGGTCGGAGATACTCTTGTCCCATACTTTATATGACAATGCTTCGCGGTTAAGGCGATGTCCGTGACACTCGGGACATTCGCTCTCTGCCATGAACTGCTCTGCCCATTTCTGACCGGTGGCACTGTCATCATGGTCCAGCACCTGATGAAGATACTTCACCACTCCCTCGAACTGTACGAACAAATCACTGCCCGTACCGGTCTTCTCCTTGGGAATTCTTACTTTCTCCAAAGTACCATAGAGTACCTCGTTGAGCGTTTCGGCAGGGATGTCGCGAACGGGGGTGGTGATCCCGCAGTCGTACTGCTTCAAGATGGCTTCGATTTGCCAAAAGATGAGTTGGTTCTTATATTTTCCCAATGGCGTGACAGCCCCTTCCTTGATGGACAATTTGTCGTTGGGAATGACCTTCTTCATGTCGATGAGATTGATCCATCCCAATCCTTTGCATCGCGGGCAGGCTCCTTCGGGCGAGTTGAACGAGAAGATGTTGGGGGCTGGTTCTTTGTAAGCCATGCCCGTGGTGGGACACATGAGGCGTTTGGAGTAGCTCTTGATGGCATTCGTTTCCCGCTCATATACCATGACGACACCGTCGCCTTCACGCATGGCATGACGGATGGTGTGTCGCAGTCGCTCTTCGTCTTTCTTGCGGACGATGAGCTTGTCGATGACCACCTCGATGTTATGATTCTTGTAACGGTCGACTTTCATGCCTTGCACGAGGTCTTGCATCTCGCCATCAATCCGGATATACAGATAGCCTTTGCGACGCATGCTCTCGAACAGCTCCCGATAATGTCCCTTTCGTTGGCGAACCAAAGGCGAAAGTATCTGAACCTTCCTGCCTTCGTAAGTCGAGAGAATCATGTCAATGACCTTCTCCTCGGTATATTTCACCATCTTCTCGCCCGTCACATAGCTGTAGGCTGTCCCGGCACGGGCAAAGAGGAGTCGCAAAAAGTCGTAAATTTCGGTCGTGGTGCCCACGGTCGAACGCGGATTCTTGTTGGTGGTCTTTTGTTCGATGCTGATGACGGGGCTCAGTCCCGTGATTTTATCCACATCGGGACGCTCCATGCCACCGAGGAAGTTGCGGGCATAGGCAGAGAAAGTTTCGATGTATCGCCGCTGTCCTTCGGCAAAAATGGTGTCGAAGGCCAACGACGACTTGCCCGAACCGCTCAATCCCGTAATGACGGTGAGTGAGTTGCGGGGGATGGTTACGTCGATGTTTTTCAGGTTGTGGACTCTCGCGCCCCAAACATGGATATATTCGTCTGTCGATGACATCGTTTTATTCCTTCTTTATACCCCCGGTCGGTCATGAAACGGGTCGGGGATGTGTTCGTAATGACATGGATGACAAGGAGGCAGTGTGCCATGAAACGGCCGATGCAGGGGTTTCATGGGCTGCAAGTATCGCCGCAAGGCACGGTTAAAGCCTCAAGGATTGGACTGTGTACCTTCGTTGATATATTCGCGGAGCAAATTGACATCACGACGGATGTTGTAAACTTTGCCGTCGGCGCCTTTGGCTTTGACCACCACATAGTAAACGCCGGACTTGACATCGGTGCCTTTGTACTTTCCATCCCATCCGTCGGCAGGATTATCCCATTCGAAGATCTTTTGTCCCCATCGGTTGAAGACGGTGGCTTTGAATTCCGTCAGACTCTGAAAACCGTCCTTGGCTTTGTAGATGTCGTTGATTCCGTCGCCATTGGGCGAAAAGGCATTGGGCATCTCCAGTTTGCTTTCGCTGATGCTCACCCTCAGAGGCGGCACCTGCCGCCAGTATTCTTCGGCATATTCCACCTTGTCATCGCCTTTGGTGAAAGTGGCATAAAGCACGACGGTGTGTGAACCCGATTGGGTAAAGGTCAGTTGGGTGTCTTGTTCATAACGAACGAGATAGGGTGTGTCCTGTCCGTCGAGCGTGAACCGCCATTCGTAATATCCGGTCCACCCTTCATGGTTGGAAGGATTGGCTTTGAAGGTGGCTTGCAACGGCGCAGAGCCGGAATAATCGTTGTTCTCTTCCTCACCGTCGGCAGTAAGATAGGTTGCCGTCGGGTTGATGGAGGGTTCGGTATTTTGGGCGTTGATGCTTTGGCATGCCATCAAGACCATGCCCATGAGTGAGAGTATTCGTTTCATCGAAAGATATATATTATATATAATGTATAACGCGAAAACGGCGTGCGTATTATATGTCCGTGACGGGCGAGGCTATACGAGGCGGTAAAGGGCGGCATCATGATTGCCGTTCAGGAAGTCGCGTGCCTTCATGCGTTTCTTGCCGGCCGGCTGCAGTTCGACGATTTCGAGCAGGTCGTCGTTGGCGGCAACCATCAGTCTGTTTTTGTCGATGACCATCGTTCCGGGTTGTTCGTGGGCAGGTTGGCCAGTCTTTGCGGTGCGATACACCTTCAGGGTGGTTTGCTTCTCGTCAGTCATGGTTGTCCATGCTCCCGGCACGGGCGACAGGCCTCTGACGAAGTCGTATATCTGCTTGGCTGACCTGTTCCAATCAATACGGCAGTTCTCCTTGAACAACTTGGGAGCATCGTGCAGCTCCCCGATCGTTCGTGTTGCCTGATCGATTGTTTCCACGCTGCCATCGTGTGCCGACAGCAAGCCGATGGTTTCGAGGGCAAGGTCGGCACCCAGTTCCTTGAGACCGTCGTAGACGTATTCGACATCGGCATCATCGGGAATGTCGAAAGGCTTTTGCAGGATGATGCGCCCGGTATCGATCTGCGCATCGAGGAAGAAAGTCGTCACCCCGGTGCGGATTTCGCCGTTGATGATGGCCCAATTGATAGGAGCTGCCCCCCGATATTGGGGCAGCAGCGCGGCATGGACGTTGAAGGTGCCGAAGCGCGGAAGCCCCCACACCGCCTCGGGCAACATACGGTAAGCCACGACGACTTGCAGGTCGGGACGATAACTTCCGAGGGTTTCGAGAAAGGCAGGGTCTTTCATCTTTTCGGGCTGAAGCACGGGAATGTTGCGTTCCAACGCATATCGCTTCACTGCCGAAGGTTGCTTCACGCTGCCATGCCTGCCCACCGGCTTGTCGGGTTGGGTCACGACGGCTACGACATGGAAACCGTTATCGCACAGCCGTTGCAGCGTAGGTACGGCAAAGTCGGGCGTTCCCATGAAGACGATTCTCAAACTGTCTTTATCAATCATTGTTTTCTTTGTTTATCAAGTGACGGGGAGGTTATCGGTGCATGTATAGGGGCGTTGGGCCGGTCATCGTTGTCAGTCTGCCGAGAAGTCTGAAACCAGCTGCCGGTACATCGCATACATTCTTGTCCGGTTGATATAGCCTATCAGGCGGTTGTCGGTCGACAGCACCGGCAGGTTGATGGCGTTGGTCTCTTCAAAGACGCGCATCACGTCTTCCATCGGGTCGTTCACGCCCAGCACCGCCTTGGGCGGACTCATGAGCTGCCTTACCTTGAAATGGTGGTAGAGTTCGGTCCGGAAAAGCACGCTTCGAATCTTGGCGATGTCTATCTCGCCCAACAGGTTGTCGGCATTGTCGAGTACGGGAATGAAGCTGTTGCGGCTGCGGCTGATGGCATGCACGAGCTGTCCCAGTTCCATATCGGGCGTCACATGGATGTCTTCCTTGTGGATGATGCTGTCGAGACTCATCAGTGTCAGCACAGAGTGGTCGGTGTGGTGGGTCAAGAGCTTGCCCTCGCGGGCCAGACGCATGCCGTAGATGCTGTAGGGTTCGAAGAGGATAATCGTGAGATAAGAGAAGATGCTGACGATGATGAGGGGTGTGAAGAGCTGGTAGCCTCCCGTTATCTCGGCGATGAGGAAGATGCCGGTCAAGGGCGCGTGCATCACGCCTGCCATCACGCCTGCCATGCCCAGCAGGGCAAAATTCTTTTCGGGCAGGAAAGGACCTATCCCGTACATGTTCCACAGGCGAGAGAACAGGAAACCGCCGAACGCACCGATGAACAGCGAAGGGGCGAACGTACCGCCGCAACCGCCGCCGCCATTGGTTGCCGACGTGGCAAAGACCTTTGTTAGAAGCACCAGTGCGACATATACGACGAGCAGCTTGTCGTGTCCGTAGAAGAACGAATTGCTCAGGATGGAACCCCATTCGCTTTCCGTGGTTCCGTTGAGCAGGATGTTGATGCTCGAATAGCCTTCGCCGTAGAGCGACGGGAACACGAAGATAAGGCCGCTGAGGAGCAGTCCGCCCACGACCAGCCTGACATAGGGACGGCTCTTCAACCGTCCGAAGATGCCTTCGCAGAAGTTCATGGTGCGGATGAAGTACAGACTGATCAGGCCGCAGGCCACACCCAGCAGGATGCTTGCCGGCACACGTTCGATGAGCCAGTCCTCGCCGAGGGTAAAATGGAACAGCGCATTGTTGCCCACAAACAGGTAGGTGAAACAGGTGGCGGTGACACTGGCGATGAGGATGGGCAGGAGCGAAGCCATCGTGAGGTCGATCATCAGGATCTCGAAGGTGAACACCACGCCTGCAATGGGAGCTTTGAAGATGCCGGCGATGGCCGCCGATGCGCCACATCCCACGAGCAGCATCAGGATGCGCCGGTTCATCTTGAAGAACTGTCCCAGATTACTGCCGATGGCCGAACCCGTGAGTACGATGGGAGCCTCTGCGCCCACCGAGCCGCCGAACCCGATGGTAACGGCCGAGGCGATCACCGAAGTCCAGCAGTTGTGTGCCTTGAGGCGGCTCTGCTTGGTACTGATGGCGTAGAGGATGCGTGTGATGCCGTGACTGATGTTGTCCTTCACGACATATCGCACGAAAAGGGAGGTGATCAGAATGCCGACGACGGGGAACACCAAGTACAGCCAGTTGAACGAATAGGCCGTGAAGCCGTTGGTCAGGAGCAGTTCGATGCGCTTGATGATCCAATGGAGGATGAATGCGGCCACGGCAGCAAAGAATCCCACGGCAAAACTCAACATCAGGGTGAAATGGCGGTCGGAAATGTTCCGTTCGCGCCATGACAACACCCTGTTGACGGGAATACTGTAACCCAGAACTTTCTTATTCACGCTGTTTCTGTCGATGATGGCCTTACTTTCTGATGATGTTCACTTCGCCGCTGAGCGACAATTTGATGATGGACGACGGTGCGCGGCGTGTCTTCTCCCTGCGGCGCGAGAGGCATACATAGTCCACCATGCCCAGCATCTCTTCGGAGATGTCGCCGAAAGTGGCCGCCGCGGGCATGCCGCTGATGTTCACGCTCGTCGAAACGACGGGTTTCTGAAAGCGGTAGCACAACTCGTGCGAAAACTCCTCGCGGGTCACCCTGAAGGCTGCCGACCCGTCTTCGGCCATCACGTTGGGGGCAAGGTTGGCGGCTCCGTCGAGGATGACGGTGACGGGCTTGGTTGCCAGTTCGATGATGTCCCATGCCACATCGGGGATGTTGCGCACATACCGCTGCAGGCGGTTGGCCGAGTCGACGAGGCATATCAGTGCCTTGGAGTCGGCCCGCTGCTTGACGGCAAATATCCGTTCGACGGCATCGCTGCGGGTGGCATCGCAGCCCAGTCCCCAGACGGTGTCGGTGGGATAGAGGATGACTCCTCCCCGGCGCATCACTTCGATGGCGTTCCTGATGTCTTTATCGTATTTTGTTACTTGACCGTTCATTCTATCATGAAGTTTATCTTGTCATTTATCAGTTCTGTCACGGCTCTTTCCTGCAAGAAGCGGAGGGGTTTCGCATCGGTTCTCCCCCACCCTTTCCTGTCCTTTGCCGCAACAATGTATGGAAAAGCCGTCACACGATCGGCGTCACGATGTCCCATCCTATGGCAGAGGCACCGAGTACGGCGGCCGAAGCGCCGTCAAGGCCGCTCACGAGGAAGAGTGCCTTGTCCTTGTAGATGCGCAACACGTTGCGGTTGTAGCTCTCCTTGATGGGTTCCATCAGCAGGCTGCCGGCTTTGGTGAGTCCGCCGAAGAACACGAAGGCTTCGGGCGACGAGAAGGCGGCGAAGTCGGCACAGGCCTCACCGAGCAGCTCGCCCGTGAACTCGTACACCCTTTTGGCGAGGGCGTCGCCTTTGGCCGCCGCCAACGACACGTCGAGCGAGGTGATGTCGGCCGGATTGAGGTCACGCAGCAACGACGGCTCCTGGGAGGTGTTGAGAAATTCGCGGGCGGTACGTGCCACACCCGTTGCCGAGCAATAGCATTCCAGACAGTCATAGCGGCCGCAACCGCAGATGCGTCCGTCTTTGCGGCCGATGCGGGTGTGTCCCAGTTCGCCGGCAAAGCCATCCGAACCGTAAACCAGCCGGCCGTTGATGACGATGCCCGACCCCACGCCGGTGCCGAGCGTGATCATGATGAAATTACGCATGCCGCGGGCCACGCCGTAGGTCATTTCGCCGATGGCGGCGGCATTGGCATCATTGGTGAGCGCGACGGGAATGCCCAGACGTTCCCGGAACATGTCGGCGAGAGGCACGACACCGTCGCGTCCCCACGAGAGGTTCACGGCATATTCGATCGTACCCTTATAATAATTCCCGTTTGGGGCACCGATGCCCATCGCCTTGATTTTCTCGATGCCGCCCACCTGCTCGATGATGAGGCCGAGGGCTTCGACCGAAGCGTCGACATACTGTTCCACAGTGGCATATCCCTGTGTCTTGATGGAGGTGGTGGCCTTGATTTCGCCACGACTGTCTACTATGCCAAAGACTGAATTCGTTCCGCCAAGATCGAGACCGATGACGTAAGGTTTCATAATAATTTCGTTCATATCTGATTCATTAAATGTTTAGTTCGGCAGCGGCAGGCGTTGTCTTGCCCGAGAGCCGCAAGAGACGCAAAGATAATAAGATAAATCGTAAGAATCAAAACATTCATCCAAAAACCTGAATATCGGTGCGTAATTCAATGATATAGCGTGCATCGCCGACATACCTCCACGCATCCATGCCTCGCCTTGCCGCTACGTTGCCTGCCGACCCTTTTGGCGAAGTTCCCCGGGTTCGCATGCCGCACATCCCCCTGTCGCGTCCCGTCGTACCGTTCACCGGCATTTCAACGGGACGCGACAGGACGCTCTACCCGAACGACCGTCCACACTATTATATGGTGTCAATCCACACTATTGCTATAGTGTCAGTCCATACTATTGCTATAGTGTCAATCCATACTATTGCTATAGTGTCAGTCCATACTATTGCTATAGTGTCGATTATCTTGATACCGAAGATGGGCAGAACGGGGTGTCTGAGCCCCGAACCGATGCCGCGAGAGGGGCATGGAAGGCATCACGGCGTGCCCGGTCGACCGAAAAGGAAGATGAAGCCGCAGAGGAAACGGCAGGAATACAAAACCGCCGGAACCCCGGAAGCGACATGATCATTTCCGGGGTTCCGGCGGCTGGCAACTATGTTGTTTTCAATCGGTGGGGAAGGCATCGGTCTGCCCCGGATGCCCGTCTCTCTCCCCGAGAGCGTCTGAAAAAGAAATACAGTGTTTTCCGATGTGCCCCGGTCATCCCCGAGAGGACGGCCGCACCGAAAAACACTATATGTCCGATGGTGATGCCGGAGTCTTCACGCACAACCGCACATCACGCGTTGCCGAAGTGAACGGTCATGCCGGCTTCATGTTGGTGTAAACCGTCTGCACGTCGTCGAAGTCTTCGAGCTTTTCGATCATCTTGTCCAATGTCTCGCGCTCCTCGGCGGTAACCTCCTTCAAGTCGTTGGGGATGCGGGTAAACTCGGCGCCCGTCACCTCGAAGCCCTCGCTTTCAAGGTGTTTCTGGATCTCGCCGAAGCTGGTGGGCTCTCCGTAAATGGTGATTTCGCCGCTCTCTTCGTCCTCGTCGTATTCGTCTTCCACTCCGTAATCGATCAGGTCAAGAATGAGTTCGTCCATATCGAGACCGTCTTTCTTCTTGAACGTGAAGACGGACTTATGGTCGAAGAGGAACGACAACGAGCCCTGTGTGCCGAGATTGCCGTTGAACTTGTTGAACACCGAGCGTACGTCGCCCACCGTGCGGGTGGTATTGTCCGTGAGTGTTTCCACAAAGACAGCCACGCCGTGCGGCCCGTATCCTTCGTAAGTCACTTCCTTGTAATCGCTCTGGTCCTTGCCCATAGCGTTCTTGATAGCCCTCTCGATATTGTCCTTGGGCATGTTTTCACGCTTGGCATTGGCGATGATGGCACGCAGCGACGGATTGTTTTCGGGTTCGGGGCCACCCGATTTCACTGCAATGGCAATCTGCTTGCCGATTCGGGTGAATGTCTTTGCCATGTGTCCCCATCTTTTGAGTTTGGCTGCTTTACGATATTCGAATGCTCTTCCCATGAGAATGATTTGATTGATATGATTATTTTGAGTTATCTTGTCTCCGGCTGTATTATCTGAGTTCGGCGTCCAGCTTCGCCTTCAGACTGGCAATGAGTTTGTTCATCGCCGCTTCGATCTGCTTGTCATCGAGTGTTTTCTGCTCGTCCTGTAAAATGAAGTTCACGGCATAGCTCTTTTTGCCTGCCGGCAGGTTCTTGCCTTCATAAACGTCGAACAGTTCGACGCTCTTGAGGAGCTTCCTTTCTGTCTGGTATGCCACGCTCTCGATCTCGGCAAAGTCGACCCGTTGGTCTATCAGCAGTGCCAGATCACGGCTTACGGAAGGATATTTGCAGATTTCGTGATAAAGCACTTTCTGCCCGGCGGCTTCCTCCATCAATGCCGTCCAGTTGAGTTCGGCAAAGTAAACGGGATTGTCCGTTTCCGCCACCTTGCGTTGCCCGGCCGCCACTTCACCCATTTCGACAAGCACCTTTCCGCCACGGTTCCCGATGGTCATGGCATTGGAGAAGATGTCGTTTTCGCTCTTTCCGAACGTCAGATGCCGGAATGACACGCCGATGCGGCGCAGGATGTTGAGGACGTAGGCCTTCAATTCATAGAAAGAGGCATCCTCGTTGGGATGAATCCACGAACCGCTCACACGTTTTCCGGTGACCCACAGTCCCAGGTGACAGGCTTCCTCATAGGCTTTCATCGGGTTGTTGTCGTCCTTCCTGCCGGAATGACAGGTATAACAATTACCATATTCAAAGAGTCGCAGGTCGGGATTCTTGCGGTTACTGTTGTGGGCAATGCTTTCCAGACCTCCGAACAACAGTGTGCGGCGCATCACATTGAGGTCGTTGCTCAGCGGATTCATGATTCTCACCATGCTGTCTTCGGGATAGCCGTTGAGGCCTTGATAGTAGGCGGCCTTGGTCAGCGAGTTGTTGACGATTTCATGGAAGCCGCTTCCCGACAGCTGTTCGCCGATGAGATTCTCGAGCTTCCAGCTCATATCTTCACGCCCTTTCACGACAAGCGAACTCTTGAGCTGCGTCGGAATCTCCACATTATTATATCCGTATATCCGCAGGATGTCTTCCACTACGTCACAAGGCCTCTTCACATCCACGCGATAGGTCGGAATGCTGACGGTCCATCCCTCTTCGTTTTCATGAAGGATATCCATCTCGAGCGAAGTCATGATGTTCTTGACGGTGTCACGACCGATTTCCTTTCCGATGAGCGAGGTCACATATCGGTGCCTGAGCTCGACGACGGGATTTTCAGCCTTGACGGGATAT
Organism: Prevotella sp.; assembly: GCA_022781445.1. Lineage (GTDB taxonomy): Bacteria > Bacteroidota > Bacteroidia > Bacteroidales > Bacteroidaceae > Prevotella. The sequence goes on from JALETQ010000055.1 coordinate 11,620, forward strand.
ACATCGCGGATTTCCATCGAAATCTTCGCACCGGCAATCTCTTTACAGAGCAGAGCCGCTTGCTGAAGGGCATAAACGACACCGTTCGGATCGACACCGCGCTCGAATCTGAACGAGGCATCCGTACTCAGTCCGTGACCGCGCGCACTCTTTCGAATCCGTGTGGGATTGAAGAAAGCACTTTCGAGAACCACATTACGGGTGGTTTCGTAGGTTCCGCTGCCCCTGCCTCCGAAGACACCGGCGATACACATGGGCTCCTTGGCATTGCAAATGGCAAGGTCATGCTGTTTCAAGGTATGCTCTTCGCCGTCGAGTGTCACGAACTTCTTGCCTTCATTCTTATCTTTTACGACAATCCGGCGGCCATCAATCATGTCGGCATCAAAACAGTGCAGAGGCTGTCCGTAAGCCATCATGATGTAATTGGTGATATCGACAATGTTGTTGATGGGTCTCAAGCCGATGACCGACAATTTTTTCTTCAGCCAATCGGGCGACTCTTTTACGTCACAGCCGGTCAGGCTCACGCAAGCGTAACGGCCGCATGCCTCCGTATTTTCGATGACGACATCAATGGGCAGATCGTTATTGTCGGCCTTGTAACCTTCGACGGTCGGCCGGTGAAGGCTTGTGGCATAACCGTTTTGCTTCAACCAGGCATACAAGTCGCGGGCAACTCCCCAATGAGAGAGGGCGTCGGCACGGTTGGCAGTGATGTCTATTTCAATGACCCAATCGTCGTCGAGCTGATAATAATCGGCTGCCGGCTGACCCACCGGTGCATCATCGGGCAATACGATGATACCTTCATGGCTCGTTCCGACGCCTATTTCGTCTTCGGCACATATCATTCCGTTTGACTCCACGCCACGGAGTTTTGTCTTTTTGATGGTCATGGATCGGTCGCCATCATAGAGAACACATCCGAGGTCGGCAACGATGACTTTCTGCCCGGCAGCCACGTTGGCAGCACCGCAAACGATCTGACTGGGTGTTTCTCTGCCCAAATCGACCGTCGTGATATGCAGGTGGTCCGAATTGGGATGCGGTTCGCAGGTCAAGACCTGGCCGACAAAGAGCCCCTTCAGTCCTCCCTTGATGCTTTGAACGTTCTCGAGTGCGCCGACCTCGAGACCTGTCGATGTCAATATCTTGCTGATTTCATCGGGAGATTGATTGAAATCCACATATTCTTTGAGCCAGTTATAAGAAATTTTCATACCGATTATTTGATGTTTGTTGTCGTAAAAGTCGTGCAAAAATACGAAACTTTCACCACCTGACAAAGCAAACCAATAAAAAATAGGCAGCATCTGATATTCGGTACCAGCCGTTGCACCGCCAACACTCACGCCATCTGTTCATCATGACCGCCGATGTCCTTTTCAACGGATCAGCCGGCAGGCACAAAACTTGTCATCACGACCGGGTTGTACCTGCCTGCACGATCCGAACCCAACTTCAGCAAGGCACCGATCCAAAACATTTGTCCTTCACGGCACAGAAGGCACGATGACTCTTATCGCCCGAACGGATAAGATCCATACATTCAACCTCCGACAAACAGCTTTATTCCTTCCCGGAATCAGTACTTGGGACAAGCATGTATCATCCGACAACCGGGATCCATAAAGCATTAAAAATATGACAAATAAACACGATTCAAACACCATCCCGATACCATTGGTCTGCACCGGCATTGAAAAAGGACCGGTTTTATCGCATAAAAGGGCAGGTTTTGTGTCATAAAAGGGCACGAACGGCAAGGCAAAAGGGCAGGTTTCATTCACCGCGCCATAACATCTTGTCGCAGAACGGCACACTGCCCACGAGCATCAACGGGCTGAATGGCCTGTTTTACCGCGAGAAGAAACAGGACAAAACTTATTGAACGAAACCTGTTCCCCCTCAAGTCCTGACCCGAACCGGCCATAAGAAACCCATTAGGTGGTGACATCCATTATTAGAAAGAAGTGTCACCAAGCGGCTGATGACCAACCGGTGTTCAAGCACGATCCACGATACTTTTCACCGAAAGGATGGAGGTTGATGGAACCCTGATGATAGAGTTTTTCTCCTTATCTGTTTTTTCTTCAAAATAAAAGCCGTAAATTTGCAACAATTTTCCGAAAGAGCGGTTATTATTCAAGCATGGATTATTACGACAAACTATCGATTAAGGACATCAATCAAACAGCGAGTCTGCAAGTAAGCCACGATGCCTTGGGCAGTTGTGCAAGAACACTGAAAAGGTTTTTTGACTTTTCGGCATCGTCCGTAGGCATCATTTTGCTATCGCCCATCTTCCTTGTCATATACATCATGCTGCTGTGCCAACGCAACGGAAGCCCCATTTTCTCCCAAGAGAGAATAGGTTACAAGGGAAAACCTTTCATAATTTACAAGTTCAGAACCATGAGCAGTACGGTGGAGGACGAAGGTCCGCAGCTTGTGGCTCAGCCCGACACCGTCAATTCAACCAAGCTCGAACGCTTCATTCGTGAACACCATCTCGACGAGTTGCCCCAACTTTGGAATGTGCTCTTGGGTGACATGTCGTTTGTGGGGCCGCGTCCCGAACGCAAATACTTCATCGAACAAATCATGGAACACACCGATGACTACGAACTTATCTTTGAAATGCGTCCGGGATTGACTTCCGAAGCCACCCTATACAACGGCTACACCGACACCATGGAAAAGATGCTGAAACGCCTCGACATGGACATCAGATACCTCAAAAACCGTTCACTCGGTATGGATTTACGCATCATCGCCACCACCATATGGCGCATCATCGGTGGGAAAAAGTTTTAAGAATCAATTATTACGACATGAAAAGATATCTCCTATTTCTGCTATTGACACTTCTTGTTCCGTTGACCGTCTCGGCTCAATCGAACATGAGCGACGATCAGGTAATGAAATTTATTCTCAAGGAACATAAGTCGGGTACGTCACAGAGTCAGATAGTGACCAAACTGATGCAAAAAGGCGTGGACATCAGCCAGATAAGGCGTGTCAGAAAGAAAGCCGAACGCCTGCAGAAAGAAGATGGTCTGGGGGCCGTTTCGATGGGAACGAAAGAAGACGGCAAGAGCGATGACCGCACACGTTCGAAGAATGATGGCAAAAACCGTAAAAAGAACAACAACACCGAAGACGAAAATGTCTCGGACTACCGACTCGAAGACGGCCGTAAAACAAACAAGAAGCGCACCTATGATGAGCAGGACGAGGACTACATGAACATGATGGACGAGATGAACGATTGGATGCCTGCCGATACCATCACCATGTATAAGAAACTGGTCGAGAAAATGAAGAAGGACAAGAAAAAGGTTTTCGGACGCGATATCTTCGACAACGAAAACCTGTCTTTCGAACCGAGCATGAACATCGCCACACCGCGCAACTATGTTCTCGGCCCCGGTGATGCAGTATATATTGAAATTTACGGTGCATCACAGAAAACCATCGAAAGCACCATCTCGCCCGACGGAATGGTCACCATCGAAGGTTTCGGACCCGTACACCTGTCGGGGCTGACGGTGTCGCAAGCCAATGCACAACTCAAGCGACAACTCGGCACTCGTTATTCAAGCTCGAAAATAAGTCTCACCGTAGGACAAACACGTTCCATAACCGTCAATGTTTACGGTGAAGTGAAGACACCCGGCACTTACACTTTGTCGGCTTTTGCCACACCGCTGAATGCATTGTATTCCGCCGGAGGTATCAGCGATCTCGGTACACTGCGTAGCATCAAGGTGCATCGACAAGGAAAACTAATTGCAGTAGTTGACGTTTACGACATCATTCTCAACGGAAAATCTGCCAATATCCATTTGGCAGACAACGATGTCATCTATGTCGGTTCTTACGATTGTTTGGTTAAGGTGACAGGTAAGGTGAAGAGGCCGATGATTTATGAAATGAAAAAGAATGAGAGTGTTAGCTCACTGCTCAAATATGCCGGAGGCTTCACAGGCGATGCTTACACCAAATCAATCAGACTGGTTAGAAAAACCGGCAAGCAATACTCCATTTATAATGTCGACGAATTTGATATGTCATCGTTCCATTTGTCGGATGAAGACTCCATCAGCGTGGACTCCATCATTCCCCGTTTCGAGAACATGGTGAAAATCAAAGGTGCCGTTTTCCGTCCGGGTATGTACCAGGTGGGAGGAAAAATCAACAGTGTACGCACATTGATCGAGAATGCAGAAGGACTGAAAGAAGAGGCTTTCACCAACCGTGCCGTCATGCACCGTATGAAAGCCGACCGTTCACTCGAAGTTATTTCGGTGGATATACAGGGCATCATGGAAGGACGCGTGGCAGACATTGCCCTCCAGCCCAACGATGAACTGTTCATTCCCACCAAATCGGAGATGATGGAGGAACAAACCCTCACGATTCATGGTGAGGTTCGCTTCCCGGGAATATACAAATATGCAGCCAATTCGACGCTTGAAGATTTCATATTGCAAGCCGGCGGACTGAAAGAAACGGCATCGACCGTCAAAATCGACGTGGCAAGACGCATCGTCAATCCCCAAGCCTTGACCAATGATTCCATCATGGCACAGATATACAGCTTTTCATTGAAAGACGGATTTGTGATCGACGGTGAACCCGGCTTCACACTTTTGCCTTTCGACGAGGTTTATGTTCGCAAGAGTCCAGGAACCTATACACAACAGAATGTAATCGTGGAAGGCGAAGTAATGTTTGCAGGAACTTACACCCTACCTAAAAAAGAGCCTCGCCTCAGTGACCTCATCAAAGCAGCCGGAGGCATCAACGACTTGGGATATGCAGCCGGTGCACGTGTAGAACGAAAGCCCAACGATGCCGAGAAACTACGTATGAAGGCTGTATGGCAAAAGGGCTTGGAACAATACGAAACCAACCTGATGGAAATGGCAATGAAATCGGGCAACGTAGCTGCCATCACTCAAATGAAATCGCAAGAGAAAGAAAAGGGCAACAAAGATGACGACGACAACGAATCCCAACAACTCAAAAAATATCAGATTCCCGAAACATATCCTGTCGCCATCGAATTGGAGAAAGCCCTGGCCAATCCCGGAGGCAAAGAAGACCTTGTTTTACGAGAAGGTGACCGCATCATCGTACCGCGCTACAATGCCACCGTCAAAGTAAACGGTGAAGTGATGTATCCCAACACTGTAGCTTTCCGTGAAGGTAAGAGCGTGGGCTATTACATCGACCAAGCCGGTGGCTTCTCACCATCGGCCCGCAAGAAAGATACTTACATCATCTACATGAACGGCAAGGTTGCCAAGATAGGTCGAAACGCCAAACCGGGACCGGGTTCGGAAATAGTTGTTCCCGCCAAACCGATTAACAAGACATCGTTGGCTGAGAGATTAAGTATCGTCACAGGTATCGGTTCGATGGCTGCCATTATCGCTACCATTGCCAACCTGTTGAAATAAATCACGCAGATCATACACCATCTACCATCATGGAAAATCAGAAAGTGAACAATATAGACTACCGTAAGATATACAAAAAGGTGATGGCAAGGAAGAAGTTATACTTTTATACCTTGCCCATCGGATTTCTTTTGGCATGTTTCTATATCCTTAGCCTACCAAGATACTATTTTTCCGAAACAACCATGGCTCCAGAATCGAGCAACGGATCTGCCAAAGGCTCCATCGGCTCGTTGGCCTCATCGTTCGGCATCGATTTAGGAGATGTCCAGTCCTCGGATGCCATCACCCCTTCCCTCTATCCAGACTTGCTCGAAGACAATGGCTTTATCACGGCTTTGTTCCCCATACGGGTGGAAAGCAAGGACAAAACCATCAAATCCACCTACCATGATTATTTGAAATATAATCAGAAAGTACCTTGGTGGACAACATTAAAGTCGAAAATCAGAAATATGTTTACCAAGCCTGAATCCGGCATCGGCAATCAAAAACTGAATCCATATATCCTGCCCAAAATAGAAGATGACATCGTAGGACTGATAAGAGACAATGTGAAATTCGCCGTCGATAAGAAAACAGGAGTCATCTCCATCAGCGTCAAAGACCAAGACCCTTATATCTGCAAGATTATTGCCGACTCCGTGAGGGTGAAACTTCAATCGTTCATTACGGAATATCGAACGAGCAAGGCTCGCACCGACTTGCGATATTATGAACGTCTCACCGCACAAGCGAAGAAAGAATATGAGAAATCAAGGCAACTTTATGGTGCTTATGCCGATGCCAACACCGATGTGGTACTCGAAAGTTTCCGTGCCAAACAGGAAGATTTGGAAAATGACATGCAGCTGAAGTACAATGCCTACAGCAGTCTGAATACCCGTATGCAGGCAGCCCGAGCAAAAGTACAGGAGCGTACACCGGCATTCACTTTGCTCAAAGGTGCAGCCGTGCCTCTCAAGCCCGCCGGTCCCAAACGGATGATTTTCGTTGCATTCATTCTGTTCCTGACATTCATCGGTACCACTCTTTACATTGCAAACAAGCCTTTAACCTAAATTTACGGGACAAATGATGTTATTGTTGTTTATAGCACTGTTGTCATCGGCCGCCTTCGTTGCACTTTACGAAGAACGCTTGGGCAAAGAAAAGTGGTATATCTTCATAGCATTTGCCATTTGGATGATACTGATGTGCGGTTTCAAGCCCATCGGTATGGATCCCGATTCGGAAGTTTACTTGGAGCACTTTGAGGATATCGACAACCCCTACTTGGTCATCTTGGTCGAGTTTTCGTACCTCATCATCAGCCAATTTCTCAAATCGCTTGTCAATGACGTGCACATCGTCTTTCTCTTCTATGCGATATTGGCAGTTTCCTTGAAATTCGTCGCCATCAAAAGAATTTGCAAGCCGTTTTTGTTCCTTCCTTTGGTGGTTTACATCGGTGACATCTTTGTACTGCAGGATATGATTCAAATCAGGGCGAGTGTGGCTTCGGGATTGTTTCTGTTGTCCATCAAACCTTTCAGCGAAGGCAACAAGAAACAAGGAATCCTGCTCCTGTTGTCGGCCCTTGTGTTCCACTACTCATCCATTGTTTTGTTTGTCGTTTTGTTTTTCAGCAACAAGCCCATTGGAATAAAGGGACGTTGGATATTGGCGAGCTTGGTACCCATCGGCATTGCCTTGTTCGTATTGCAGGCAAACATCCTGACAACACTTCCCATTCCGTATATTTCCAATAAGATAGAAGCATACCAGACCATCAAGGATCAAGGACGTTTTGACGAGATTTCACTATTCAACGTATTTGTTTGGATGAGAATTTTCGTCTTTCTGTATGTTCTCTATTTTTACGATACCATCAGCGAGAAGTTCCCATACCTTTCACTGGTTCTCAAAATCATGGGATTGTCCATCATCTCTTTCTTTGCCCTTTCCTCATTACCCATCTTCAGTGAGCGTGTGAACGAATTGTTCGGCATCGTCGAGATTCTGCTTTTTCCCTGCATATATTACACCATTCAACCACGGAACATTGCCAAACTGCATATTTTCGTACTTGCCTTTTTTGCGATGGCATATCGCTTTTTCTACTTGGAACTATTCAAATTTTAACAAATGGAAAAGCAAATGTCACCAATCCGGACATCCGAAAGACAAAGAACGGACAACAGGTCCAAACGCATCGCATCCAACACGATGCTTTTATTTGCGCGTATGTTCGTTCTTACCATTCTGAACCTTTACGCCGTTCGCTTGGTATTGCAGGGGTTGGGCGAAGAAGATTACGGTCTCTTCAATACGGTGGCAGGTGTGGTCTTGACAGGGTCGTTCATCAGCAGTGTGTTGTCATTGTCCATCCAGCGGTTTTATTCGGTGGCCATCGGCGAAAAGAACGACAATCAACTGCGTGACATCTTCTCGGCAAGTATCAATATCATCACCGGATTGTCATTGCTGACGATCATCGTGTTTGAAACCATCGGACTATGGTTTGTGGAAACCAAGCTGATCATTCCCGAAACAAGAATGGAAGCCACCATGCTCATTTACCAATTCGCGCTGGCATCCTTCATCTTCTCATTGATTCAGATACCTTTCATGGCTGCCGTGTTCGCACATGAAGATATGGGAATATATGCCTTGGTATCTACCATCGAATGTGTCTTACGCCTGCTTGTGGCATACTTCATCGGCAAGAATGGCTTCGACAATCTGGTGTTCTATAGTGGAGGACTGTTGCTGGTTTCGATTCTTTCCTTCGCTTGTTATGCCGTTACAGGCTTCAGGAAATATGCCGAATGCCATTACCGCAAGATCAATGCGAGCGGTCTGTATCGAAAGATGCTGTCCTTTTCGGGATGGACGTTGTTCGGCTCGATTGCCGCAATGGCGATCATCCAAGGAAATACGATTTTGACCAATATCTTTTTCGGACCGGTAATCACGGCAGCCTTTGCCATATCCATCCAAATATACAATGCTTTCAACACCCTGTGTGGAAGCATGGTGCTTGCTTTCCGCCCGGCCATGATCAAATCGTATGCCGAGAAGAACATCGATTACCTGAATCGTTTGTTCTCGGTAAGCAACAAGTTTATTCTCTATATTTTGGCAGCCATAGCCATTCCGCTCATCTTTGAAATGCAATGGGTATTGGAATTATGGTTGGGCAACGTATCGAAAGAAATGGTTTTGTTTGCCCGCTTGATCATCGTTTATGTGTGTTTCTTGGCAATGAGTTCGCCCATCACCATCATCATGCAGGCATCCGGTCACATCAAAGAATATCATTTGCCGGTAGAGAGTGCCACATTGCTTTGTCTCCCTTTGACATGGTTACTGTTCAAGTTGGATTTTCCTTCATACAGCATTCTTCTCTCGATGATTGGTGTAACGGTTGTTGCCCATCTTGTTCGCATCGTTTGTTTGAAACGGTATTACCCTTCGTTTTCACCCATGCTTTACGTCAGGTCGCTCATTATACCTGCCATCTTCATCATTACTGCGGCATCGGCTCCTGCATGGTTCATACAAGACTCCATTCACAACCGTTTCATCGAATTTGCAAGCATAACCACTGTTTCATCAAGTATCGTTATTGTGACAGCTTTCTTTTGGGGATTATCCGACAACGAGAGAGATGTCATGCAACGAATGCTTGCCAACATCCGTAAAAAACTTCCCTCGACATGAGAAACCTGTTGACACATATAGCCCAATGGTGCGGAAGACTTTTTTCCATTGTCTGTCCTTCTCCTCTTAGGGATGCAGGGGCTTCACTGTCCGACCATATATATACCGGCATGTATCGGAAACGTTTTGCCTCCTTTGGAAAATCGGTTGTCATGCGCCGCGCGCACGTATTGAGAGGATTGGAATATATCTCGGTGGGCGACCATACCATATTTGAAAAAGGATTGCAACTCACGGCAGGCAGCATTGACGGGAGCAAACCGAAAATCGTCATCGGCAACCATTGCTTATTGCGCAAAGATTGTCACATCACTGCAGTAGAAAACATCACCATCGGCGACCATCTTCTGACGGGAACCAACGTACTGATAACAGACAATTCGCATGGCGATACTGATATTGACAGCTTGCTACTGCCTCCGAGAATACGCAAAATAATATCAAAAGGAAGCGTGACCATTGGTCATCGAGTGTGGTTGGGAAACAATGTGTGCATCATGCCGGGCGTTTCCATCGGCGACGGGGCAGTCGTCGGTGCCAACAGTGTGGTGACAAAAGACATTCCTGCCTATTCGGTGGCAGCCGGCATTCCCGCACGAATCATAAAAACGAATATCCAAAAGAAATGAAAGCAAGAGTTATTGCCTATTATCTTCCCCAGTTCCATCCCATCCCCGAGAATGATTTACATTGGGGACCCGGATTCACGGAGTGGACAAACGTGGCTCAAGCGAGGCCTCAGTTCAGAGGACATTACCAACCACGAATACCGGCCGATTTAGGGTTTTATGATTTGCGTCTGCCGGAAACACGGGAGCAACAGGCACAATTGGCACGCGAAGCCGGCATCGAAGGCTTCTGCTATTGGCATTACTGGTTCGGAAACGGACGACAGTTGCTCGAACGTCCGTTCCAAGAAGTGTTGCAATCGGGAAAACCGGATTTCCCTTTCTGCCTCGCATGGGCAAATCACGATTGGAAAACGGGGACATGGCAGAAAGGACGGCAGAACCAAATGATAGCTCAACAACTCTATCCCGGTATCGAGGACTATGACAATCACTTTCATCATGTCCTGCCGGCATTTAAGGATAACCGTTATATCACCATCGACGGGAAACCCATCTTTGTGATTTTCGACCCATATTCGTTCAAAGAGGTTACTATTTTCATGAACAGATGGCGCGAATTAGCTCATATTAACGGACTTAAAGGCGTGTACTTCATAGCTCTTATTCATTCGACAACAACCATGAAAAGGCTTCAAGATGGATCTATCGTTCGCGTACAACCCAACCTCAAGAGCAGCAGGCAGGTGTATGAAGACATCCTGTCGTTGGGATTTGACGGGATCAACTCGTTCGGGAAACCAAGGGCTGAGATGTGCTACATGGGTAAATACACACGCATTTTCAAGTACTTGCTCCACAAGCACATGCCTTTCCTGCCAACACAGCGAATCGACTACCCGAAGGTCATGGAACATTTCTTTGTGGAAGAAGACAAATGGGACAATATCTTCCCCACCATTTTCCCGCAATGGGACAGAACTCCACGTGCAGGTAACAGTGAGGGAGTCTACATCAATGCTACTCCCGAGAACTTCAAGAAGCATCTCGAAAATGCCATCCAATACATCAATCATAAGCCGGATGACAATAAAGTACTTTTCCTCCGTTCGTGGAATGAATGGGGAGAAGGAAATTATGTAGAACCCGACACAAAATACGGTCATGGTTTTCTTGATGCCATCAAAGAAACAATCATAACATGAAACCATCTATTGATATGACACCTAACAATAAAGACAGCCTATACCCTATCCCGGTTTTGTTTATCATCTTCAAAAGGCCTCAAGTGGCTCTTACTGCCTTCGAACGCATTAGACGGGTCAGACCGAGTCGGCTCTATATCGCAGGAGACGGTTCAAGAAAATCGGTTGATGGTGAACAAGCTCTTGTTGAGGAAACTCGGCGTCGCGTATTGGATGCCATTGATTGGGATTGTGAAGTACATACGCTTTTCCAGAATGAAAACCTCGGATGCAGCATGGGCGTATACACAGCTATCGAATGGTTATTCAGCAAGGAAGAATGCGGCGTCATCCTTGAAGACGACTGTGTCATGCAAGATTCTTTTTTTCCTTTCGTGGAAGAATTGCTCATCAAATACAAAGACGACCAACGTATCGGTATGATTGACGGGGCAAACTATGTAAAAGGCGTTGAGATACCCGACTCATACGGTTTCAGCCGTTACAAATCAACCAACGGATGGGCTACATGGAGACGGGCATGGCAGCTCATGGAGCTGAATCTTGACTGGAGAAAGACTCCGTACAAGAAATCCATCATCGCCAATATGGGTTACCGGTCAAAAGACATCAAATATTGGAAATACAGAATCAAAGTCATAGATCATCACGATGCCAGCGCATGGGACTGGCAATGGTATTTTACACTGGCAGCACATCATATGCTTGCCATATATCCACAGCGCAGCCTTATCACAAACATCGGATTCGGAGAGGGAGCCACCCACACTTCGAGCGCGAAGACACCGTCCTATTTCATATCGAATGACAACCTTCAGTTTCCCTTGCGACATCCTCAATACGTCGTTCCGTTTGAACCGTTTGAAAAAGGTTTTTACAACCTCAACAACAATCTCTATACAAATACGATGAAATATATACCCATGCCCTTGAAGAAATTTTTGAAAAAGGCATTCAAACTATAGACTCATGAAACTCAAAATCAATACACCCGCCGGCCCCTACATCTATCGTTTCAAGCCTCTCTACCAAGGTATCAAACCCATCTGCAAAGAAATAGCCAAAGAAAATCTTTTCCTCTTTAAGAGGATATGTGAAGCCAATAACATTGACTTCTTGCTCTTCTTCGGAACACTCTTGGGTGCTGTACGTGACAAGGACTTTATCTCTCACGATGAAGACATCGACCTTGCATTGCTCGACAGCGACCTGCCCCGATTCCTCTCCATCCTCTTCGAACTGAGAAAGCATGGGTTTGAAGTAGTTCGCTACGAACGAAGAGGATTTATGTCCATCATCCGCAAAAGTGAATACATAGATCTCTACTTCTTCAGTATCCATCCCAACCATCCTGACCTACGATACCTTGCCCGTGACATCTTCCCCAAAGAATATGTCGAACAACGATCGACCATCAACTTTCTCGGAGAAACCTTTTTTGTGCCTGCCGATTCCGTAGGATTCTTGGCATCCTATTATGGTGAGAACTGGCAAACACCTATTGCTGCATTTGATTTCCATCGATCACCATTATCCAAAGCCATTGCTTATATGAAACAATATTTCAAAGCTCTCTCGCCATTTGTCATCAACGAATATCTGCAAGACAAGAAAGATAAGCCTGCCATCGAAGCACAAATCAGAAAGATTCGATCCACTTTTCATTAGATTCGACCCATCTTACTTGGATTCCCAACTTCTTCCGGTCTCTTTATGTAACTTGATCATCATTCCAGCTATTAGGCTACAGTAATAAACAATAACACCGTTTACTTTACACACGTAACTATACAGCAATAGTCAATGGGTAGGCCTCAGTCCTATCCTATAACGCCAGGATAGTACTGATGGCTTCGAGTTGTGATTGTTTGTTTTTCCATGCTGTATCTGCAATGGAGTGTATGGCAAAGAAGGCATCGGCTC
>JALETQ010000003.1 GCA_022781445.1 Prevotella sp.
CTTCGCCAAAAACGTAATGAAGTTCCTAAGGGGGCTTCTTTGTCTCATTTTCGCAAAATGGGGCTTGAAGGCTCTCAAAAACAAAATAATCGACACCCTCGGTAATCCCGTGGAAGTTTTAACCTCTTCACGAGGTAGCACAGTCAGAATAATTTAGTAAACCCTACCCTACCCCATACTTGACGAAGTGCGTCGCATCCACGCGACAGCGTGCTGAAAACCATTGCCATTCTTTTGGCCTGAACATTCTTTCAGTGCCTGTATGATGTCCGTTATCTCTAAGCTTCCGAATTCCCAACGGGTTGAGAATTATTTCCCAACGGGTTAAGAATTATTTCCCAACGGGTTGAGAAATATTTCCCAACAGGTTGAAAAATATTTCTCAACGTGTTGGGAAATTGATAATGGTACGCTCCCCATCATTGGATTTACCCCTGCAGTCATGTCATTCGTGTTTGAAATATCATGACCGCGACGCGATGATCCTCTCTTCCGCCTGCTCCTTCAATCGTGAAAAAAGAAAGTTCCTCCCGTTCGTCGGTGTCGAACGGAAGGAACTTTGCCTGATGATTGCGAATGGCGTCTACATCATCATTTCATGACCTTGACAGCCTTCTTGCTGCCATCGGCATTGATGGTTTGCTTGATGTAAAGACCATTTTGGGGCTGAGACACGCGTTTGCCGGTGATATCGTAGTACACTTCCTTGGCGGGAGCAGCTGTTTCGGCAGTCGTGATGCCGGCGGGAGTGAATTCATACCAAACAATATTGGAACGGTTTTCTTCGCCACCACCCATATAAACCGTCTGAACGCCGATGCGATCGAGGTCGGCAATGTAGAAAGCTACGCCGTGGACACCAGTGAAGATGTAGTTGAAGTCGTCATCATCGTCAAAGTCGTAGGGGACATTGGTCATGTTCTCATCAATTCTCTTATAGACATCTGTCGTGAACTCGTAAGGATTGGGATCGTCATCGAAGTACAGATTGTAGTAATAATTGGAGAATTTGAGGAGATTGCCCTTCACATCGAAAGCAGGCATGGTGAAGTTCAACCATCCGTAACCCCATGATTCGTTGTAGGCATCGCACTTGTTGATGACCGGATCTTGAGGAACGGCAGCCACATCATCCACTACGATCCACGAAGGCTGGATGAATTTGTCGACAACATTCAACGGTGAAACGTCCTTGGCTTCCGAAATGACCATTCCCACATTATCGTCCGTCACGAACTTGGTGCCGGCTTCATCGAGCTTCAGCACCAGACTGTCGATAGCGGTGAACTTGTAAGAGGTTTGCTTGCTTTCTCCATCGACGATATCGGTGGCCTCAAAGGTGGCAGCCATGAAGAATCTGAAATTGGTGTTGCCCAGCGGCTGTTTGGAAGCAAAGCGGATTTGCCTGCCATCCCAGTCACCCTCGACCCATACATTCTTGGATTCGACGTCCAAATAAGCCTTGTTGTCGGTGAAAGCGATACGGGTTGTCAGAATTGCCTCGACGAAACTCGACTTCTTGAACTTGATGGCATAGTCTTTGACCACTGCATTGTCGGGCAGTGTCACTTGTGCAAAGGCAGTCGAACAGAAGAGAACCGCCAAGAGCATTGTTGTAATTTTACGCATGATTTTTGTTTTAATTGATTGAACATGATGATATATTACTTGTACGAATTGCGTTCATCGAACATACACCTTGAAGGTCTTTCCATCGGATGTACGTACAATGTTGATGCCTTTTTGGGGCATATTGAGGCGTTTGCCGTCGATGCTGTAATAGCTCTTGGTGACTTTCATCGGCTCTTGGCTTTCAAGGTCGCTGATGCCGGTTGCCGAATAAGGCCTGACAAGTACCTTGTTGGCGTTGATGATTTTGCGCGTGTCATAATCAACGATGGCCACAACGACCGAAAGCTTGTCTTTTTTCTGTACCACTTTGTTGGCGGCAATGTCGAAGACATAGCTGTGTTCGGCCGGCTGCAATGCCGACAAGGTTTCCGGAAGGCTTCCCTCGATGCCCGAGTCGTGGATGTTGTAAGTCAGCATATTTCCTTGCACCTCGTATTGCCTTTGCTCGACAGCTTCTTCAGACCATGCCAGAGCCACATCGTTGTAGACCATATTCAGCTCAATGTCGGACCCTCCGGTGTACTTGGACATGTCGGGATCGGGATAAGAAGCGGTCTTTTCAACAAAATAATTGGTTTGTCCCCATTGATTTCCCTTGCCAACCAGACTGTCACCGGTGAGGATGTAAGTCAGACGATAGTTGCCCGGCATGTCATAAGCGGCAGAAGTGACCGATTTGACGGCAATGACGGTCTGTGCCTCGTCGGTGAACTGTGCAGTCAGATCGACACCGACAGGCGAGAATTGGTCGCGAACGCCTTTCCATACCTCATCGAAGTGGAAGCCCGAAGTTTCGTTGCCCAGATAAGGATCGGTCTCCACCGAGCGGTCGAGATAAACGATGGGATAACCCGAAACGGGATTGGAATAGATGTAACCGAAGTCCATCGGATCCACCGAAGCATACTGATGGTAGGACACTCCTACGAAATCATCGCCAAACATACGGTTCATTTTATCCATGCCCACCAGCCCGCGAGGACAATAACCACATGTTGTACCGGTGTATTCCTCGACCAGGGGACGGTGAACGGGAACGACAGCATAGTTCATCAAGTCGGTCGTGAACGGCTGTTTCAACTCGTTATCGACTCCGTTGACTTTGTTGATCTGAATGCTCAGCTGATGTTTGCCGGTGGCATCGATGGCCGGAAGTTCGAAAGAAACGCTGCCTTTCTTGCCATAATAGGCCGGAATGTTTGCCGTGGCGTGAACATTGCCTTCCTTGCCGGCCACACTCCAGGTGAAATCAACCGACGAAACTCCGTTGTTGCCCTTGTTGAAAATATCGAAAACATAAGTTTCCGAACGGTTCACCTGAATGTTTTTCTCCGGCAGCGAGGCGGTCACGCCATTCTTCACACCGTCTGTCAAGAGCACTTGCATGGCCGAAGTGAAGTTCAACGATGTATTTCGCGACTTCCATGTGGGGTAAGTTTTGGACGTACGCATATAAGACCATTCGGGATTGTTGCCCGGAACACTCACGATGGGTTTTTCGTTCTCGGCGACAAGGGTTTCGATATCGAAACTATATCCCACGTAAACACCTTGATCCGTGAGCCGGTAAGGCTGATCGAAAATGACCTCTATGTATCCGCCGGTGATGGTTGCCTGCGCCACATCAACCTTCTGGCTTGTCACAGAGGGTACATTGACGGAGTTGCTCACCGTCAGTTTTTCGGAAATCCATGCCGACATGTTGCTGATACCTTCGAGAGAGATCACCGGAATGCGCACACCCTTGACGGTGGTGCCTTTCAAATCGGATTCGGTGATGTGAACGGCGACATCATAGTTTTCCTTTCTTGTGGAACCGACAAATGACTGCTGTTGCGAGCCATCATACGCTCCATAAATAAGATAGTTTTGTGCAAACGACGAAAAAGTCGATAAAAATGCAACAGCCATCAATAAAATAAGTCGAGTTTTTGTCATAAAAATAATTGTTATTGTTGAACATCAAATAATTCGAGTGCAATATTACATATTACAAATGAACGCTGCAAATCATTTTATTTTTCTTTATAAAGATTATTTTTTACATATAAATAATCACAATAACTAATAGTTTATAAAAACAAGGACTGCTTTTGTTAATAAATCGTATAAATTTCATGATATTGGGAGTAAAAATCTGAAATCAGATTTAGTCACAAAGAAACATAATTAAATAAAAAAATAAATGGCTTTTAGTGATATTTCTAAATATGTATATTTATAAATGGCGAATAGAAAAACACAAATGAAAATCGGTTCTCTATATCTTAGTGTCTAAACAATACTGCGTCCGACAATCCATTCGGATAGTTTATTTACATATATCTGCATATTTCAATTCATTATTCTTGAATGTTCGTTGCCGAAGAAGTCATCATAAAACCCAAAGAAAGAATAAGCCGACAACTTTTGCAAAACTCGGCAGGTTTTCTACAGTTATCAAAAGCAGAAGAACACTGTATAAAACCGGAGAATTATCCCCAAGATACAAAACGATTTTTAACGCTGCAACGGTAATGATCGGCTGCTATCAATCACCATGAACGATTATCCGGACAAACAATAACATAATAATATAATCATTTTGTTATCAATAAATTATTTATTTCATAACGAATCTTTTCGCCCTCGTTGTACGCAAGAAAACCAAATAACGATATTTAGTAATGAAAATTATCATCTTATGCACACATCATCATCGTATTGATCTCATAATAGAATAATATATTTATATATATCGAAGTGAATAAATCCGAAGAGTTTGTCAACCAGAAAGAATACATGTCATGCCGGTCGTACCAATTCGATTCCACCATCGACCGATCACACGCATTTTATAGACCCTTTGTTGTCGTATCTAAATGGCGTTCACGCCAAGACATGTCACCGGTTGTGCTTAATGTCGCTTCAACACCAATCGATCACGAAAACCCGAATCGGAATTGCTCGATTGTCAAGTGGTTTGTTTGCCGATAACCGACAAACATAACGGACTACGGTAAAACAAACCGGCAAGCAGATGAAACCGGACGAACGCCATAATATACAAGAATGATCGGTCGGATACTTGATCGGGATTTAGCAAACCAAGATATCCACACATATTGTGGATAACCCTTGGGAAAACCGGTTGATAATTTCCGGCGTTATCAACCGTCAGAATCAGGAAGCGATTCTTTGTGGAAAACAGGGTATTTTTCACGACGATATCAAACGGTTTTTAACGTCCTGCGCAACAAAAAAGTTATGCACATATCACCAAATCCACCTTATCGACACTTCGGTGGATAACCCATTCAAATCATTGAATATCAAATTTCCGGACCTTTCATAAATAGTTGATAACCCATCGTGGGATGTTGAAGACGGAAAAAGCAAATATTCATTGAATTTTTTATCAACATATCCACGGTATATCATTATTATCCTTTTTTCTTTTTCAATAAAAACAATAAGAATAAAACATATACGATGGGGATAACGTGAATGGTATCGGATCATTTCGGGTGACTTGTTCCCAATTGGTCATGAGAGTCCGAGTCATCACCGTTTGATTGTTGACCCGGATGAGTTGTTATTTTGTTTTTCCGTAGTCTGCCATGTCTGCAACAAACCGACGAACAAAATTCCTGTAAACGGACGATATCTGAAGGTTATGGAGCGAAAACGACCGAAAACAGCATTGTCTTCGGTCGTTCAAAAAGATTCATGCGGATTGGCATCATCGGTGTTCGTATGCCCGGAAGAGTTGTTCCGCAAGGTCGTATTCGGCATCGGTGACGGCTTCAAGCCATTCGTTGCTTGCCTGTTCGTCGGTCAAAGCGATGGCAAGATGCTGAAAAAGGCTGTTTCGTGTCGCTCCATGCCAATGTTTCACCTCGGGCGGAATGTTCACCACGTCGCCCTCCCGAAGGGCTCGAGGCGGCTTTTGCCATTCCTGATACCATCCTTTGCCGGCAACACAGATCAGAATTTGCCCGGTATGATGGTGGATATGCCAGTTGTTGCGGCAACCCGGCTCGAACGTGACGTTGTGAATGGTCAGCCTGCCGTTGTCGAGCAAGGATGCCAAATGGCTGTTGCCGGTGAAATAACGGGCAAATGCAGTGTTGGGTTCGCCCACCGGAAAGGCAAGAGGTCGTACCGGACGGGGGCTATTGAAGGGCATTCCGAAAAATTCGGCAACCGACTTTCCGGCACGGTAGGCTTCTTGTTCGCCCACAAGTTGTTGCAGAACACCGGGCAATGCAAGGATGACCTCGTCTGCCACACCCATGTTACGTGCACCGGCAATATGCGCTTTTCGTTGGTTTTCCACGCCGCTCAACCCGCAGAGTGCGCCGAGGGTGATCCATTCGCGCTGGGCAAAGGTGAGGTTGTTGCGGGCGAAGATGTCGCCGAAAAGATGGGCTTTGAGATAATGGTCGGTGGCGGGTGCAAAGTGATAGTCGAAGGGTTGTCCGCCATTGAGTCGGGTCTGTACGCGTGTACCTTCCCGAAGAGCATCGAAATCGCGAGGCATCGGGTCGGCATCAATGCCTTCAGCATCGGCGATGTCTTGAGCCTTGCGCTCCTCAACGACTTTTTGAAGTGCTGCCAATGCGTTCAGGCTGCGTGGAAAGCCCACGTAGGCATAGAGTTGCGACAGAGCTTCTTTGATCTCGGCGATGGTGAGCCCGTGATCCAATCCGTCGGCAATGGCGGTTGGCAACCGCAACATATCGCCTTCGGCAGTAAGGCAGGCAATGGCTGCCATGGCTCTCCATGATGGTTGCAATGTGTTCATGATTGTATAGATAAATGATGTTGGGGTTTTTGAAAGAATGGTGTTCGATGGCCGGTTTATCGCCAACCCATGAACATTTTGACCGTTTCGGGGTCGTTGTGGTCGAAGAACGCGCTTCGGGCGAGGTCGAGCTGTAGGATTTCTTCCATTTCCCGGGCTGTCATCTCAAAGTCGAAAATGTCGAGATTTTCTTCCATACGTTCGCGGTGGGTCGACTTCGGAATGATGATGATGCCGCGCTGTGTGAGGTAGCGGAGGGCTGTTTGTGCCACCGTTTTGCCATAGCGGCTGCCGATGCGTTGCAAGACAGGGTTGGTGAACAGTCCGTTGCGACCTTCGGCGAGCGGTCCCCATGACATGATGGCCGTGCCAAGCTCGTCCATATAGGCTTTGGCTTTGATCTGTTGGCAGAACACATGTGTTTCGACCTGGTTGACCGCCGGCACGATTTCGACGTTATTGGCAAGGTCGATATAATGGTTGGGCAGGAAATTGCTCACGCCGATCGCGCGAAGTTTGCCTGCACGATAGGCCTCTTCCAATGCACGATAGGCACCATAGTAGTCGCAAAACGGTTGATGGAGCAACATAAGATCGATATATTCGGTTTGAAGCAGGCGCAAACTCTCGTCGATGCTTGCCTTGGCACGCTCGTAACCGTAGTTGCTGATCCATATTTTGGAAACCAAAAAGATGTCGGGACGCGCTATGCCGCTCTTCCTGATGGCATTGCCCACGCCCTCTTCGTTCTGATAGGCTTAGGCTGTGTCTATCATTCGGTAACCGATGCCGAGGGCTTCGCTCACGCATCGTTCGGTTTCGGCCGGATTTACTTGGTAAACACCGTAACCCGCCTGTGGCATTTTGACACCGTTGTTCAAAGTGATTTGTTTCATGATTTGTTACCTTTCTTTGATATTGTTCGGGGGCAAAGATAGGGTTTTATGGTGGTTTCGCGGTTTCATCAAAAGCGTTAAAGATGTCACTTTTTGCGCAATTCTTTCGTTTTTGATATGGATATGACCTATTTTTGGAGGCATGAAGGAAACAGACGATCCTCAATTTGTGTTTTCGACGGACTTCATGTGCATCAACGAAGGGCGTTTTCGCGGTTGGTGCCTGCATATGATTTGCCACGATGGGGAAGGAAGTTTTGTGTTCAACGACCGTTGTCACCACATCAAACGCAATGATGTGGTGATACTCATCTTGCCCGAAAAGGTCAGCAACCCGGCACCTCATGCCGATTTGCGCATAGAATTCTTTGCTGCGCCTTATAAATTCCTCAACGCCCAGCTGCCATCCAATAACTTCGGAATTGGCGGAGGCATCACTTTGTTTCATGAACCGGTCATTCCGCTCACGGAAAACGATGCCCGGCGGTTTACCGACGACATTCACAGGTTGCGGAACCGCATGGAAGACACGGAGCACTTGTTCTACAGAGAACTGATGGGCAGCCTTTGCCAAACGATGATGTACGACCTCTTTGATTTTCATTCAAAGCATGTCGGAACCCTCGATGCTACCAATCGCACGGGTTATATCGTGAAAGAACTGATGAAGATGTTGCGCATGGGTGCTTGTCGAAAGCACCGCGAAGTGGCTTATTATGCCGAAAGACTCAACGTGACACCCAAATACTTGTCGGATACCGTGCGGCGTGCCACGGGCAACAGCGTGACTTCGTTTATCGACCGATACACGGTTCCCATGCTCAAAGAGTATCTGGAAGACAGCACTTTGTCGCTCATGCAGATTGCCGATACCATGAATTTCTCGTCGACTTCGTATTTCAGCCGTTATGTTTTCAGGCATTTGGGCATGACACCGAGCCGGTATCGCAAGAGTTTGTTACCCGGCAATGCCGGGAACGAGCATCCTTGATGGTTTTCTTCCATCCCAACCGGTCATCAGAGTCCGAGTCGATTTCGTTTGTTTGCAGACCGGATGGATTGTCATTTTTGTTTTTCCGTAACCCCTTGAGCCTGCTGCAAACCGATGATAACTCCGCAAACGTTGCGGAAGATGATGTCAGATGCGGTTCGGATCGGCTTTGGGGATAAAAAAGTAAGGCGATTCTCAACGGAATCGCCCTACCATTAACATGTGATATTATGAAAACAGGGTTTGTCAGTCTGCCAGTTTGGCTTTGATGAACTCGCGGTTAAAGCGGGCAATATTGGCAATGGATTCGTTTTTCGGACACTCGGCTTCGCAAGCACGGGTATTGGTACAGTTGCCAAAGCCCAGCTCGTCCATCTTCATCACCATCGCTTTGGCTCTGCGGGCAGCCTCGGGCTTGCCTTGGGGAAGGAGAGCCAGCTGGCTGACTTTGGAGCTTACGAAGAGCATGGCAGAGCCGTTCTTGCAGGCAGCGACACAGCATCCGCAACCGATACAGGTGGCGCAGTCCATTGCTTCGTCGGCATTTTCCTTGGGAATGAGGATGGCATTGGCATCCTGAGCCTGTCCGGTACGGACGCTGGTATAGCCTCCGGCCTGGATGATCTTGTCGAATGCGCCGCGATCGACCATGCAGTCTTTGATGACCGGGAATGCAGCCGAACGCCAAGGTTCAACGGTAATCTCGTCGCCATCGTTGAAACGACGCATGTAAAGCTGACAGGTGGTGGCACTGTCGGCAGGTCCGTGGGGATGACCGTTGATGTAGAGTGAGCACATACCGCAGATTCCTTCGCGGCAGTCGTGATCGAATACGAAGGGTTCTTTGCCCTCGCTGATGAGTTCTTCATTGAGAATGTCGAGCATTTCGAGGAAGGAAGTGTCATCGGGGATGTTCTTCATCTCTCTTGTATCGAAATAACCTTTCTCTCGTGGTCCGTTCTGTCGCCAGAACTTGAGTGTGAAACTGATATTTTTAGCCATTGTTGTTTGATTTAATTTGGTGAACTTTTTGAATGGGATGTCTATAAACGGGGTTGTTTACGGATGTTTCCATTACTAATTCTTATAGTTACGTGTCTGAACCTTGATAGCTTCGTATTCGAGCGGTTCCTTGATGAGGACAGGTTCTTTCTCGTCGTTGCCCTGATATTCCCAGCAACCCACATAGAAGAAGTTCTCGTCGTCGCGCTTTGCTTCGCCTTCTTCGGTTTGATACTCCTCGCGGAAGTGACCGCCGCAGCTTTCGTTGCGTGAGAGGGCATCATGTGCCACGAGTTCGCCCATGAGAATAAAGTCTCTCAAATGGATGGCTTTGTCAAGTTCGATATTCAGTCCTTCGAGCTTACCGGGCACGAAGAGGTTGGTGTCAAACTCTTTCTTGAGTTTCTTCATCTTCTCCAAGCCTTCTTTCAAGCCCTCGGCCGTGCGGCCCATACCTACGAAATCCCACATGATGTGACCGAGTTCCTTGTGGATGGAGTCTACGCTTCGTTTACCTTTGATGTTCATCAGGCGGTTCATTTCGGCCTGAACGCCCTTCTCTGCTTCAGCAAATTCGGGGAGATCGGTCGAAAGTCGGGGCCATACTTCCTGATCGGAGAGATAGTTTTGGATGGTGTAAGGCAATACGAAATATCCGTCGGCAAGACCTTGCATCAAAGCCGATGCACCCAGACGGTTGGCACCGTGGTCGGAGAA
This sequence comes from Prevotella sp., assembly GCA_022781445.1. Classification (GTDB taxonomy): domain Bacteria; phylum Bacteroidota; class Bacteroidia; order Bacteroidales; family Bacteroidaceae; genus Prevotella. The sequence continues at coordinate 10,025 of JALETQ010000003.1, forward strand.
GTTGCATTCGCCGATGGCAAACAGACCCTTGACGGTGGTTTGGAGTTCGTAGTCTACCCAGATACCGCCCATCGTGTAGTGGATGGCGGGGTAGATCATCATCGGGTTGTAGTACTTCACGCCGTTGATTTCCTTGGCCAGTTCGCCGGGATTGACGTCGGTAATCTCCTCGTACATGTCAAAGAGGTTGCCGTAACGCTGGCGGATTTCGTCGATGCCGAGACGTTCAATACTTTCAGAGAAGTCGAGGAATACGGCCAAGCCGGTGTTGTTTACGCCGAAACCTTTGTCACAACGCTCTTTTGCCGCACGCGAAGCCACGTCACGGGGAACGAGGTTTCCGAAGGCAGGATAGCGGCGTTCCAAATAGTAATCGCGATCTTCCTCAGGTATATCCGAACCCTGGATGGCACCGCTTTGCAGCTTTTTGGCATCTTCAAGTTTCTTGGGCACCCAGATACGTCCGTCGTTACGCAGCGATTCGGACATCAAGGTAAGTTTCGATTGCTTGTCGCCATGAACGGGAATGCAGGTAGGGTGAATCTGAACATAGGAAGGATTGGCAAATACGGCACCCTTGCGATAGCACTGAACGGCAGCGGTACAGTTGCAACCCATCGCATTGGTTGAAAGGAAGTAGGCGTTTCCGTAGCCGCCGGTGGCAATAACCACTGCGTTGGCGGAGAAACGTTCGAGCTTGCCGGTAACGAGATTCTTGGCGATGATACCGCGAGCTCTGCCGTTGATGATCACCACATCTTCCATTTCATAGCGGGTATAGAGCTTCACTTTGCCGTCGTGAACCATGCGGCTCAATGAAGAATAGGCACCGAGAAGCAGCTGCTGACCGGTTTGTCCTTTGGCGTAGAACGTACGGGACACCTGCGCTCCGCCGAAAGAACGGTTGGCAAGCATACCGCCATATTCACGGGCGAAAGGTACACCTTGGGCCACACATTGGTCGATGATGTTGTTTGATACTTCGGCAAGGCGATATACGTTGGCCTCACGGGCACGGTAGTCGCCACCTTTCACGGTGTCGTAGAACAAACGATACACGGAGTCGCCGTCGTTTTGGTAGTTCTTGGCTGCGTTGATACCACCCTGTGCCGCGATGGAGTGGGCACGACGCGGACTGTCTTGAATGCAGAAGTTGTAAACATTGAAGCCCATTTCGCCCAACGAGGCAGCGGCACTGGCACCTGCCAAACCTGTTCCGACAACGATAACGTCGAGTTTGAGTTTATTTTTGGGGTTCACCAGTTTTTGATGAGCCTTGTAATTGGTCCATTTTTCAGCTACAGGTCCTTCAGGAATCCTTGAATTGATTTGTATTGCCATAGTAATTTTCTTTCATTAAGTTATTAGCAGGCACCACAGCAAAGGCTTGGGGCACAATTAAAAGCGAATGCAAGAACCACCACGAGGAAGCCAAGCATCAAGAGAGTGGTGTAAACCAAACCGATGGTCTTCCAACGGTCGAGCCATGTTTTGCCGCTCCATCCCAGTGTTTGCATGGAGCTCCAGAAACCGTGAGACAAGTGGAACCAGATGGCTGCCAACCAAATGATGTATAAAACGACGAATACGGGATTGGCAAATGTCATCTTAATGTAGCCGAATCCATCTGCCGGATTGTTCAATGGGTCGGCAATGTGGAAGATTTCGGCAAACATCATGTTGTACCAGAAATTGAAAAGGTGGAGCAAAAGACCCAAAACGATGATGATACCCAGTACCAACATGTTCTGTGATGCCCATTCCACATTCTTGAACTGCGCTGTCTTTGCATAGCGTTCGCTACCTCTTGCACGACGATTCTGCGCCGTCAAAATAAAAGCGTAAATGATGTGAGCCACTGCCAGTGCTGCTAAACCAAGGGTTGCAGCCACTGCATACCAATTTGCGCCCAAGAGTTCGCAAATCATGTTGTAGGCTTCACCCGAGAAGAGTGCCACAATGTTCATACAACAGTGGAACGTCATGAACAGGATAAGTGACAAACCGGTAACCGACATGATCACTTTCCTTCCGATAGATGAATTGATTAACCACATAAATGATTGAAATTTAATTATTTAAACATTAAAAATATTGATTGATTTCTTAGATGATTCCTATCGTAAATACGCTTTGTTTTGTTTTCACGCATCAGATATTGCAGCCCACATCACCATAAATAGGTATTGCAGACTTCCTAATACGCTGCAAAAATACTATTTATTAATGATTCTTCAAAGCTTTTTCAATGAAATTATACGCTGCATATCATTATCTTGCCTGCCTTTGCACATATTTATTCGATTTGTGGATTCATTCTTCTTCACTGTCCTTTTGCCGCGGCAATTATCATTGTTTGTTCTTTTTCCGCGGTGCATTCATATCCTGTCGGTTTTCAATATTTTTTCCTTTCCTTGTCGTTTCGGTCTCTGTCTGTACAGGTATCTATCTCTTTTCCATGCTTTTTTCCATTCTGTTTCCATACTTTCCGTCTTCCTTTCATCTCCTTTCACGGTTCTCTTCATTTCGTAAAAATAACTAATTGTCCGTCGTATTATAAATTAATTCGTACTTTTGCACGGAATAATGTCCTTTTGAGAGATATGAACACGAAATATGATGTCATCGTCATCGGTGCCGGTCATGCCGGATGTGAAGCCGCTTCGGCATCAGCCCGTATGGGTGCCAAGACACTGTTGGTGACGATGGACATGAACAAAATTGCCCAAATGAGTTGCAATCCTGCCATTGGTGGCATTGCAAAAGGACAGATTGTGCGTGAAGTCGATGCCTTGGGAGGTCAGATGGGTATTGTTACAGATGCCACAGCCATCCAGTTCCGAATGCTCAATCGTTCCAAAGGACCAGCCATGTGGAGTCCTCGCGCACAGTGTGACCGCGACAAATACATCCGTACATGGCGCGAAGTACTCGACCGAACACCCAATCTTGACATCTGGCAGGACCAAGCCCGCATGCTGATCGTCGAAAATGGCGAAGCCGTCGGCGTGGAAACGGTATGGGGGATGACCTTCCGCGCCAAGTCGATCGTCGTCACAGCCGGCACGTTTCTCAACGGATTGATGCACGTCGGCGACCATCAGGTCGAAGGAGGGCGCATGGCCGAACCTGCCGTACATGAATTTGCTGAAAGTATTACAGCTCATGGCATTAGGTCAGAGCGCATGAAAACCGGAACACCGGTGCGTATCGACAAACGCTCCGTGTGTTTCAATGAGATGGAAATCCAAGACGGTGAGCACGATTTTCACCGCTTCAGTTACTTGGACACTCCCCGATGCGTCGACCAGCTTCCCTGTTGGATATGCTATACCAATCCCGATGTTCATGCTGTCCTTGAACGAGGACTCCCCCATTCACCGCTCTATAACGGACAGATACAAAGCATCGGTCCCCGCTATTGCCCGTCAATCGAAACCAAACTGGTCACCTTTCCCGATCGCGACAAACACCTCCTGTTTCTCGAACCCGAAGGCTCGAACACCAATGAGATGTATCTTAACGGCTATTCGTCCAGCATGCCCGTCGAAGTCCAGCTCGATGCGCTGCGCCTCATCCCCGCTTTCAGGAATGTAAAGGTCTACCGTCCGGGTTATGCCATCGAATACGATTTCTTCGACCCCACCCAGCTCACTCACTCGTTGGAGTCGAAAGTCATCCCCGGACTCTTTCTTGCGGGTCAGGTCAACGGCACGACGGGTTACGAGGAGGCTGCCGGTCAGGGACTCGTAGCCGGCGTCAATGCCGCTTTGAAGTGTGCCGGCAGCGAACCGTTCATGATGCACCGCGACGAAAGTTACATCGGTGTACTCATCGACGACTTGGTAACCAAGGGGGTAGACGAACCCTATCGTATGTTCACTTCCCGTGCCGAGTATCGTATTTTGCTCCGTCAAGATGATGCAGATGCCCGTCTTACGGAGCGTTCTTATACACTCGGGCTTGCCGACCGGACACGTTACGACCGTTGGAAGGCAAAGAAAAATATCATAGAGCGCGTACTCTCGTTCTGCGATAAGACCTCCGTCAAACCCAAAGATATGAACCCTTTGTTGGAGTCGCTCGGCTCCACGCCCCTTCAATACGGTTGCAAACTCTCCGAAATCGTGGCGCGTCCGCAGGTAAACCTCCGCGACCTGCTTCCTGCATTCCCCGAATTGACGGCTCTGTTGGCCGAGGATGTGTCGCGTGAAGAAGAACTCTTGGAGGCTGCCGAAGTCAAAATTAAATACCGCGGCTATATCGAGCGTGAAAAAATCGTTGCCGAAAAGATGCACAGATTGGAGAATATCAAGATCAAAGATGTCTTCGATTATCCGTCCATTCAGTCTCTCTCGACTGAGGCGCGCCAGAAACTGGATCGCATCCGTCCGGAAACGCTTGCGCAGGCCGGACGTATTCCCGGCGTATCGCCCAGCGACATCAATGTCCTCTTGGTGCTGATGAAACGCTGATCGATAACCGCTACCCTTCATCCGGTTTGCTGTTCAACCATCTTATCCCCCTTACCGCTCCATGTCTGCACCTCTCTCCCACCCTCGTTCGTGCTCTTGGCTTTCGTTTTTTCCGATTGCCCGCCACATCCCGTCGTCGGTTGCAGTCTCAGAGATTTACCGATGGATAAATTAAAGTTCCACGTGAAACAATTAAAAGATACACAAACCCATAATCAGTTGATAATGAATAATCCAACTTTGATGAAACATTTGCGTTGCATTCCCGACTTTCCACAGAAAGGAATCAACTTCAGAGATGTCACAACCTTGTTCAAAGATGCCGAATGTTTGCGCATCATGGAGAACGAACTCTACGAAATGTATAGGGACAAAGGCATCACCAAGATTGTCGGCATTGAGAGTCGGGGTTTCGTGATGGCATCGGCACTTGCCGTCAGGTTGGGTGCCGGTGTGGTGCTTTGTCGCAAACCGGGCAAACTTCCTGCCGAAACCATTCGCGAAAGCTATGCCAAAGAGTATGGTACCGATACCATCGAAATCCATCAGGATGCCATCAATGCAGACGACATTGTGTTGCTCCATGACGATTTGCTTGCCACCGGCGGTACCATGAAGGCCGCTTATAATCTTGTCAGAAAGTTCAATCCCAAGCAAGTTTACCTCAATTTTATCATCGAAATCACCGATGAGGGATTGCATGGGCGCGACATTTTCGAACCGGGTACGGATATCACGACGCTCATCCGGGTGTAGCTTCTTCCCCGAAAGGATAGATTTGGTGCCGTTTTCACAGGATTCTTCGAAGTTGTTTGTCCTTCTCTTGACAGAATCGTGTTGTGATTTCGGTTGGCTCATTTTATCCTTCTTTCCGTACTTCTCTTCCTTTCTTGTCGTCGGGACGTCTGTTTAAGGAAGATGTTTTCCCGATGTTCGAACGGCGACATCTCAGGTAATGTAAAATGTTTCATGTGAAACAATGGATTTTGGAAGGGCTTAAAATGAGACATTTATATTACGTCGTCTTTCCGAAATCCCAAGCAATGAATCGTGAACAGATGGCTTCAGAAGGACGAGATCGGACAGAACACTGCTTATACAAGGAAGAAGATGAAAAGGGAAAGATATAGTATCTGCCAAAAGGAAGTTACGATACACGAAGAAAAGAAAACATGACACGCGAAGAAAAGGAACAATTGAAGTTGCGATTGCGCACACTGGTGCAAAGTTTGCCCGAACAACCGGGCAGTTATCAGTATTGGGATGCTTCGGCAAAGATCATCTATGTCGGCAAGGCCAAGAATCTCAAGCGTCGTGTTTCGTCCTATTTCCAAAAGGAACACGAACAATTAAGAACACGGGTTCTTGTCGATAAAATCGCCGATATTACTTATACGGTCACCCGGACCGAAGAAGATGCACTGTTGTTGGAGAACTCTCTCATCAAGAAATACCAACCGCGTTACAATGTTCTTCTCAAAGATGGAAAGACCTATCCCAGCATTTGTGTCACCAACGAATTACTGCCGCGTATCTTCAAAACGCGAAACGTCAGCCGTTCTTTGGGAACTTATTTCGGCCCTTACAGCTATCAGCCCGCCATGCAAGCCGTTCTCGATATCATCAGGGAACTGTTCAAACCACGTTCCTGCCGTTTTCCGATGACCCGGGAGGGCATCATGCAAGGTAAATACAAAGCCTGTCTCGATTATCATCTCCATAAGTGTGATGCACCCTGCATCGGAAAGCAGTCGGTCGAGGATTATCGCCATTCCATCGTTCAAGCCATTGAAATCCTGAAGGGAAATACGCGCGAGCTGGAACGTTCGCTTTACGAACGAATGCAGCAAAAAGCAAGCGAACTGGCATTCGAGGAAGCCGAGCAAATCAAGCAAAAATACCTGCTCATCGATGCCTACCGCGCCAAGAGCGAGGTGGTAAGCCACACCATTCATAACGTGGATGTCTTTTCTATTGTCAATGCCGACGACGGAAAAACGGCATTTGTGAATTATCTTCATGTCACCAACGGTGCCATCAATCAGGCTTTCACCTTTGAATATAATCTAAAATTGTCCGAATCCAACGAGGAATTGCTGTCGATGGCAATTCCGGAAATCAGGCAACGCTTCCACAGTCATGCGCGCGAAATCATCGTTCCGTTCGAAATGGAGTGGAGTTTGGCCGATGCTACCTTCGTCATTCCCAAAAAGGGCGATAAGAAACACCTTCTCGAGTTGTCCGAAATGAATGGCAGGCAGTACCGCATCGATCGTCTCAAGCAAAGCGAAAAACTCAATCCCGAGCAAAAACAAACGCGGCTCATGAAGACGCTTCAAGCCGCTTTGCAGCTCCCTACCCTCCCCTTTCACATCGAATGTTTCGACAATTCCAACATTTCGGGTACCGATGCCGTGGCGGGTTGTGTGGTTTTCAAGGGTTTGAAACCTTCCAAGAAGGACTATCGGAAATACATTATCAAGACTGTTGCCGGTCCCGACGACTATGCTTCCATGCGCGAAGTGGTGCGTCGTCGGTATGAACGTATGCACGCTGAAGGTGAAAAACTGCCCGATCTCATTGTCACCGACGGTGGTAAAGGACAGATGGAAGCCGTGCGTTCGGTTGTCGAAGACGAGTTGCACCTGTCCATCCCCATCGCCGGTTTGGCAAAGGATAACCGTCATCGTACCAATGAGTTGCTCTTTGGATTTCCTCCCGTCGTGGTCGGCATGAAAGCCGGCAGCGAACTCTTCAACATTCTGGCACGTATGCAGGATGAGGTGCATCGCTATGCCATCACCTTTCATCGAGACAAACGCTCTAAAAGTGCTTTACACAGCGAATTAGATGACATTAAAGGTGTTGGCGAAAAAACCAAAACGGCTCTGTTTCGCCATTTCCGCACACTTCGCAGCATCCGTGTTGCCGGCCTTTCAGAACTTTCTGCCGTCATTGGTAACGCCAAAGCATCTTTGGTCCATACCCATTTTCATCCTCAATCTCCATCCGCCACCGTTCCTGATGAAGAGGCATAGCCTTTTGCTACTTTCCCTTCTTTTGTTTTTTTCGCTTGCTTCTGTTGACCATTCGCCCCGGTTCGGCCTTTTGGTTATCCTCCTCTTCTCCATGAGGGAGGTGGCCTCGCCTTGCAATACCCGTGCCAACCTTGTCGTTTTCCCTTATCATACTGTTCTGCTTTGCTCCTCCCCGTGGTGAAAAACAGCCATTTAACCAACGTTTTCGATACCTTTCGAGTCCTTTTCGTCCTGTTCTCTTCGCCATTCCTGCCCTTTCATGCTGTAAAAGGGCAGGTTTTGCATTCCCGAAGTACCCCTTTTATCTGCCCGTTTGTGCCGTTTTATGGCCGTAAATCATGCCCTTTTCCGTCCTCTTTCAACCACTTTTATCAAGTGATGTCTGGTAATCAGTGAGTTATATTTTCAAATTCAGCGTTGTTTTCCGTCCTGTCCTTCGATTTTTTCCAAAACCTTCAAGCATACGGACGAATATTGGGCAACTTTTCATAGTTCCCCTCCCTCATCGAAGGTGTCGCCGGGCTGATTTCTATACGCCCCCTATCGCTTCTCCGAAGGTCTTGAATGGTGTGGCATTCCATCATGTTCGAGCGCATTTTCCTTCGGTTTTATCGTTCGTTTTGTCCTTTCATATCGTTTTCATAGGTTATTTTTCTTTGGCCAGCATCTGTTGTTCTTTCGCTCTTTCAACACACATTTTGTACATCTCCCGGGCAGCAACCATCGTATTTCTTTGAGTGTTTTGTTGCTCCTTAACTTGTTCATTATGTACGTTTTTCGTTGCTTTGTTTGGCTTTTCCTTGCAAAATGATTAACTTTGCATGAAACAACCTGTAGTCATTCCATGAGAATAGTCATCCAGCGTGTACGCAGTGCTTCCGTCACCGTTGACCAACGGGTCACCGGCAGCATCGGTCAAGGTCTTCTTCTGTTGCTCGGTGTGGGCGGCGAGGATCATGAAGACGATGTTGAATGGCTGGTGAAGAAAGTGGTTGCCATGCGCATCTTCGACGATTCTGAGGGCGTGATGAACCTTTCCGTGCGCGATATCGACGGTGAAGCCTTGGTGGTGAGCCAGTTCACGCTCATGGCTTCGACCAAAAAAGGAAACCGTCCCTCCTACATTCATGCGGCACCACCCGACTATTCGGTGCCTCTGTATGAGCTGTTTTGCCGTCGTTTATCCGATGAAATGGGGAAAAAAGTGCCTACAGGCATCTTTGGAGCCGATATGCAAGTGGCACTCGTCAATGATGGTCCGGTCACGATCTGCATGGATTCCAAACGCAAGGAATGATGAGGAATCTTGTATTTGCTTGCCTGCTTGCCTGTGTTGCCAATTGGATGTGGTTTCTCCACGATTACCGGTGGGACTGGTTGGATGCTTTACGGGTGTCCGAGGGCTTGCTTTTGGTGACCCTGTTGAGCAATATTGCTTGGGTGGTTCGCAGCAAGACCGGTACTTACTATCCCGAACTATGGCTTGCCTTTGTCATTTTGGGGTTCATCTTCCACAGTATCACTTGGATTGTTGCGGAACTGTTTTTTCTGAGTTTTCATTCATGAACAATACTTTTCAATCATGACCATAGCCGAAGCACAACATCAAGTGGACCAATGGATAAAAACCTACGGTGTGAGATATTTCTCGGAATTGACCAATATGGCCTGCCTTACTGAAGAAGTGGGTGAGCTGGCGCGCGTGATCGCGCGAAAATATGGCGATCAGAGCTTCAAAAAGGGCGAACAACCCAACCTCGGAGAGGAAATGGCGGATGTGCTGTGGGTGCTGCTATGTCTGGCCAACCAGACGGGTGTGGATCTCACGGACGAACTCCGCAAGTCGTTCGAGAAGAAAACGCGTCGTGATCACGACCGTCATCAAGCCAATGCGAAGCTCCGTCCGTGAATCGGCAATGCCCTGTCACCGCCAATTTCAGTCCTTGTTATCTTTCACGTATACAGTAAATTATAAACAATCAACCATATCCAATCATGACAAACGAACATCATCATCACGGCGAACATGAGCATCATCATCATGCAGCTGCCGTCAATCGCTATGAAGCGGTGCTGAACAAGTATGACACCAACCTTGTCGACGACGATATCCGGGCAGCGGTCAGGAAGCTCATCGAGGAGAAAGTGCATCACAACGATACCCTCGAAGTCAAGAAATTCCTCATGGGTTCCATCGAACTCACCACTCTCAAGACCACCGATTCCGAAGAAAGTGTGCTTGCTTTTACCGAGCGTGTGAACCAATTTGATGCCACCTACCCCGATTTACCCCATGTGGCAACCATCTGTGTGTATCCTTGCTTTGCCAAAACGGTGAGCGAAACCCTCGAGGTCGATGGCGTTGAGATTGCCTGTGTTTCGGGTTCTTTCCCCTCTTCGCAAGCCTTGATTGAAGTCAAAGTGGCCGAAACATCACTGGCCATCAAGGATGGTGCCACCGAGATCGACATCGTCATGCCGGTGGGTAAGTTCCTTTCGGGCGACTACGAAGGTGTTTGCGACGACATCAACGAGCAAAAGCAGGCGTGTGGCGGCCACGACATGAAGGTCATTCTCGAAACCGGTTGTCTCAAAACGGCTTCGAATATCAAGAAGGCTTCCATCCTTGCGATGTATGCCGGAGCCGATTACATCAAGACTTCGACGGGTAAGCTCGAACCGGCTGCAACCCCTGAGGCGGCTTATGTGATGTGTCAGGCCATCAAAGAGTATTACGATCAGACAGGCATTCAGATCGGTTTCAAGCCTGCCGGCGGACTCAACAGTGTTACCGATGCCCTGATTTATTATACCATTGTGCAGGAAGTGTTGGGCGAAAAATGGCTCACCAACAAATGGTTCCGTCTCGGTACCAGTCGTTTGGCAAATCTTCTGCTCAGTGAAGTGTTGGGCGAAGAAACCAAGTTCTTTTAGGTTCGGCTCATCTTTGTCCTCCGGACAGTGCTTCGTTCATCGACTATCGGGACGGTCATCGCAAAATTGCTCGCTGTGAACAGTCAATGACCTTTAGGCGTTCTTGCCCGACGATGCTGCCGATGTGCGATGAAAAGGATAGAAATCAGTGATAGAAAGAGAGGGAAACAGTCGTTCGGTAGTCCTTCAACCGACCTCATTCGCCTCTCAATGTGCAAAATAACAACACTTTGTATCATGAATGATAAACGATTGGTTCGTTCCCGTGATAAATGGGTGGCGGGAATTTGTGGCGGTATCGCCGAGTATTTCGGATGGAATAAAGATGGCCTCCGATTGTTTTGGTTGCTTTTGACCATCTGTTCGGCCGGCTTCCCCGGCATCATCGCCTACCTCATTTTGTGGATATTGATGCCCTCCGAACCATGATTGCTGATAGTTCAGCCCACGGTTTAGAGCGTCATTGCCTACCTTTTAAGCTGTTTTCCAACTTATATCTGTAGGTTTGTCGGCTTATTGACGGTCGGTTTGTGTGCGTCAGTGCGTTATGTTATGTCATCAAGTAACTGCTTTCCACCTATAAACCGAACCAATCTGTCTCGTCCTCTGTCCACACATTCGTTTTTATCGACCTTATCCTGATAGTCCATCGGCACGCTTTCCATGAGTAAAAGCGTGCCGATGGACTATCAGGATGTCCGGACGGTTTTGTCCGTTACCATTGAATGTTACGGTATTGGTGACAAGGAAAGGGTCAGAAAAGTAAGTTGTTTCTACCTGTCTGTCCCTCCCGATGCTGTTTATTTGTTGCGTTGTATGACGAAATCGATGTACGCTCGCAAGGCATCGGCTATCGATTCGTCTTTGACGTAGGTGGCAATGAAGCCCAAAGCCTCCTCGTGCAGGCGGTTCATCTGCCGTTCGGCATAGTCGATGCCGCCGTTTTTCTTGGTGAACTCCACTAAAATGCCGATTTCATCGGGTCGGATACTGCCTTCTTTGACCTTTTTGGCCAGTGCGTTCATCTCTTCGGAAGCATGATTCGTGAGGGCATAGATGACCGGCAGGGTGAGTTTGCCTTCCAACATGTCGTTGCCGGTGGGCTTGCCGATTTCCTTCGAGTCGTAGTAATCGAAGATGTCATCCCTGATTTGGAAGATGACGCCGATGGTGCGCCCGAAGTTTTTGGCAGCTTTTACCTCCTCTTCGGTTGCCCGAACCGACAGTGCTGCAATCTCGGCGCACGTTTCAAAGAGAGCCGCAGTCTTCTGTTCGATGACGCGGAAGTAGGTTTCTTCGGATATGCCGCCGTTTTCAAAGTTGTTGAGCTGCAGTATTTCGCCGTTGGAAAGTGTGCGTCCCAACTCTGCCAAGGCCTCTACGATGCGCTGGTTGTGCGTGTATGCCACTCTCAGCAGTGCCGTCGAGAGGATGTAGTCGCCCACCAATACGGCCACCTTGTTGTTATAAGAGGCATTGACCGATGGCTGTCCGCGTCGTTCGGCGCTCTCGTCAACCACGTCATCGTGTACCAAACTGGCGGTATGGAGCAATTCGAGACCTACGGCAGCCTGCTGTGTGACTTCCGTGATGGAACCGAAATTCTTTGCCAGCAGCAAGGTCAGGAAGGGTCGCATGCGCTTTCCGCCCTGTTGGCGGATGTGGTCGAGCGCGTCAGCCAGCAACCCGTCGGGATAGGAAAGGGCTTCATTGAAACAGCCGATGAAATCGTTTATTTCTGTCGCAATCGGCTTTTTTATGATCGAAAGATAGTCCATACGAATGCTATTTTGTTACAAATTTAATGATTTTATCGCATTTCCGACAAATATTTCGTACTTTTACACGAAATATTTGATGCACTCATGGATAAAATCTTCTTCATAGATGCTTACGCAATCATCTACCGTTCGTACTTCGCTTTCATCAAATCGCCCCGTATCAATTCGCAGGGGTTGAACACTTCTGCCGTCATGGGCTTCTGCAACACGTTGGTCGAGGTACTCCGTAAAGAGCAACCCGGCTATCTCGGCGTGGCATTCGACCCCCACGGGCCCACTTTTCGCGATGACATTTTCCCGGCCTATAAGGCGCAACGCGATAAAACTCCCGAGGACATTCGTCGGTCGGTACCCATCATCAAGGACCTTTTGAAGGCATGGCGCATCCCCATTCTCGAAGTCGAAGGCTACGAAGCCGATGATGTGATCGGCACTTTGTCGATGAAATCGGCCGAAAAGGGACTCGAAACCTATATGCTGACACCCGACAAAGACTATGCGCAACTCGTCCGAAAGGATGTCTACGTGTACCGGCCGCGTCACGGAGGAGGCTATGAAACGATGGGTGTTGCAGAGGTTCTGAATAAATATGGCATCAAATCGCCCCACCAAGTCATCGACCTTTTGGGACTGATGGGCGATTCGGCCGACAACTTTCCCGGTTGTCCCGGCGTGGGAGAGAAGACCGCAACCAAGCTGATCGAACAGTTTGGCAACATTGATGAACTGCTGAAACGTACCGACGAGTTGAAAGGTGCGCTCAAAACGAAAATCGAAACCCACGTCGATGACATCAAGATGTCCCGGTTCCTGGCCACCATCAAAACCGATGTGCCCATCGAGCTGGACCTTGATGCCTTGAAAGTTTCCACTCCCGACGAACCCCGCCTGCGTGCCTTGCTTGACGATCTCGAACTGAAGACCCTTTCAAACCGAATATTTAACAAAACAAAAGATAACGAAAAGAAAGTCGAAATTCAGCCCGATTTATTTGCGTCATTTACGAACGAGGACACAGAAAAACCAAAAACAGGCCTTAATTTTACGATAAAAACGGTGCCTCATACGTATGAATGCGTTGATAACGTGGAAGATATGAAGAAAATTCGCGATATTTTTCTGCAAAAATCCACGCTCAGTCTGGATACGGAAACGACCTCTACGAATGCCATCGATGCCGAACTGGTGGGTTTGAGCTTTTCTTTCGACGAATTTCATGCCTACTATGTACCTGTTCCCGCACAACGGGAAGAAGCCCAAAAAGTCGTCGATATCTTCAAGCCGGTGTACGAAAGCGAGCAGATTCTCAAGGTCGGGCAAAACATCAAGTACGACATGGAGGTGTTATATCATTATGGTGTCACCCTCAAAGGCCGGATGTTCGACACCATGATTGCCCATTACCTTATCCGTCCCGACCAACGTCACGGCATGGACGAGCTTGCCGCTACCCTCCTCCACTACCAAACCATCCCCATCGAGGACTTGATCGGACCCAAGGGCAAGCACCAAAAGTCGATGCGCGATGTCGACATTGCCGTCGTTTCGGAGTATGCCTGCGAAGATGCCGATGTCACCTTGCGCCTCAAAAATGTCTTGGAACCGATGTTGAACGACGTCGGTGCCGACCGATTGTTTTGGGAAATAGAGATGCCGCTTGTGCCGGTTCTGGCGCAAATGGAGCTGCACGGCATCCGTCTCGACAGTCAGTCGTTGCACGAAACGTCGTTGCAGTTCACCCGGCGCATGCAGGAAATTGAGCAAACGATTTACCAACTTGCCGGCGAATCGTTCAATATCTCTTCGCCCAAGCAGGTGGGCGACATCCTTTTCGGCAAACTTGCCGTCATCGACAAGCCCAAGAAAACCAAGACCGGGCAGTATGTCACCAGTGAAGAAGTGCTGCAACAGCTGGCAGGCAGGCACGAAATTGTGGAGAAGATATTGGCTTACAGAGGTTTGAAGAAGCTCCTCAGCACCTATGTCGATGTACTCCCCACCCTCGTCAATCCCCGGACGGGACACATACACACATCGTTCAACCAGACCATCACCGCCACCGGACGCCTCTCTTCGTCGGATCCCAACCTGCAGAACATTCCCGTCAGAGGCGAAGACGGCAAGGAAATCCGCAAGGCTTTCATCCCCGACGAGGGTTGCTTGTTCTTTTCTGCCGACTACAGTCAGATCGAACTGCGCGTCATGGCGCACTTGAGTGGCGACCAACAGATGATCGAAGCCTTCCGTGAGGGGCGTGACATCCATGCCGCCACTGCTGCCAAGATATACCGAAAGCCGATGGAAGAGGTTACGCGTGACGAACGAAACAAGGCCAAGAGAGCCAACTTCGGCATCATCTACGGCATCACCGTCTTCGGCTTGGCAGAGCGTCTCGACATTGACCGGACTGAAGCCAAACAGCTGATAGACGGCTATTTTGAAACGTTTCCGCAGGTAAAAGAATACATGGAGCAGGCCAAAGCCAAGGCTCGCGAGTACGGTTATGCCGAAACCATTTCCGGAAGGCGACGCTACCTGCCCGACATCAATTCGCACAATGCCACCGTTCGCGGTTTTGCCGAGCGCAATGCCATCAACGCCCCGATACAAGGCAGTGCCGCCGACATCATCAAGATGGCGATGATCCGCATTCACCAACGCTTCGAGGAAGCACGTCTGCGCTCGAAAATGATTCTGCAGGTACACGACGAATTGAATTTTTCGGTGTTCCCCGAAGAGCAGAAAGAGGTCGAAAAGATCGTGTTGGACGAGATGCAACAAGCCATCGAGCTGCATGTGCCCACGGTTGCCGATGCCGGATGGGGCAGCAACTGGCTCGAAGCCCATTGATGATTGTCCCAAGTCGGACTCTCTTGACCGATTTGGGATTATGAATATATCTGAAATCAAATGATTTACAGCTCCAGAACCTGCATCAGCCTGTCGGTGATTCGTTCGGGATCAAGGGTTTCCATGCAGGCAAAATCGTGGCGATGGCAGGGCTTGTTGCCGTAGATGCTGCATGGACGGCAAGGCAGTTCCACTTGGACGGCATCTTCGGCCTGTTGGTTCCATGCCATGAATCCCGCGCAAGGGTGCGTGGCTCCCCAAACACTGACCACGCGGATGCCTGTCAATGATGCCAAGTGTGCGTTGGCACTGTCCATCGAGAGCATGACATCGAGGTTGCTCATCAGTATCAGTTCGCGGGTCAGACCGCCCAATACAGCCGATGCGTTGGTGCATGTGGAGAACCTTTGGCACCATCCGTCGAGGATGTTTTTTTCCTTGTCGCCCCCTCCGAACAGAAAGATGCGTACACGCGGATGATGCTTTTGAAAGGCCTCGATGACCTTTTCCATCTTGTCAAGGGGATATATTTTGCCCCGATGGGCGGCAAAGGGAGCAATGCCCATCCATTTTTCGCCTTCCTTTTTGTTGCCGATGGCTGTCGGCAGGAGGTGCAAGTCCCCTGCCCCATTGCCGTAAATGGAACGGAATGAGGGCGATACGGGATAGCCCAAGGCTGTCAAAACGTCGGCATAATTTTGGAAAGAAGAAGGTAATTCGATGCGTTCTTTCCGCTGTCTGGAGGTAAGTTTTTTTCGTAAACGGCGGTGTTTGTCGATGTGTCGCACCCGCATACCGTCGCATACCATGCGCATCCGCAGGTATTTGGTACGTAAAACATCGTGTAAATCAGCCACATCCGTAAAATCTTGCTGTCGTAGTTGGCGATAGAGCCGCCGCAGTCCGCCCCATCCTTGATGCTCTTTTTTGAAGTCGGCAGCCATGAACGACACGTTTGGTGCCATGTTTTCAAAAAACGGACGGGCGAAAGCCCTACTCATCATGGTGATGCGCAAGTCAGGATAGGTCGTCGCCAGCGTATGGACGACGGGCACGGTCATGGCCACATCGCCCAAGGCTGAAAACCTCATCAGCAGCAAATGTCTCTCATTTTTCATGCTTTCCGTAAAGCACCGGGTTGGTCGAAGGATCGTTATACATCTTCATTTGCTTATACACCTTCATGTATATGCGTCCGCCGGCGATGTCGTCGAGCAGTCGGTCGATGGCTGTCGACAGATCGGTGCGTTGTTCGAGCAGCACGTCGAGCTTGGCTTTGCAGGTCATGCGGTGCTGTTCGGTCGCGTCTTGCCGCATGGCTTGTTCCTCCATGTGGTAAATTTTGAGTGCAAGGATGGAGAGTCTGTCAATGGCCCATGCCGGACTCTCGGTGTTGATATGGGCGTCGGGCAGCACGTTCACGTCCTGATAGAGCTGCCGGAAGTAGCTGTCGATCTGCTCGACAAGGTCTGTCCGGTCCTGATTGCTGCGGTCGATGCGTCGTTTGATGGCAAGGGCTTCGACGGGATTGATGTTCGGATCGCGGATGATGTCTTCCAAATGCCATTGCACGGTGTCGATCCAGCATTTGGCATAGAGATGATATTCGAGGCTGTCGTTGGCGTAAGGATTGGCGATGGGGGTATCGACGTGGTCTTTGACATGATAATCGCGGATGACTTCTTGGAAAATCCGGTTGTATTTTTCTGTTTCTTTCATGTTTGGAATAAGCTGGTTTACTGCAGGCAAAGTTAGTGATTATAACCCGTTTGTCCAAGTAAAAGCCCACAAAACGTCGCTTTCTTGCCGGGACTTCGCTCGTTTGGACTGCCGGAAAATGCTTGCGGGGAAGCCTCGGTTTTGTTTTTTCATGCCGTTTCCCCTCATTTCCGGATTGGCAATCAGCACCTTTGCCGCCCTTGTGCCGGAAGTCGGCATCGACATTGCCCCACCCTTCCCCGATGCTCCTGCCGCAGCCTTCGGCAAAACCTGCCCTTTTACAAGGCAGAAGTTCCCCTTTCGGTCGGTAAAAGTTCCCCTTTCAGCATGCAAAACCTGCCCTTTGGACAGCCCGAACTGCACGACTATCGGGCAAAATCCGCGCACGGATATAGGTAAACGATTTGGGTTCAAATGGTTACGTTCACTGAAATCAACCACTTTCCTGCTCTTCCCGGCAGTATAGTCAAACCGTCGGTGCGTGCGAGCGGTGAGTTTGAACCCAAATCGGTCATGAGAGCGTTTGTTTATACATTTCATGTCGCTCATATCACTTTCCGGCCGGTTTCGTCTGCCGGCCGACATCTTGCCTGTCGTTTTGTCTTGCCGTAGCCCGCTACGCCTGCAACAAACCGACAAACCATCTGCCAACCATCAAAAGAAACCAACTCGGAATCTAATGACCGATTTGGGTTGAAAGGCGCGGCTCGTGTGTCGCCGTTGTCAGATTCTTCCGTCTTTTCCCCTTTTCTACCTTAATATATATGTGCTCGGGACGCCGTTTGCCACCTCTGCCCCACCCCGTTGGCAAGGTTGTCGCCCGTCTTCGGACATGTCATTTCGCCCGTTCCCGTCGCTGTTTTTTCATTTTTTCAGCAGAAAACACCCCTGTCATGTCCCTTGCCCGGGGATGTAGAAATTGTTGCCAATCAGTCTTTTGATGTGATATTGCCGCCCGAAAACGTCTCAAAAATTGCACAGTTTTGCGTGGTTTGTGCAATTCTTAGTGCTTTTTTAATCAAAAAATTTGCACATCCGAAATAAAATTCGTTTCTTTGCAGCCGCATTTTTAACAGTGAAAGTAATTTATAAACATCTTAAAATTCAGAAATTATGTCACAAATTGAAGAAAAGGTCATTGCCATTATTGTAGATCAGCTCGGTGTAGACGAAGCAGAAGTAAAGCCCGAAGCAAGTTTTACCAACGACCTCGGTGCCGATTCTTTGGAAACCGTAGAACTTATCATGGCGTTTGAGAAAGAATTTGGCATCTCCATCCCCGATGACAAAGCTGAAACCATCAGTACCGTAGGCGATGCCATCGCATATATCCAAGAGAATGCAAAATAAAAAGCAATGATAAATGAAGGATTAGACGGCATGAATTGTGCGCTAATCCTTCATTCATTTTGAGGGTTCTGAAAATTGCAAGCCGTGTTTTGCAAGCCCGAATCACAACAACCGGTTAGGACGTGGATTTTTAGAACACGCCCTTTCATTCTATAATACCTTTATAACCATGGAACTTAAAAGAGTAGTGGTAACGGGATTGGGTGCCGTAACCCCGGTGGGTAATACGCCGGAGGACACTTGGAAGAATCTCCTCGCCGGCAAAAGTGGTGCCGCTCCCATACAAAGTTTCGATACAAGCCTGTTCAAAACCCACTTCGGTTGCGAGGTGAAGGATCTGAACATCAACGATTATATCGATCGGAAAGAGGCTCGTAAGCTCGACCGTTATACCCAGCTGGCCATGATCAGTGCCATGCAGGGTGTGAAAGATGCCGGGCTCGACCTTGAAAAAGAAAATCTGGACCGCATCGGAGTTATCTACGGTGTCGGTATCGGTGGTATTAAAACTTTTGAAGAAGAGGTGTCTTACTACAGTCTTCATCGCGAAGACGGACCCAAGTTTTCGCCTTTCTTCATTCCCAAGATGATTTCGGATATTGCCGCAGGTCACATTTCGATTCATTTTGGTTTCCACGGCCCTAACTATGCAACCACCAGTGCCTGTGCATCTTCTACCCATGCGATTGCCGATGCTTTCAATCTCATACGATTGGGCAAGGCCGATGTCATCGTGTCGGGAGGTGCCGAAGCAGCCATCACGGCATGCGGCATGGGAGGTTTCAACGCCATGCACGCCCTTTCGACCCGCAACGACGACCCCGAACATGCCAGCCGTCCGTTCAGCAAGAGCCGCGACGGCTTCGTGATGGGTGAGGGTGCCGGCTGTCTTATCCTTGAGGAACTCGAGCATGCCAAGGCGCGTGGTGCCAAGATTTATGCCGAAATGGTAGGCGAAGCTGCCACTGCCGATGCTCATCACATCACCGCCAGCCACCCCGAAGGTCTCGGAGCGCGTCTGGTGATGGAGAATGCCCTCGCCGATGCCGGCCTGACCATTGCCGACATCGACTACATCAACGTACACGGCACGTCCACTCCGGTGGGTGACATCTCAGAGGTGAAGGCCATCAAGGACGTCTTTGGCGAAGAGGCTTATAAGCTCAACATCAGCTCCACCAAGTCAATGACCGGGCATCTGCTCGGCGCGGCCGGTGCGATAGAGGCGTTGGTGACAGTCCTGTCGGTACGCGACGACATTGTTCCGCCGACCATCAACCATGCCGATGATGACAAAGACGACGAAATAGACTATCGTCTCAATTTCACGTTCAACACGGCTCAAAAACGCGAAGTGCGTGCCGCATTAAGCAACACCTTCGGTTTTGGTGGCCACAATGCCTGTGTGGTCTTCAAGAAATATGTTGGATGACATTATCAACAGACTGAAGCTCCCTTTCCGAAAGGAAAAGGAGCTTTACTTGTCTTTGCGTGATGTGTTGGGATTCTATCCCAATCATATAGAACTGTACCGGCAGGCACTGATGCACAAGAGTGCCGGTCGTCGCGAAAAAGGAAAGCCTGTCAACAACGAAAGGCTCGAATTCCTTGGCGATGCCATCCTCGGAGCGGTGGTGGGCGATGTCGTTTTCCATCGTTTTGAAGGCAAGCGCGAAGGCTTCTTGACCAACACCCGCAGCAAAATCGTGCAGCGCGAAACCCTCAACCAGCTCGCTCAAGAGATGGGAGTCACCAAACTCATACAGTCCAAAGAACACAGCCTGTCGCACAATAACTACATGGGCGGCAACGCTTTTGAGGCGTTGGTGGGTGCCATCTATCTCGACAAGGGTTATGACACCTGCATGAAGTTCATGAAGAAGCGCATCCTTGACCGACTCATCAACCTCGATAAGGTGGCTTATAAGGAAGTGAATTTCAAGAGCAAGCTCATCGAATGGAGCCAGAAAAACAAGATTTTGCTCGAGTTCAGGCAAACGGAAAACTTCAGAGACAAGGAAGGTAGTCCGGTGTTTGGTTTTCAAGTGTATCTCGAAGGATTGTCCGCCGGTAACGGAAAGGGCTACTCCAAGAAAGAGGGACACCAGAAAGCCGCCAAGGCAACCCTTGAATTATTGCGCAAAGACTCGAAATTTCTCGACTCTATCTTTGCCGCCAAGGGCGACCGAACCAAGATGGAAGAGCAGCCCGTGGGCAATGTTCCGACCCTTGAACCCGAAGTTTCAACCGATGTAGCTCCTGCCGCTGACAGCCGGCAAGCCTCCCAACGACCTCCCAAGAAGGAGGGTAGGGGAAGCAAGGTTGCCGACAAGCCTGCTGTCGATACACCGCCTATCGATGAATTCGACCTGAGCGACATCACTGCCACTCCCCAAGAGCTGACCAAGGAAGATGTCATTGCCGCTGCAGAAGCGGCTGCTTTCTCCGAAGGCGATGGTAAAAGCGATGCCGTTTGAGCCTCTTCTTCCATCGAAGTCAAAACTTTTTGACGGGTTTGCGACATCGTCTCGACCGAGTTTTCGTTTGGTATCAACCGTCTTTTTCGAGATACGAAAGGAAACTTTGATAACTATGTGAAGCAGAATGGAGTACCCTGATGACCGGTTTGAGATAAAGCCAAATCGGTCATCAGGGTATTTTCATGCACTTCCGTATGGGTTTTCTTATACCGAATCTCCCCGATGGCCATCCAAAGGACAGCTATCGGGGAGATACACTTTCAACGCTTGTTGTTTCAAATCGGTTGAAACTTGCGGCCAAGGCCGTCGATCATACCGGGAATCCCTGTTTTCTGAGCGTCTGGATAAGCGTTGCCGACATGGCTTCGTTGTCTTTCTTGGTGTACCGGCAATCGGTAAACACCTGTGCCAAGGTTTCCTTGTGGTTGATGCGCACGAACTCCTTGTTCTCCGGCAGCTCTTCTTTCTCGCCGTAGTAGTCGTTGATTTGTGCCGGTGAATAGTCGCGATAAACTTCCTCATGGACGAAAGCGCGCAGCGGAAGGCGGTCGGTCAGGGGCGGATTCTCGTCGGGCCATCCCACCGTCAGCGTGGCAACGGGCATCACAAGGGCAGGCAGTTGCAGGATGTCGATGATGGCTTGCGGCATATATACCGTTGTTCCGAGGTAACAAATACCCAGTCCGGCTTCTTCGGCAAGGCATGAAAAGGTCTGCGTATAGAGCAAAGCATCGGATGCGGCATTGACAAACGACAGGAAGTTGTCGTAGCCCGGGTGTGCTTTTCGTTGTTCGCACCATTTCGTCGTGCGGCGAAAGTCGGCACAGATGGTCAGAACCACGGGAGCCTGTGTCACCATCGGCTGGTTGAAATGAGCCGGGGCGAGCTTTTCTTTCATCTTCCGGTCGCGCGTGACGACCACACTGTAGAGTTGCAGGTTGCCCATCGTCTGGGTGCGCGCGGCTTGTTCGAGCAACTTGTCGAGCAGTTGTTCATCGACATCCTGCGACGTATATTTGCGGATGGTGCGTCGTGTCTCGATTGTTTTCATGGTTGTTGGCTGATGATGTTGTCGTTGTTATCGGATATTCGGGCTGTCGGTCCGGCTGTGAACGAGCGTGCCTATTTCCTCACCCGTCATGACACGTTTGAGATTACCCGCCTTGTCCATGTTGAAAACATAGATGGGCAGATGGTTTTCGTTGCACATTGTCACGGCGGTGAGGTCCATCACCTTGAGTCCTTTGGCGATGATTTCGTCATAAGTGATGCTGTCGTATTTCACGGCAGAGGCATCTTTCTCCGGGTCGGCGGTATAGATGCCGTCCACGCGGGTGCCTTTCAGCATCACGTCGGCTTCGATTTCGATGCCGCGGAGCGACGAGCCTGTGTCGGTCGTGAAGTACGGACAGCCCGTGCCGGCCGAGAAGATGCACACATATCCGGCTTCCAAGGCTTCGATGGCTTTCCATTTGGAGTAGTATTCGCCGATGGGTTCCATGCGGATGGCGGTCAAAACCTTGTTCTTCACGCCCGCGGCAGCCAGTGCCGAGCTGAGGGCGAGCGAGTTGATGACGGTGGCACACATGCCCATCTGGTCGCCTTTCACGCGGTCAAACCCTTTGGTTGCGCCGCTGAGTCCTCTGAAAATGTTACCGCCTCCGATAACGATGCCTATCTGTACGCCCATCTCCTGTATTTCTTTTATTTGCGAAGCATAGTCGTTGAGTCGTTGTGCGTCGATGCCGTAGCCTTGGTTTCCCATCAGGCTTTCGCCGCTCAGCTTGAGCAGTATTCTCTTAAATCTTGCCATATATCTGTGAGTTAAATGTTTGAATCGTGTTGTTCGGAGATGACGAAAGCCACCTCTTTGAAAGCATATTGCCGGTTTTTTCCGTTGCGGTCCTGCAGGGTGATGATGCCGTTTTGCGCCACCTCGATGATTTTTGCCTCGAAAATGCCTTCTTGGTCTTGGTAAGGATGGTATCCGTTTCGTCTGTAGAGCGAAGCGTGATAACGGCTTTGTATGTACCCGTAGTCCTGTTGTTCCACCCGGCGGTAACAGGTTTCGAAGGCGCGGAGAATGTCGTCGAGCAGCGTTTGCCGGTCGATGTCGGTACCGAGCAGTTGCTTGAGCGACACCGGATTGGGCGCATCGCTCACAAAGACCGTCTGGTTCACGTTGATGCCCGTGCCGAAGATGCACTTCTTGAGGCTGCCTTCAGCCACCGACAGTTCGATGAGAGTGCCTCCGAGCTTGCGGTTGCCCACGTAAATGTCATTGGGCCATTTCAGCAACACCTCGATTCCGCGACTGTCGAGAGCCTCCTTGAGGGCAAGGGCGTGTGCCATCGACAGCACGAACTGACGGTTGACGGGCACCGAGGAGGGGCGCACGGCCATCGAGAACAGCAGGTTCTTGGAGTGTTCGCTCTCCCAGCGGTTGCCGGCCTGCCCCCTTCCGGCGGTCTGATAGTCGGCAACGGCCACCACACAGGTATCGTCCGGCACTTCGATCGGTTGCAGCATGTTGTTCGTCGAGTCGGTTTCTGTGATGCTGATGCGTTGGAATTTCATGAATGGCGATGGAGATTAGAAAGCGTTCGGTATATGGTTCACCGTCATGTGCCCGTTGTCGTCGGCATCGACGGTGATGATGTCAAACCGTAGTTCGGCATTGCTGCCAGATTGTTTGACATAGGCATCGGCAGCCTTTCGGAGGTTTCTGATTTTTTCGTCGTCCACGGCTGCTGCAGCATCGGTCAGGGCATGGGCCTTGCGCGTCTTCACTTCGACGAACAGCAGTCGCGTTCCCCATTCGTCGGTTGCCACGATGTCGAGTTCGAGATGACGGAAACGCCAGTTGCGATCGCGGATGTACCATCCCTTTTGGCGGAGGTAAGCCGCAGCCAGTTCCTCACCTTTCTTTCCCAATTCGTTGTGTAAAGCCATGTAATGCGTTGATTTGGTTCATCCGATTGTTGCGTGGAATCCTCCACGGACAGCGTCTGTTTGTGCCTGAAAGGGCATCCGAGTTGTGCAAAATTACGATATTTTTCGCTCTTGTCCAATTAAAAACCTTACTTTTGTGGCAAACTATACTGATGATGAACGACGAAAATCTGACTACAACCGACTCGCGATTCATGCGCATGGCATTGGAAGAAGCACGCCGGGCGTTCCACCGCGGCGAAGTGCCCGTGGGGGCTCTGGTGGTGTGTGGCAACCGTATCTTGGCAAGAGCGCACAATCTCACCGAAACCCTCCATGACGTAACGGCACATGCGGAGATGCAGGCTGTGACGGCAGCAGCCGATGCGCTGGGCGGCAAATACCTTGAATCGTGTACGCTTTATGTTACTGTAGAGCCGTGCGTGATGTGCGCCGGGGCGTTGGGATGGTCGCAGATAGGCCGCATCGTTTATGGTGCCGCTGATGCCAAGAGGGGCTACAGCCTGCTGGCTCCCCATGCCCTGCATCCGCGAACGGAGGTCACCGCCGGTGTCTTGGAAGAAGAATGCGGCGAACTGATGCGCGATTTCTTCCGTCAACGACGCTGACCTTCCTGTCCGCCGGTTTCGTCCGGCCATCGGAAACGGCATCCGCCCGTATTCTTCCCTTTCTCTTTGGTCATCCGCAATGACGCTTTTGGCACAACAGACAGCCTTCAACCGATTATGGTGTACGCAGGTTTGAATCAAGAATATACTTCGTTTTTTTTGCAGCCGGTCTGTTGGTTTGTGGTCGTAACGAGCCATGTCAATACTCAACGGCCATCCAACTGTTTGAAAATCGTACACAATAGACTTGACAATCAAGACTTATTCGGAATCAGCCGAGGGAAATCGGGAGTTTGTGAAATTGGAATGCAGGCCTTGTGACCGTAGAAAGCAACGATGGGTACAGCTTGAATAGCCTAAACCTGAAAAATCATTACTTAAACTAAGGAATATCCGTGAAAGGTGATATGTGAGAAACCTTGCCTTGAACACGGTATCATCCAATCGCATATGAAATGGCAAACCGGTATAGTTTCGATTGCCTTGCAGCATGGTTGTCGGTTTGTAAAGCTGAAGCGTGCAGTTTTTGCCACCAACCTACAATCCGTCTGCTTGGTCATCGAACTATACCGATCCTTATTCAGATGTCCGATGAGGGGTTAACGAATCACGATTTTGAGTGACGTTATCCGGTTATCGTGGTACACATTCACTACGTACACACCGGCAGCGATGCCGTTGAGGGACAGTTTTCCGTGAGGACTGCGTCTCACTTGTCGGCCGTCCAAGTTGAACAGTGCCATGCCGTTGCTTGGAAGTGACGACATCAGGTAGCGACCTTGACGATATACCACACCCGAAGCATGACCACACTCGTCGATACCGTCAACGGTGCGGCAGTATTGTTCGGAGAAGTCCGAAACGTTTCCGTCGCCATAGTATGCCATGACCTCATAGCAAACCTTATCGAGCGGAGCGGTATCGTCAAACGAAGTGACGTAAGGCAGCAAAAAGAGGTCGTTGATGACTACACCGTTGCGCATCACGTTGTATCCCATCAACATCGAGGCATCGGGCGAGAGGGTAAAGGTAGGTTCATCGGTGATGTGTCCGAAGATGTACCAAGAGCACTTCCCGCGGTCTGGATCGTTGTTGTCGGTATAAAACTTATTGAGCGATTGCCAAGTTGTTCCATTGTCTTCGGAAAACAGGTCGCTCTTTCCTGCCACGAAAGCGTCGTTGTTTACGTAGAGAAGCGGAATTTGCCGGCTGTCGTAATCGTGTACCTTCACACCGATTTTGAGTTCTTTGGATGCGTCGATCTTGAGCGGTTCATCAAGCATGACGGTTATATGCGTGTTGGTAAGGAGGTTGTCGATTTCCTGTTCGCGCACCAATTTCCCGTCTTCGAAAACCACAATGGAGGCTTGTATGCCCTTATCGTCCTTGAGATTGGAGTATTGGTTAATCATGGTTCCAATGGCGGTGAGGTATTTCCCGTCGTAAAGCCGCAGCTCGTCTTGGTCGAACGCATTGGCACCGATGAGCGGACTACCTGCATTTCCGAGTGTGAGCATCTTTTCATTCATCTTCCGCACATAACTCAACGGATAGGAATTTGAGGCGTCTTTCCATGCTATTCTGACGGAGCCGTCAGCTCTTTCTTCTCCGATGATGCCTTGCGGAGCCTCTCTCTCCGGCTCGGTGGTGATTTTGAGGTTGTCGATATAGATGTAGTAAGGCATCTTTCCTTCACCAAACTTGCGCAGACGCAAGATAAACATCTTGTCTGCTACATAGTCGGTGAGATTAACATACTTCATGGTTTGCACGGTGGGCAGTTCGGAAATGAGGTGTTGGTCTACGACAGTCCAAGTGTTTCCGAAGTCGGTCGATACTTCGACGGCAAAGGCATCGGGTGCTTGCGGAGTGCCATAGGCAATCGAGAAGTAGTAGAACGATAAGGCAACGTACTTGGCTTTGGTGGCATCCATGAGTCGCGACACCACACCGTTGGAGTATGTTTGTTCAACATTGGTACCGGCCACTAATGCTGCCGAACCCTGATAGCCCACATAGGGTGCGGTTCCCCATACGGCATCGCTCTCGCTACCCTGTTCGACGAATCGTACCCAGTAGTTGTCTTGCAGGTTCTCGCGGTCAAAGTCGTCGAAGAAGGGCAGGTCGAAATTTTCGGGTACTGCCACGCTTCGTGCATCCGAACGCGGCGAACACACTTCGTGTCCGAGTGCATCTTCAAAAACAGCTTCGACGGTAAATGATGGGAAGCCTGATGCCACCTCGTCAAGAGTAACCTCAAGGGTTTCGCTGTCGGGCGTGACAGTGTTACGCAGATGATTATTTTCGTATATACGATAGGACTTCAGTGTGAGCGATTCGTAAGTCGTGAGGTCTTTCTTCCACGTGATGGTAACCTGTCGGAGAGTCTTCGATACCGCCGAAATCACTTCAGGTTTGGAAGGGATAAGGCGGTCGTCGAGATCCATCTGCAACAACCACGACTGTGGAGTCTGCCCCATGGATACATATATGTCTTTGTTTCCGCCAATGGTTGTGCCGTCTGCCGAAATGGCAAAGGGAATGGCTTGGGTCTTGTCGGCCGGATTGAGCGAGAAATCGGGTTTCACCTCGGGTGCAAAAAAGCTCATGATGTAGGTCAGGTCGAAGAGCCTGTCGGTCGAATAACGGTAGTAGAAAGGTCTGTTGTAGGCATTGTCGTCGTATTCGTAGAAGCCATAGCATGCTACACCGGCCACGTTGCCTTGGTTGTCAATGGCCATGGTTTCGACCGAACCTTCTTCGTCGAAGGTGGGAAGGGGCTTGTAGCTGTTGTTGTTGATGTCGTAAATACGGTAATACATCGAACTGCTGAGGGTGAAAGTGAAGTATCTGCCGTTGGGACTTAGGTCGAAAACCTTCATGTCGCAGTAGTCTTCGAGTTCCTCATCGTTACCGATACAGTGAACGACGAAGCACTCTCCGTTCTTCCAGAACACGGCATAGTTGTTCCATTCTATTTGAACGGTACCCACAATGACCTTTCCGTCGGCAGAAATGTCGATGGCTCTGCCGTTTTTTCCACCTTCGGGCATGGGAAGCTGTTCCATTTTCCATGTGCCGTCGGCATCCTGTGTCCACTTGCAAGGCTTGAGATAGGCGAAGTTGCTGGCGGCCGAATAACCCACGACCGTCTTGCCGTCTTCGGTTAGCGCGGTGGCATAGGTTCCGTCTTCGAGCTGCTTGAAGGCGGACATGTCAAGGTTTCCGTAGGGCAATCGGGTGATATTGCCATTGTTCCATACGGTAGCCACATTGATGGGGCCGGTAAGTTCGTTCCACGATATGACGTGCGAAGGGTCTTTGGCTGTGCCGCAGATCATGCCTGCATCGTTCACGCCGTCGAACTGTCCGGCCTTGCCGTAGTCGTTTTCGTCGAACGAAGTCAGCCAAGTCAGTGTTTTGTTTTGCAAGTCATAGAGATAACCGGTCGAGTAAAGTCCGAAGATACGGTTGCTAAGACCTATGCCGACCATGTATCGACCGTTGGGCGAAAGAGCGGTTCCGTAGGTTCCTTCACCGGGAAGAGTGAAGCCGTTGGTTGCCCAAAGGCCGGATGTAATCCAACACGTGAGCAACCATGAAAGGATGATTTGTTTTTTCATAAGCAGAATTTTAATGATACAATGTTTGAACTTTTTTTATTTTAAAACGTCAAAGATGTTGGTGCTTCAAATGGGAAAAAGTGTTGTCGGCAGTCTATGGTAGGATTCCACCTGATGAATCAAGAGTAGGTTTGCTCCTACATCGCTTGTCGTAAGTACCACTTTCCGGCATAATTTGTTCGCTTTCAGGTTATTTGATGGTTCTTTCTGTTAGCTACAGCCCGCTTGCCTGCCACAAACTAACCCACAAGCGGTTTGGAATCTGATGACCGCTTGGAAGGCCGAAAGTGCACAGCCGGCAAACCGGTCGTTGGCAAAGATGTGAAAATCGTCAAGACAGTTCGCTGCAAATTTATAAATTTATGGTGATAATTGCAAATAAAACTGTTTGGAAAGTGAACTAAATAAGGTAGGGCAAATTTGTGAATGCAAGAAAAAAAACATACTTTTGCATGCACAAAACATCGACATTCATCATGAAAAAGAACATTTCAGGTCTACTCTCGTTCTTTATTGCCCTCGCGGCCTTGACGGCCCTCATGGCTTGCGGGGAAAAGAAATTCCATGTCACGGGGCATGTGGGACAGGCAAAAGATTCCGTACTCTATTTCGAAAACATGGCTCTCGACGGCATTCACGTCCTCGACTCGGTGAAACTCGACGAGAAAGGCAGCTTCGATTTCGAAGGTAGGGCACCCGAGGCACCCGACTTTTTCCGCCTGCGCATCGCCGGGCAAGTCATCAACCTGAGCGTCGATTCCACCGAGACCATCCGCGTCAGTGCCGATTATCCCACCATGTCGACGCGATATAAGATCGAGGGGTCGAAGAACTGCGAGATGATCAAGATGCTCGCCATCAAACAGACAGAACTGCAGAAACAGGTCAATGACATCATTGACAACCCGACATTGGGCATCAGAGCCACCGAAGACAGCATTGCCGGCATCGTGGAGGCCTACAAGCGGCATATCGTGCGCGAGTTTGTCTACAAAGAGCCGATGAAAGCCTATGCTTACTTTGCCCTTTTCCAAAACATCATGATAGGTAATGATACCCGCATGATATTCAATCCGCAACGGTTTGCCAAGGACGTGAAGGCATTTGCTGCCGTGGCCACGAGTTGGGACACCTTTTTTCCCGGTTCGCTTCGCGGCCAAAACCTGCACAACATCACTATCGAAGGCATCAAGGACAAGCGCATCGAGGAAACCAGACGGCAGGAACTCACCGTCAGTGCCGACAAAGTGGGCATGGCGAACCTCATCGACGTGTCGCTCGTCGATAACAGAGGTGCCACCCGAACGCTGTCGCAGCTTGAAGGAAAGGTAGTGCTCTTCGACTTTCATGTGTTTGCCTCGAAAGATTCGCACAAACGAATCATGTTGCTTCGAGAGCTTTACAACAAGTATCACGATCGTGGCCTGGAAATCTATCAGATTTCGCTCGACAATGATGAACACTTCTGGAAGACACAAACCGAGGCGTTGCCTTGGATTAGTGTGCGCGATGACGGCACTCGCACGCAGGCTTACCTCTCTGCCGCACCCGGTGTGCCTTGTAGTTTCATCATCGACAGAAATAACGAAGTGGTGATGGGACCCCGGCAAATCACCAATCTCGATGCCGATATCGCCCGTTATCTGAAATAATCCACCGGTCGGTTGTCGAACACGGCTGTGTTTTGGTGACCGACGGAAAACAAGGTAATCGCCGGCAACAGTAGTCATTTTAACTACCGTTGCCGGCGATCTTAATCCCAATCGGTCATTAGATTCCGAGTCGGTCGACGGACGAAATCGGACGGAAAGTGATATGAACGACAGGAGATGTATAAAAAACACCGAAAACGTGTCGGCAAGCTACCGATATATGGTCGGCAAATTCCGATCAGAACATGGAAGCCGAACCATTCGCCGACGACCTTCGGTTCGACAGCCGGCGTGCTTAACCGAGCCGGCGTGCGCTTTGTTCATAGAACTCCCGCAGCACATCGATCATCTCTTCGGGCAGATATTCGTAGGCTTTGTTTGCCATCCATTCGGGAATTTCGTAGAAAGCCTCTGCCAACGAGCCGACGATGGCACCTTTCGTGTCGGTATCGCCTCCCGCCATCACTGCCAAACGGATGGCATTTTCAAAACCGGTCGACTCCAGAAAACAGCTGATAGCCATCGGAACGGTTTCCTGACAGGTGGCATCGAAGTGCCCCGAGCGACCAAAGAGGTTCACTTCTTTGGGCGAGGGAATGCGATAGTCGTAATGTTTGTGGATGTTGTTGAGAAGCGAATCTTTGGATTCACGACAGCTTCGGAGGTTGAAAATGAGAGAAGCGATGCAACGGGCACCCTTGATTCCCTCGGGATGGTTGTGGGTGATGGCAGCCGACTTCTCGGCTTCGTCCAACACTTCATGGATGTCATCAAACAACCAGCCGATGCTGCTCACACGCATGGCAGATCCGTTGCCACAGCTTCCGTAGGGTTGAGGCGCATCGCTCAGCAGCCATTGCTGAAACATCGCGCCGTAACCGCCCGTTGGGTTGGGATAGCGGTGACACCATTTGCGCAACGTGGATTGGTAATCGGTATTGTGCAACACGGCATCGGCAATGGCAATGGTGCAGATGGTGTCGTCGGTGAAACTGCATTCGGGGGTAAACAATTCGAAAGACGAATTGTGGAGTGGGGCGAACTCGAATCGCGAACCTACAATATCTCCAATGATGGCACCTAACATATTTTTCGGGTTAAAGGGTTTCACAAATCGAAAAAAGCCGACGCGCAGGGCTATACGGATTGCTTGCCTTGCTCAAACCGGGGAGGGGACAGACGAATGATGAAGGTCAAGAAACATTCTGTCCCGAAACATTGGCTGAAGCATCGTTTTCTCACGAAAAAAAGAGGTGGTCTCACCGAGAATCGAACTCGGATCTAATCTTTAGGAGAGACTTGTTCTATCCATTGAACTATGAGACCGCATTGATAGGTGTTGCAAAAGTACAAAAAAAAATGTATTTGTCCAATCTCATGACCTAACTTTATTTGAGTCGATGCCCTTTGCGTCTGATTTCCGTTTCTTGCAGTGGCGTATCGGCAATCAGCCTCTGTCGACAGTCGATACGGATCTCTTGCCCGACAGACTGTTGCCACAGAAATGCCGATTCCCCTTTTTATCGTTGTTCTTTGAGAATGGTCAATTCGTGATTGTTTGTCCCCTCGACATCATTTTTTTGCGAAAAAACAAAGTGTGTTACACGATTATTGAGTATATTTGCACGATAATTAACGATACATCAACGTTTCAAAAAAAATCAGATGCCGACAGAATGACAGACCACCCTTGACCCGCAATCTTCCGGATAAGCACCGTCGTTTGTCGCTTCGTGAAGAATGGTACGGTCGTTTGAAAATGTGCATCCGAGAGACAAGGGATGGACAAAATATCTAAAGGTGTCACATGCAGATAAATACAGGTAAATATATACGCTTTATGAATAAATTTCTTGCCATCGTCACTATTGTTGGTATTGCCATTATCGGATTTTCTGCCTGCTCGAACAACGGCAAATCGGGAGCTGTCAAGGAAGACGGACTGCCCGAAAGATCCATCGACGATATCGAAATGGTCATGATGACCGACAGTGGTAACCATGTTGCCGACCCCGATGGCTTTGTATTGCCCAAAACAATCGAACAAACCAACAAACGTATTTACAAACTTCAAACGGCATCGGGTGTCAATATGGCTTTCGTCGTGGCAGGTAAAATCAAGACCGAGGACATGAGAGAGTTCGCACTCCAAGTGGGAACGAAGTACGGAAAAGCTGCCGGCAACAACCAAAAAGCCATCGTGGTGGTCATGGCGGTCGAAAATCCCAAATGGTATATGGCGATCGGCAACGGACTGAAAAAGGAATTTCCCGACACCGTCTGCCAACAAATCAATAACGAGAGCATTGCTCCGCACCTCGGGAGAGGTAACCCCGATAAGGCTGTCAATGCTGTGATGGACGCTGTTTACGAGCGCATAAAACCCAAAACAAACGATAGCGACTTCTGACGTTTGAACCGAAACGGAGGCGTCTGACTGGCGAAAAACAAGAAAATCGCATCGGATATGCGAATTTTTCGCCAAAAAGTTTGGCGTTTTCAAATAAAGGCCTTAATTTTGCAAACGCTTTCAGAGAAAAGCTGCTTCAGTAGCTCAGTTGGTTAGAGCACCTGACTGTTAATCAGGGGGTCGTTGGTTCAAGCCCATCCTGAAGCGCAAAGATAAGGATTACTTCGGTAATCCTTATCTTTTGTTTGTCCCCTTATCGCATCTTTTCCGACGGCTGTCGACGAACTGTCGTGAATGATACCGGCTCGATCGAAGAGCCCGGGATGGTATTAATCCAAATCGGTCATCAGAGCGTTTGTTTATACATCTCCTGTCGTTCAATATCACTTTCCGTCCGGTTTCGTTTGCTTGCCGACTCGGAATCTGATGATCGATTCGGGTTGAAATGAAACGGATGGCTATGGTATTGAAATGGATGTCGGTCGTGCTTCTGTCGAATTGTTGCAAACCTCCGTTTCCGGTCCTACAGCAGTCTGTTTCTTTTGTCTCGATACATTTCGCTCCTATATATATAAAAAGGTGTATGCGAAATCATCAATGCCGTGGACATCTTTGCCGTCCTTCTGTCGGTTTGGTCTGTATGATACCGTACGGACATGACCGTCCTGATGGAAGCAAAGGTGTGCCGAAGGAATTGCGGTTGGGCAGGGTAGGGACGATGGAGAATCCTCGTCCGGCAGATGTTATTCGGTGTAAAGCAGTTGAAGAAGGGTTTGTCCCACGGCTTTCAGCGTATTCTTGTCGATGTGCTTCATATCGTCCGAGATGGTGTGCCATGTAGAACCGAAGCTGCTTTGCTTGTTGTCGGCATAGAAAGGAATGATGTCGATGGTGGGAATTTTGGCAAACTGATTCATGGGCAGGTGGTCATCGTTGATGGTTCCACCCTCTTCGTTGGGGAAATAGTCGCTGAACCCGGCAATACGGGCGGCATTCCACACCTTGTCGATGATGTGTTGGGCATAGTAACGCGATACGCCTTCTTGGTAGAAGCGGGCGTTCTCGCCGCCTACCATGTCCAAAAGGATACCGTATTGTGCTGCGAACTGTTTGGGATAGGTTTCATTCTGTGCCCAATATTTCGACCCCAGTGCCCACGATTCGTCCTCGGTGCGGTTGAGCCATTGGGGTGTTCCCCAGTCTTCGGCATCGAAGCAGATGAAGTCTACCCCTACTTGGAGCGTCGTGTCGGCTTGGATGATGCGTGCCAACTCCAGCATCACGGCCACACCGCTGGCACCGTCGTTGGCAGCCATGACAGGTTTGCGCCAGTTGGTGCTGTCGGGATCGTTGTCAGCCCATGGACGGCTGTCCCAGTGGGCACAGATGATGATACGCGGTTTGTCGGGGTCGCCCTTGGTACGGGCAATGATATTGGTCGATTTAAGTATCGTCCCGTCGTAGCCTTTCAGGTCGGCCTTCTGTTCGATGGTTTCACATCCGTACTGTTGGAACTTGGCAATGATCCATTGTTTGCACTGTTCGTGAGCCTCGCTGTTCATTGTTCGAGGACCGAAAGCGCATTGTTTGTCGCAGAACTGCCATGCCGAGTCGGCATCAAACGTGTTTTTTACCACGGCAGCAGTGTCGGTATCGGTTGTCGTATCGTTGTTGGTTTTCTTCTGGCAGCCTGTCATGGTGATGCCGAGCAGGGCCGTGCAGGCAAATGCTATTGCAGCGAATGATTTTTTGTTCATGATGTTTGTGTTTGTCGGGCAGCTTGAATCCGGTCCATCAATCGCAGCCAGTTGCCGCCCCATATCATTGAAATGTCTTGCTCGGTGTAGTGTTCGAGCAGTAGTCTTCGGGTGAATTGTATCATTTCGGAGGCATCGGCCAGGCCTCTGATACCCCCGTCGCCGTCGAAGTCGGTACCTAATCCCACGTGTTCGATGCCCATGATGTCGATGGCATGCTGCAGATGTGCAACGGCATCTCTGATGTCGGTTTCACCCGTTTGGCGCAAGAAGCCGGCATAGAGTGTGATCTGCATCACACCATCGTTTTTGGCAAGGGTTCTCATTTGTGCATCATCGAGGTTTCGTGGATGGTCGCATAAGGCTTTACAGCAGCTATGCGAGCAAACGATGGGCTGACGACTGATGTCGATGGCATCGTAAAATGATTTCTCGGCACCGTGGCTCAGGTCGACTATGATGCCTTGTCGGTTCATCTCTTCGATGACCTCTACACCCAGCCGGCTCACACCTCCGTGGGTGTTTTGACCGCGGGCAGAGTCGCAAAGGTCGTTGTCACCATTGTGGCACAGGGTGATATAGGTGATGCCTCGTGATGCAAAGTGTGCCACATGACCGGTCTGACCTTCCAAGGCCAGTCCGTTCTCGATGCCGAGCAGGATGGATTTGCGCCGGAGGCGTTTGTTTTGTTCGATGTCCTGTGGGGTTCGTGCAATCGCGACGCGCTCCTTGTCGGTTGCCACCAATGCCTCGATGCGGTCGAAAATAAAGTTGGCGTAGTCGAAAGGACGGTCGATGTCAAGTGAAATGCTCTCCCGGAAAGGTCTGTCGGTTTTGGGTTGGGGCAGATAAGCTACCATCGTCACGGCATCCAGCCGTCCGTCGGTCATCTTGGGGATGTCTACCAGAATGCGATTGTCGCGCTTTGTGAAGTCGATTCCCTGATGAAAGAACATCGGTGTGTCGCAATGTGAGTCGAGTGTGATGTGCTTTTGATGGAAACGCTTGGCCCGGCGAAAACAATTTCCTTCATCGACAAGCCATGCAAAGAGCTTCCTTCCTTCTTCTCCGAGCCATTCGGGATGCCATTGGACACCCAGAATGGCTTTGTCCTCGCAGCTTTCGATAGCTTCAATGACACCGTCTGGAGCTGTTGCAGATATCCGAAGGTGTTTGCCTCCGTCGGCAACTGCCTGATGATGCAGGGAGTTGACACAGATAGTACCTGTCTGTCCGTAGACAGAATCGAGAATGGTATCGGGTACAATGGTGACCGTGTGTGTCGGTGTTGCCTGCTCACATTCCTGCGAATGTTTGAGAAGTGAAGGCACCGTGTCGGAGAGTGCGCGCCGATGACTCCATTCTTCGCCGAGGTCCTGAATGATTTTGCCACCCAGAGCGGCTGCCAGCGTCTGTATGCCGCGGCAGATGGCGAGTATGGGAATTTGTCGTTGGAAAGCCAGTCGGGTAATCATCAGCTCGGGAAGGTCGCGCCGATGGTTGATGGAATGTAACTGCGGGGAGGGCTGTTCGCCCAGCCACAAGGGATTGATGTCGCCGCCTCCGCTGAGCAACAGGGCATCGATGGTTTCGAGAGTTTCTTCGATGATGCGATCATCTGCCACAGGCGGGATCATCACCGGAATGCCTCCGGCTTCGACCACCTGCAGATAATAATGTTCGCAAAGACATACTTGACCTTCACGGTAGTTGGCTGTAATGCCGATGATGGGTTTTTCATCGGTTGTGTGAAGTCGTTCGGAGGCCGCTTGAAGGTAAGTCGACAGTTCGAACGGAAAGGGATTGTGTGCCATGCCGATATTTTTCAAGAAGAGCTATCAGTCCTCTTCAAAGACGATGGGGATTTCTCTGCGGATGCTTTCTTCGAGAGAAATGAGCGTTTCGGTGGCCACTACGCCCGGAATGGATTGCATCCTGCCGTTGAGTAGTTCTTTCAGTTGTTCGTTGTCTCGGGCATACAACTTTACCAACATGGTGTAAGGGCCTGTGGTGAAATGGCATTCCACCACTTCTTTGATGTCGTTGAGCCTTTCAACAACGTCTTTATACATACTTCCTCTTTCAAGCGTGATGCCCACATAGGTACAGGTCGTGTAACCCAAACTTTTGGGATTGACATCAAAACCGCTGCCGATGATGACCCCGTCCTTGATGAGATGTTGCACACGTTGGTGGACTGCGGCTCTCGATACGCCACATTCTGCAGCTACGTCTTTGAACGGCATACGGGCATTTTTAGACAAAATGCCGAGTATTTTTTTGTCAAGTTTGTCTGTTCTTTCCATATAATATGGTTCTTGTTGACTGGTTGGGCGGTCATTTGTCTTCACAATCGACGTAAAGATGCACATACCGCCATCTTATAATGTCGCAAAAATAGAAAAAAGAAACGGAATATGCAAAACATATTCCGTTAAATTTGTTCATTTTCAAGCCTTGTCGAACCGTGCTGACATGAGTTGTCAAACAGCTTACCGACAGCTGATGCGACAGGCTTACCGCCCCTTGAACAGGAAGAAGCTGTTCAGTCGAAGTCTTTGGCCAATCCTCCTTCGCTGGTTTCCTTGTAGAGAGAAGGCAGGTCGTGACCGGTTTGACGCATCACATTGACGACTCTGTCGAACGAAACACGGTGCTTGCCGTCGGAGAAGGTGGCATAGAGGTTGGCATCCAAGGCACGGCAGGCGGCAAAGGCATTGCGTTCGATGCAGGGAATCTGCACCAATCCGCACACCGGGTCGCAGGTCATGCCCAAGTGGTGTTCGAGTCCCATCTCGGCAGCGTATTCGATTTGCGCCGGACTGCCTCCGAAAAGCTGGCACGATGCTGCCGAAGCCATGGCACAAGCCACGCCCACTTCGCCCTGACAGCCCACGTCGGCACCCGATATAGAGGCATTTTCTTTGACCACATTGCCGAAGATGCCGGCGGTGGCGATGGCGCGAATGATCCTGTCGTCGCTGAAATTGTGCGCTCTCGACAGATGATACATCACGGCAGGAAGCACGCCGCACGATCCGCAGGTGGGTGCCGTGACGATGGTTCCGCCCGAGGCATTCTCCTCGCTCACCGCCAAGGCATAGGCATAAACCAAGCCTCGCGACTGCAACGACTGTTTGTAGCCGGTTGCCTTGATGTAGTACACCGGGGCTTTGCGTGCCAAATTGAGCGGACCGGGCAGCCTTCCTTCGGTGTTGATGCCACGTTCGACCGCCTCTTGCATGGATTTCCACACTTCGCGCAGATAGTCCCATATTTCTTCTCCTTCACATTGCCCCACGTATTCCCAGTAACTTCGTCCGTTGGCTTCGCACCAATGGAGAATTTCCGACAGTGTTTTCATGGAGTAAACGTCTTCTGTGTGGGTCACCAGCCGGCTTTCCTTGCCTTCCGAAAGGGCACCGCCACCGATACTGTAAACCGTCCATTCGTTGACGTTTTTGCCTTCGGAGTCGATCATGGAAAACTTCATGCCGTTGGGATGGAAAGGCAGGAAGACGGTGGGTTGCCATTCGATGGTGACCGGAGCTATTTCGGTCAGCACCTCTTCGATGGCCTTGTCGGTCATGTGGCCGCGTCCGGTGGCCGCCAGACTGCCGTAGAGTGTCACATGATATGCCACGGCAGCCGGATAATGTTGTGCATAGAGTTGGGCGGCTTTCTGCGGTCCCATGGTGTGACTGCTCGAGGGCCCCAATCCGATTCGATATATTTCTCTTAATGATTTCATGAGAGGTTTTTTGTGATGTTTGGTATTTGATAAGGTCAAAAGGTGTTTCTTCGGTTGCGGACGATGTCTCATGGCGGAATGTTCTTCCGCACATGATTCATCCGCTTGCCGTTGTCGGTACTGCCCTACTTGATGAAAAGCAGTTCGCGATACTTGGGCAGTGTCCACCATTCGTCGCTGACAATGAGTTCGAGCTTGTCGATTTGTCTTCTGATTTCGTCCATTTTCGGAACTACATGGTCGTGATAGGCAATGGCTTTTTCGCGATTCGATTCTATTTTGTTTGCCACTTTGCGGGCTTGTGTCAGCTCTTCGACCCCCGTTTCGATGGCTTGTGTGCGCTGTGCGATCTCCTTGATGAGTTTTTTGTTGCGCTCGGTGAGCAGGTGAGCCTCTTCTTTCTCGAAGACCTCGTACATGTTTTTCACGTTTTCAGCCAAGACACTCTGATATTGGGTGGCAACGGGTACGATGTGATTCATGGACATATCGCCCATGACACGGGCTTCGATCTGCACTCTTTTGGTGTAAGTCTCCCACTTGACGTCGTTGCGTGCTTCGAGTTCCTTGCGATTCATGACACCCATTCGTTCGAACATGGTGATGCTATCTTCGTCGAGATAGCGGTCGAATATCAGCGGACAGGATGTTTCCACGTCGAGTCCGCGACGTTTCGCCTCGGCAGTCCATTCCTCATCGTAGCCGTTCCCGTCGAAATGGATGGGCTGACAAGTGCGGATGTCGGTTCTCACCACGTCAACGATGGCAGAAGTGAGTTCTATGCCTTGTGCCGTCAGATTGTCGACCCGCTGCTTGAAAGAAGTCAAAGCCTCGGCCACGGAAGTGTTGAGGGCAATCATGGCAGAGGCGCTGTTGGCTTCCGAGCCTACGGCTCTGAACTCAAAGCGGTTTCCGATGAACGCAAACGGTGATGTGCGGTTACGGTCGGTATTGTCGACCATCAACTCCGGAATGGTCGGGATGTCGATTTTCATGCCCTGTTTGCCTGTCATCGTAAAGAGATCGTCCTTGTCGGCCTTTTCGATGTGTTCCAACAGTTCGGACAACTGTTTGCCCAAGAATGACGAGATGATGGTGGGCGGAGCCTCGTTGCCGCCCAGCCGTTGGGCATTGGTGGCACTCATGATGCTGGCTTTGAGCAGTCCGTTGTGTCGATACACGCCCATCAGCGTTTCGACAACGAACACCACGAAGCGCAAATTGTCCTCTGCGGTCTTGCCGGGGGCATGGAGCAACACGCCGGTGTCGGTGGAAAGGCTCCAGTTATTGTGTTTACCGCTGCCGTTGATGCCTGCGAACGGCTTTTCGTGGAGCAGCACTCGGAAGCCGTGACGGCGTGCAACCTTCTTCATGAGAGACATGATGAGCATGTTATGGTCCACCGCAAGGTTGGCTTCTTCGAAGATGGGAGCCAGCTCAAATTGATTGGGTGCCACCTCATTGTGCCTTGTCTTGACAGGTATGGACAATTCGAGAGCGCGTATTTCGAGTTCTTTCATGAACGCCTGTACCCTTTCCGGAATCGTTCCGAAGTAATGGTCGTCCATCTGTTGGTTCTTGGCAGAGTCATGACCCATGAGCGTTCTGCCGGTGAGCATCAGGTCTGGACGTGCCGAAAAGAGGTCTTCATCGACCAAGAAGTACTCTTGTTCCCATCCGAGATTGCATCTCACGCGTTTCACTTCCGGATAGAAGAAGCGGCTCACCTCGGTGGCTGCATGATTGACGGCTCTCAGTGACTTCAGCAGAGGTGCCTTATAATCGAGTGCTTCGCCGGTGTAGGCGATGAAAACCGTGGGAATACAGAGGGTATCGTCGATGATGAACACGGGCGATGTGGGATCCCATGCTGTATAGCCGCGGGCTTCGAAGGTGTTGCGGATGCCACCGTTGGGAAACGAACTGGCATCGGGCTCTTGCTGAACGAGCAGTTTTCCCGAAAATTCTTCCATCGGACAGCCTTGCTTGTCAATGCTGAAAAAAGAGTCGTGCTTCTCGGCCGTACCTTCATTGAGGGGCTGAAACCAGTGTGTGTAGTGGGTCACCCCATTGTCAACCGCCCATTGTCGCATTCCTTCTGCCACGGCATTGGCGATGTCGCGGTCAAGACGGGTGCCGTTGTCGATGACATCCATGAGCTTTGCAAATACTTCTTGAGAAAGATAACGCTTCATCTTTTCCCGGTTAAATACGTACTTCCCGAATAACTCTGCCGGACGTGTGGCCGGTGTTTCCGCCTTGACGGGTTTCTTGGAGAAAGCCTTTTCCACCACTTTGAATCTT
Organism: Prevotella sp.; assembly: GCA_022781445.1. GTDB lineage: Bacteria > Bacteroidota > Bacteroidia > Bacteroidales > Bacteroidaceae > Prevotella. The sequence continues at coordinate 49,709 of JALETQ010000003.1, forward strand.
AAATGGGCCATAATTTTTTTACTTTTGATAAATCGACAGATTGCCGATGATGAGACTAATATCCTTTATTGATTGAAGATGAAGGGATGACGGTTGCACCGGTCGTGATGAAGATGCCTTCCGGTCAGTCATCATCCCTTGACGGGGCAGATGGACTTCCTTTGCAGACAGGTGGCTGTCAGGGTATGAAACAAACGGAATCCGAGCAGAATACCGGCAGTTCCATTTGTCCTTCATACACGAATGTGGCAGGACCGGTGAGCATCACGTGATTGGTTTGTTCGTCCCAGTTCACGAATAGGGTGCCTCCGTCCATGACGATGCGACATTTCTCGTCGGCGCGTTTGCTTATCTTGGCGGCTACGGCCGTGGCACATGCACTCGAACCGCAAGCCTGCGTGATGCCCGAACCGCGTTCCCACACTCTGGTGCGGATGCAGTTGGGGGCGATGACTTGTGCGAACACCACGTTGCAACGCTGCGGAAAGGCCGGATGGCGTTCGATGGCCGAACCGTAGAGGGTCATGTCCTGTGTGCTCAGGTGTCCGCCGAAGATGACATAATGGGGTGTTCCGAGATTGACAAAGGTACCGATGAACTCTTTACCTGCCACTTCGATGACGTTGCTTCCCATGAGGTTGAAGAGGCTTTTGTCGCTGAGAATAGGTTCGCCCATATCGACCGTCACGTTGATGAGCGCACCGGAGGTGTCGGTATTGAGATGAACATTGCATGAACCCGACTTCGTTTGGAGTATCATGTCGGACTTTTCGATCATGCCGTGTTCGTAAGCATATTTGGCTATACACCGGGCTGCGTTTCCACACATCTCGGCTTCCGAGCCATCGGAGTTGAAAATGCGCATCGAAAAGTCGGCTTCCTCCGACGAGTCGAGTTTCTTAAACAGAATCAGCCCGTCACCGCCGATGCCCGTATTGCGGTTTGTCCACACGATGGCGGCATCAACCGGGCGTTCGATATGCTGGTTGGTGGTATCAACAAAGATGTAATCGTTTCCTGCACCATGCATCTTTGTAAATTTGATGATTTGCTTCATGAAATTAGTTTTATGCTTTATACCTTATTAAATAGTTTTGAATTTGAAATGTATTGCGATAGATGACAAGTTTGAGCATTATGCCTTTACTCAATCTTTGTCAAAGATAGCGAGATGTCAATGCATTGTTTCTGCGTCCTGTGTCCCAAGGTTGTTATCTACATGGTTACCTGTCGTTTGCAAAAGTACGTTTTTTTGTCGAATAAACGATTTGGGAAATTGCTAAAATTTATGTTCGTTCTGCAAAATCTGCATTCTCGCGATTGGTATGTGTTCCTCCGGTGATGCAGCTGGTGTTTGGGGATTGCACATCCTTTTCTTCCGTCTGTCTGCCAAAAACAAGCCTTTCCCACTTGCCGTTTGTACTTTTCTTTGTACTTTTGCCCCGTCATTCATGGAGTAAATCACTGAATCATGGTAGATTGGATAGAGCAACTCGTCACCCGTCACTCGGCTCTGCAAACCGTTGTTGCGCTCTCGCTCATTTGTGCGATAGGCTTGGCGTGCGGTAAAATCAGAGTTTTGGGAGTGTCGCTCGGCATCGCTTTCGTGTTCTTCATCGGCATCATTGCCGGTCATTTGGGCTTGTCGGTCGATCCAACGATGCTCGATTATGCCGAGAGCTTCGGGCTCATCATCTTTGTTTATACCCTCGGTCTTCATGTCGGACCGGGTTTCTTCAGTTCCATGAAACACGAAGGCATGGCTTTCAACGCATGGGGACTGGGACTGATCGGCGGCGGTACGGCTCTCGCCATCGCCTTGTCGTGCTTTTCCGGTGTGCGTATGTCCGACATGGTGGGGCTGTTGTGTGGTGCTACCACCAATACGCCGGCACTCGGTGCCGCACAACAAACCCTCCTGCAGGTGGGGCAGTCGAGTGCCCGGGCAGCTTTGGCGTGTGCCGTGGCATACCCCTTGGGTGTGGTCGGGGTCATCTTTGCCATCATGGTGCTGCGTAAATGGGTGGTGCGTCCGTCCGACTTGACCGTCCGACTCCACGACGAAGACAATCACACTCATATCGATCAGTTTGTTGTCGTCAATCCTGCCTTGGACGGGAAGACCGTTGCCGAAGTGGCAAGATCGTCCCATCTCAAGTTCATCATTTCACGCATTTGGCGGCAGGGCGAGGTCATTCTGCCCTTGTCGTCCACCCGATTGGTAAACGGAGATAATGTGCTGATCATCACCAATGTCAATGATGTTGATGCCATCGAGATCCTTTTCGGCGAAAAAGTCAAGACCGATTGGAATGCCGACAAGATAGACTGGAATGCCATTGATGCCAAGATAGAATCGAGAATGCTTGTCGTGACACGCGCGGAACTGAACGGAAAGCATCTCGGAACGCTCAAATTGCGGCAGGCTTACGGCGTCAATGTGAGCCGGGTGCTGCGTGGCGACATCACCTTGCTTGCCACCGAGGACCTCCGGCTGCAGTATGGCGACCGACTGATGGTTGTCGGAACCTCCAAAGCCATCGACAGTGTCGAGTCGGCGTTGGGCAATTCGGTCAAAATGCTCCACGAACCCAACCTCGCCGCCATCTTCATAGGCTTGGTGTTGGGGCTTGCGCTGGGTACGCTTCCGCTGAGCCTGCCGGGTATGAGCATCCCCGTGAAGCTGGGTATTGCCGGCGGTCCCATCATCGTAGGCATCTTGGTGGGAGCTTTCGGCTCGCGCTTCCACCTCATCACCTACACCACCAACAGTGCGTCGCTCATGCTTCGCAAGCTGGGCTTGTCGCTCTATCTGGCATGTCTGGGACTGAGTGCGGGCAAGGACTTTCTCGAAACGGTGGTGCGTCCCGAAGGGTTGATGTGGATAGGCATCGGTTTCGTGCTCACGGTCGTTCCCGTCATTCTCATCGGCTGGATGGCATTGCGAAAGCACCGCTATGATTTCGGCACTGTTTGCGGCATCCTTTGCGGTGCGATGGCAAATCCGATGGCACTCAGTTATGTAGGTGATACCATCGAAGGCGACACGGCTCCGGTGAGCTATGCGTCGGTATATCCGCTCAGCATGTTTGTCCGGGTGATTGTCGCACAGGTACTTGTGATGTTCTTTGCCGCCTGACACTGCCTTGTTTGTCGGTGTTTTGCTCCCTCAACGCCGAATTTCATTTCTTTTTCTGAACATATAGCTTGCCATTCCTGGGTCATCGTTATCAAGAGTCATTAAACGTATGAAACCTATTCGGGCTGAAGATCGAGGGTCAAGAATGACGAAAACCGATCCCACACTCTTCTGCAAAGAGGGTGGGAGCAGTTTTTCACGTTCTTGGACGGCTGGCATCGGAGCGTGTGTTTGTCCTTTCACGTGTACCGATGCCGCCGTATCGATGTAGGAATTATCGTTTCAACTTGCGCAATATGGGAGCCATGTTGAACTCATTGGGTTGGAAGGTCACCATATATGCACCGATTTGGAACATGTCGTTAAGGTCGAATTGTGCCATCACATTGATGGTGCGGTTGATGTAGGTGGGCAGGATGCTCACGTTCTCGGCATATTCGTAACCTTTTTCGACCAGCATATCGGTGATGTAGGGCGAACGAATGGCAAGGTTGTCGTTCGTAATCACAAGGGAAGCATAATATTTTCCGCCGTCTTCAAGCAAAACAATGATGGGGAAATCCTTGGAAGTGGTGTTGATTGTCGGACCGAGCTCCGATGTTTCATCGCTCTCGTAATAAGGTTGTTCCTTGAACCACGCCAAGGCCTCGTCCATCGTCATCGTGCCAAACTCAACCAACGGCATGGGGAAGTCCACCGTTTCGGGCGGTACTTGTCCGTCGAGGTTCGTGTAAGCGTAGTGCATTACGGGGGCGAAAATGCCCTGTCCTTCGGTTTTGTCGGCCATGAGCACATAGCAAGCCGACTTGATTTTGCGGTTGTAATACACCACATAACCCTCGTTGTCGGTCATGCTGGTGTAGGTATAACCCATTGTCTTGAGGTAGGCGGTGACGCTCGCCGGTGTCGGAATATGGGTGGTGTCCACGTAGATGGCTGTTTCTTCCAACGCGCTTTTGGTGGCAACGTCATACCAATATTTAATGGTCGTCCAAGTGCTGTCGGCCGTTTGATACACATAAATGCCTTTTTCGGGTTTCGATAAAGTGGTGTTGAGTATGTGACCCATGCGTTTTTCGTAGAGTTTCATGAGTTCCACGGGTGCATACTTGCCATAGAAAGGCATCCATGTTCCGGTTTCGACATCTTTGAGCGGTGCGATTCTCGTCCACGAATGGGCATCTTCATCGTATGCACCATAATAATAATCAGCACCGTCGGCGCGTGTGTCAATGACAATCGAAGTAAGGTTGGCTGCATTGACATACACACTGACTTCACCATTCTTCGACGCCTCGGGTTGCAACACAAAACCACTCTTGCGGAGGAATGCCTTGAACGCAGCCTCGTCGCCTGTGGCGATGTTGCATTTGGCATACTTGTAACAACCTTCTTTGTCGAAGCGATATTCCCACGAATAAGTCGCAACCTCGGTTGTCTTGGTGGCGGTGAGTTTGTCGTCACTGTTCTTCACCACGTCAAAGCCCCTTGCCTGTTCGGCAGCCATGACGGCATCGAGGGTCGAACCAAAGCTGTTCGAAGGTATCTCAAACTGCTTCTCGATGATGGTGGGGTTTTCGTCGGCACCGTAAAAGAACACGATGCTGTCGACTTCCTGCGAACGGAACGTCTGTCTTTGTCCGTTTTTATATATGTGAACGCCTTGGGCGGATATGCCGGTGGCAAGGAGGATCATGCCTGCCGCGAGTGTGATGGATTTGAAAAGACTTCTCATTTCTTGATGAATTTGTAGGATTGATGTTGTGTTTTGATGATGTAGCTTCCCCGGTTGAGTTTGTCGGAAGCGATGGAGAGGCTGCCTTTACCGTCGGTTTGGCAACGGTCGATGACTCTTCCGTCGAAGTCGTAGAGATACACGGTTTCGTTCGGGTTGAAATACATCAGGGTGATGCGGTCGCCCGCATAGCGGATGAATGGTGAAATGAAGTCACCGGCTGTTTCGCCGATGTTGTCGGTCTCGACAAAAGTAATCATGCGGATGTCACCGGCATCATATACAATGTCGGTTTCGGTTGTCGAGAAGATCGTTTTTTCGTCTTGTGTGGCGACCTTCGGGCGTTCGGAAAGACTGTAGGTAATCTTGTCGCCCGATGTCAGCCAAACGATAATGGCCGACGACTTCGCATGCATACCGGCGACAATCGTCAGCAGGAATAGAAGGATGGTTGCTTTCTTCATTGTTCATATCTGGAGGAACAAGGTTCTTGCCCTGGCACACCGTTCCTCTTTAGGAATGGCAGGGTGGTTGAAAATGGTGGTTTGTCATGAATGTGACGGTATCCGGCGATTCGTTCATCAACTGGAGAAATCCGGCGATTCGCACTCACCGTAGCAATGTTCTACTGTTCTGCAACAGTTGGAGATGATGCAATATTACAACATTTATTTTGAAAATGATGTTTTTGTGCCCTAAAATCTTTTTTCATTCCTTTCTCCCTCGAGATTCCGAACGGGCAGGATGGTTGTGTGAAAACCGATAAGAGCGTTTCTTCCTGTGTATTTTTTAGTTGTCGTTGGTGGCAAAAAGAAGTTGAAAGTCTGTTGGATAATATGGTTTTACAATAGAATGGCGTTTGTTTTGTGTTAAATTCGGATATGATTTCTGTAAAATCATTGTTTTTTATCATTATTTTTTGTAATATTGCACAAACAGGTATGGGCAGACAGTCTCAAACTACGGTTCATTTCTGACCTGAAACAAACAGCCGTTGATGACAAACACGTCTTCTTTCTGTCACGTCTCAAGTGACCGGATAGCTCGAACGAAACATTCCGTAACGACATATTGGGTGGTAAACATACATATCGCGTCGGTATCATGTCCGGAGATGACCATGCCTGTGCCGACAGTCGACAGAGACAATCTGTGGCTCATGGGCTTGTGAAGGAGAGACAACGTGATGCAAAGGAACCGAAATCTTCTTAATCAATCATCTATAATCAACTGTTATTATGAAAAAAAAAGCATTGTTCTTATTGTTCTTGCTCGTCGGATTGGTTTGGACGGAAAGCGTCCGGGCAACAGGCAAGATTACATTCAGGACCTCCAGAACCGCAGGCGAAAGTATTGAAATGAACCTGAAAGCGTTGGGCGACATCAAAATCGATGGTGTCAATGAACCCGGTAAACAGGGATATGCCGGCTATACGCTTACATCGAGCGAAGTCGTCATTGAAGGTGACATCACGTTTTTTGCCTGCAATGACAACGATCTGACCGAACTTGATGTGTCGCAGTGTGCCACTCTCGACACGATGCAGGTCATTTTCAATTATCTGACATCACTCGATTTGAGTCAAAACAAAAAATTGAGAAAGGTTTTTTGCTATGAAAACATGTTGGAAACGCTCACGCTCGGCAATCTTCCCGAACTGGGTGAGCTTTTGTGTCAGACAAACAAACTGAAGAACGTCAACCTTCTGGGGTTGCCGAAACTGAAGAAATGTTGGGTTTCGGAGAATCCGATCACAAACATCGATTTGTCGGCCAACAAGGAACTCGAAGAGTTTTTCTCCGATTTTTCGGGACTGAAATCACTGAATATTTCGCAAAACACGAAGCTGAAAAGGCTCAATGTGGGCTATACCGACATTCAGGCATTGGATTTGAGTGCTTGTCCGGATCTCGAATTGTTGTATTGTGGCGATCGCGGACGGATGAATGTCGATGTTTCCGTTTGTTCAAAACTCAAGGAATATGCTTTCTTCAAGAATCATTGCACGGAAGCAGACTTCTCGGGCAATCCCGATATCAGATACATCGAGTGCTACCAGAATGACTTTACTGCCGCCAAGATGAGCAAGCTCGTTTCATCGCTGCCTGCCCGTCAGCCGGCGGACAATGCCATGTTGGTGGTTATCAATACGGCTGATGAGTCTGAAAATAATGTATGTACCAAGGCGACTGTCAAGGCGGCACAGGGAAAAGGATGGAAAGTCATGGACTATGCGAAGGGTGCCTACTCCGCATATGAAGGAAGCGAGGACAACGAGGAGCAGCCGGAAGGCAGCTATGTGAAAGTGAAAACCAGCAAACCGGCCGGTACCGAGTTGACGTTTTATGCCACCGCGCTGACACCGATAGAGGTGGTCGGGGCAGAAGTCGTGAAGTCGGTAGCCACGACGTTGACTCTGAAAGTGGTACAACCGGAAATCATCATCAAAGGAGAAATGATGACTTTTGCCGCACAAAATGCAGGTATCACTGAAGCAGAGGTCGACAATAAAGTAATGTTGTCGCTTTGGCTCGACAATAACGAGATGACCAAACTTGATCTGCGCAATGCCGAAACCTTGTTGGTGCTCAACGTGGAGAAAAATAAACTCAAGTCACTCGACGTGTCTTCACTGGGCACTCTCGAGAAACTTGTCTGCGGGAACAACCTGATTGAAACGCTTGATCTGGCAAACAATGTGAATCTGCAAGGTGTCCAGTGTGAAAATAACAAATTGGGTACGCTCGACGTGTCGAAGAATCCGAACATCGGACTCATCAAATGTTACGGCAACAACATCGGCGTGGATGCAGCCAAGGCATTTTTTGAAGGTCTGCCCGAGTGCAAGAACTTCGTCGTCGAAGACCGGGGTGTGATTTGTTTCATCAACAAAGGCGATGCAAACGAAAAGAACCGGGCGTGGAATCAGGATGTCCGGAAAGGTGTCGGCAAGAAATTCATGGTACTCGATTATGCCAACGGAGAATACGGCACTTACGGAAAAACTTATGAAGGCATGGATAATCCCGATGCTCTGAAACTCTATGTGGGTGGCGTGATGGTCACAGAAGACAATGCCGGTGACGTTCTCGGTGATGGCGGAAAGGTGGTTTACGACATGGAGAACAAGGTTCTTACACTCAACAATGCGAATATTACCGCCATCGAAGGCAGTGCCGGTCTTGCCAACAGTAGTGTCGAAGGGCTGACCATCAGGCTTGTCGGCACCAATACCGTCAGCTCTCAAGGTAATTATGTGGGATTCGGTATGAGCAAAAAGACCACCATCACAGGTGACGGAAAGCTGATTCTTAACGGCGGCAGTGCAGGAATCTATCTCAATAAGTCACAGCTTGTCATCGCTCATTGTACGGTTGAGGCCAACGGACAGGTGGGAATCGTGGGCTATGACGGTGCTTCGGGCGAGGAAATCACCGTCGATGATGCAACCCTGAAAGTAAATGGTGTCAAAGGGGCGGCATTCTTCCTCACCCGTTTCAACACCGTCGGCTGCCACTTCCCCGACAATGTCTATTTCAGCGAGCAAGAACGCGCTGTCGTTAATGCCGATGGAACTTTGTTTATGGGCGAATTTACCATCGTACCCGATGTGAACGGTGTCGGGAAGACAGCTGTTTCGGATGTCGATGCGGGGCCGGTTGTTGTCTTCGGTCTCAATGGTTGCCGCCGGAATGAGTTGGGCCGTGGATTGAATATTGTGAAATCAGCCGACGGAAAGACCCGAAAAGTTTTGGTGGAATAACGTCATTGGCCGCTCTCTTTGGATATATTATGTTCAATGAGACCGGTCTCGCATGAGCCGTCATGGCTCACCCAGCCGTACCGAAATGTCGTACCATGATATTCGGTGCGGCTGTTTGTCTCCAATCGATCATAGGTCCGATTTGGGCTTAGAGATGATCGTTTCTCAAAAGGGTAGGTTTTGCAAGGCAAGAGTTCCTCTTTCACACGGCAAAAGGGGTACTTTCACGAGGCGAAAGTTCCCCTTTTACAGGCTGATTCATGTCCTTTTACAAAACAGGCGTGGCATGGTGACTCTTGATGGAGGGGGAAAGGTGTGCCGAAATCCCATAAAAAAGATGCGTCGGGTCGGGAATCGTGTTCCGTCGTCGACGCATCTTTGCGGTGAATGAAAGTGCTTGGGAGATATGGAAAGCGCGTTATTTCACCCGAAGCGGGTGGTGACAGGCAGTTGCCGTCGGACGATTGCTGTCGTCGAGTTGCTTTCGGATACCTTCAGAAGCCTTGATCAGAGGTTCGGGTTGATTTTGTTCCATTCCGAAACGGGAGGAACGATGTTGAGGGTAACCAACTCGTCGCGCATTTTGCAGAGGTGTTCGTAGCTCTGGTCGAGCTTGGCGTTCTCCTCGGGAGTGCCTTGCGGAACCTCAAAGTGTGCGCCGTCTTTGTCGAGCGTGGTCTTCATGGCCATCATGATGTGGTCGTACTTGTCGGTCTTGGCATAGGTTCCCACGGGGAAACGGAAAGCTTCACCGCCCATGACCGCACGAATCATCTCAACAGAGAGGTAAGCGGGGCTTTGGAATGAAGAGCGACCGCGGAGCTTGATGATGGCGGCACCGCCTTGGGTAACGTCCTTTTTCATCTGTTCCCATTCTTCTGCGGGGAATTCGGCAGTACCGATAATGTCGGTAAGTTTGCGTCCCTTGACGGTCACGTGGCTTCCGAAGACAGCCATTTGTTCACCGTGTCCGCCGTAGGTGGCGCATCCTTCGATTTCGCTTTGCATGACATTGAACTTCTTGGCGAGGGCACTTTGGAGACGGGTGGTGTCAAGGCCGGCAAGTGTAGTAACCTGACCAGGTTTCAATCCGGAGTAAAGCAGGGTCACAAGTCCCGTCAGGTCGGCAGGATTGAATATGATAACCACATGCTTGACATCGGGGCAATAGGTCTTGATGTTCTTGCCAAGGCTTTCGGCGATCTCGCAGTTGCCTTTCAACAAGTCTTCGCGGGTCATGCCATCCTTGCGCGGAGCACCGCCCGAAGAGATGATGTACTTGGCGTTGGTGAAGGCTTCTTTGACGTCGGTGGTGGCAGTGATTTTCACATCACCGAATCCGCTTTGGCGCATTTCTTCTGCAACGCCCTCGGGAGAGAACACGTCGTAAAGGCAAATCTCGTTTGTAAGCCCCATCATGAGGGCTGTTTGTACCATGTTGGAGCCGATCATTCCGGCTGCACCAACGATTGTCAGTTTCTCGTTTGTTATAAATGCCATAGCTTTTTTGTATTATAGTTAAACATGGTTGGACATATTCACCTTGCAAAGGTACAAATAAAACATGGCAATCAATTATTTTTCGCCTTTTATTTTGAACCCGGGCAGGTCATCGGAGTCCGGGCAGGTTTTGTGTGATTGTCGGGCATTCGGATTGCCGTTTTGTTGCCGTTATTGCGTGCTGCGGCAAGACGAGGCGGCAACCAAGCGGCCGGGAGTTGCCATCAACAGTATGAAATGAAGGCGTCTTGAAAGCGATGTTCTTGGATTTCGGGCGGCTGTAGGAGGTCATCCGAAGATGGATTTGAGGACATCGGTCGAATGCAGGTCGGGAAAGGCCGGCACATGCAGGCGGTAGTAGTGCAGAATGAGGTCGGTGATGCGGTTGCGGTCATGGCGTGTCATGCGGTAAACGTGCATCGTCTGGTAACTCAACCGCATGAGGGTACCCACACGTTGGGCATCGGCGGGCGGGAGTATATCGCCGTGAAGGGGGGCTTCGGAGGTGAAACAGCCGTTGCGCAGGTCGAAGAAATCGCCTGGATGGTAGTCCTCAAGGTTGGGAAAGAAACCGATGAAGCGCGTGAGGCGCATGGTGAAAACGAGATGAAAATTGGCAAACTGCTTGTCGATGCGGTCGTACCATTCGATGCTCTTGCAGACAAAAGAAAAGAGAGATTCGTTCTGTTGTTCGCCACGTGTGGCATAATGCAGGAACTCAGCCAGAAACAACGATACCGGAAGTTTGACGGGATCGAAAGGAATACTCGAATAGGGCAGCAGCAACTGGGCGTCGGAAAGATGCTGGAGATTGGCGGAAGGACGGTGGTCGAAGGTCGTCTCGAGCCGGGTGAGCGGCTGGAAAAATTGTTTTTTCAGCCTGCCTTTCTTCGTTCTGGGAATCCTGACCAGAAAAGAAAGACGTCCATACAACTCGGTCAGCATGTCGACCACGAGTGAATGGTCGCCATACTTGATGGTGCGCAATACGATGGCGGGTGTTGTTGAAAGCATTCTTCTTGTCTTTTCCGGGTGATGGCCCGGTTCTGTTATTGCCTGGGCGGTAGCCCTTTCGGAGTACCGGTCGGTTCTCTCTTTCGGCAACGCCTGTTGTGTGGACCGATGATTGTGTCGTGGACGGTGCAAACTCCCGGACTGTCCGACGGACTTTTTCAGCTGAAGGCGTGACGCGTCTTGAGGGATTGGGTGGTACAAAGCTACGAAGAATAATCTCCACCGCCATCGAAAAAATACGTTTTTTGATTTCATACTTCCGGATTCTTGTCCGATAAATCGGTGGTGAAATACCGGACCGTTCATGCCTCACGGCCTGTTCGTCCCGACGACAAGTGGAGGAAAACGGATACAAAGCGTTATGGCCGGTGCGAAAAGTCAGGGCCAAAACGGTCTGATGACCGATGGGGAATAACGGCTTCCTGCCCCTTCAAAAGCGCGGTCTTCTCCCTAAAAGATAGCTTTTTTAGGATAAACCTTGTGTGATTTCCTTTTTTATTCGTACTTTTGTACGCATTTTTGTCAGTATTAAAATAACAAACAGCATAAAAAAGAATGGCAGCATTAGGAAAAATCAGAAGCAAAGGCAAGATACTCATAGGAGTAATCGGCTTTGCCCTCTTTGCATTTGTCGCCGGAGACTTGGTCAAAGGTTGTGAATCGAGCAACAACGCACGCAAGCAGAAACTTGCAGAGATTAACGGAGAGAGCGTAAATGCGCTGGATTATCAGAAGTATGTCGAAGAATACGTGGAGGCTTCCAAAACCGAAATCGCGCTCCAACAGAGCATGGGAATGGCCGCACAGACTCCTACCGACGAGCAAATACGCGAAAAGGCATGGCAAGACTTCGTGAATGCCAAGATGATCGAGACCGAAACATCCGAACTCGGCCTGATGGTTACGGACGAAGAAATTCAGAATGTCATACAGCAAGGCACCCACCAGTTCCTCGGCAGCATTGCCATCCCCCAATTCCACAATGCAAAGACCGGCCGTTTCGATGCCAATGCGCTGAAACAATTCCTCAACAGCTATAAGCAGGCGCAACAGAGCAATCCGCAAATGGCCGAGCAAATGGCTCCCGCGTACAAGTACTGGATGTTCAAGGAAAAGCAACTCCGTCAGGCATTGCTCACCCAAAAGTACATGGTACTCCTCCAAGAGAGCGTTCTCTCCAATCCGGTCGAGGCAAAACTCAACTTCAACGGTCGCCAACAAGAAAGCGATATCCAACTGGCATATATCGATTACAAGTCAATCAACGACAATCAGGTGAAGATTGAAGAGGCTGACCTGCAGAAAAAATACGATGAAGTGAAAGAACGCTTCGCCATCGGACAGGAAATTCGTGAAATCAAATACGTTTCCGTACAAAAAGTTGCATCGGCAGCCGACCGCAAGGAGTTGCAAACCAAAATGAAAGCATTTGCTGCCGAACTGCAATCGGCTGCCAATGCCGAACAAGTGGTGCGCAAAAGCCAATCGCTTGTTCCCTATGCAGGTGTTGCGGCTGCCAAGTCCGTTTATCCCAACGACGTGGCTGCCAAACTCGATTCCATGGCTGTCGGCAGTGTTTCGGCCATGTTTGAAACACCGCAAGACAATACTTTGAACGTGGTGAAGCTCATCAGCAAGACCTCGATGCCCGACTCCATTCAGTACAGAATGTTGTCGGTAATGGGCAAAACCCCCACCGAAACCAAAACGAAATCGGACAGCGTGCTTGCCGCCCTTCAAGATGGAGCCGACTTTGAGGCTGTGGCCAAGAAGTACGGACAGACCGGAGAGAAAGCATGGCTCACCGGAATGCAACAATATCAGACAGCGTTGCAGGCAAAAGACAACATGCCCATCATCAACGCTCTCAACGAAGCAACCCTCAACGAATATAAGATGGTGAACGTATCGCAGGCGACAGTCATCGTCCAAGTACTCGAGCGCAAAGCCATGCAAGAGCGTTATGACGTGGCGGTCATCAAGAAGTCCATCGACTTCAGTGACGAAACATCACAGGCTATATACAACAAATTCACCACGTTTGTGGCCGCCAACCGTGACATCGCTTCCATGGAGAAGAATGCCGCCAAGGCCGGTTACAGAGTGCAGGAGCTTCCCGGGGTTACCACTTCGGCAGGCAGCGTGGCCGGCATCGCCGGTACCCGTGAGGCACTCAAGTGGATTTTCGAAGCCAACGAAGGCGATATGTCCGAAGTATTCAAGTGTGGCAACAACGACCAACTCCTCGTTGTGGCTCTCACCAAGATATATCCCAAAGGCTATCTGCCGCTCTCTCACCCCCAAGTGAAAGAGATGGTGAAGCAGGAAGTACTCAAAGACAAGAAAGCCGAGATGCTTGTTGCCAAGCTCGAAGGAGTGAAGAACATGGCCGTCGCCCGGCAAAAAGGCTGCAAGACCACCGAAGTGAAGCAGATTACTTTCGGTGCTCCGGCGGTGGTTCAGGCAGTGATGGCTTCCGAACCCGCATTGAGCGGTGCCGTGGCCGCTACCGCACAGGGTAAGTTCGTGAGCCATCCCGTGAAAGGAAATGCCGGCGTCTACCTCTTCCAAGTGACAGCCAAGCGTACACTCCCCGGTAAGTTCGATGCCCGACAAGAGGCGCAGCAGGCTGCCATGAGTGACCTCAACAACCTGTTCCAAATGTTGCAGTTCGACCTTCAGCGCAAAGCTCAAGTGATTGACAACCGTTATTTGTTCATGTGATCGCCCAAGCGGTAACCGATATCGAGAGGATTCTGACCCGTCAGAATCCTCTTTTTTGGTCGCTTTCCTTTGTATTTCAATATATTTTACCTATCTTCGCATCACTATTTATCATACTCTACTTACATGAATCACCTTATCATTACCGCGTTGCTCACTCTTCTGACTACCTTCGGTTTTTTAACCCCCGACCATGTCATGGCCGGAAACAATCCCAAACGTGAATTCAGGGGAGCATGGATACAATGTGTCAACGGACAATTTCAGGGTCTTTCCACCCAAACCATGAAACAGACGCTTGCCGGACAGCTTGACGAGTTGCGCAGAGACGGCGTGAATGCCATCATCTTTCAAGTACGGCCGGAGTGCGATGCACTCTATCAGAGCAGCCTCGAACCGTGGAGCCGGTTCCTGACCGGCAAGCAAGGTGTTGCCCCGAATCCTTATTGGGATCCCCTGCAATGGATGATCGAGCAATGTCACAGCCGCGGAATGGAACTCCACGCGTGGATCAATCCCTATCGTGCCCGTACCAAGAATACCCGGCAGCTTGCAGCCTCGCATATCGGCATGCGTCGTCCCGACCTTGCCTTTTCCTATGACGGGCAGCTCATTCTTGACCCGGGTATCCCCGAAAACCGCAATTACATCTGCCGGGTCGTCGATGACATCGTGAGCCGTTACGACATCGACGGACTCCATATCGACGATTATTTCTATCCGTACCCGGCTCCGGGACAAGCTATCCCCGACAATGAGACTTTCAAGAAATATAACAATGGTTTCAGAGATCGCGGGGATTGGCGTCGTGACAATGTCAATGTCTTTATCAGACAGTTGGGCCAAACCATCCATCAGCGTAAGCCTTGGGTGAAATTCGGGGTGTCGCCCTTTGGCATTTACCGCAATCAGAAGACTGCACCCAATATCGGCAGTGCCACTTCGGGGCTGCAAAACTACGACGACCTCTATGCTGACGTGTTGTTGTGGGTCAACAACGGATGGGTGGATTATGTCGTTCCGCAAATCTATTGGCAGATAGGACATCCCGCAGCCGACTACGAAACGCTCATTACATGGTGGAACAAATATGCCGGAGCGCGACATTTATATATAGGTGAAGACGTGGAACGTACCGTCAAATATCCCGATCCCGGCAATAAGGCGAGTCACCAGCTTGCTGCCAAGCGACGCCTCCATGCCCGGATGCGCAATGTGAACGGAACGGTGTTGTGGTATGCCAAGGCGGTAGTCGATAACGTTGGAAACTATGGTGCGGCTCTCCGTACTGCCTATTGGCGCACGCCGGCTCTGCCGCCGCGGATGCCTTTCATCGACGATAAAGCTCCCAAGAAACCCCGAAAAGTGACAGTGCTCGACATCGACAACGATAAAGTGTTGTTTTGGACACCTCCCAAAGCCAAACATCCGCTTGATGAGGCGGTGCGCTATGTGGTGTACCGTTTCGGTGCCAATGAGACGATTGACCTCGATGATGCCACGAAAATCGTTACTGTCACCGCCAATACCTTCTACAAACTGCCGCAGATGCAGCGGTCGGGTAAGGTCACTTATGTCGTGACGGCACTCGATCGGATGAGCAATGAAAGCCGTGGTGTGAAGAAGCGTGTATCGCTCTAAGTACGATAATCGACCGACATGACAAAAAGCACGCGTTCAGAGCGGAGAAGGCTCGGAACGCGTGCTTTTTATTCTTCTCTGTATTTTCCCTCCTTTTCTGACTTGTTATGTAGTCGTCCCTTAAAAAGAGACGCTAAGCGGGAATTGATTCATCAATGACCTCTCTCTTAGCATCTCTTTTTAAGGGACGACTAATTATGATAACAGCTCTTTTTCGATGAACCGGTACGTTTAACCGAGAATTTGTTCGATTGCCAATCGAACAATCTTGGTTCGGTTTCTGGTTGGGACTTATCTTTCTTTGCTGTTTCGGGTTACCCTTTCTGTCAACCTTCTTTCTCCTTTTTCTTTCTCTCCCGCTTCTATCATTTACTCCGATAAGCGTTGTCTCAGGATACCTTTCTAAGTATCCTTTCATATTTCTCTCCTGCTTCAGAAAGTGAGAAAACCGATGTGGGATAATGGATGAAGACTTCAGGCTTGATGTCCATGGAAACTTCAGTACCATTACCGGAGAATACAAATGATCCATAGGGGAGGAGGTTTACAAGATAAAACTTCTGACTTACTTGTTTCGACAAGTAATTTTATATATCCATCCAATCTTTCTGGTTGCATTCATTGTTGAATATATATATATATGTTGTGTTTGTTAATTTATTTTGTTATATTTGCGAAGCGTTAGATGATATATTCGTTAAAATTGGTAATCGTGTATGGCAACAAATAACATAAATAAGAAGTTTTTGCTGTCTTAAAACAAACTACAATGCTTAGCGGACAAATATCACAATTAGGTAGACCTGATCTTCAAACAGTACCATGATCGTCAATAATGATAGTATTCCGGTTTATCAAGACCTAAGAAAAATATGATGTAAAAACCAATCTTGAAGAAGTCTCTTAAAACAATTATTTAATCAAAATATTCTATTATGAAAAGATCAATTAAAACGGTTAGTCTCTTAATCATGTCTTTTCTATGTATTCTTCCGGTTGCGGCAGAAGATTGGAGCTATGATTTTGAAACGGCCAAAACGGACATCGGTAAATTGTTTCATGAACACCGAGAAGTAAAATGGAATAACATGATATGGAAGATATATTGTGTTAGAAACAATGACGACCGTATGGATTATGTCAACGGCAAAGGTTCCATGCGTATTTATGGCACAAAAGCGTCCATGAATGATATGCCATACGTAGAAATGAAAAACAACAAAGAGGGTGGCATAGGTGTGATTTCATTTGATTATAGAGCCTATGAAAGAGAAAAAGAAAGCCAAACGACATGGATTGTTCAGATGACGGAAGATGACGGATTGCATTGGCAAACCATCGGCAAACCATTTACTCCGACAATGGAGGTGCAAAGTTTTGAGGCGAAAGTCAACAAGAATAATGTCCGCATACGGATTGTACGGGAAGATTATGGAGTCTTTCAATGGAAAGATCTGGGATTTACGGCGATTTTTAACATCGACGACATGTCAATCACGGACGCATCGATGGTCGATCCAAATGCACCTTTCATTGATGTTGTGGAAAATAAAATAGATTTTGGAGAGGTATATAAAGGAGAAACCAAAACAATTACTTGCAAACTTTTATATAAGAACTTAACATCTCCCATCAAACTTATGATGGATGATAATCCTTCTTTCAGTTTGTCAAGGACAGAACTTGCAGTACAAAATGGAGAGAATGATGATTCATTTGACATAAGTTTCATGCCAGCCGGTTATGGCACATATAAGACTACCATAACGCTTCAATCGGGGGAAACCGAAAGTTTCATAACTCTTTCGGGCATCGGTCTTCGAAAGCCTGGCGATTATGGCTATAGTGGTGGGAAAGGCACAAAAGAAGAACCTTATCTGATCACAACAGCTACAGACATGGTTGATTTGTCTGAGGCTGTGAACGATAAATATACCTATGATGGCAAATTTTTCAAAATGACTACAGATATAGATATGTCTGAGATCACGAAGATCTTGCCGATTGGTAACAATTTCGGATCAGATGGAACGGCAATTAAAGCCTTTTGTGGAACTTTTGATGGAGACGGGCATACCATCACCAACCTCCGAATGTCGTTCAAAGGAAAAGAAGAAATAGGGGGCGCGTTATTTGGTGTTATTCAAGGTGCCACGATTAAGAATCTTAACATAGACGACAGTTCAATCCAATCTGATGCACTCACGGCCGGATTTGTTGCAGCTGTATTGGGGGGTACCATCTCAAATTGTCATTTGGGCAAGAATGTAATAATCAACAGTACACACCAGGCCTATGCCGCAGGCATTGTGTGTGGAGTGTTTGGAGACTCTGTGATGATAAGCGACTGTTCTTCACATGCTAAAATATCTGCAATAGGAATGGGGGTTGCAGGAATTTTGGCCAGTTGTGGTATAAAAGGTAATGTCATTAAACGATGCGTGAATTATGGAGACTTAACGTCAAATGCGGGAATTGTCGGTGGAATTGTCGGACTGGTAGAAGACGCCGGAAGTGTTTCCGTCAAAGATTGTGCCAATTTTGGGAAGATTACTTCACCAAGCAATGTCGGTGGTATCGTGGCACTATTGTCTCCTTCATCATTCGGACCTCTTGATGTTTATAATTGCTACAACAATGGCGACTTGGACTGCTTTGATAACGTGCATCCGATAACATTACCCGTTACAGGTGAAATGTCAGCCATCCATATTGTCAACAGTTATTATTGTCGCGAAAAATATACAGACGAGGTGCAAGGTGCCACAGGAAAAACAACACAAGAAATGAAGAATGATACATTCATGAACTTGCTAAACAATGGGAGAAAAGGTCCGTGGATGCGTTCAGACGATATCAATGACGGATTTCCTCTTCCCTCTGATACCATAGCATCAGATTCAGTTGTTGACAATTGCATGTTGATCGCTGATGAAGTCACAGTACCGCAAAATGCTTACTACAGAATGTTTATCAAACATTATAATGGGAAATTGACAGATTATGTCAATGCGAAGAACCGTTTTGTTGTAAAATATCAATCGGATAATGAGAATGTTGTGGCATCTTGGGGGAATTCATTCAAGACGGTTGCAAGTGGAGAGGCAAATATAAAGATGATCATTGCCGGTTCATTGGATGGTTCCCTTAATGCATTTGACGAAAATAATATCCTTGATGAGGTTACTTTCCGAGTAAAAGTGGACGACTATGCGGTACCACAAATACCTCCTATCAACATTGCTTGGGGAACAAGTAAACACGAGGCCGTGAGAATGGAAGAATCCATTGGTCATCAAAATTTTACCGAAAACTATTGGAAGATGCACCCTTTGGTAAGTGAAGAGGCTCATAAAGGCGTTGAAGTGTTTCTGACAGACAATTTCGAATTTCCTTTATCAATGCTCTATTTCAATTCCCAAGACGAATTAATAGCATCCGATATGATTGTATCTTCATGGGAACGCATCAAGACCCCTGTCATTTCACCGATTTGTAAACTGTTAAAAGAAAAAGGATTCAGGGAGATGGGGCTTGATCCGGAAACGGGACAATGGCAGATGTATAATCAAGATAATCAAACGAAGGCTACATGCGGACTTGTTTTTGTGCAAAACCAGAGTTATTACTATCTTAGTTTGTATTATGATCCGCAAACACCTGATCATATAGAGAGAAACAGTCTTGATAAAGATTTCCCCAAAATCAAAATTAACTATTGTGATTCGGAGATCGGAATAACTGCTGATGATAATATCGGGCAGAGCATCTCGATTTTTGACTTCAATGGCAGATGTCTTTATAAATCCGTCATAGAAAAGGGGACAAACGTTTTTGACATTCCGTCAAACGAACCTTTGTTGGTAAAAATCGGAAATTGCGCTCCGGTTAAAGTTATTCGTTGATATCATTTCCGACAAAGAAGCAGCTGCTCACAATGAAGAAATGTCTCCTATAGTGGAGAAACTAACAGAGACATTTCTTCAAATCTGCAATCATCAGCACAAAGACCATATAAAAGATGGCATATCCTATGGATGGAAATTCGAGGATTTTATGATGAAACATATTAAACAAATATCATGAATACTATTATGTATAGGAATAATATAATCAAATACATCCTAACACTATTGTTGGGAGCAAGTGTGAATGTCGTCATCAATGCACAAAATTTCTCAACCATTGGTGAGATCAAACGACTTACCTCAAATACACATTTTACCATCACTTTCCAGCCCAATACGGTACAAGTTGCGATGTTGGAAAGAAATGATACGGGTAATGTCGGCGGGACTTATTTATGGGATGGTAAAGACGGATTGTTTTTATTTAATGACATCTTGCCATCCTGGCCGATTAATGATCTAAAAGTCGGTGATTTTGTTAACGGGACTTTGTCCGGAGAGTGGGAATATAAGTATTGGGATGTTTACAATGCCGATGGAGAAATAACCATTGGAACAAATGCTCCCCTCGTGCCATTACAAGCAACAGGGAAGGATATAGTCGAAAATGGGGTATATAACAAATTTGGTCTGTATGAAATAAATGGAGTCTACAACCTTGATCGTTTGCAATTCATATCTGACGATGGGGTAGTGTTTAGCCTGGAAGATATTTTTCATCAGTTATTGCCCGGTATATCAAGTCATGGAACACTGAGAGCAATGTTCTATCAAGGTGAAATTGCCAACTATCTTTGGCCATATCAAACCAACGCTTTTACACCTGATGATAAACCTTTTACACAAGAATCAAACATCAGTTCTGATGTGGTTTATAGTATTGCCGACCTGAAGAAATGCCTGACAAGTACTAAGCTTGAGATAAAAGATGGTTATAAAATTCAAGTAATTAACTCATTGGGCAATGCTTATTTTCTCTGGGATGGGAAACAAGGTCTATTGTTACATGATGGTTTAAGAAAAATGGCAGGCATGATCAACAGGGGCAGCGTGATTACATCAGGTTCACTCTTTTGTGATACCCGAGCGGGTTTCTTTGGATTTACAGGTTCTGAAGATTTAGTCATAGAAGATAATCAAGCCGACATCGCGCCTGTCAATAAGAAAATAAAAGACATTTCGACCACAGATTTGTTTGGATATTTCAGATTATTTGGTCAAATTGAAAAAGGAAGGTATGGCAACTATGTTTTAAGGGATGGCGATACTTATATAATACTGACAGATCACTTCAAATATGGAATTGATCTTGAAAAACTAATAGGCAAACAAGGTTATGTGAATGCTGTATACCATGTCGTGGGCAACTGTTTCATTGTGCATCCGGAGACATTCTTTGTAGAAGGAACCGATGGGATAACATCGACGCGTTTATCAGAACAAGAGAACCATAAAAAGAATTTCTACACAATAGACGGGAAACAAATAACAGACGTGTCAAGTATACAAAAAGGTATAGTCGTTGAAAACGGAAAGAAAGTGATAAGAGAATAATAAAAGCCGTGATGCAATTCTGTTTGGTGAACCCAATGGTTTGTTCATACAGACGGATGTGGACGATATTCCCAATAGGTCATCAGGCTTCCTGGTTCAAGATCTTACGACATTTTTCGTTCTCTTGTCGGTGTCTGTCTGCCGATTGGCAATCGAACAACCCAGATTCGGTTTCCGTGAACGATTTGGGTTGAAGAAAGGCGACCGGGTCGGTATGGTTCGAGTCGGTCGCCTTATCTTTGCGCCTATATTTTCGGTATCAACTCTTGCATAGAACAGGTCGCTACTTTTGGCAGAACGTGTGAATCTTGCTATATTTGCGCTTGAAAAGAAGGTTTGGGCTAAACCGGAAATATAATTCTGCGCGGTCTGGTGACCGTTTTTGGTCAAATCAATAAAAAAAGAAAGTATGGATGCTGTTTTTTTAGGACTGTTGTTACCCTTTCTGGGTACTGTCATCGGATCGGCCTTTGTGTTTTTCATGCGCAAGGAGATGCCCGTTTTGCTTCAGAAAGCCTTGTTGGGCTTTGCTTCGGGTGTCATGGTTGCCGCCTCAGTGTGGTCGTTGCTCATTCCGAGCATGGACGTTTCTGCCGACCAAGGCAAATGGGCGGTGATGCCTGCGGTGGTGGGTTTCCTGCTGGGTGTGGGTTTCTTGTTGTTCTTGGACTATGTGACACCTCATCTACACATCGGTGACAATCGTCCCGAAGGTCCCCGTTCGCACTTGTCGCGCACTACGATGCTGGTTTTGGCCGTGACGATTCACAACCTGCCCGAAGGCATGGCGGTGGGCATTTTGCTGGCAGGGGCGTTGCAGGACGGCATGGAGATACCGATGGTTGCTGCCTTGACGATGTCGCTGGGCATTGCCATTCAGAACATTCCCGAAGGTGCGGTGGTGTCAATGCCCATGCGTGCCGCTGGCAATTCGCGTATGCGGTCGTTCGTGATCGGCACGCTGAGTGGTGTGGTCGAGCCGTTGGGAGGCATTTTGGTGATTCTGCTGGCAGCGTGGTTGGCTCCTGCCATGCCCTATATGTTGGCATTTGCCGCAGGAGCCATGCTGTATGTGGTGGTCGAGGAGCTGATACCCGAGGCATCGGAAGGCGAACACTCCAATCTCGGAACGATAGGTTTCGCGGTCGGTTTCGCCCTGATGATGGTACTCGACGTGGTGTTGGGTTAGTCGGGTTTCTTGCTTCCCACTCTTGCTTCGACTACATTGAGCACATAGTCCGCCAGTTTTTCGCACTCGTTGATGATGTCCATGAAGTAAGTTCCTATGGTGTAGGTGTACCGGTGCTCATTGACATTGGTGATGTTTTGGCTCTTGAGTTGGTTGCGATAGCGGTTGATTTCGTTCTCGATGTTGAACGAGCGGGTGACATCGATATTCTCTTTTCTGCCCTTGAGCATCATCGCCATTTGTGAAAGTGCCTCATCGGCAAGCTCCATCATCTGCTTGATGCAGTCATATTGTTGTTCGGTGAAATCTTCTTTGCCCGTTTCTTTGCGGCTGATGATGCGGGCAATGTTGTAACAGCTGTCGCCGATACTTTCTATTTCGCTGATTTCGCGGAGCATGGCACGTATCTTGGCTTTGGTCTCGTCGCTCAGATGCGCATCGCTCACCTTCTCGAGATACTTCGCAATCTCTATTTCCATGTTGTCGCTGATGCCTTCGTATTTTTCGATGCGGGCGTAAGCCTTGGCAAAGCGTGTTTCGTCGCGTTCCACGAGGAGTTCTCTCACCATGCCGTACATGCGCTGTATGCGGTCGGTAAAGAGCGATATTTCCTTTTGGGCTTCGAGTACCGACAACTCGGGAGTTTCCATGATACCTCCCTGAATGTAACGTAGGCGGAACTCTTCATCCTCATCGTTCTTGCCGGGTTTGACAATCCAGCACACTACGCGTTCTATTTGGGGAATGAACCAGATGAGGATGGCGGTGTTGGTGATGTTGAAAGCGGTGTGAAAGGCAGCCAGTGCAAACGAGAGGTGTACGGGATCGGGATGCTTGTTCGAGGTGGGATCGAAGCCGACGACGTTGCAGCAGATGTTGACAAAGGGATAGAGTACGCACAAAATCCACATCACACCGAAGATATTGAATACCAAGTGAGCCATCGCTGCACGCCGTGCCTGTGTGTTTCCGGTGAGGGCTGCAAGATTGGCGGTGAGCGTGGTGCCGATGTTTTCACCCATGACGAGTGCCACACCCTGATAAATGGGCAGCACACCACTGGTACACAACACCATCGTGATGGCCATCAGCGCAGCCGACGATTGGACAATGCAGGTGAGCAGTGTGCCGATGACAAGGAAAATGATGATGGTGAGATAGCTGTCGGGATTGAAAGAGGCAAAGAAGTCGATGAGATCTTGATTATGGCCGAGGTCCATCTCCTTGCCCGTCTGGCTCAGAACGCCCAGCGAGAAAAACATGAATGCCACGCCGTAAAGAAAGTCACCGAGGTAGCGATGGCGCTTGGAATATATCAACATGATGCCGATGAGGAAGGCGGGCCACACGAAGTCGGTGATGTTGAGCGAAAAACCGGCAGACATGATCCATGCCGTTAGCGTGGTTCCGATGTTGGAACCCATGATGACTGAAATGGATTGTGCCAACGTCAGCAGTCCGGCGTTGACAAAAGACACCGTCATGACGGTGGTGGCACTGGAGGACTGAACCGCCACTGTGATGAGCATGCCGGTGAGAACACCCGTGAAACGGTTGGTGGTCATGGCTCCCAAGATGTGGCGCAGTTGTGGACCTGCCATCTTTTGCAGGGCTTCGCTCATCACTTTCATGCCGTAGATGAGTAACGCCAATGCTCCGATGAGCTTCAAGATAATCGTAATAGACATATTGTTTTTTGTGAAGTGAAGTTATCTCGGTGACACGAGCGACAGGAATGAAGCCCGATGGAGGTACGGTAAATGTCGGCCACCTTGCGAAAGAATGAGCGTTTGTCGGAGAAAGCGGCAGCATCATGCCTGTCTGAAAAGCAGCAAGCAGGAAAGAGCGAAGCCAAAAAAGGGACAAACGGTCGCAAAGGTGTAGAATCTATCATCTGCCAATTGTTTAACAAGTGCCGGAACGCATGTCCGACAAGGGTGAACGGTGTGCCACAAGGCATCCTTTCAATGGTACGGGACGTTGAATTCCGCATCCGAAACCGCTCTAATCTCTTGCAAAATTACGGAAAAATTCCATTTCGTCGATTGTAAAAGATATTACATTTGTGTTACATCTTGAACGGGCAGGCTGCAAAAAAGCAAACAAGCCGTGCATATAACGAATTGTTCGTCAATGGACTATAATTTCCCGGGAGTCATCCGAAAAGTGGTCATGAAAATGAAATGTCGAAGTCGTTGCACAGCCTGTGCGGAGGAGAAAGGGCGGCAGACATCAGACCTTGTCGGCCAAGTTACCGTCGGTCGATGGCTTGACGGTACGGTGTTTGACTTTCATACGGTCAAAGCCTTCGCCATAAACGCCTGTTACGGAACTGAGAGAAACGAAGGCGGCCGGGTCGCAATCGTGGATGATCTGCATGATTCGTTTGTATTCTCTTTGTCTGGCAAGCACGAAAAGCACTTTCGACGCATTGCCCGTATAGGCTCCTTGGGCTTCGAGCCTGGTGCAGCCGCGACGGGTTTCATTGTTGATGCGGCGGGATATTTCATCGTATTTCTCGGAAATGATGAAGAACTGGATGGATCGGTGCATGGAATGAATGACCTGATCGATACAGAAGGCGGTGACATAGAGTACCACGTAGCCGAAGATGACACGTTCCCAATCTTTCAGAACAACGTAGCTGGAGGTGATGATGACGATGTCACAGATCATAATGACGTGACCCAAGGAGATGTCGCGGTACTTGTTGATGACAGCAGCCACGATGTCGGTGCCGCCGGCACTGCCGTTGGAGGCGAGACCCAGTCCCACGCCGCAACCGCAAAACACGGATCCGATGATGCACGCCATGAAAGGCTGGTCGCGCAACAGCGACAGCGAAGCGGCAAAATCACGCGTGAGCGACAGCGACAAGGTGAGTACCGTCACACCGAAAACCGTCTTCACGCAAAACCGCCAGCCCAAGACCTTCAGGGCAACCGCCAGCAAAATGATGTTGATGGTGAAGTAAGTGACCTGTGCAGGTATCTTCAGCACACTCCATTCGAGGATGGAAGCGATGCCGGGTACACCGCCGGTAGTGATGTTGTTGGGGAGCAGAAAGACCGACCAGCCGATACAATAGGACAGCATGGCAATGGTTATCATGAGGTAATCGCGAATTTCCCGGTGGATGGCTTTGCGCGAGACAGACGGTGTATTCATTTCTTGATGGGTTGGGGCAGTTTGTTTTGGTTGCAAATGTACTATATTTTTTTCAAATGCCGCAATGCTTCGGGTGTTCTTCTTCGGGACATAAAGGCGGAATGTCGCCTACGAATGACCGACTGACACCGCCATGTAGGAGTGTTGTCGTCATGGTTTCGCAAGTCCCAATCGGCCGTGAGTCCGAGTGGAACCCGATTGGTTGTCGGACTGAATGGTTATGCCTCAACCTCTTGTGTCTTGGTTTCACGGATGAAGAACACGCTGGCGGCACCCAGAAACAGCAGTACGCCCGCCACAACCATCATGTTGGTCTGCACCGAACCCACCAAACCCAGGATGATGCCACCCAGAAGGGCAGCCACAATCTGGGGAACACAGATGGTGCCGTTGAACAATCCGAGGTAAACTCCCATGTGTCCGCGACCCTGAAGGGCGTTGGTGACCATGGCAAAAGGCATGGCGAGGATGGCTGCCCATGCACAGCCGATGAGCAGGAAGGGAACAAACTGCATATACTGATTGCTGAAAAGAGGAACGGTGGCAAAGCCGATGCCGCCCAACACAAGGCTCAGTGCGTAGGCAAACTTACGGTTCTTGAAGCGTGGAAGAACCACAGCCCATGCCACACTGCCCAAGGCTTGTACGGCGTAGAGGATGCCCACCCAGTTGCCTGCCACCTGATAATCGGATGTTTTGGCCGCATCGGCCAAACTCATGTCCACACCCCAACACGTGGCAGCGATTGCTCCGTTGGTGTAAGTCCACATATACATGAAGGCTGCCCAGCAGAAAAACTGTACCAATCCCACTTGCCAAAAGGTGGCGGGGGCTTTCTTCAGCAAGTGGATGATATTGACTTTCTCTTCATTGAGAGGCTTGGACAAGCCGTTGTAGGCTGCATAATCCTGCGGATTCCATTCCTTGACTTTTATGGTAGTGTAGATGACGCAGAGTATCAGTATGGCAGCACCGATGTAAAACGACCAGATCACCGAGTCGGGCACGATGCCTTTGGGGGCTTTGTTGGAAATGCCGATGGCAGTAAAGACAAAAGGAAAGATGAAACCCGCCACCGAACCGGCATTGCACAGGAAGCTTTGGATGCTGTAAGCCAGTCCTTTCTGCTTCTCGTTCACCATGTCGCCCACGAGCATTTTGAACGGTTGCATCGCCATGTTGATGCTTGTATCGAGAAACATGAGTGCCACCAAGCCGAAAATCATGGCAGTAGACACCGCCATTCCGAACGAACCGGCATTGGGAAGAAGGCACATCACGAGTACCGAGCAGGCTGCTCCTATAAATAGATAAGGTATACGACGACCGAAACGCGTCCATGTCTTGTCCGAAAGAGTACCCACGATGGGTTGGACGATGATACCCATTAAAGGTGGAAGTATCCAAAAATAGCTTAAGGAATGGGGATCGGCACCGAGTGTGGCGAATATTCGGGTGATGTTTGCACTCTGAAGTGCATAAGCAATTTGTACACCGAAGAATCCGAAACTAAGATTCCACAGGTTCCAAAACGACATGTCGGGTTTGTTCTTCAGGTTGTAGTTCATGTTGATTCGTGCTTGGAAAGGCTTTGAAGAATGCTTGAAACGGCATGTGTATGGCGGCACACGCCCTTGCGGCTTGCCGCTGCCGGGTTTGTTCTTCTGCCTTGATGGTTGTTGAAAGGGTGAGTCTGATGGATGTAATCCTGTTTTCTGGAAGGCTGTTTATCGGGTGGTTCCTCTCACGATGAGTCGGGTCCGCACCACCCGCTTTTCGATTTTGTCGGCCGGGAACAGCCCTTCCACCTGTCCAATCAGGATGTTGGCAGCCTCTTCGCCGACAATTTTGCCGCGTTGTTCGACCGTGGTCAGCATGGGTTCGCACGCTGTTGCCCGTTCGCCGTTGGTAAAACCGCAAATCGAAATGTCTTCGGGTACACGGTAACCCATACGTTTCACCGTATATAATATGCCGATGGCCGTGTCGTCATTGACGGCAAAAAAGGCATCGGGCGGTGTGTCGAGTGCCATGACATCGGGTGTGATCATCTCGGCATCGGTGCGGTTGTCGCAGTAGCGCACGAGTCTTTCGTCAAATGTCAGGCCGTTCTTGAGGAGTGCATCGCGATAGCCGTTGAATCTGTTTTTTGAAATCTCGAGGCGCATCGTCGACCCGTAGTAGGCGATGTTCCTGCAGCCCGTGTCAATGAGATGGCTCACGGCAGTGTACGCTCCCATATAATCATCGACCACAACGCGGTTGGCATTGATGCCCGTACATATCCGGTCGTAGAATACTAACGGCATGCCCAGATCCAACAACTTTTGGAAATGCTCGTACTGCATGGTGTCTTTGGCTTGCGAAACGATGACGCCTGCCACCTTGTTCTCGTAAAAAGACTGGCAGATACCTACTTCGCGGAGATAATTTTCGTTGCTTTGTGCAACCATCAACCGGTATCCTCGGGCGGAAGCCTCTTCTTCAATGCCGCTCAAAATCGACGAAAAATAATAGTGATTGAGCTGTGGCACGATGACACCGATGACTTTTCTGGGCTTCATTCGGTTGTTACGCAACGAAGCAGCCATGGCGTTAGGGAAGAAATTATGTGATTCGGCGTAGGCCTTGATTGCTGCACGCCGCTCCTCGCTGATGCGCGGACTATCTTTCAGTGCGCGCGAAACCGTTGCCACAGACACGCCAAGTGCCTGTGCAATATCTTTCATCGTGATGGGAGTTTCTTCTTTCATATCGAATTGTTTGATGATTTTCTTGGGTTGTTGGCATCGGATTCAGATAGCTTTTCTCGTTTCCTTAAAAGCGTCGTAATGTCTTTGCAATTACAAAGATAAACAAATTATGCAACAGAAATTCTTTCTTTATGGATTAGTTAAGGAATGGCAATGCAAGCGTTTGCGCAATACGTATTGGATTTTTTGCATTAAAAACGTGCTACCTATGTGTAATAAATTTAATTTTGCAGCAACAATGCGCCCTTTCGGCGTGACTAACCTATCGAAGAAATTTTAATAATTCATTTTAATAACAATCTTAAACAAACAATGATGAAGCAGGTTAAACCCGGAATCCGTTACAGGATTCTATCCCTTCTATGCGGGATTTTCCTTTCAGTCAGTGCTTTTGCGCAGCAAATAACTGTCAGTGGGCACGTGAAGGATGCCACCGGCGAACCGATTATCGGTGCAACAATCCGTGTTGTCGGAGTCACCGGAGGCGTGATGACGGATATTGATGGCAACTTCAGTATCAGTGCAAACGCCGATGCAACACTCGATGTGACGTACATCGGATATAAGAACCAGCAGGTAAAAGCCGCTCCAAACGTGGTGATTACCTTGGAAGAAGACTCCAAATCGATTGGCGAAGTTGTTGTCATCGGTTATGGTGCTGTGAAGAAATCAGACCTGACGGGTTCGGTAACCGCCATGAAACCCGACAGCAAGAACAAAGGTCTCGTTGTCAATCCCCAAGACCTGATCAGCGGAAAGATTGCCGGTGTGAGCGTCATCTCCAACGACGGTGCTCCCGGTGCCGGTGCTCAGATCCGCATTCGTGGCGGTTCGTCGCTCAATGCCAGCAACGACCCGCTCATTGTCATTGACGGAATGGCGATGGACAACAATGGCGTGAAAGGTCTTTCCAATCCCTTGGCGATGATCAATCCGCAGGACATCGAGTCGTTCAACGTTCTCAAAGATGCTTCGGCTACCGCCATCTACGGTTCGAGAGGTTCCAACGGTGTCATCATCATCACCACCAAGAAAGGCAGAAAGGGCATGGCTCCCACCGTATCTTACTCGGGATCGGTGACTGCCGGTATCAAGCGCAAGACCATCGACGTGATGGACGGTAACCAATATCGCTCGTTTATCGAAGGTCTCTACGGAACCAACAGCGACGCTTACCGCGCTTTGGGTACTGCCAACACCGACTGGCAAGACCTCATCTACCGCACTGCCGTCAGCCACGACCACAACGTGACTGTGTCGGGTGCACTCAAGAATCTTCCCTATCGTCTCAGTCTTGGTTATACAGACCAGCAGGGTATCTTGAAGAACACGGGTTTCCAGCGCATCACCGGTGCTTTGAACCTCAATCCTTCATTCTTTGATGACCACCTCACCCTTAACCTCAACGCCAAAGGTATGTGGGCCAAGACCAATCATACCGATGTGAGAGCCGTGGTGGGCAATGCCGTTTCGATGGACCCCACACAAGATCCCTACGCCTATACTTCGGTTTATCACCAAGGACTGTTGGTCAATCCTGCCACCGGTCAGTCGGTGATGGGGCAGACGCTGCAAAACTTCGGCGGTTTCTTCCAATGGACTACCAACGGTATCGACGGTGACCCCACGTGGCCTTTCAGCTACAACACCAACGCGACCAAGAATCCCCTGTCCATCCTCGAAGGCCATCGCGAGCCGGCATACAGCCGTACTTTCATCGGTAGTGCCGACATCGACTACAAGGTTCATGGTTTCGAAGATCTCCGTTTGCACGCCACACTGGGTGCCGACATCTCCAAAGGTACGCAATACAAGGAAGTTGCTCCTTTCTCTCCCACCTCTATCTATTATGGTAGCAACGGATATGAAAGCATCTTGAAGCGCAACTTGTCGCTCAGTGCTTACGCGCAATACTTCAAAGACTTCAACGATCGTTACAAGAATCACTTCGATATCATGGCAGGTTACGAGTGGCAACACTTCTGGCGCAGTCAAAACAGTGATTATGTAGGTGTGTATCCTTCCACCCACACCCTCAATGCCGGCAAGGAACTGCCCCACCAACCCTATCGTTTCAAGACCGAGAGCTACCTCGTTTCGTTCTTCGGACGTGCCAACTGGAGCCTGATGGATCGCTACTACCTCACCGCCACTGTTCGTGAAGACGGTACTTCGCGCTTCAAGGATCACTGGAAACTCTATCCTTCTGTGGCTTTCGCATGGAAAATCAATGAAGAAAACGTTTTCAAGGACATCAATTGGCTCTCTGATCTGAAGCTCCGCTTGGGTTACGGTATGACCGGTCAGCAGGCCGGCGACAAGATCAACGACTTCAACTGGCTCTTGCTTTATGAACGCAACACCGGTTCGGACAGCTACTATCCGCTCCTCGACGACGGTACTCTCTATCGTCCGTCCAACTATACGCCCGATTTGAAGTGGGAAACCACCACCACTTATAATATAGGTCTCGACTTCGGTGTCTTCGACCAACGCCTCACCGGTAGCGTCGACTGGTACTATCGCAAGACCGACGACCTCTTGAACTATGCTCCCGTAGAGGCTTTCGTCATGATGCGCAACAACGCTTGGCAGAATATCGGTTCGCTCAAGAATACCGGTGTCGAACTGGCATTGAGCTGGAAGGCTATCCGCAGCAGAGACTTCTTCTGGACCTTGGACTATAATTTCACCTACAACCAAAACAAGATTACCGACCTCAACGGTGTGTCGACCGACGGTTCGCCCGTTCCCAACACCGACAACATCATCGGTATTGACAAATATGTGCAATACAACCAAGTGGGCCATCCCATCAACTCGTTCTATGTTTACCAGCAAGTGTACGACAAGAACGGCAAGCCTCTGGAGAATGTCGTGGTCGACCGCAACGGCGACGGCGTGATCAGCACCGCCGACAAGTATCTCTACAAGAGCCCGGCACCCAAATACACGATGGGCTTCGCCTCCCGAATGGAATACAAGAACTGGGACCTGGGCTTCTCCATGCGTGCCAACATCGGCAACTATGTGTTCGATGCCTTCATGGCCCAAAACAGCAACATGAGTGCCGGACAGGTCTGGAGCAACTCGCTTAACTTCATGGGCAACCGCCCTGTAGAAGCATTGGAACGCAACTGGCAAACCAACGAAAACGCTTCTTTGCTGTCAGACTATTATGTACACAATGCCTCGTTCCTCAAACTCGACAACATCACCTTGGGTTACAGCTTTGCCAACCTCTTCAAGGGCAACAGCTACAAGGGCATCAACGGTCGTGTTTATGCAACGGTGTCCAATGTGTTGACCATCACCGACTATGACGGTATCGACCCCGAGGTTCCCAATGGTTTCGACAACAACATCTATCCTCGTCCCACTTCGTTCATCTTCGGAGTGAACCTGAACTTCTGATTCAAAATGATTAAACAGCAAAACAATGAAAAGACATTTTAGATTTAAGCATATATTCCCGGCCATCATGCTCATGCTGGCTTTCGGAATGACATCGTGTACGGGCGATTTGGATGTGGAAAATATCAACCCCAACAATGAAAACGAATTGGATGTCAACGCGCTCTTCAACAAGTGCTACGCCAATTTGGCAATGGCAGGTAACGGAGGAGCCAATGGAGATACCGATATCGACGGTCTCGACGGCGGTACCACCGGCTTCGTTCGCCAGATGTTCAATGCCAACGAGCTGACGACCGACGAAGCCATCTGCGCATGGGGCGACAACGGTATTGCCCAGTTCAACTTCAATCAGTACGACGCTTCCCATCCCATGTTGCGCGGTTACTTTTACCGTCTCATCAACGGCATCAGCTATTGCAACAAGTATGTAGAAGTTGCCGGCGACCATGACAAACGCATGACGGCCGAAATCCGCTTCCTGCGCGCGTTCCAATACTACCTGCTTGCCGATGCCTTCGGAAACATTCCGTTTGCGCTCACCGACAAGAAAGCCGACAAAACCCAGTACACCCGCAAGCAGGTGTATGACTTCTTGGAGAAAGAGTTGCTCGCCATCGAACCCGATCTGGCCGATGCCGCTCCCAAGACCTCTGCACAGGCTGGTTACGGACGTGTGGACAAGGCTGCCGCATGGCTGCTCCTCTCGCGCCTGTACCTCAATGCCGAGGTATTCACCGGTACCGCACAATGGCAGAAAGCTGCCGACTATGCCGAAAAGGTGATGAACTCAAGCTATCTGCTCAGCACCAATGGTCGTAACGGATGGAGTGCCTATCAGATGTTGTTCATGGGTGACAATGGTGAAAGTGCCGCTTCGGCCGAAGCCATCTTCCCCATCCTGCAGGACGGATTGAAAACCACCAGCTGGGGTACTTCGCTGTTCCTCATCGCCAGCACCTTCTCAACCGACATGAACAATCCTTCTTCACCCACGCAAACCAACGGTGTGTCGGGTCAGGCTTGGGGTGGCAACCGTGCCCGTCCCGACCTCATCCGCAAGTTTTTCCCCGGCGGCGATGTGCCCGAAGTCAATTCTTACGAAATGCCTTTGAAGGCCCACGACGACCGTGCCATCTTCTGGGGTAAGGACCGCAGCCTCGACAACGGTGCCCAACTCAAGGACGTAGGTACTTTCAAGAACGGCTATTCGGTGGCCAAGTTCGTCAATTTCAAGAGCGACGGCAGTGCCGCATCAAGCACAACCTTTGCCGATGCCGACTTCTTTATGCTTCGCAAGGCCGAGGCCTACCTCAACTATGCCGAAGCCACCGCACGCCTCAACGGCGGTTCGACCACGCAAGCCGGCACCGATGCCGTCAACGCTTTGCGCAAGAGAGCCAATGCACAACAGAAGGCAGGCTACAGCCTCCAAGACCTCTGCGACGAATGGAGCCGCGAGTTCTATTTTGAAGGCCTGCGCCGTCCCACGCTGGTCCGCTTCGGTTTCTTCGGCGGCAACAACGGTTACAAGTGGCAATGGAAGGGCGGAACCTTTGAAGGACGTGACTTCGAAGCCTACAAGAATGTATTTGCCATCCCCACCGACGAACTCTCTTCGAGCGGCGGCAGAATCGTTCAGAACAATGGTTACAAATAAAAAAGCTTACGAACATGAATACTATCATCAAATCTTTTCTGACTTTGGTCTGTGGGGTCTGCCTCTTTGCATCGTGCGATGACGACCTCAGCAACAACCCGACGCTTCAGGAACCGGCCACCTTCAAGCTCAATACACCGAGTTACGCGGCTCAGGAGATAGACCTCGCACGCTCGTCGCAGGTCACCATGACGTGGTCACAGCCCGATTACGGCTTCCCGGCAGCTGCCGAATACCGGCTTCAGTTCTCGCTCAACGACAAGTATGTCGTTTCGACCTCCGAAGCCCTCAACGATCCCACCGGCAAACTGAAAGCCGACTACGAAACTTTCGATGCCGTCTTCAAGGAATGCAAGGCCGAGGTCGATGCCGGCAAACTGGCCGCCGTGCTGCAGCGTCTGGCTCAATATGAGGAAGGACAGGTGCCCGACGTGCAGAAAGTATATGCCCGTGCCGTGGCGACGCTCAACGGACAGACCATTTACTCCAACTCGGTTGCCTTCCAAGTCAATCCCTATTACGTGGAACTCAAGGATGCCCTGCCCGTGGTTTGGTACATGGTCGGCGGATGTATCGGCAATGGTACATGGAGCAATGATCAAGGTTCGATCGGTGCCGGACTCATCCCCATGTTCGTCAAGGCAGGCGAAGCCTACGACAAGGTGACCGGTAAGGGTGTTGTCGAGTATACCACTTACTTCCCTGCCGGAGGCGAGTTCAAGATTGTCCGGACACCGGGCAACTGGGATTACGGCATCTGCGCCGGCTTCGTACTCCGCAATGGCGGCGACGATCCGGGCAATATCGTGGTCGGTGCCGAAGGCATCTACACCGTCACGCTCGACACCAAGTCCGAAACCTGCTCGATGGTGAAGTATAACGGCGTACCTGCCATCTTCGCCTCGATGAAGCTCGTGGGCGATGCCGTCGACGGAGGCAGCATCGAGATGACACCCGTTGAAACCTATGCCGGTGCCCAAAACCACATCTGGCGTGCCGATGTGACCATCAACAACGGTAGAGTGAAGTTCGTTTCGGGCGACACCCAATGGGGTGCCGATTCCTTCCCCTACGCCGTTTCGACAACCACCGGTAACGACATCGCCGTCAAGGCCGGCTCTTACCTCGTATTGTTCAACGACATCACGGGAGCATTCCAGTTCTATCAAAAATAACAATCGGTGACGGCAGGCGGAGTTTCGGCTTCGCCCGCCCCTCGCCTCATATAATATGAACATGAAAATGAAGAAGATTTTTTATACCATAGGGCTGGTCTTGCTGGCGGCAAGCTGTTCCGATGAATATACCGACTGGGCCGATCCGCAGTCGCATGATGAAGATGTCAAGACTGTCACGATGCAGCTTGCACCCGTGAACGACATCGATCTGGCACTGGTGACCACCGACAGCGTGCAACTCTTTGCGCCCGTGGTTACCGCCGACCCTGTCAAGGGCAACACTTTCGACGTGACGCTCTACAACACCGACAAGACTGCACAAGCCACTCTCTCTGCCAATGGCAACGGATGGGTCAAGACTTCCGAGCTGGCGCAGGCCGTCGGTGACCTCTATACCGTGCGTCCCGTATTCAGGAACATCCCTCTGGATGTCAAAGGCTATACCGACGTGGGCGGAACCGTGGTGAAAAACGTGGGGTCGACAACCGCCAGTGTCAAGCCCGATGCACCCATGCTCGAAGAACACTATTACCTCACCGGAACCCTCAACGCGTGGAACTTCAGCGACAAGTCATACGAAGTGACCAACGGTGGAGGCGACCCCTATGTCAATCCCGCATTCAGCATCACCCTGCCTGCCGATGTTGTGGGCAACGGCATCGAGTTCAAACTCACACCGTTATCGGGACTGGGCAGGCAAGACCTCTGCATTACCGCTGCCAAGAGTGGCGAAGAAGGCAGGATAGGTTTCGACAACGAAGGCGGTAACCTCAAGGTCACTCCCGTGGCAGGAAGCAAGTACTATCGTCTTGATTTCAATCTGCTCGAGAAAACCTATACCGTGACCGCCATGAACGATCCCGAACTCTTCCTCACCGGCGACCATTACAATTGGGGTGGTACATGGAAAGCCCTCGTTCCGGTTCACAGTACCACCGATACCTTCTGGACCATCATCTATCTCCATGCCGGTGAGCAATTCAAGTTTGCACCGCAAGCCGGCTGGGGCAATGACTTCGGCATGGAAGCCACCATCACCGACAACGCAGGTGTGGGCATCACCAACTCGGGCGGCAACATCACGGCCACCAATGCCGGATGGTATCTCATCAAAGTGGTGACCGGTGCCACTCCGAAGGTGACCTTCCAACATCCCGACATCTACCTCTTCGGTGCCACAGCGGGCAACCAATGGGACTACAACGATGTCAACAAGTTCACCGTTCCGACCACAGAAGATGGCGAGTTCGTGTCGCCTGCCTTCACCAATGACGGTGAAGTGAGAATGTGTATCCGTCTCGACGGCATCGACTGGTGGAAGACCGAGTTCATCGTCAATAAGTACAACCGCATCGACTTCCGCGGAAAAGGAGGCGATCAGGAACGTGTCAATGTCAAAGCCGGCCAGCGGGCTTACCTCAAGTTCGGCGACGGATCGGGTATGTATAAGTAATTCCGACTTACTATTTGAATTCTATAGGAGAGAGAGACTTCCCCGTTGAAGTCTCTCTCTCCATTTTTTATGTCCGTCAAACTTAACTAAATGTGGGGACGCACGGCTTGTATGTCTGCATGAACACGCACCGTAAACAAGCCATTCCCTTTCAGAAAACAGACACATGAGCCGTGTGTCCACCCATCATCACGGTGCTTTAACCCGAATCGGTCATTGGATTCCGGACGGAAAGTGATATGAACGACAGAAAATTAATAACAAACGCTCCAATGACCGTTTGGGGTGTAACCTTCGTCAATGATTTCTTTTGACACTGTGTTGTCGCTCATCAACAAACCAAACCAAGAATGTGCGCGCATAGAACCTGCCCTTTCGCCCTGTCAAAGGGCAACTTTCATCCCTCAAAAGGGCCCGAATGACAACGCAAAACAGCCCCTTTTGAAAAGGCATTTGTCATGTTTTTGTAAGATTTTGTTTTTCAGGTTGTTACCGGTGACATGGAAAAGTTCTCTCGTTACTGCTTCGTTCCATCCCGATGGGGTATGATAGTCAGACCGCAAAGTGTCAGGCGCACGAGGGAACGTAAAACCATCGTTGTCATGACCGGTTCGGGTTGCATCAGCAGAATTGTGCAAAAGACAGGCTTGTTGTTGCACGGACAGTGCAAAAAATGAAAGGTTGCATCGGTGATGACACCGCCTTTTTTACTATCTTTGTCAGTATAAGACCGACCGATATGCAGGATTGGCAGTGAGAAGCGGTCGGGAAAGGTAAAAAGAACATGAATCATCGTTTGACGTTGTCGCCGTTCGTTCTCGGAAAAAACGTCCTTTCGTGTCACCCGATGATGTGAAAACATATAGTGGCACGCGATATAGCTACCACCATTTCGCTCAATTCATTCCCCCATCAACAAGGATAATATCACCATTCAAACCCATATAACATGAAAAAAATCAACCTCATCATCCTTTTTCTGATGCTCGTCATCCTGTCCGTTCGTGCCCAAGGATGGGCTGCCGGCGAACGTGGAGTGATGCTGCAAGGCTTCTACTGGGATTCGTTCGATGCCACCAAGTGGACACGCCTGCAGGCGCAAGCCGACGAACTCGCCGACTACTTCTCGCTCGTGTGGATTCCGCAAAGCGGCAACTGTGGCGGACTGTCGATGGGTTATGACCCTCTCCACTGGTTTGACGACTACAACAGTTCTTTCGGTACGAAGGAAGAGTTGCTCAATCTCATTTCCGCTTTCAGGCAGAAAGGCATCGGCACCATCGCCGACGTGGTCATCAACCACCGCAAAACGCTGTCGCATTGGCTCGATTTCCCGGCCGAGGAATATAAAGGGCGCACTTATCAACTCTTTTCGGATGACGTGTGTCTCAACGACGACAACGGAGCCACCCGCCAGTGGGCCTCTGCCAACGGCTGGCCTCTGTCGGCCAACAACGACACCGGTGACGACTGGAACGGGATGCGCGACCTCGATCACCGCAGCACCAACGTGCAGGCCAATGTCAAGGCTTACCTCTCCATGCTCCTCGATGACATGGGCTATGCCGGTTTCCGCTACGACATGACCAAAGGCTATGCCGGCGAGTTCACCGGTTTGTATAATGCCGCTGTCCGCCCCGCCTATTCCGTGGGCGAATACTGGGATGGCGACGCTGCCAAAGTCAAGGCATGGATCGACGCCACCAAGGTGGATGGCGTGGTGCAGAGCGCGGCTTTCGACTTCCCCTTCCGTTATACCGTTCGCGATGCAATCAATTCGGGCAACTGGTCGCGCCTCGCCGCCGGCGGACTTGCCGCCGACAAGGCTTATCAACGCTATGCCGTGACCTTCATCGAGAACCATGACACCGAGATGCGTTCGGCATCACAGGTGCAAGACCCCATCCGCAAAGATACCCTCGCCGCCAACGCCTATATGCTTGCCATGCCCGGAACGCCCTGTGTATTCCTCAAGCACTGGATGGACAACAAGCGCGACATCAAGACGATGATCAACGTGCGACACTTGGCAGGCATCACCAACACAAGTGCAGTCAATACCGCCTATGCCGCCGCGTCGGGTTATCTTGCCGTCCGCACCGAGGGTGAAAAGGCACCGTTGCTGGCTGTTGTCGGTACCGATGCCGCTTCCTATGCACCCGACTCCGAATGGAAGGCAGTGGCGGCCGGTCACCATTACCGGTATTATCTCAACCGCTCTGCCGACTGTGCATGGGTGGATCTCCCGTCCGGCACCTACGACAGCCCGCCCACGGCCATCGTGACGGCCGTCACCGGTGACCCCTCGGCACAAATCGTCTACACCATTGACGGGCCCGATCCCGACGCTTCGTCGGCAGTGGCTTCCGATGGCGACCGTTTTGACTTCCCCGTCGGAACGACGACTTTCAAGGCGGCACTCCTCAAAGACGGTGTCGTGGGCGATGTGGTGACGCGCGTTTACGAGGTGCGCGACTTCCAACCGCACGATATCGACATCTATGTCAATACCGATGCCGTGGCATGGAACGACGTGAACTTCTGGTCGTGGGGCGGTGATGGCGGCCATGCGCCTGCCAACAGCTCATGGCCCGGTGACAAGGTGACAACGACAACGGTCATCGGGGGCAGGAACTGGTATCGGAAGACCTACCGCATGGAATCGTCGGATGACTTTGTGAACTTCGTTTTCAGCACCGCCGGAGGCTCACCGCAGACGGTCGATGTCGAACATGTCAGCCGCACCTCCTTCTTTGAGGTGTCTGCCGCGACCGACGCGGTACAGACCGGCAAGCACCTCGTCAATGAGGTGACCGGGACAACGGGCATCGGGACGCCGGCAACCGACCTCCGCCGTGCCGATACCTCCGTCCATACCCTCGATGGCAGGCTCGCGGCTTCCTCGAACGACGGCAAACTGCCGCGCGGCATCTACATCAGTCAAGGCAAAAAGGTGGTTGTGGAATAATGCCGATTGCTTGACGTTCACTGTGCGTTGTCTCAACTCCGGTGGAAGGATGGATGCCCATCAGCACACAAATCATCCCGAATCAGCCTAAGATTCCGAGTCGGTATGGTCTGATGGTCGAGCAGATGGTTTGCCGGATTGTTGCAGGCGTAGCGGGTTCCGTCAACCCAAAACGATAGGCAAGTTGCCGACCGACGGACGATAACAGCCGGAAAGCGATGTAGATGGCAGATAAATGTAGAACCAAGCGTACCTATGACGGATTCGGAAACATCCGCCAAGAGTTAGCAATGTGTGGGCTCTTGGCGGATGGTTGTATATGTTTCCTCCTGAATATCGGATGGTATGTGTGATGTCTGGGTTTGTGAAAACTCTATACAATGGCCTCAATGAGCGTTTTATTTGCCCCTGAGGCCTTTATTTCTTTTATTGGGGGGGGGGGGGGGCTGCAATTGATTTTCGAAAGCTGCCGGGCGACATTCCTGCTGCCTTTGTGAAGATTTTGGAAAAATACGAACCTGAGGAGAAGCCCAAAGTTATTGCCACCTCTTCGATGGTGATGTCGGGTTTCTCGCGTATCATGGCTTTGGCATCCTCCACTCGCATCCTATTCACCCATTCGCTGAAGTTGCACCCGTGTTTTTGGTTGATGTATTGCGACAGATAAAAACGGTTGGTGCCGATGTCGACAGCCAGTTGATGAATGGTGATGCCGCTGTGACGATAGCCTTTGTGCAGCAACCAGTCGTCGAGGCGTTGCAGGTTATCGGGCGACAGTCCGCCCATGAACTCCTGGGAGTTGGGGTCGTAGTGTCGCTTGTGTCGCAGATCGTTGGTGTAGCCCGTTTTGATGGCTTCTTCGATTGATTTGTATTTGAGCCTGAAGTTTTGGAAAGCAATGAACACAAAAACATTGACGAATAGCTCGTAGCTGACATAAAACAGGTCGGGAACGATTTGGGTGAGCAGGTTCGTCAGTCCGATGTAGCCGTAAATGCTCAATAGGATGATGCCTCTTCGCATCCATCGCGACAGCCAATACACCTCGTCGCTATAGTAATTGTTCATGATGTGATGGAAATTGCGGGACAAAATGATGTAGCGGCCAATCGAATAGGTCATGTAGATTCCCAGTGAGCCAATACCTATATATCCTTAATTCCGCAACACTATAATTTAACTTTATTTATAAGTTCCTGAGCAACAAAAAGTTGCCCAGGATTTTGC
>JALETQ010000005.1 GCA_022781445.1 Prevotella sp.
TGTTGGGAAATATTTTTCAACCTGTTGGGAAATATTTCTCAACACGTTGGGAATTCGCAAGACATTAGCAAACGACCATCAGGCGGTCACCGAAGAAGATATTAAACCATAGGGATGGCGATGGTTTCCGTCTGCTTAGATCATGAAAGCCCGAAACGGAATGGTCCGAATGCCGGTTGAAGGGAGATTAAGCCCAAACCGGCCATGAGAGCGTTTGTTTATCCCAAACCGGCCATGAGAGCGTTTGTTTATCCCAAACCGGCCATGAGAGCGTTTGTTTATACATTTCCTGTCGTTCATATCACTTTCCGACACGGAATCCAATGGCCGGTTGGGGTTGACTGATTCGGATTTACCGGCGCGATTCGTTGGCACCGTCGTAATAAAAAACGTCCGCAACAACCGGTTTTCCGGTGTGCGGACGTTATATGTATCAACTCTTTACGATACAAAGACACTTACATGTTGTCGTACTTCGCGGCAATCATATCATGCACTTGTTTCGCAGACGAGCAGGCATACAACAGTGTTTCATGCCTTGACGTACCACTCGAACAGGCGTCTGATACCTTCATCGAGTTCCACTTGATGCCTCCATCCCAATCCATGCAGCTTTGAAACGTCGATGAGCTTGCGCGGAGTTCCGTCGGGTTTGGAGGCATCGAAGACGATTTCGCCCTCAAACCCGACAGTTTGAGCAATCATTTTTGATAGGTCACGAATCGTGATTTCTTTGCCGGTGCCGATGTTGATGTGGCAGTTCCGTATCTCGCCCAACGAGGGGATGGCTCCGCCCCGATGGCTGTTGCTGTCGCGATTGACGGCCCCGTCGGCACTATTGCCGCACAGGACGGACGAATATTGCTTGATGCCGATGATGTCGGAGAAGTCGACATGAAGCAGGATATAGACGCTGGCATCTGCCATGTCTTCGCTCCAAAGGAACTCGCGCCACGGATTGCCTGTTCCCCACAACTCCACACGGTTGTCTCGGATACCGTATTTGGACAGGATGCCCACGATGTCCTCTTCTGACGCTTTGCCGTCGACAGCTTCAACCGGCCGTTTGCTGAGGTCGTGACGGATGGCCTCCCACGCCTGTTCGTGCAGCAATTTGG
The DNA here is from genome assembly GCA_022781445.1 of Prevotella sp. Classification (GTDB taxonomy): domain Bacteria; phylum Bacteroidota; class Bacteroidia; order Bacteroidales; family Bacteroidaceae; genus Prevotella. The sequence goes on from JALETQ010000005.1 coordinate 1,119, forward strand.
CCAACCATATCTTGCGAATCATGGCAGGCATGACGTGACTGTTCTCCAGATGGAAATTGTCGTTCGGGCCATAGAGATTGGTAGGCATCACGGCAATGTAGTTTGTGCCGTACTGAAGGTTGTAGCTTTCGCACATCTTCAAGCCGGCAATCTTGGCAATGGCATACTCCTCGTTGGTATATTCGAGGGGCGATGTGAGCAGGGCATCTTCTTTCATCGGCTGCGGCGCGTTCTTGGGATAGATACATGTAGAGCCGAGAAACAACAGCTTTTTGACTCCGTGTCGGTATGCTTCGCCGATGACATTGCACTGAATCATCATGTTCTGCATGATGAAATCGGCTCTGTAGAGCGAGTTTGCCATGATGCCGCCTACAAATGCGGCAGCCAACACGACTGCATCGGGACGCTCTTCGTCAAAGAAGGCTTTGACGGCTGCTTGGTTCGTGAGGTCGAGTTCGTCGTGAGTCCGTCCCACCAGATTGCCATAACCGCGACTTTGGAGGTTCTTCCAAATGGCTGAACCCACGAGCCCGCGGTGTCCTGCCACATATATTTTGCTGTCTTTTGATAGTGTCATGCGTCCATTTGTGCTTTCATGTGCAACTTTTTCACGAACCTCATGTCATGTTCGACCATGATTTTCACCAGCTCCTCGAAGGAAGTCTTGCGCGGATTCCAGCCCAATTGCTCTTTCGCCTTGGATGGATCGCCCAATAATTGGTCTACCTCTGCCGGACGGAAGTATTTCGAATCGACTTCGACCAATGCTTTTCCGTTAGCCTTGTCATAGCCTTTTTCTTCAAGTCCCTCACCTTTCCATTCCAGTTCGATACCTGCTTCATGGAATGCCAAGGTGGCAAACTCCCTGACGGTGTGGTACTCTCCGGTGGCAATCACAAAGTCGTCGGGAACGGGCTGTTGCAAGATGAGCCACATGCACTCCACGTAATCACGGGCATATCCCCAGTCACGAAGGGAATTGAGGTTGCCGAGATAGAGCTTGTCCTGATAGCCTTGTGCTATGCGTGCCGCAGCCAGCGAGATCTTCCGGGTCACGAAAGTCTCGCCTCTTCGTTCGCTTTCGTGGTTGAACAGGATGCCGTTGCAGCAATACATGCCGTAGGATTCGCGATAGTTCTTCATGATCCAGAAGCCGTAGAGTTTGGCCACGGCGTAGGGAGAGCGCGGATAGAACGGCGTTGATTCCTTCTGCGGAACCTCAACGACCTTTCCATAGAGCTCGGAAGTGGATGCCTGATAGATGCGACAGGACTTCTCGAGTCCGCAGATGCGCACGGCTTCGAGCAGACGCAATACGCCGATGGCATCGGTGTCGGCAGTATATTCAGGCACTTCGAAAGACACTTTCACATGACTTTGTGCCGCGAGGTTGTATATTTCCGTCGGTTTCACGACCGAAATGATTCTGATGAGCGATGACGAATCGGTCATATCGGCCCAATGCAGTTCCACCAGTCTTTTTTGCTTCATGTCTCTCACCCATTCATCGAGGTAGAGATGTTCGATGCGACCGGTGTTGAACGACGAGCTGCGGCGGAGCAATCCATGTACCTCGTAGCCTTTCTCGATAAGAAATTCTGCGAGGTATGACCCGTCCTGGCCTGTTATTCCTGAAATAAGTGCTATTTTCTTTTCCATGATTACATGATTATATGATTACATTTCTCCGGAATACTGTTTGATTTTCTGTTCTTCCGACAATTTGCATATCAAAAGTGTCTTGCCTTTTTCGGCAACGATATAGCCGTCCAGTCCCTGAACGACCACCTTTTTCTCTTCGGTGACGTGGATGATGCTGTTCTTGGTGTCATAAACCGAGATGTTCTCGCCGATCAAACTGTTGCCAAACAAATCGTGTCTGGTCTGCAGAAGCAGCGAGCCCCAAGTACCAAGGTCGCTCCAGCCGAAATCGGAGGGGCATACAAAGATCTCCTCGGCTTTTTCCATGATGGCGTAGTCCACGCTCACATTCTCACACTCGGCATAGCGTTTGTCGATTTCCTCCTGTTCCTTGTCGGTGCCATAAACGTCGTTCATGCCTTCAAAGACCTTGCTCAAGGTGGGCTGATACACGCGGAATGCGTTGATGATGGTGCTGACATTCCAGATAAAAATGCCTGCATTCCAGAAGTAACTCTTGTTCTTGATGTATTGTTGGGCAGTCGCCAAATCGGGTTTCTCCCTGAATGAGTCCACGCGGAATATCTCTTTGTTGCGTACCGAGCTTGAGGTGAGGTCTGCTTTGATGTAGCCGTAACCCGTCTCGGGGTGTGTCGGCTTCATGCCCAGCGTGATGATGGCATCGGTTTCCTTGCTGAACGAGAGGCATTGGGTTACCACTCGTCTGAATTCTTCCACATTCATAACGATATGATCGCTGGGAGTGACGACGATATTCGCCTGAGGGTCGGTGGCTTTGATGCGCCAGCTCACGTAGGCGATGCAGGGCGCGGTGTTTCTCCGGCACGGTTCACACAAGATATTTGCCTCCGGCACATCGGGAAGTTGTTCCTTCACGATGCCGGCATATCGTTGATTGGTGACAATCCATACGTTTTCGGGCTTGCATACCCCGAGGAATCGGTCGTAAGTCAGTTGAAGCAGCGAACGTCCCACGCCCAAGACATCAATGAATTGCTTGGGTTTGTCGACGGTACTCATCGGCCAAAATCTACTGCCGACACCACCAGCCATTATCACAAGATGGTTGTTTTTGTGTATCATATCAGTTATTTGGATTTATATTTCATGCAAAAATACATAAAAACCTGCGAAAAGGGTACTCTTTCCGCAGGTTTTTTGTCTGCCGACAAGCCCAAATCCGTTATCGGGCTTCCGGTCTTGTATTCATCCCGTCAATGCAGGTTAGCCGCAGTGGAAGAACTCTTCGACGAGTTTCTGGATTTCCTCGGGCTTGTTTCCGATGTCGGCACGCAACGATTTGTCGTCAAAGGCCTTGAGCTGTCCGATGATTCCGTCGATCATGGCCGGCGAGAACACTCCGTGTGCTTCGAAGGCGGCACGTTGTTGGTTGAGGCATTCGGCCGAAGCCACACAGCTGTCGGGCAGTTGCTTGAGTTGGTTGAGTTTGTCTTCGTTCTCCTTATCGTGGATGTTCACATTGACATAGGTCTTTTCTGCCAGTTCGAGCGCATTGGCCATCTCGAATCCGTGACGGCAAGCCACGCACAGGCCTGCCAGAAGTTGATAGAGATCCGCCGAACCGTCGGGCGAGCGCATTTCGACGGTTTGTTTGATGGAAGCGTCGCGTTTGAGGGCAGGTTCATTGGGATTGGCGATGCTGCACATGTCGACGTCGACGGCCCATCCCAGCGGAACGCGGACGAGTACCGAACGGTTGCGGTCGCCCCAGCAAATGTTGGTGGGTGCTTCCTGATGCGGCACGAGGCGGAAGTATGATGTCGGGTTCTTGTTTCCGAAGGCGGTGATGCTCGGTGCAAGTTCAACCATACCTGCAATCATCTTTCTTGCAGCTTCGCTCAGAACACCGTTTTCGAGCATCTGGTTCTTCCCGTCCTTCAGCATGCGCATGTGGATGTGCAGGCCCGAGCCGGCCTTGCCGGTCGTGATCTTCGGTGCGAAGGTCACATTGTAGCTCCATTGGTAGGCGAGGTTGCGGATAACCCACTTGGCGATCATCAACTGGTCAGCAGCCTCGAGTACGTCGACGGGCAGGAACTCGATTTCGTTCTGCTCGTAAATCTTTCCGTCGAGGCGGAAGTTGCCCACTTCGGAATGACCGTACTTGATCTGTCCGCCGCAACGGGCGATGTAGTCCATGCACAACTGTCGGAAAGAGTTGAACTTGGCATAGGGTGCCGACTCATGATATCCTCTTTGGTCGGTTGCCATGAACATCTCGTCGTCTTCGTCAATCACGTAGTATTCCAATTCGCCCATGGCCTGGAAAGTCATGCCGGTGGTTTCGGTAAATGCTTTCGCAGCCTTCTTCAAGGTGTATTCGGGCGCGCTTTCGAGGGGTTTGCCGTCCTTGTCAAAATATGAACATAGCATACAGAGGGTAGGAATGTCGGCAAACGGATCTACGAAAGCCGTCGAGAATCTCGGCAAGACATAGAGGTCGCTGCTGCCGGCCTGGATGAAAGAGAAGAGGCTCGAACCGTCAACGCGTTCGCCGAAGGTCAGGATGGTATTGAGGTAATCAAGGCTGGTGATATAGAAATTCAGGGTTTTCAGCTTACCGTCTCCACCGGGATACATGAAGTTTATCATACTGATTTCGTTCTCTCTGATGAAATACATGATGTCGGACTTCGTGAATTCCGATGCTGGTTTGCGTAAGAAGGCCACCACTTGGTTGGCATTCATGATCAATTCTTCATTTTTCATATTGGTTTATTCTAAGGTTTTCTACATGTTGAGTGTGGGTGCAAAAGTAAAAAAAACATCTTTATTTGACAAATAAAGCGATGAAAAACAATATATGGCAGGCTCTAAAAAATTAGCTTTGCATGGTTTCGGGCTTTTGACCCGAATCGGTCGTCAGGCCGCCGATTCCAACTTTTATATTGTTCCCGGGCGGTGTGGAGGACGATGTGTGGAGGATAAGTCCGGAACCGGCCGTTGCCGCTGTGGGAGGGGTGGGCTGCGCGTCATGCCCGACACTTTCCGCCGGCCCGGAATCTGATGGCCGTTGGGGGCTGAGACCCCCACTCGTGGGGTATCACCGTACCCCACGAGTGCCCTCTTGCGATACCCCACGAGTGGGATACGGAAGGCACCGTCTGACAATCCCCAACCGGCCATCAAAGTCCGGACCGGTATTGTTTGAATACCGACCCGGACTTTGATGGCCGGTTGGGGATGAAAGATATTGTATTATATAATAAAAGGTATCTACGGTACGCTTTCCGTAAAAGCCGGAGCCGCCTGTCGCGAAGCGGAGAAGCCGAATGGCGTTGGCCTTATTTCCTTTTCCGCTTGCCATGCCCTGCGGTCATGGACGGTAAACACCGTTTCTGTCAGCTGAAGAAGCCCAGCAATGCGCCGGCAGCCACGGCCGAACCGATCACGCCGGCGACGTTGGCACCCATCGCGTGCATCAGCAGGAAGTTGTGCCGGTCGTATTCCAGTCCCACGTTGTTGGAGATACGGGCACTCATGGGAACGGCCGACACGCCGGCATTGCCGATGAGCGGATTGATTTTCTTGTCTTTGGGAAGCAGCAGGTTCAGCATCTTCACGAAGAGAACGCCGCTCGCGGTGGCAATGATGAACGCCATGGCACCCAGGAAAAAGATCTTGATCGTGTTGACGGTGAGGAACTCGCTGGCCTGTGTCGAGCAGCCTACGGTGAGGCCGAGCAGGATGACCACGATGTCATTGAGCGCGGCCCCTGCCGTCTTTGCCAGACGGGTGGTCTTGCCGCTCTCCTTCAACAGGTTGCCGAAGAACAGCATGCCCAGCAGCGGAAGGCCGGAAGGAACGATAAAGGCCGTGAGCAACAAGCCGATGATGGGGAACAAGATTCTTTCGGTCTGGCTCACGTGGCGCGACGGCTTCATGTGAATCAGCCTTTCTTTCTTGGTCGTGAGCAGGCGCATCAATGGGGGTTGGATGACCGGGACAAGTGCCATGTAGGAGTAAGCACACACGGCAATGGCACCCATGAGGTTCGGGCTGAGCTTGGATGAGAGGAAGATGGCCGTCGGCCCGTCGGCACCGCCGATGATGGCAATGCCCGCGGCCTGGTTGGGCTCGAACCCGAGGGCGAGGGCAACCATGTACGCCCCGAAGATGCCGAATTGGGCAGCTGCGCCGATCAGGATGAGCTTGGGGTTGCTGATGAGGGTCGAGAAGTCGGTCATCGCGCCGATGCCGAGGAAAATCAAGGGAGGATACCAGCCCTGCTTCACGCCCTGATAGAAGATGTTGAGTACGGAATGGTCTTCATAAAGACCTATTTCAAGACCGGCATCGGCTTTGAACGGTATGTTGCCCAGGATGATTCCCAGTCCGATAGGTACCAAAAGGAGAGGCTCGAAGTCCTTCCTGATGGCAAGCCATATGAACCCTGCACCCACCAGAATCATGATCAGGTTGGGCAAAGTGGCATTGGCAAATCCGGTGTAGGTGAGAAACTCGTTGAAGTTCTCCGTGATAAATTCAGTGAATCCCATACCCTCTTATTCCTCTATCGTTATAAGCGTCGCACCTTCCATCACCGAGTCGCCTTGCCTGACAAGTACGGACGTGACTTTTCCGGTGTTCTCGGCCTCAATGTTGTTTTGCATTTTCATGGCCTCGAGCACGACAACGGTGTCGCCCGATTTCACCATGTCGCCCACAGCAACTTTCACTTCAGTGATGGTGCCGGGAAGAGGTGCCTGCACCTTCACGCCTTTTCCGGCAACCTGCGCCGGTGCAACGTTGGCTGTCACTTGCTCTGTTTGAGCATGAGTCTTAGGTGCTTCAACCTTCACCACGGAGGGTTGTGGCTTCTTCTTGAGCGGTTGCTTGAGCTTCACTTCAAACGCTTTGCCATTCACGGTCACATGAGCGATGTCGTTTTCGACGTCTGTGATTTCAACTTCGTAGTCGGTTCCCTCTACGGTATATTGATATTTGTCCATTTGTATTTTATTGTTTAAGATTATTCCAATGCGAATGTTTCGGCTTGATGGTGATGATTCCGCTTTCGATGTCGTGAGTGTCGTCTTCATATTGCTTGATAGCCATGGCGATGACTGCCATATACACTTCGCGCGAAGAATCGCTGCCGGCAACTTTTGTGGCTTTCAGGCCTTCGACGGTTTTCTCCTTCTCCTTGCGTCTTTGCTTCTGCTCCGCCTCTTTCTCGGCTTGCTTGCGCTTCATGTAGCTGCCGAAAATCCGGAAGACGGCATAGAGCAGCAGCAGGCAGGTAAAGACGATGCCCATTGACAGCACGGTGATACCGATGCCATAGGGATCGTTTTTCTTCAATCTCGACGATTTGCTCTCGGCGACGGTGGAGGTGTTGTTGCTGCCCGGCGTCACGTTTTCTGCCGCCTTGACGACCCATTGACTGCTGCCGTCTTCCGTTCGGGCAAACGACGTGTTGGGTTGCAGTGGAGGTACGCTGACGGAGTCGATGAGGTCGATGCCGTTTCCGTCATACAGTGCGACCCACCCGGCTTGTCCGGCGGTCAGTTTGGCATTCAGGTGGTTGATGCCTTTGGCAGGATTGCTGTTGAGGAAGAGGAGCAGATGCTGCTTTCCCGACAGTTCGGTCATCTTCTCGTGCGCCGGGATGGGACACATCAGGCTGATTCGCTGTGGCGCCGACATGCTTTTGTCCAGCACCGACCGATCCGTGGTGATGAACATGTTGCGCACATTGAAGGTAGAAAACGAAGTGTTTACGAGTTCTATCCACGCCATCCTATCGCCGTAATCGTCTTGCAGATTGGCAGTATTGCTGGTGAGAACCTCATTGATTTTGATGTTTTGGGCACCTTGGCCGAACAGGTCCGGAACGAGGATTGTCAGCAGGAAGAGCCACAGAAGTCTTTTGTTTTTCATAACGACGATAATGGATAAGTAGCGTATCGGGGTAACGTCATGCCGTATAGAACAGCAGAACGATGAGTTGGGCGAGGAATATTCGCAGGAACATACTGAGGGGATATACCGTGGAATAGCCGATGGATGGCGCATCCTTCGAACACGTGGCATTGGCATAGGCCAGGGCAGGCGGATCGGTATAGCTGCCCGATATCATGCCCATGATGGTGAAATAATTGAACTTGAACTTCACGCGGGTGATGAATCCCATGACGATGATGGGAATCACGGTTATGAGGAAGCCCGTGAAGATGTATTTCACGCCATCGCCCTGCAGGATGGTGTCGAGGAAATCGGCACCGGCCTTGATGCCCACACTTGCAAGAAACAGCACCAGTCCGATCTCACGCAGCATCATGTTCGCGCTCGTGGTGGTATAGGTCACCAAGTGAACCTTGTAGCCGTAGCGGCCGATGAGGATGGCAACGATCAGCGGCCCGCCGGCGATACCGAGTTTCAGAGGCATCGGAATGCCCGGGATTTCCACCGGAAGACTGCCGAGGATGATGCCGAAGATGATGCCGACGAAGATGGTGGCGAGGTTGGGCGCGTTGAGACGCTTGATGGAATTGCCCATCGCATCGGCCACGCGGTTGACGGCATCCTCCGGACCGACGACCATGATGCGGTCGCCCACCTGCAGGTTGAGATTGCTGCCGGCAAACAAGTCCATGCCCTGGCGGGTGATGCGGGTGACGTTCACGCCGTAGACGGAAGCGAAGCGCATGCCTTCGAGGGTCTTGCCGTTGATGGAAGAGCGTGTGATGAGAATGCGGCGGCTCACCAGCGGCTGGTCCTGCTTTTCCCATTCCACCTTCACCTTGGGACCGATGAATGCGATGATGGCTTCGGCATCGACCTCGGCACACACCAGATAGACCTTGTCGCCGAGCGACAGGATAGAGTCACGGTTGGGAATGCTCACATGACCGTCGTGCAAAATGCGCGAGCACACGAAATCGCGGTTCAGAAATTCATGGATTTCTTTCAGCGTCCTGCCGCCGAGATAGGAGTTTGAAACCAGCAGGCTCAGATGGTGGGGCTTGCTGTAGACATTGTCGGAGGCGGATTTCTCAAGCTCGACCTCCTCCTTGTTGAAGTTCACACGGCACAGATACTTCACGAGTATCATGGCGCCGATGATTCCCAAGACACCCAACGGATAGGCACAGGCATAGCCCGAGGCAATCTGTATGCGGCTGTCGAAGTGGGGCAGCGACAGCAAGGCCTCGTTGGCGGCACCCAGACCGGGCGTGTTCGTCACGGCACCATAGAGCGTTCCGATCATCATGGGCAGGGTGTGGGGTTGCGAAGTGTCGAAAAAGATGAAGTAACAGGCAAACATTACCAGAATGTTGAGCACGATGATCGACACGGCAATGAGGTTCAGCGTGATGCCCCCCTGCCGGAAGTTGGCAAAAAAGCCCGGCCCCACCTGCAGGCCAATCATGAAGACGAAGAGTACCAAGCCGAAGTCTTGCACGAAATTCAAGATTGTCAGGGGTGCCGTGAAACCTATATGCCCTGCCACGATACCGGCAAACAACACAAAAGTGACACCTAAAGAAACGCCCCCTATCTTGATTTTCCCCAGATAGACACCCACCGCGATGACGATAGCATACAACAATGCTATGTGCGCTACGGAGTTTGTGTCTTCAAACAGATTTACAAACCAAGTCATAAGATTTTGAATTTTATAGTATTAAGATTATTTGAATGCTGCAAAGTTAGGAAAATAATTTTGTGCTTCCAAGCGAAATGTTCCAAAAAAAGAAGGGATATTCTCCCTTGTTGCACATCCGCCGGAAAGACACGGTGGCAGTAATGTTGCACCAAAGTGTCAAGAACCGTCACAAAGGACAAATTCGCGTGAAGTTGCTTGACAAGAATTCGTTTGCCCGCTGTCAATCGTGGCAAAGTGAAAGTGGGACTTTGTTGCAGGCAAAAATCACTTTTCCCTCCGTCCGTTTCCTCCGGAGGGAGTGTTTGCCGCCTGTGGGTGTCGCGCCGGGCATGGACTGTCGCCTTAGAGGTTTGCGCAACTTGCGGCCATGAAGCCGGGTCGCCCGCCGGATCACGGAGTCCGGTTTTCACGCAGTTTTCAACCCGAACCGGACGGAGAGTGCCGTCACCGGCCCGAAAGACGGAACCGGCCGTTCTCCTGACAGGTTCCGGACGGACCCGCCAAGCGTATCGGTCCAATCGGCATAACCCTGCATGTTGAATCTTCCAACCGTACCCTGATGAATTTCCCAACCCGTTGGGAAATATTTATCAACCTGTTGGGAAATATTTTTCAACCCGTTGGGAAATATTTCTCAACGTGTTGGGAATTCGGAAGCCTTTAGGATACGACCGTCACGCGAACACCGAATAAGATATGATGTCAAAGGGAGGGCGACGGTTATAGTCCCGACAGTTCATGAGAAGCCGGCGCGTTTTGGCAAGTTTGTCGGGAATGTGGATGGTTGCTTTGTCCGGCCATATCCGGTACACCTATAATTGTCAGGCTATCAAACGAAGCCGGATCGGAATCCGGTGACCGGTTCGGGTGCGGCAAACGCCGGAACCGGTCACCGGACTTGTTCTTCCGGGGATGTGCGCTTCGGATGCCGAGCCTGTGGGAGGATTGAAAAAACGCCCTATCTTCTAAATTCTTATGGGAAAGAATGGCGCGAAATGAACTTTTTAGTATCTTTGCACGCATATCAAAACCTATAAACACCAATACAAGATGAAACAATTTCGATTGGTGGACAACATACTCGGGTGGGTGGTCTTTGCCATTGCCGCCTTTGTTTATTGCTCCACCGTAGAGCCGACTGCCAGTTTCTGGGACTGTCCCGAGTTTATTTTAAGTGGTTACAAGCTGGAAGTGGGACACCCGCCGGGAGCGCCTTTCTTCATGATCACCGCCAACCTGTTCTCGCAGTTTGCGGGCAATCCCTCACAGGTGGCACTCATGGTGAACATCATGAACGCGCTGTTGAGTGCGCTTTGCATCATGTTCCTGTTTTGGACCGTCACGCATCTGGCTCGAAAACTCATTCTCAGCGATTGGAGCGAGCTGACACGGAGCCGCCTCATCGCCATCGAGGCATCGGGTTTGGTGGGTGCGCTCATCTATACGTTCAGTGACACCTTTTGGTTCAGTGCCGTCGAAGGTGAAGTCTATGCCTATTCGTCGGCATTCACGGCCGTCGTCTTCTGGCTGATTCTCAAGTGGGAGGATCACGCCGACGAGCCTCACGGCAACCGCTGGCTGGTATTGATCGCCTATATGACGGGACTTTCCATCGGCGTTCACCTGTTGAACCTGCTCTGCATTCCCGCCATCGTGCTGGTCTATTACTACAAACGCTTTCCCGACGCCGACCTGAAAGGATCGCTGATTGCGCTGCTGGTGTCGTTCGTGCTGGTCTTTGTAGTGCTCTACGGCATCGTACCGGGCATCATTACCGTGGGCGGATGGTTCGAGCTGTTCTTCGTCAATGTGCTCGACATGCCGTTCAACACCGGTCTGTATATATATATAGTCATGCTGCTGGGCACAGTGGTCTGGGGCATCTACGAAAGCTATGTGGACAAGAGCAACCTGCGTCAGAACATCTCCTTCATCCTGTCGATTGCAATGCTCGGCATTCCGTTCTACGGATGGGGCGTCACGGCCGCCGTCATAGGACTCGTCGTGCTGTGTGCGCTGGCTTTTGTCATCACCCGCCGTCGCAAAGGACTGCTGCTGGTAAGTGCGCAACTGAAGAATACCGTCTTGGTGTGCCTGTTGATGATCATGATCGGTTACTCGAGCTATGCGCTCATCATGATTCGTTCGGCCGCCAACACCCCGATGGACCAGAACTCTCCCGAAGACATCTTCACGCTTGGCAACTATCTGAGCCGCGACCAATACGGCTACCGTCCGCTGCTCTACGGACAGGCCTACACGTCCGAATATAAAATCGACAAGACCGGAAGGGTTGAATTCGACAAGGGCGCGCCCATCTATCAGCAGAAAGAGAAGGCATCGGCCGACGAACCCGACCGCTATTTCATCGTCAGCACGAAGGACAAGCCCGTCTATGCGCAGAATATGTTCTTCCCCCGTATGTACTCGAGTGCCCATGCCGATTCGTATGAGTCGTGGTTCGGCGGCACAGCCGGGCAGGACGGCAGCTACGCGGGCGGCGTGGAAGGAACGCTGAAGCCCTCCAACTACAATGAGGGCGGTGTGGTGAAGATACCTACTTTCCTTGAAAACATGAAGTTCTTCCTTTCTTATCAGTGCAACTTCATGTATTGGCGATACTTCATGTGGAACTTTGCCGGCCGGCAGAACGACATTCAGGGCAACGGCGAAATCGAACACGGCAACTGGTTGTCGGGCATACCGTTCCTCGACAACATCCGTCTGGGCGACCAGAACTCTCTGCCCGACGAACTGAAGAACAACAAGGGCCGCAACGTATTCTACTGTCTGCCCCTGCTCCTGGGCATCATCGGTCTGGGATGGCAGGCATGGTACAGCCGCAAACGCAAGGTAACGGTCAACGGTGTGGACAAGACCGTGACCGACCCGGTGGGCATACGCCAGTTCTGGGTGGTATTCTTCCTCTTCTTCATGACCGGTCTTGCCATTGTCATCTATCTGAACCAGACACCGTCACAACCGCGCGAACGCGATTATGCCTACGCAGGTTCGTTCTATGCCTATGCCATCTGGTGCGGACTCGGCGTACTGGCCATCTTCGAGATGTTGCGCAAGTTCATCAAAGGCAACGAAACACTCGTTGCCGGCGCGGTTTCCCTGCTTTGCCTGTTCGTGCCGATACAGATGGCGTCGCAAACATGGGACGACCACGATCGCAGCGGAAGATACACCTGCAGGGACTTCGGCCGGAATTATCTCATGTCGCTTCAGCCGGGCAGCAAGCCCGTCATCTTCACCAACGGCGACAACGACACCTTCCCCCTGTGGTACAACCAAGAGGTGGAAGGCGTGGGAACCGATGCCCGCGTCTGCAACCTGCAATACCTGTACACCGACTGGTACATCGACCAGATGAAGCGTCAGGCATACGATTCGCCCGCCCTGCCCATCAGCTGGAAACGTATCGAATATTGCGAAGGCACGAACGGTGAAATCGAAGTGCAGCCCGAAGCCAAACAGGAAGTACTCGACTTCTACAAGACGAACCCCGCGGAAGCCCGGAAGGTCTTCGGTGACGAACCGTTTGAACTGAAGAACATCCTCAAATACTGGGTGCGCAGCAATGACCCCAATTACAAAATCATCCCGACCGATACCGTGTTCATCACCATCGACAAGGATGCCGTTCGCAAGAGTGGCATGATGATCGCCGATTCCATCCCCGACAGGATGCCCATTTCGCTGGCAGGTATGCGCAGTTTGAACAAGAGTCAGCTGATGACGCTCGAAATGTTGGCCAACAGCAACTGGACCCGTCCGCTCTACATTGCCGTCACCGTGGGCAACGACAGCTTCATCCCGTCGTTGAGCGGCACCTTTACGCAAGAAGGCTTGGCCAACCGCATCACGCCGTTCGTGTCGTCTCAGGGCGAATCCAAGCGATTCGATACCGAAAAGACTTACGACGCGCTGATGAACCGCTTCAAGTATGGCGGACTGCGCACACGCAACCTCTACATCGATCCCAATACGATGACGATGTGCTACCACCACACGCGCCTCTTCATCCGCACCGCCCTCGAGCTGATCAAAGAGGGAAAGAATGACAAGGCGATGAAAGTGCTTGCCAAGAAAGAGCAGGAACTGCCCGAGTACAATGTGCCCGTCAATCTGCAGAGCGGAGGTCTGGAACTCATCAAGGCCTACGGCGAACTGGGACAGAAAGCCCGAATGCGCCATGCAGCCGAGAGTATGTGGAACAATTCGCTGCAATATGTCAATTGGTATCTCAAGCTCGACACCGACATGTTCAAACGCTCGTTCAACGAATGCCTCTTCCATCTGCAGATCATGATGGAAACGAGCAAGGTTGTCCGCCCCTATGACAAAGGCTGGGACAAACAGCATGAAGCACAATTGGACATGTTGCTCAACCGATTCCATCAAACGGCCAAAAGTGCAGGTATAGACATGTAATTCATCTCGACAGGGGGAGGGAGCCGCCGAAGTGGCTTCCTCCCCTTTTTGCATCCTAAAAGTCATGATAATCGAACAACCCGCCAAGTGGCTCCGATGGCTTTATCCCAATGCCGTTTGGCGCATGAACCCCGACGAACGGGCCGTTTATCTCACCTTTGACGACGGTCCCATCCCCGAAGCGACACCATTCATACTGAAAACACTGGATCATTACGGCATCAAAGCCACTTTCTTCATGGTGGGAGAGAACGTCAAGAAGCATCCCGACCTGTTCCGGATGATTGTCGAAGCCGGGCACCGGGTGGGCAATCACACGTTTAATCATCTCGGTGCTTTCAAGCATTGGACGACCACTTACATCATCAACACCGAAAAAGCCAATGCCCTCATCGGATCCGACTTGTTCAGACCTCCCCATGGATGGATGCGCTGGAGCGAATATTTCTGGTTACGCCGTAAATACAAGATCGTGATGTGGGATGTCGTTACCCGTGATTATTCAAAATGGCTTTCGGCCGAAGAAGTGGTAGACAATGTCAAACGATATGCCCGCAATGGTTCCATCATAACCTTTCACGACTCGTTGAAGAGCATTGACAAGCTCCAAACCGCTCTTTCGGCATCCATCGAATGGCTACTAAAAGAGGGATATGCGTTCAAAGTTTTCCCGTGACATCAAGGCTGAAGCCCTGAGGCTGGGCTTTTCTGCCTGTGGCATTGCGCAGGCGGAAGCTGTCGATGCAACGGTTGCCGAGGCCTACCGGCAATGGCTTTCGTCGCGCCGTCATGCCGGAATGGCATATATGGCCGACCATATCGACAAACGCCTGCATCCCGGTTTGCTCATGCCCGAAGTCCGAAGCATCGTTTGCACGGCACTCAATTATGCGCCCGCACAACGGCTGAGGGCAGACAGTTATCAAATTGCCGCCTACGCTTATGGCAGAGATTACCACGACGTGGTGAAAGAGAAGCTGCGTCTGCTGGCAGCTTTTGTGGAAGAATATCATCGAAACCACATCGCCGATGGGGCATCCTCTCCGCTCATCCACCGAGAATTTTGCGACACCGCTCCCGTCTTGGAACGTTATTGGGCAGTCAAAGCCGGCCTCGGCTGGATAGGAAAGAACCGACAGCTCATCATTCCACATGCCGGCAGCATGTTTGTTTTGGGAGAAATCTTCGTCAACTTACGCCTCGATTACGACCGGCCCATGAGTCCGCGATGCGGCAACTGCAACCGATGCCTCGAAGCCTGTCCCACCAACGTATTGCGCACCGAGCCTTTCGATGCGTCAAGATGTCTTTCCTATCAACTGATTGAAAACCGGGAAGCCTTGTCGGCAGATGCCGTCGACAAGATGGGCAATAGCATTTACGGATGCGATCGATGCCAGACAGCTTGTCCGTGGAACCGGTTTGCCGAGCCTACCAACATCGAAGCCTTCCACCCATCCGAACGGTTGATGAACATGGACAACCGCCAATGGCAACAACTGTCTGTCGAAGAGTATCGAGAGCTATTCAGAAAATCGGCTGTAAAAAGGGTAAAATACGAAGGATTGATGCGTAACATTCGAGCCGTTGCCGAACGGGATGCAACGCCCATGCAAGACGAAGACGAATAAAGACCGCTTCCCAGTCCAAATTGAACCCAAATCGGTCATTAGGACGCAATTACTTAGATTTGTTCATACCGTCATGCTTCCTTGTTGCTTTAGTCCGCTTGCCGTCATCTGTGCTGCCATTACCTCTCGCCGTAGCCCGCTACGCCTTCGTAGTAATGTCAGCACATCTGCTCGACAATCGAACAAAATCAGCCAAGGACACTAATGACCGATTTGGGTTGAACCAAGCATCACTCGACCACGCTACAATGAAAACACACTGCCGGCACCAACAAGCAAGATGCCGCAAGCGGTGATTCGCTTGCGGCATCCGGATTGTTTTACGAGACTGTTGAAAACCCAAATCGGTCGTCGGAAGCCTTTGTGGCTATATCCTGTCGGTCTGAACCGCTTTGGTATGGAAAGAATTACTTTTTCCTGAATACAAGACTTGGCTTGGAAAGGGTGTAACGGGAGAGCCAGAACTGGTCTGACTCCATGCCGTCCGCACTGTCCATCTCGCCATTGAAGGCAGAAGCATTGAGTTCGTACTTATAAACAGACATTCGTCGCTTGGTGTCGTCATCGTATTGAAGCACGATTTCTTCGGTCTTGGTGTCAATATACCAGCTGAAAGTGCTGCGGTAAACCTCCGTATTTCCTTCATAATCGATTTCGATTCCGCGTCCATTGGTGCTGCCGGCTGAAACTTGATCGAATTCAAAGTCGGTATCATACTCGCGCACATCTACCGATCCGTCGCTGTTCTTCAGGTTCACCCTGATGCGTCCGCTCCAATGTCCGCGGAGTGTATTTGCCATATCGTAGAAGTAGGTGTCGTCATTTCCGCCGTAATCACCGCTTCCGTCGTTCCAGTAATCTTCATATTCTTCAACATAGTAATGCTCTTCACACGAAGTCATCACCATAGCCGTTACCATGATGGCAACCATTGCCATCCATTTGCTGATGTGTTTCATATCTTTTGGTTGTTAAGTTTTTTCGTTTCCGTCATCAACTCCGACCGGTCGCCCGACCGCTTTTGCCAACTTTCATGTCGTACTCGATTTCTTTAGGACGTGTTTTCAATTGTCTGCCGACATTATTCGGGGCGTCAGCTTTTCCTCGCCTGCCTTGGTTTCAAGAAACCGTTCCTCCATTTGCCCGGCAATTGAACAGTTTCGGCTTGATGAATCATGATCGGTTTGGGATGACTGCGTGGCCGGATGTGCCGCCTGTCAAGGCTGCATCTTGAACGAACGACGCTTGGTGACACCGTCTTTTACCGGCATGGCAGCCTGCGTGTTGTTCAAAACATCGGGCTTGGCATAGTACCAGCCGTAATCATAGTCGTTCCAGTTGGGCGATGCTGTGTGAACGAGGTCGAATCGCACCTTCTTACCTTCAAAATAGATATTGCCCACGAAGTGATTGTCGGACAGATAGTAATCGTGGATCTCGATGGTCACGTCGTCCTCGACGAAATATACCTCGATGATGCCTTCGTAAACACGCCATTCGATGTGATTGGCGATGTAGTCGAAGGGCGCATTGCTGTAATAGTCAATCCAGTAACCGCGCCCCGACGAATAGGTGTAGGGGTCTTTCATGAAGTCGATGATGGAGTAAGAGGAAGGATAAACCCTACCGTTGTACCGGTAATCCACGCTCATGTATCCTTTCCATGTGCCGCTGAGGGTGTCTGAGATGACAGAATCTTCTTCACAACTTGTAAACGAGAGCATGCTGATAATGATAAACAACCATGCCGGGAGTAGAACTTTCTTTTTCATATACTGTATCTTTTGAGTTTCATGCTTGGTCGGAAAAACCGTTTTATGGCCTCTTCCCGTCACCGACCTCATACCTTTCAGAGGAGGTTTTCAGTGAATACGCAACAAAGATAGCCAAAAAAGGAAAACCAAAACGGGGAGAATCCATATTGCAAGATAGGGTATTCCCTATCGTTTTACGGAAAGAGGACAAGCGATGAGGTCGGGCATGCCGTACGAGGGAAAAGGCAACCGCGGAAAAAGTCGGGCTGTCATTCCGAAAATCGTCATCCGAAAGAAGGAAAGAGAAGGTCAATATTCAGTCTTGTCGGCTTTTGTCATCCACATGTCGAAAGCCTTCCGAGCTTGGTCAGATAGGATTCGTTGTGTGTCTTTCTTGCGTTTGTCGACACCGAGCGACAGCTCCTTGTAGATAAAGTCGTCATCGAATCCGATGCGGGCGGCATCCAAGCGGTCGTTACCGTAGAATATCTTGTCGAGATGTGCCCAGTAAATGGCTCCCAGACACATGGGACACGGTTCGCAAGATGTATAGATGTTACATCCCGACAGATCGAAAGTGTCGAGTTTTCGGCAGGCTTCGCGGATAGCAGACACTTCTGCATGAGCCGTCGGGTCATGGTCGAGAGTCACCCGGTTGGCGGCTTCGGCAATTACCAAACCGTCTTTGGCGATGACCGCTCCAAAGGGACCGCCGCCATTCTTCACACTTTCTTCCGAGAGAGTAATCGCCCTCTGCATGAGTTGTTCATGGGTCATGGATATAATGGGTTGATTATGGATGACAAAGGTAGTGAAAATAAACGGAAATCAGGTCGTTCGAAGGCGATTACAAACGGAATACTAACAAAAGGAAGGTGAGAGAAATGTTGCTCCCACTAAGCTGATGCATTACAATAGTTGTCAGATAATCAATCCTCGGTGCCGTCATCCAGTATCGGAACGCCCGTACTTGATGACGCACCGATGGTGAGACGGCGCAAATCATAATAACTACCATTATATATATTGAGGTCGACAAAGCCCTTGATGCCCGGTAACCGACCGGCATCGGTGTGCTGCCAGAATTTCCATTTGCCTTGGTATTCAACCTTCTCGACATAATAATGGGCTATCCAATAGGGATAATCGTCGAAGCGACGGTCGCTCAGATATTTCTCTTTGAACTTATAGTAAGTATAGATGATAGGCTTCACATGATATTTATCTTCGACGATGTGCAGCCATGTAAGCACATCGCGCTGAAAATCCTCGACTGACACATCGGCAGGGATATGCTCCACATCGAGCACGGGAGGCAGGTCGCCTTTCTCCAAGGGCACTTGCTGCAGAAAATAAGCGGCTTGCTCGCGTGGCGATGTCTTGTTGCTCCAAAAGTGATATGCCCCACGGATGAATCCGTTTTCGCGGGCTTGAAAGAAGTTCTCTTTGAACATCCTGTCAGTATGTCCGGCTCCCTCTGTGGCTTTGATCATCACAAACCGCACCGGACAACGGGCTATCATCGCCTTACGCAGTTCCCTCCAATTGACGACACCTTGATAATGGCTGATGTCAATACCATGAATTTCGTAGTCGGAAGGGTAAACAGGTTCGCCGAAAAGAGCCTTCCAACGGAATCCGAAGGGACTGACAAAGAAACTGTAGAACAACCAGACATAGATAAGGATGGCAGCCAATCCTCCTATCCAATAGGACGATGCCGGAAGATGCCGCAATTTCGTGCCGATTTTCTTGAGCCATAAGCCGCTTGATGACCGGTGGCGGACAGGTGCTTTTCTTCTTTTCTTCGTTGAGTTGTTCTTTCTTGCGTTCACGTTGGTGGTTGCTTTGATGGTGTTCCTTTCGGCTATCAAGCCGCTATGGCTTTACCTCTTCAGGTGTATGGAGATGTTTCGGACAACTTTCGTTCGATTGTCGTCTTTCCTCATGTCATTGGCTTTCGATGCAGCTTGCCAAAGTTCCGACCAAACGACATTCAGTCAGAACGACGGTTGTATCACTCCGGTTCGATCACCCATGTCCGGTTCGGGATTGTCAAAGCGTCGTCCGGTGCCTTTGCAGGACGGACGACAGCATCGAATCCTTTGTGGCAGGTTCTATAAATTCGCATCTTTCATTTATCTTCCTTATTACTAAGGAACACTGTCTTTGACCGTTTTCGGCTTTCAAGCGGTGCTAAGTATAAGTTCTTTCGGTTGCAATGCCCGGCATAGCTTCCTTTCAAACTTTCGGATTGTCCTCGGTTAAATACTCTAAATCAGACAAATCCAACGATAAGAACCAGCCTTTTTATTGACCTCTTTCGAGTTGCAAGGTCATTGTCGGACGGTCGCAAACCTCCGAAGGACCCCAATACTGAATCGGACCGGGATAAGCGTAAGCCGTTTCTTTGGCCCATTTTCTGCGTTGAGCAGCAAAAGTTTTGAAGGGACGGTCTTTCAAATCTACCAGTGCTTTGCGAATAACGGGTTTGATTTCCCCGTTCCTGCGTTCGAGATTCAGCATCATGCTGATGGGAACTCCGCCTGCTCTCCAATTCTCGGGTGCGTCGATGGTGTTTTTGATGATGGCCATATAACCGGTCTTTCCGTGTGCCACGAGTTGAGCTGCACTGGCTCCGAGTGCGTAACAGTAGTTGGCATCGAAGTTGGAAGGCACGGCACAACGACCTTCATATCCGAAGAAGTGATAAATGGCACTGAACTTTCCTTTGAAACGACCTTCCTTTTCCCAGCTCTTCAAGCGGTCGGCACACATCTCGGCCAGAAGTTTCTCGGTCTCGATGAGCGATACTTGCACGTTTCCGTGGGGGTCTCTGTCGAGTGCCAACTGTCGAGCCACCTCGTAGGGTAGAGCCTTGAAAGTAGCTGAATTGGATTCTGAGAGATGCGAAATGATGTAATGACGCTGGGACTTCTTGTCCAAGTCGCGATATTCGTCACCATGTTCCAACAACAGATCGTTGAGTTCGTCTATCAATCTGCCGATGGATGGGAAGAATTCCACCAGTCCTTCGGGGATGATGATGGTACCGAAATTGTTACCGTCGGCTGCTCTTTCTGCAATGACCTCACACATTTGGTCTACGATTTTTATGAGTGTGAGGTCTTTTGTTTCAATCTCTTCCGAGATGATACACATGTTGGGACGGCATTGCAAGGCACATTCGAGAGCAATATGGCTTGCCGAACGGCCCATGACTTTGATGAAGTGCCAATATTTACGCGCCGAATTGGCATCTCTTTCCACATTTCCTATCAGTTCGCAATAAGTCTTGGTTGCCGAGTCGAAACCGAAAGAAGTCTCGATGTGGTTGTTCTTCAGGTCGCCGTCTATGGTTTTCGGACAACCGATGACCTGCACGGGATAGTTTTTCGACGCGTAATATTCAGCCAATACGCAGGCATTGGTGTTGGAATCGTCACCGCCCACAATGACAATGGCATTAATGTCGAGTTTGCGGATGATTTCATACGCCTTCTCGTATTGTTCTTCTCGTTCGAGCTTTGTTCTGCCGGAGCCAATCATGTCAAAACCTCCCGTGTTGCGATAAGGCTCGATAACCTCTTCAGTCAGTTCTATATAGTTGTGCTCAACCAAGCCGGCAGGTCCCAACAAGAAACCATACAGGCGGTTTTCGGAGTTGATGTTTTTAATGGTATCATACAGTCCGGTGATGACATTGTGACCTCCCGGTGCCTGTCCTCCGCTCAGAATGATACCGACATTGAATCGTTGGTTGTTGTCCGTCCCGCCCGGAATGAACTCGATGAGGGGCATTCCATAGGTGTTGGGAAACATCTTCTTAATCTCTTCATGATTGTCGGCACTCTCTGTTGCTTTACCTTCTCTTACCTTTACCGGACCTCTTAAAGCCAAAGGGAGCTTCGGCTCATAGGTTGCTCTTGCTCGCTGCAATGCACTTTTTTCCATAAATCTTACCTATTAAGTTGTATAATAATCCTTCAACAAGGAGTGCAAATTTACGAATTTATACCGACATACTGAAAGAAAATGTTTGTTTTCAACAGCAAATGACATTTTTCAAAAAAGAATTGCATGAGTTCTGTTTTTTTTCTTTATCTTTGAACGGTAATAAACAAACCCTGATATCATGGCAAGTAAAAGATATTTGAAGCACACCATACATCGCATTTGCACCGATTTGTTTGCAGAATGTATCGCCGTATCGCTGTATGGCCATCACAACCACGAGGAAAACACGAAAGCTATCCTTTCGTCCGTCTTGATGATTCATCAAGATTTCATCCGACGTGTGTCTCATCCCGAACCGGGAATGGAGCCTAAAGTCTACTTCGACAAGCTCCTCGAAGATTTCTACAAACAAGCCAATGAGATTTTAGACCAAATCAGAAATCTGGACTGACACCGGCGTTTGCTCAACAAAGTGCCCTGTATTGAAGAAAATTTTTCTCCGATACAGGATTCATGAGTATAAAGACAAACTTCGCCGGGAACGAGTCCGGGCAATTCTATAAACAGACTTTGCCTTAAAATCTCATAAACCTTCATGGGATAAGGCAGAAGGAGTGCGACAAATCGTCAAGAGAAATCGTCTCGTTGGTTGGGGAGTACTCACCGACAGGGCTTTTATATTTCAACAAGATCCAAGAAATTTTCAGCAAGACTCAAGAAAACAGGAGACCGGGAGAAGAGGAAAAAGGACAGCGAGAGAAAATTGATGAGGTTGGCTTGCAAAAACAGAGGCATCAAAGCAACAAAATCAGGCTGCGAAATGAATGAAGTACAGGTATCGAAAGACAGGATAAGACCATCAGCATGGTCATGAGACCATACACGGAAGAACAAACGAAAGAAACGGTCGTGCCTTGTACGGATTTGTGATACCTTGAAATTTCAGCCATAAGAACGAATTTATATATGTGGAAAACGATATGTCGTCGGATATTATACCGACAATGGGGATGGAAAACCAAAGTAACCATCAAGCATCCCGATAAGTATGTACTCTGTCTAGCACCCCATACGACCAACTGGGACTTCGTTCTCGGACAACTGTATGCCGGTGCCGAGGGATTGACCATCAACTTTCTGATGAAAAAAGAATGGTTTTTCTGGCCGTTGGGAATTTGGTTCAGGAAATTGGGAGGCATTCCCGTGTGGCGAGACAAGAAAACGAGCATGACCGAAAGACTGATACAGACCGCGAAGGAAAGCAAGGTCTTCAGGCTGTGCATCACTCCTGAAGGTACCCGGTCGTATAATCCCGAATGGAAAAGGGGATTCTATCACATCGCCTATGGTGCCGGCATACCCATTCTGCTCTACGGTATCGACTTCGAAAAGAAAGAAATCGTATGCACCAAGATGATTGTTCCGAGTGGAGACATCGAAAAAGATTTGCAGGAAATCAAAGCATATTACAAGGACTTCAGAGGAAAACATCCCGAGAATTTCGGATATTGAACCTCGTAAGTCTCCCGAAAATAAAGAAGACATGAAAAGAAACAGCATCGCAGTACTCATCATGATTCTGTGTTGTATGGGCATTACGACAGTCCATGCACAGGATGACGACCTCCAAAAGAAACTGGAAAGGAGTCTTCAAGGCTATTTTTCGAGATATAAACCCAAACATACCCGTACACCCTACACCACACATCTGCACAAAGTCATTGTGGATGATGCGGGCAAGACGATGAAAATACTTGTCGACGAAACCTTTTCCATGCAGGAATTCACACCCTCCATCGTCAGCGACATCTACAAGAAACTGCAAAGAACCATCCCCAAAGAATACGCGGCCTACCGGCTTGAATTGATTACGAACGGCATGGGTATCGAAGAACTCATCCCGAACAGGTTGGCATACCATCCCGACAAATCGCGCATGTGGGGCAGCAGAAAATATAGTGGCAGGCCGTGGGTGGAATGCGTGTCGAACCCCAGAAGGTTCACCCACGGACTCTATAACCGCCATATATCCCTATGGGCAAGCCACGGCCGCTATTACGATGCCAAGAAAGGCATTTGGAAGTGGCAGCGTCCCAGCATGTTCGGTACCACGGAAGACCTCTTTACGCAAACCATCGTGGTGCCTTATCTCATCCCGATGTTGGAAAATGCCGGGGCTGTTGTATTCACCCCAAGGGAAAGAGACTGGCAGAAAGAAGAAGTCATCGTTGACAATGACCACAGCGTCATGCCTTTCTATAAGGAGGAAGGACGAGAAGCATGGCAGACAACCTCCCTGCCGGGCTTTGCGCAAAGGCAGAAGACCTATCAGGACAAGGAAAATCCGTTCAAGACAGGCACGGCAAGAATGGCGCGAACGGTTAAAGGCAAGCCCACGCAGAGCATCTCTTACCAACCCTATTTCAACCAAGGCGGAAGTTATGCCGTATATGTGAGCTATCAAAGTGTTGCCAACAGCATAGACGATGCCCAATATATCGTGTATCACAAGGGGCAGACGACCGAATTCAGAGTGAACCAGCAAATGGGCGACGGCACATGGGTGTATCTCGGGACTTTCGAGTTCGACAAAGGAAGCAATGCCTTCAACCGCGTTGTTCTCACCAACCGAAGCCGAAAAAAGGGCATTGTCACCGCCGATGCCGTCCGATTCGGTGGCGGTATGGGCAACATCGTCAGGGGAGGTACCGTCAGCGGACTTCCCCGCAGCCTTGAAGGAGCGCGCTATTATGCCCAATGGGCAGGTGTCCCCTACGATGTCTACAGCACCAAGCAGGGTGCTGACGACTATAGCGATGACATCAATGTGCGGTCGCATTTCACCAACTGGTTGGGCGGAGGCTCCGTTTTCATGCCCGGCATTCGGGGTAAGCATGTTCCCATCGAACTGGCTTTGGCACTCCACAGTGATGCAGGCTACACCAAAGACTTCGCTTCGTTGGTTGGCTCTTTGGCGATTTGTACCACATCGAAAGACAACAACAACCACCTTGCCGCAGGCATCTCCCGCATGGCTTCCCGCGATTTTGCCGATGCGTTGCTCGACGGCGTGTATCGCGACATACGCTACAAATACGGCTATTGGAACAGAAGAATGATTCTCGACCGGAACTATTCCGAATCAAGACTGCCCGAAGTACCCTCCGCCATCTTGGAAATGCTCTCTCACCAGAACTTTCCCGACATGATCTATGCCCAAGACCCGAATTTCAAGTTCACCTTGGCGCGGTCGATATATAAAACCATCCTGCGATACATTTCCGACCAGCACGGACAAGAATTTGCCGTCGAACCTCTACGACCCGACCACTTTGCCGTCGAGTTCACGGGGAAGAACAAGGTAAGACTCTCGTGGAAAGCCGTCGACGACCCTCAGGAGCCTACCTCCGATCCCGAGGCCTATCGTGTATATGCTGCCGTGGGCAACAGCGGCTTCGACAACGGAACGACGGTCAAGGACAACCATTACACCCTTCGTCTTGAGCCGGGTGTTCCCTATCATTTCAAAGTCACGGCCCTCAACAGGGGAGGAGAGAGCTTTCCCACCGAAACGTTGTCGGCTCTTTTCCATCCCAAAGCCAAGAGGACGGTACTCATCGTCAACGGGTTCGACCGGCTTTCGGCACCCGCTGTCATCAACAACGAGAATCAGCAAGGGTTCGACATGGATGCCGACATCGGCGTGTCCTACGGCAAAACCGCCGGCTGGAACGGCAAACAGATCACCTTTGCCAAGACACAGGCGGGCAAGGAAGGCCCCGGTTCGCTGGGATATGGTAGTGAGGAATTTGTGGGTAGGTTCATCGCCGGCAATGATTTCGACTATGTCAAGACCCATGCTCAAGCCATATCGGGCAGCCGTTGCAACATCGTGAGCTGTTCGGACGAAGCCATCGAGGCCGACATCGTGAATCTGGGCAGGTATGATGCCGTAGACTTCATTCTGGGGCTGGAGAAACAAACGCCCTATGCCATGAAGACCTACAAGACCTTTTCGGCGCGCATGCAGCAACGGTTGGCGCAATACCTTCGCCGGAACGGCAGGTTGCTCGTCAGCGGTGCTTATGTGGCAAGCGACATGAGCGCGCCCGACGAAAAGAATTTCATCGAGCATATCCTCAAAATCAAGGCGGCAGGCCCGGAAACTTCGGGCAATGATCGCATCAACGGCATGGGCACTTCCTTCAACATCTACCGCTTGCCCAACGAAGAACATTACGCCACCCAGTCGCCCGATGTCGTGTTGCCCGTGTCGCCTGCCTACTGCGCCCTGCTCTATCCCGACGGCCAAAGTGCCGCCGTGGCCTATGCCGGCAAGGACTATCGCTGTTTCACGATGGGCTTCCCCTTCGAGTGTATTGTCTCCCGCGACGTCCAGTCGCGCATCATGAAAGGAATACTTCATTTCCTACTCAACTAACCATATATGTCAAATAAGATTCAAGCCAACATCTCCGGTAGTCGGCACATCGACATCGAAGATCATCATCTCCTTACCATCAGACGTTTCCGCCTGCTGGACAACTTGGTGGACAGCAACGGAGTGGTCGACGAAGACGTGGTCGACAAACTGAAATACAAGGTTCGTTCACTGCTCGAATCCGACTGTGAACACAAGAAAGAGTTACTCGACCTGTGCCTCGACGTGATCTATCACCATCACATGAAGGCTTACGGGCTGAACCAGCTCATCGGGTTCTATCAACAATGGCTGAAGGAACGGCCTGCCGAAGTTCCGTCGACCGAAACCCCAACGGAGGAAAACCCATCTTGAAAGAACGTTCTCTGCAACTCACCGACTGGCTTCCCACCACCAAGAAGGAACTGCTGCTGCGCGGTTGGGAGCAACCCGACGTCATCTTGTTTTCGGGCGATGCCTATGTCGACCATCCCTCGTTCGGGGTTGCCGTCATCGGCCGAACGCTCGAAAGCAACGGATACAAGGTTGCCATCGTACCCCAGCCCGACTGGCACGGCGACTTCCGCGATTTCAAGAAGCTGGGCAGGCCGCGTCTGTTCTTCGGCATCTCACCCGGCTGCATGGACTCGATGGTCAACAAATATACCGCCAACAAGCGGCTGCGTTCCGAAGACGCCTACAGTCCCGACGGTCGCCACGACTGCCGTCCCGAATACCCGACGATAGTCTACAGCCACATCCTCAAGCAGTCATTCCCCGATGTGCCTGTCGTGCTGGGAGGTATCGAAGCCTCGTTGCGGCGTCTCACGCACTACGACTACTGGCAGGACAAGCTCCGCAAATGCCTCTTGTGCGACTCGCGGGCCGACATGATCATCTACGGCATGGGTGAAAAGCCCATCGTCGAGCTGTGTCGGGCACTCGAAGCGGGCATGCGCATCGGAGAGGTGCGCCACATTCCGCAGACGGTCTATCTGTCGGAAAGGGAAGACATACCCGGCGGCATACAGGCCACCGACATCGTGCTGCATTCGCACGAAGAATGCTTGCGCAACAAGAAGGCGCAAGCCGAGAACTTCAGGCACATCGAAGAGGAGTCCAACAAGATGCAAGCCTGTCGCCTGCTGCAGGAAGTCGACCGCCGTTTTGTCGTCGTCAATCCGCCCTATCCGCCCATGACGACCCAGGAAATCGATGCCTCCTTCGACCTGCCCTACACCCGTCTGCCCCACCCGAAATACAAAGGCAAGCGCATTCCGGCCTACGACATGATCAAGCATTCGGTCAATATCCACCGCGGATGTTTCGGCGGATGCTCCTTCTGCACCATCAGTGCCCATCAGGGCAAGTTCATTTCGAGCCGCAGCAAGGAGAGCATCCTCCGCGAGGTAAGACAGATTACCGGCATGGACGACTTCAAAGGCTACCTGAGCGATGTGGGAGGACCCTCGGCCAACATGTATGCCATGAGGGGAAAGAACCTGTCGATATGTGCGAAATGCAAACGCCCGTCGTGTATTCACCCTGCCATCTGTCCCAACCTCAACACCGATCACCGCCCGTTGCTCGAGATCTATGAAGCCGTCGACCGCCAGCCGGGCATCAGGAAGAGCTTCATCGGCAGCGGTGTGCGCTACGATCTCCTGCTGCACCGCAGCAACGACCCCGATACGGACAAGGCGGCACAGGACTATACCCGCGAACTGATATGCCGTCATGTCAGCGGCCGGCTCAAGGTCGCACCCGAACACACGAGCGACCGCGTGCTGAACCTCATGCGGAAGCCCTCGTTCAGGCAGTTCATCGTGTTCAAGCGCATCTTCGACCGCATCAACCGCGAGTCCGGACTGAACCAGCAGATCATCCCGTACTTCATCAGCAGCCACCCCGGTTGCACCGAGGCAGACATGGCCGAGCTGGCCGTGCAGACCAAGCAACTCGACTTCCACCTCGAACAGGTGCAGGACTTCACCCCCACGCCCATGACCATCAGCACCGAAACATGGTACACGGGCTTCGACCCCTATACGCTGCAGCCCGTCAAGAGTCCGAAGACGCAGCAAGAGAAGCTGTCGCAAAGGCAGTTCTTCTTCTGGTACAAGCCCGAAGAAAGGAAGAACATCGAGCGGCAGCTGAGGCGCATCGGCAGGACCGACCTCATCGACAAGCTTTATGGCAAGCCGATGCAGAAGACCGGCAGGCCGAACAAGAAACGGCACAAATAACACCTCCGGCAAACCCGCTTCCGCACCGCAACTGTCACGAAAGGACTTCATCGGTGTAGCATACTTATCACAAGGGAAATAGCCACCACGGCATTCCCTTGTGATTTTTTGTTCCTGCCATGTTCGGGATGACGTCCTGAAGTAGCCGGAAGACTGCCGGCCTCTTTCCGGAAGCCGTTGCCTGAATCCCCGAAATCCGCTTATTTCCTTCCCAAACGACATCCGAACAGTGATCGAAAGCCGTTTGAACGCCCATCGGTCATGCTGGCGTTTGGTATCATATTTCAGGTCGTTCATCGCTCTTGCCGACCGGTTTCGTTCGCTTGCCGGTATGTCGTCGACCGTCATGTCAGACCTTTGTCTGCTATGCCTGCACCCATCCGGCAACCCATCTGCCCGGCACGGACCATTCCGTTTCGGGCTTTCATGATCTAAGCAGACGGAAACCATCGCCATCCCTATGGCTTAATATCTTCTTCGGTGACCGCCTGATGGTCGTTTGCTAATGTCTTGCGAATTCCCAACGTGTTGGGAATTATTTCCCAACGGGTTGAAAAATATTTCCCAACGGGTTGAGAAATATTTCCCAACAGGTTGGGAAATTGATTAAGGTACGGTTGGAACTTTGCAGAAGATACTGAAACGATGATACTAATGTACCCGATAAGCCTTTGAAGCCAATGGCTTGACGCAAAGCCACCATAACATCCCAATCACTATCGTTCGACGGCCGGTTTGGGCAGGCGTAGCGGAATACGTCAAGACAAGCCAACCAACAAGACGACCGTACATGAACCAAGCATGACGGCAAATGCCATGTCCGGCAAGAAATGCAAGAGAAAATGTTTTCATGGCCTATGGGAAAGCTACTATACGCATCATCCGGCCATCATACCGCAGTTGTCATACACTTGCGTATTCGCAGGTATCCGGCATCATGTGCGGTCGGCTGGGCTTTATCAAGAAAGAAAGTCTTTCGTATGAGGGAACGATGGACGAAATGTATGGGACGAAAGAGATGGAGGAATCTGCCCGGCAGGCATCAAAAAAAACGAGCCGGTGTCAATCAGGACACCGGCTCGTATGGAGGCAGGATGGAATACTTCATTGTTGCGTTGCGATACAGACGGCGCGCCTCGGCTGTCATCTGCCGCTCGTATCTTCGGTCATATCGCCTTCGATATAGAGTCTTGTCATTTCGGGCACACCGTTGGAGCGCACCGTAATGGTCTTCTTGAAATGACCAGGCATACGTCCCTGTCCCTTGTAGGTAATCTTGATTTCACCTTTCTGTCCCGGCATGACGGGCTTCTTGGTGTAGTCGGCCACCGTACAGCCACAGCTTGGCACCACTTGATTGATGACCAGCGGCTTTTCTCCGGTATTGGTGAAAATGAATGTATATTGTTGCGTGGCATCTTTCTCGGAGAACGAGCCGAAGTTGTGGCTTATCTTGTCGAACTTGATGCCGGCAGCTTGCTGTGCTTTCATGACTTGAAAACTCAGTATCGACAAGAGTGCTATCAATAATGTCTTTTTCATGATCTTTACTATTTGTGAACGTTGCAAAGATAGAAGATTTAGATAGAAATACTTACGTTCACGCCATGATATTTACGAAGTTTAACGCTATGGACAACAAAGCGAACCGGTTATGCTTTTTTTAACCCGGATCAATCGTTTGAGCCGGTTAGGGACAAGAATATCTTTGGCTGCCGCTCAATATCTGTAGATAATGGAGGAGATAAGAACATTTGTAGCCGGAGCCATGCAATATGCCATTGTGGCGTATTTTTATGCCACATTGGCGTATATCAAGCATGGGCATGCCTTTTGAAGACGCTTGAAGAAAAAAGAAAGGTAAATATATGAACATCGAGAAATTAACCATCAAGACACAAGAGACCGTTCGAGATGCCATCAATCTGGCACAGAATAACGGTCAGCAAGCCATCGAACCGATACATCTTTTACACGCGTTGATGGCAAACGGCAAGGAGGTGACCGATTTCATCTTCCAAAAGAGCGGAATCAGTGCAAGACAGATACAGTTGCCCATTGACAACGAAATATCGCATCTGCCCAAGGTTCAGGGAGCAGGACAGCCCTATCTCAGCCAGGAAAGCAACCAAGTGATGCAGCAGGCCGAACGACTGGCAAGCGAATGGGGAGACGAGTTCGTCAGCATGGAACTGATGTTGCTGGCCTTGCTCAAAGTATCATCGACGGCTTCGCGTATATTGAAGGATGCAGGCATGACCGAACAAGGCGTTGTTGCCGCCATCAGGGAATTACGCAAAGGCCAGCAGGTGACATCGGCAGGTGGCGACGAGAACTATCAGTCACTGAAGAAATATGCCAAGAACCTCGTCGACGCTGCCCGTCAGGGAAAGCTCGACCCCGTCATCGGCAGGGACGAGGAAATCAGACGAGTGCTGCAAATCCTTTCGCGACGCACCAAGAACAACCCCATCCTCATCGGCGAACCGGGAACGGGCAAGACCGCCATCGTCGAAGGGTTGGCACAGCGTATTGTCAGGGGCGACGTACCCGAGAATCTGAAGGACAAACAGCTCTTCTCGCTCGACATGGGACAACTCATTGCCGGCGCGAAGTACAAGGGCGAGTTTGAGGAAAGGCTCAAGAGCGTGGTCAATGAAGTGACGCAAAGCGACGGAAACATCATTCTTTTCATCGACGAAATCCACACCTTGGTGGGAGCCGGTGCCGGCGAGGGTGCCATGGATGCCGCCAATATTCTCAAGCCTGCATTGTCGAGAGGTGAACTGCGGAGCATCGGTGCCACAACGTTGCAGGAGTATCAGAAGTATTTCGAGAAAGACAAAGCACTCGAACGTCGGTTCCAAACCGTAATGGTAGATGAGCCGGACGAGATGAGTGCCATCTCCATCCTGCGCGGATTGAAGGAAAGATATGAGAACCACCACAAGGTGCGCATACAAGACGATGCCTGTATAGCGGCGGTTCAGTTGTCGGAACGATACATTTCCGACCGCTTCCTGCCCGACAAGGCCATCGACCTGATGGACGAAGCTGCAGCCAAGCTGAGGATGGAGCGCGACTCCGTTCCCGAATCACTCGACGAAATCACACGTAAGCTGAAGCAACTTGAAATCGAGAAGGAAGCCATCAGACGCGAAAACAACCAAGGCAAGACCGAGTCGCTCGAACAGGAAATAGCCTCTCTTAAAGAACAAGAGACCCGATTGAAGGCGAAATGGGAAGGCGAACGTCAGCTGCTCGACAAAATTCAGCAGAACAAAGTGCGGATGGAGCAGCTCAAGTTTGAAGCCGAAAAGGCCGAAAGAGAGGGCGATTATGGCAAAGTAGCCGAGATCAGATATGGCAAGATACAGCGACTGGAGGAAGAAATCGACCACATTCGCCAATCGCTTGCCCAGACACAAGGGGGCGAAGTGATGGTGAGAGAGGAAGTCACGGCGGCCGACATTGCCGAAGTGGTGAGCCGGTGGACGGGCATTCCCGTACAAAAGATGCAGGCCGGCGAACGCGAGAAGCTGTTGCACCTCGAAGAAGAACTCCACAAACGTGTCATCGGACAACAGAAAGCCATCGAGGCGGTGAGCAATGCCGTGCGTCGTTCGAGAGCCGGGCTGCAAGACCCGAAACGTCCGTTGGCCTCGTTCATCTTCCTCGGTACCACCGGTGTAGGAAAAACCGAACTTGCCAAGGCCCTGGCCGACTATCTTTTCAACGACGAATCGATGATGACGCGTATCGACATGAGCGAGTATCAGGAGAAGTTCAGCGTGAGCCGACTCATCGGAGCGCCTCCAGGATATGTAGGATATGACGAGGGCGGACAGCTCACAGAGGCGGTCAGACGCAAGCCTTACAGCGTGGTGCTCTTCGACGAGATCGAGAAAGCCCACCCCGATGTGTTCAACATCTTGCTCCAAGTACTCGATGACGGAAGACTGACCGACAATAAAGGCAGGGTGGTGAACTTCAAGAATACCATCATCATCATGACTTCCAATCTGGGTTCACAGCTCATTCGTCAGGAAATCGAAAGCAATCGTGGCAACATGGACGACCATCAGCTCGCAGCACTCGAGGGAAACATCATGAATCTGCTCAAGCAAACCATCCGACCGGAATTCCTCAACCGAATCGACGACACCATCATGTTCCTGCCGCTCACCCGCGAAGAGATTGCCGAAGTGGTGAACCTGCAAATCAAAGGTGTCGTAAAGATGCTGGCAGAACAGCACGTCACCCTCGAAGTGACACCCACCGCCATCGACTTGCTGGCACGAGAGGGATATAATCCCGAATTTGGTGCCCGACCGGTGAAGCGTGTCATTCAACAGATGATGCTCAACGCGTTGTCCAAGAAGTTGCTTGCCGACGACATCGACCGCAGCAAGCCCATTGTCGTAGAGGCCTTCAATGACGGCTTGACCTTCCGTAACGAATAGCTTGCAGTCGCTCATCGATCACCAACAAGCCACAAAGCATCTTTCGCCATACAAGTTGTGTCAGGACAACACAACCACTCTCACTCGCAATTGCAGTCAATCCTGCGGTTGCGAGTTTTATTTTTCCACACTACCCTTAGAAGCGATCGGGGATAAAGCTGAATCGGGAGACCCGACAGCCCGGTTTATTCAACCACCAGACAATCACTCTGTTTAAATTCTTTATATTATTAAGGTATCTGAAAAAAGATGCCTTTAGACGGATGTTTTTTAGTCGTTTTTCTTTGTTCGTTTTTGAATAATCTCTATATTTGCAGCACGAATTTGGTTCTCCGATGATTCGTTCAAAGGAGATGAAATGGGAATCAGGTGTAAATCCTGAACAGTACCCGCTGCTGTAAGCTCATTTTTATTATCGGCTTGACAAGCCACTGTCCGACTGACGGGAAGGTGCCGATAATTGAGTAAGTCAGAAGACCTGCCGGTTCGACCGCTCTTATGTTCCCGGGCAATGGAACAGAAAGGGAAAGAATATGGAGTTCTTTACATCACGGACAACCACACAACCGGATTTCGGCAAGCATCGTTGCAGCTGCCGCCGTCGGGAATCATCGTGTGACATTTCCATTCATCGTGTGACATTCCACAACGAAGAATGATGTCGTAACCGCTTGCCGGATACGGCATGACGGGTGTAATCCATTTCCATAAAAACGATTAGTATCCAACCTCAAAATAATACGTTTTAATCTTATGGAAGTGAAAAATGCTTTTGCCGGTACGCTTGAATCCGGCGATGTAATGATTCAGATTTCGCCTTCGACATCCGAAGGTATCCTCATCAATCTCAACAGTTCGGTGGCGTATCAGTTCGGTGACAAAATCAAAGCCGTTATCGAAGAAACGCTGAAAGAATTCGGACTCACCGATGTTGTGGTGACAGCCACCGACAAAGGCGCACTCGACTGCACCATCCGTGCGCGGGTCAAGACGGCAGCGGTGCGGGCAACAGGTAAAGACGTGTGGGCATAAACGTTTGGATAATCAATCATAAAACAAGATACCATGCAACGATTAAGAAGAACGATGATGTTTGTTCCGGGCAACAATCCCGCCATGATGCAGGATGCTTTCATCTACGGTCCGGACTCGATTATGCTCGATTTGGAAGATTCCGTGACGATGGCAGAAAAGGATGCCGCCCGCATGTTGGTACACCACGCCTTGACGACCATCGACTACGGCAACACCGAAATGGTGGTGCGTATCAACCCCCTCAATACACCCTATGGCAAGAAAGACATCGAAGCCGTGGTGAAAGCCGGCGTGCACGTCATTCGCATGCCCAAGACCGAAACCGCAGACGAAGTGAAAGAAGTGGAAGCCGAAATCGAACGCGTCGAGAAGGAAATCGGCTGTGTGGGACGGACCAAAATCATGGCAGCCATCGAGAGTGCCCTGGGTATCGTAAACGCCTATGCCATCGCCGTGGCTTCCCAACGAATGATGGGTATCGCCCTCGGTGCCGAAGACTATTGTGCCAACCTCAAGACCCAGCGAACACCCGAAGGCATGGAACTGTTGCTTGCCCGCCAGACCATCGTCGTGGCTGCACGTGCCGCCGGCATCGACGCTCTCGACACCGTTTACTCCAACCTCAACGATATGGAAACCTTCCGTCGGGAGGTGGAACTCATCAAGACGCTCGGTTTTGACGGCAAGTCGATCATCAACCCACGACAAATTGAAATCGTCAACGAAGTGTTCGCTCCCAAGGAGAAAGACATCGAGAAAGCACGTACCATCATTGCCGCCATCAAGGAAGCCGAAGAACGCGGTTCGGGCGTCATTGCCGTGAACGGCAAGATGGTTGACCGTCCGGTCGTGCTGCGGGCACAACGCACCATCGAACTCGCCATAGCATCAGGGATACTAAGAAAGGAGGACATCGTATGAACAGTTTGAAAGACAGAGCTACCAACATAGCACAAGAAGCAACCAAGATGGGCAAAAACGTGTATCAAAGCCCCTCGACAGTCAAAGAAACAACACCCAAACCGGAGCTGCAAAAGAATTGCCCCAAAGTGGTAACTTTGGAAGAAGCCATCCGCCGTTCGGGACTGAAAGACGGCATGACCATCTCTTTCCACCATCATTTCAGAGGTGGCGACAAGGTAGTCAACATGGTGGTGGACAAGCTGGCAGAGATGGGTTTCAAAAATCTACACCTTGCAGCATCGAGTCTGCAAGACGTTCACGAGCCGTTGATCGAACACATCCGCAACGGTGTCATCAGCCGTATCTCCACCTCAGGTCTGCGCGGTAAACTGGCAACAGCCATCTCCAAGGGTCTCATGAACGAACCCGTCGTCTTCCGCTCGCACGGCGGCAGGGGAAGTGCCATCCTGAACGACGACCTGCATATCGATGTTGCTTTTCTTGGTGCATCTTCATCCGACCCTCTTGGAAACGCCTGCGGCTATTCGCGCTCGGAGAATGCCAAGTCAATCTGCGGTTCGCTGGGTTATGCCCTGCCCGATGCCAGGCACGCCGACCGCGTGGTGATACTCACAGACGACCTCGTGGCATATCCCAACACTCCCAACGCCATTTCCGAAAGCGACGTGGACTTCGTCGTGGAAGTCGACTCGGTCGGCGATTCCTCCAAAATTGCCTCGGGTGCCATCCGTGACACCAAGAATCCGCGCGACATTCTGCTGGCACAGCTGGCAGCCAAGGTCATCATCAACAGCGGATATTTCAAAGACGGCTTTTCCATTCAAACGGGTTCGGGCGGAGCCTCGTTGGCAGCCGTGAAATACATCAGGGAAAGCATGATCCGACAAGGTATCAAAGCCGGATTCGCTCTCGGTGGTATCACGGCTCACATGGTGAAGATGCACGAAGAAGGACTCATCGAAAGACTCATCGACGTTCAGTCGTTCGATAAGGTGGCTGCCGAATCTCTCAAGAACAACCCCATGCACAAGGAGGTGGCTGCCAACGAATATGCAGCAGCCGACGAACCGGGTTCGGCAACCCATTATCTTGACATCGTGATTTTGTCGGCACTCGAAGTCGACGTGAACTTCAATGTGAACGTACTCGTGGGCAGCGACGGAATCATCCGCGGTGCCATCGGCGGACACCCCGACACGGCTGCCGACTCGGCATTGTCGATCATCGTATGCCCGTTGTTGCGCGGTCGCATTCCCTGCGTGGTCGACGAGGTGACAACGCTCATCACACCGGGCAGTTCGGTAGATGTCATCGTGACCGAATATGGCATTGCCGTCAACCCGAAACGACCTGAAATCGCCGAAAGACTCCGACAAGCCGGACTCAATATCGTGAACATCAACGACCTCAAGAAACGTGCCGAGAAGATCATCGGCAAGGCAGCTCCCCTACCCTTCGGCGAAAAGGTGGTGGGCGTGGTGATGAACCGCGACGGCTCCGTGCTTGACGTCATCAAGAATATCAGAAGTTAATACGTGTGTTTTTTGTGATGGAGATTACACTTGACGAACTCCTTGCCGGTCGCGACAAACGGCAATCTGTCCAACGAGATTTGATTAGAAAAAGTCCGCAGTTCACTTTAATCTGTTTGACCGTGATCATGCCGGGACGAGTCAAGTGTAATTCTCAATCTCTTTTCATTGCAAAAGAAGCCGTATCCGCATTAAAAAACCAATTTCAAAAAAGTGTTCGGTTCTTCATGGAGCGCGTGCTGCCCACCGGGTTTGAAGCCTATCTCCTGACATCAACTTCCTTGCTTGAATCCAAGCGCAAGGTGTGTGAAATCGAAGAGCAACATCCCTTGGGACGATTGTTCGACATTGATGTCATCGACAGGGACGGAAACCCGGTGGCACGTGCCGCCATCGGCAAGCCGGAACGGCGATGCCTCCTCTGCGACAATGAAGCACGCTACTGCATGAGGGCACACTCCCATACCACGGAAGAACTGTTGAACCACATCAAAGAACTCATCGACAGCTATGTTCAACGACTATGAAATACGCCGCATTCCGCTTTCGCTCAAACATCATCGGGAGCAGGTGGAAGGTTTCCTGAAAGACAACGGGCTGAGAGGCGACCCGATGGACTATTACGCAGGTGTCTTTGCCTATCGCGAGGACGAGATTCTCGGTGGCGGAGGGCTTTGCGGCAATGTCATCAAATGCTTGGCGGTCAAAGAATCGTTGCGCGACGAAGGTATCAGTGTCAGACTCGTGAGCCACCTCATCAGCGTGGCAGTCAATAACGGACACACTTCCGTCAGGCTGTTTACCAAGCCCGAGAACAAGCTCAAATTCGAGAGTCTCGGTTTCACGCTCATCGCCGAAGCCCCCAAGGCCATTCTCATGGAAATCGGCAACGCCGGCATAACGGCTTACGGCAGGTATCTGTCGATACTGAAACGCGACGGGACGAACGGTGCCATCGTCATGAACGCCAACCCTTTCACACTCGGCCACAAATACCTCATTGAAGAAGCTGCCCGACAAGTAGACAATCTCTATGTCATTGTGGTGAAGGAAGACGTGTCGATGTTCAGCTATGAAGAGCGCAAAAACATGGTGAAAGAAGGATGTAAAGCCATCGGAAATGTCATCGTATGCGAAGGCAGTGATTATGCCGTTTCGGCTCTCACCTTTCCCACCTACTTCATGAAGGAAGTCACCGATGCAACCGAAACGCATATCCACATCGACTTGGACATCTTTGCCAACCATATCGCACCGGCACTCAACATCACCGTCAGATTCGTGGGCAGCGAACCAACCGACCGCCTCACCAACCGATACAACGAGAAAATGAAGGCTCTGCTGCCCCTGCACCAAATCGAAGTAAGACAGGTGGAGCGGCTTCGGCAAAGCGGCAACGTGGTGAGTGCATCCGCACTGCGCCAGGCACTGACCGAAGGCTCGTTTGCTGCCGCCTGCGACATGGCTGCCCCCACTTCCGTTCCCTACCTGATCATGCAGGCTGCCGTTGATGCCCTGCAGACAGAACTCGACCTGACACCGAAGCCGGGATTGGTGGACCTCCACGACAACGGGGCACACAACGACATGAACCACGCCCTCATGACAAAGAGCATCCGCACGCTGAGGCCTTTCATCACCAAATTCGCCGTGAAAGGCTTCCGCCGGTCGTGTCCCGGACATGACGAACTGGCAGCCACGGGCATCAAGGCCGAACAGGCCATGTTCGAAGCCACCGGCGGCGTGAACACCCACAAGGGTGCCTTGTTTGCACTGGGACTGGTCGCTGTCGTCGCTTCACACCATTATTATATATATAGACAACTCGATGCCCCGACATTGCAGCGAGGCATCGAACAGCTGGCACAACGCTTCCAAGCCGCCCGCGACACGCATGGCTACGAAGTGAAGAAGAACAACCGACTTGCGGGTGCGCTCGACAACGCCCAAACGGGCTATGCCACCTTGTTCACGGAGTGGCTGCCTTTCATCAACAGCTTAGGCGACGACCCGTCCGGACTTCACAAACTCTTGCTCTGCATCATGTCACGGCTCGACGACACCAACATCTGCTACCGCAAGGGAGAAGCAACCTTGCAGGCAGTGAAAAAGGAGGCACAAGAACGCCTCGACGATTTTACGGTGGAGAGTCTGCAGGCAATGAACCGACGTTTCATCGACGACAACATCTCTCCGGGGGGAAGCGCAGACATGCTCGCCCTGACCGTCTTCATACGGACCATATTGTCTTAGCCCGAACCGGTCATGCTACATCTCACCATTATCGCTGGCTTGCCAGACATATTCACCGTCGGTATATCATAGGTATGGCATCCTACGAAGATTCAAAAATAAGGTTGGGATGTCGCGAAACTTACGAATACTTCCGGGAAGCATTATCCAAAAGATGCCAAGCATGACCAGTCGGTCATCAGGACTGTCAATACTGAACACATCAAGATACAAATACATTAACCTTAAAGAGAAAATTGTATGGTAGAACTTATCAAGCAGGGAGTTTATCTCCTCAACGGTCATGAAATCGTGACCAATGCACCGGGTCTTCCTTCTGCTGACGAAGCACGTGAGAACACGATCACCTATGGCATTCTGCGTTCGCACGATGTCGATGGCGGCAAAGGAAAGAAAATGCGCATCAGGTTTGATGCGATGATGTCGCACGACATCACTTACGTGGGAATCATTCAGACTGCACGCGCCAGCGGATTGGAAAAATTCCCCATTCCCTATGCCATGACCAACTGCCACAACTCGCTTTGTGCAGTGGGCGGCACCATCAACGAAGACGACCATGTGTTCGGTCTTTCGGCAGCCAAGAAGTATGGCGGCATCTATGTGCCTGCCAACCTTGCAGTCATTCACCAGTATGCCCGTGAAGCCATGGTGAAATGCGGCAACATGATTCTGGGTTCGGACAGCCACACGCGCTACGGTTCGCTGGGTAACATGGGTGTCGGCGAAGGCGGCGGCGAACTGGTGAAGCAGTTACTCGAGAACACATGGGACATCAACGCCCCCGAAGTGGTACTGGTGTGGCTCGAAGGCAGCCCGCGCAGAGGCATCGGCCCGCACGACGTTGCCATCTCTCTGGTGAAAGCCGTCTTCGAAAACGGATTCGTGAAGAACAAGGTGCTGGAGTTTGCCGGTCCGGGTGTGAAGAACCTCCCCATCGACTTCCGTAACGGCATCGACATCATGACCACCGAGACGACCTGCCTGAGTTCCATCTGGGTCACCGACGATGAGGTGAGAAATTATTACGAAGAGCATCGTCGTCCCCAAGACTACAAAGAACTTCAACCGGGCAAAACAGCCTACTACGACGGCATGATCCGCATCGACCTGTCGCAACAGGAGTCGATGATCGCACTGCCTTTCCACCCGTCGAACGCCTTTACCATCCACGAGTTACAAGCCGATCCCGTCGGCATTCTGAAAGCCGTCGAGGAAGATACCCGCAAACGCTTCGGCGACAAGGTGAACGTGAATCTCACCGACAAGGTGAGGAACGGCAAAGTGATGGCCGACCAAGGCATCATCGCCGGCTGTTCGGGCGGTACTTACGACAACTTGAGCGAGGCTGCTGCCATCCTGAAAGGCAGGTCGGTGGGCAACGACTACTTCACGATGTCGGCCTATCCGCAATCGGTACCCGTCTACATGGCGACCACGCGCAACCACATTGCCGAGGAATTGCTCGAAGCCGGCGTGGTCATCAAGCCGGCTTTCTGCGGTCCGTGTTTCGGTGCGGGCGACGTACCGTCAAACAACGGTCTGAGCATACGCCACACCACGCGCAATTTTCCCAACCGCGAAGGTTCGAAGCCCGGACAGGGACAGATTTCGCTCGTGGCACTGATGGACGCACGTTCCATTGCCGCAACGGCAGCCAACGGAGGCATCATCACGGCGGCCACCGACGTGGAATACGAAGATACCCACAAGCCTTACGGCTATGATGCGAAGATTTATGAGCGACGCGTTTTCAACGGCTTCGGCAAGGAAAACCGCGACGAAGAACTCCGCTATGGCCCCAACATCAAAGACTGGCCCAAGATGTACGCCATGCAAGACAACATGCTGCTGGAACTGGCAGCCGTCATCCACGACCCCGTCACGACCACCGACGAACTGATACCCTCGGGCGAAACGTCGAGCTACCGCTCCAATCCGCTGAAGCTGTCCGAGTTTGCCCTTTCGCGCCGTGTCCCCGAATATGTGGGCATCAGCAAGCGCATTCAGTCCGACGATCTGAACCGTCGCGCCGGCAACTGTCCCGATCATGTCAGAAAGGCATTGGATGCCGTGGGAGCTTCGCCCGACAACACCTCGTTCGGATCGTGTGTCTTTGCCAACCGCCCCGGCGACGGCTCGGCCCGCGAGCAGGCTGCATCGTGCCAGAAGGTTCTGGGCGGCGATGCCAACATCTGTTATGAGTATGCCACCAAGCGTTATCGCAGCAACTGTATCAACTGGGGTATCGTGCCGTTCACCATTGCCCCCGATACACCGTTCGACTACCAAGCGGGCGACCATGTGTTCGTTCCGGGCATCCGCGATGCCATACTCTCGGGCAAGGAGCAAATCGATGCCAAAGTCATCACCGCACAAGGCGTGAAAGACATCCGCCTGTTCTTCACCAACCTCACGCAGGACGAGCGAACCATCCTCGCCGAAGGCTGTCTGATGAACTACTATGCCGCACAAAAGAAGTAAAACACAACTATACCATTCACTTATTATACAACCAACTATGGAAAAGATTAAAATGACGACTCCCTTGGTGGAGATGGACGGCGACGAGATGACTCGCATCTTGTGGACGATGATCAAAGACGAACTCATCCTGCCTTTTGTCGAACTGAAAACCGAGTATTATGATTTGGGACTGCCCAAACGCGACGAGACACGCGACCAAATCACGATCGACTCTGCCGAAGCCACAAAGAAATACGGCGTGGCCGTGAAGTGTGCCACCATCACGCCCAACGCCAAGCGCATGGACGAGTATAAACTCCACGAAATGTGGAGAAGCCCCAACGGTACCATTCGCTCCATTCTCGACGGAACGGTATTCAGAGCGCCCATCACCATTCCCTCCATCAAACCTGCCGTGAAGAGCTGGGAGAAGCCCATCACCATTGCCCGTCATGCCTATGGCGACGTGTATAAAGGCGTGGAAATACGTGTCAACGAACCCGGCGTTGCCAAAATGGTCTTTGAGGGTGCAAGCGGAGCAAGGGAAGAAGTGGTCATTCAGGAATTTAAGGGCGAGGGTGTATTGCAGGGAATGCACAACACCGACAAATCCATCCGCTCGTTTGCCCACTCCTGCTTCAAATATGCCATCGATACCCGTCAAGATCTGTGGTTTGCCACCAAAGACACCATTTCTAAGAAATATGATGCCCGATTCCGGGAAATCTTTGAAGAAGTGTATGAAAAAGACTACAAGCAGGCTTTCGAGGCCGAAGGCTTGGAATATTTCTACACACTCATCGACGATGCCGTGGCACGTGTGATGCGCAGCAAGGGCGGATACATCTGGGCATGCAAAAACTACGACGGCGACGTCATGAGCGACATGGTATCGACTGCTTTCGGTTCCTTGGCTATGATGACCAGTGTGTTAGTAAGTCCTGACGGCAACTACGAATTCGAGGCTGCCCACGGCACCGTGACGCGCCACTACTACAAGTATCTGCAGGGCGAAGAGACTTCGACCAACCCGATGGCAACCATCTTTGCATGGTCGGGGGCACTGCGCAAACGCGGAGAGAAAGACGGCATCGATGCACTCGTCAATTTCGGCAACCAACTCGAAGGTGCCTGCTTCGATACGCTCAACGAAGGAATCGTGACCAAAGACCTCGTCAATCTGGTGGAAGGCATGACTCCGAAGGCTGTCAACTCGGCAAACTTCATCAAAGCCATCCGCGAAAGACTCGAAAAACGATTGGGGTAACCCGCAAGCGGTCATCGGAAACCGGATCGCTTTCGTCCGCATGTCGGGATGACGGGATGTCGTTCTTGTCGAAGGCTCTACAGGAAACGTCGAGAGACAAAGACTGCCACGGAATCCGCAAGCGGATGAAAGCGGACGGGAAGTGCCATGAACGGCATGAGACGTGAGGGCAAAACGCTCTCATGACCGATCGGGGATTAAGGATTATACACTTTGAAGATACTGTCGGCGGCATGATCGTCGCCGGCAGACTCTTCTTTCCGAGATGAAACATCCATCCGGAAAAGACAGCACAGATGTCACCATTTCCCACACCCACCGGTCAAGCCGGAAAACAACGGCATCGATGGAAGTTTCGAGAACAGGGTGAAAGCTGGATTTACCTCAAAGCGGTCATAAGATTCCGGGTCGGTATCGTTTGACGGTCGGGAAGTATGATTGTCGGTGTGTTGCAGGCATTGCGGGCTACGGCAAGACAAAACGACAAACAAGATGCCGGCAAGCGAACGAAATCGGGCGGGAAATGACATGAACGGCATGAAATGCAGAAACATATGCTCCCATGACCGATTGGGATTGAACACTCCGGTGACAGAGTTGGGTTCAGGTTGAAAATCCGTGTCCTTTTGTATCGATCGTTCGGGCCGTTCCGGGAGGGCGTTGAGAAGTCCAAAGGTTGTGCCTCACAAGTCCAAAGGTTGTGCCTCACAAGTCCAAAGGTTGTGCCCCACAAGTCCAAAGGTTGTCGGGCACGAGTCCAAAGGTTGTCGGCGAACTGTTTCATTCCTCCGATAATCCAATCTTTAACATCCCCCTTGACACTCTCACTGTCACCAACCCGAACCGGGCATGATTATTTCCCCTTCGGTCGCGGGCCATGACAACATCCGGCGATCGTGACAGACCTTTTATCCGAACCGGCATCGAAAAACGGTCACAATGCAGCATCAAGAACAAGAAACTTTCAAGTCCGGACGATGACAAGAGAGCATGGTTTCATGCGGTTCATCCGAATATCGCGTACCGGCGAATTAACGGTCATCTATCTGATTCATAACACGATACAAACGATATAGACTTTACATTCCGGCCTTCTGGACAACGCAACATCACAATAGCAAGAACGATGCTTGCTTGTTTCGGAAGTAATTACTACCTTTGCAACAAGAAAAACAGCAAATCTACCCGATGAAGAAGAGCAAGAGCTGCATCCGGATGTCAGCCACGGTGGGACATATCGGCTTCGGCTGCCCCGCAGCCGTCTGATTCCGTCGTCACACCACTTCCGCCTTCTTCACCCGAAAACATCAAACAAACATTATGAATAAGATTATTCGCAAGGAGCAGTTCTCAGAAAAAGTATTCCTCTATGAAGTGGAAGCTCCGCTGATTGCCAAGAGCCGCAAAGCAGGCAACTTCGTGATCGTCCGCGTTGGTAAAAAAGGCGAACGCGTACCACTCACCATCGCAGGTGCCGACCTTCAAAAAGGCACCATCACCCTCGTGG
This sequence comes from Prevotella sp., assembly GCA_022781445.1. Lineage (GTDB taxonomy): Bacteria > Bacteroidota > Bacteroidia > Bacteroidales > Bacteroidaceae > Prevotella. Next base: position 44,312 of record JALETQ010000005.1, read on the forward strand.
TACAGGCAGTCGGACTGTCGACCATCAAACTGTCGCACCTCAACGAGGGCGACTACATCGACGATGTGGTAGGCCCCCTCGGAAACCCGACACACATCGAAAACTACGGTACGGTGGTTTGTGCCGGAGGCGGAGTGGGCGTGGCACCGATGCTGCCCATCATCCAAGCCCTGAAAGCTGCCGGCAACAGAGTGCTGTCGGTACTCGCCGGACGTACCAAAGAACTGATCATCCTCGAAGACGAAGTCAGAAAGCACAGCGATGAAGTCATCATCATGACCGATGATGGTTCATACGGCGAGAAAGGCGTGGTCACGGTAGGTATGGAAAAACTCATCAACCGCGAAAAAATCGACAAGGTATTTGCCATCGGCCCTGCCATCATGATGAAGTTCTGCTGTCAACTGACCAAGAAATACGATATTCCCACCGAGGTGTCGCTCAACACCATCATGGTCGACGGCACCGGCATGTGCGGAGCCTGCCGGCTCACCATCGGCGGCGAGACGAAGTTTGTCTGCATTGACGGACCGGAGTTTGACGGATTCAAAGTGGACTGGGACGAAATGCTCAAGCGCATGAACACTTTCAAAAAGGTGGAACTCGACGAAGTGGAGCATTACGAAGACCACGTAGACAGGGCGGATACTGATTCGGCATCAACGATAAAAATGGCTGAAACACCCGATGCAGGTGCTGCCGACACTCCCGTCGACGAACTCACCGACAGGGATGCGGCATGGCGCAAGGAACTGCGCACGGTGATGAAGCCCAAAGAACGCACCAAAATCGAACGCGTCGTCATGCCCGAACTCGACCCGACCTATCGTGCCACCACGAGAACCGAAGAGGTGAACACCGGACTGACCAAGGAAATGGCAATGACCGAAGCCAAACGCTGTCTCGACTGTGCCAAACCGACGTGCATGGAGGGCTGCCCCGTAAGCATCAACATTCCCTCATTCATCAAGAACATCGAACGCGGAGACATTCTCGCCGCAGCCAAAGTTCTGAAAGCCACCTCCTCGCTTCCCGCTGTCTGCGGTCGTGTATGCCCGCAGGAAAAGCAATGCGAAAGCAAATGTATTCATCTCAAGATGAACGAGCCGGCAGTTGCCATCGGCAACCTCGAACGATTTGCTGCCGACTACGAACGCGAAAGCGGACAGATTTCCACCCCCGAAATGGCACCGGCAAACAACATCAAAGTGGCTGTCGTGGGGTCGGGACCGGCAGGACTGAGCTTCGCCGGCGACATGGCGAAACTCGGATACGACGTGACCGTGTTTGAAGCACTCCATGAAATCGGAGGCGTTCTCAAATACGGCATCCCCGAATTCAGACTTCCCAACCGCATCGTCGATGTGGAAATCGAGAACCTCAAGAAAATGGGCGTACACTTCGAAACCGACTGCATCATCGGCAAGACCATCAGTATAGACGAGCTCAAGGCAAAAGACTTCCAGGGAGTCTTCATCGGTTCGGGGGCCGGACTGCCCAACTTCATGGACATACCGGGCGAGAACAGCCTGAACATCATGTCGTCCAACGAATACCTCACCCGCATCAACCTGATGGATGCCGCCGATCCGCATTCGGACACACCCATCAACAACGCCAAGCGCGTGATGGTGGTAGGCGGCGGAAATACAGCAATGGACTCCTGCCGCACGGCAAAACGCCTCGGTGCCGACGTCATGCTCGTTTACAGAAGATCGGAAGAGGAAATGCCTGCCCGCTTGGAAGAAGTGAAGCATGCCAAGGAAGAAGGAATCGACTTCAAGACCCTCCACAATCCCATCGAATACATTGCCGATGAAAACGGAGCGGTCAAACAAGCCGTCCTACAGGTGATGCAGCTCGGAGAGCCGGATGCTGACGGGCGCAGAAGACCCGAACCCGTCAAAGGCAAAACTATCACGGTGGATGTCGACCAAGTCATCGTCGCCATCGGCGTCTCACCCAACCCATTGGTACCGAAGAGCGTCGAAGGATTGCAGCTCGGGCGAAAGAATACCATCAACGTCGACGAGTCGATGCGCAGTTCCATTCCTTTCATCTATGCCGGCGGTGACATCGTGCGCGGTGGGGCAACCGTTATCCTTGCGATGGGTGACGGGCGCAAGGCTGCCGCCAACATGCACGAGCAGCTCTCCTCTGCCCGCTGACAATCTTCAGGCTCTCACGGACACCGTTCGCCAGTGGGAAGATGAAGATTCGGGGCAACCCTTGACCTCAACTCGTGGAACTCCACGGGCATACAACCCGCAAAAGCACCCGCAACCAAACAGAATGCCATGTTCTATTGGTTGCGGGTGTTTCGGGTTTTGACCGAAGAAAAGCCATCAATGAATTGGCATTGCACTCATGTGACATGATAAAAGCGACAGAGTTCGACCGATGGAAACCCCGACTTCTATCCGTTATACCATATATAATATACATAATCAGACGGCGAACGATATAGCAAGAAGCATCATCATACAAGCTGTTTGCGCAAACAAATCCGGACAAAACCCTCCCAAATGCCCATTAAACAGGCTTTTCCCCATTTATTTTCACTATTTGTTTGGAGGTATCAAGTTTTTTTTATTACTTTGCACCCAGAATAGTATATATAGAATTCAAACCTTTTATAAATTAATTAAAGATGAAAAAGTTAGTACTTTTATGTGCTGTCGCTGCAATGACAGCTTCTGTATCTGCCCAGACTGTTACAGAAAGTAAAACGTTTGACAACGTTTACATTGGCGTCAATGGCGGTCTTGCCACCAAAGCAACCGGTCACGAATGGATGAACGACCTCAACTCTAACGCAGGTCTTCGCATCGGACGTTGGTTCACCCCGGTGTTCGGTCTTGCTGTTGAGAGCAATGCTTACTTCTCAAACAAGCCCTTCGGAACAAACCATACTTTCGTTCGTTTCCTGAACACCTCTCTCTTGGGAACCGTTAACTTCAGCAACTGGTTCGGTCGCTATCCCGGTGAACCCCGCAGCTTCGAAGTAGTCGGTGTTTATGGTCTTGGCTGGGGACACGTATTCGGTAACCCCTACCACGAAATGAATACTGCTGCCGGTACTGTCAAGATTCCTTCTATCGCCAACCGCAACAACGTTACCTCTAAAGCCGGTTTGGACTTCGTGTTCAACTTGGGTAATGACAAGGCATGGCAATTCTATGTAGAGCCTGCAGTTGTTTGGGGCTTGAATGACGCTAACGGTAAAGTTAACGGCGAACACTACGCCACTGTAGGCAAGAGCGGTGTTGAATACAACCTCAACCGTGCTTTCGTTCAACTGAACGCCGGTTTCATCTACAAGTTCAAGAACTCTAACGGAACTCACAACTTCACCGTTGCCAAACTCTACGATCAAGAAGAAATTGACCGTTTGAACGGCATCATCAACGACCTCCGCAACCGTCCTGTTCAAGAGAAGATCGTTGAAAAAGTAGTTACCAAGGAAGTTCCCGTAGGTAAGGAAGTCAAAGTTGAAAACCTCGTATTCGTAACCTTCGCTCAAGGTAAGTCTGCTTTGACCAAGGAAGCCAAGAAAGCTCTTGATGCCGTTAACTCCGGTGCCCGTGTACAAATCGTAGGTACAGCTTCTCCTGAAGGAAACGCGGCTCTCAACCAAAAACTCTCTCAAAACCGTGCCAACGCTGTTGCCGAATACCTCAAAGGTCGTGGCGTAGTTGTTGACGAAGCTGTTGGTAAGGGTGTTCAAGGTACAACCTCTAACCGCTTGGCTATCGTTTACGTGAAATAAGTAAGATAACCTCTATATCTCAAGCAGGAGATAATCCCCGACAGGGTGATTATCTCCTGCTTTGTTTATTGAACTTTCTATGATTCTATATATCGGCTCTATCGCAGGAACACGACATTTTGAAGTATGTTTCAGACAATCATTGAAAGCTTCATCTTATCCAAACCGAGTCATGAGAGTCCGCACCGGTATGGTTCGGCTACCGACCGACTTGACTGTTGACTTGTTGCAGGAGAATTGGGATACAACACAAACCGACAGACAAGATGACGACAAGCGGACGATATACGGCTGGGAAGTTTCGAGTACAGTGTGAAGGTTGGATTGAGCGGTCTGATAATCGATGCGAGAATTAAAGTTCTTCCTGCTTAAGCCCAAACCGGCAATCATGCCTATCCACCGACGGAGGAAAGACCGAAAAGGAAACCATCAGCCATAAAACACACCACACGAACATGGAGAACGCCTTATTCTGCAATATCGACACAAACATACAGGCACACCCCATGTCCGGACAACAATTCTGAAATACGACCTATCCGTACATTGTGAATAGAAATAAGGAATAAAATATTTTGTCTTTTCAAATATTAGTCCTACCTTTGCAAACGCTAAAAGCAAATAAGAATCATTCAAGCCGATATGGCTCAGTTGGTAGAGCAATTCATTCGTAATGAATAGGTCCCCGGTTCGAGTCCGGGTATCGGCTCCAAGGTTATTTTGAAGTTGAATCTCATTTGCGACATCAAGCAAATCCTCACATTTTTTCATGCGGAATTAGCTCAGTTGGTAGAGTACGACTTTCCCAAAGTCGGTGTCGCGAGTTCGAGTCTCGTATTCCGCTCTCTTTCCTTGTTCGGCAGCGAATCGAACAGCTTGCGATACCATTTCGCAGGATATCCGGCCGACAAGTTTCATCGAAAGGTATTTCGGTTTGAATATTCCCACACATTTACACCATATTATTATCAAAAACACTTACCTTTGCAGGAGTAAGGCAAGCAGTCGTTTGACACAATCGGTCACTCATGACCGCCACGCAGCATTGTCTCGAAGAGAGAAAACACAGAAGAATGAAGAGAATCATACTCATTACGGGTGGACAACGGTCGGGTAAAAGTCAATATGCCGAACAATTAGCACTGTCGTTGTCCGATACTCCGGTGTATCTGGCAACCGCCCACATCTGGGACGAAGAGTTCAGACAGAGAGTGATGCGGCATCAAAAACGTCGCGGGGCGAACTGGACCAATATCGAAGAAGAGAAATATTTGAGCCACCATCGTCTCGATGATCGCGTCGTTGTCATAGACTGCATCACCCTATGGTGTACCAACTTTTTCTTCGACAGCAATGCCACTGCCGAACAGCAGCCTTCCGTCGATGACGCTCTCGAACAACTCAAAGCGGAGTTCGACCGTTTCACACGACAAGAAGCGACCTTCATATTCGTCACCAATGAAATTGGATGTGGCGGTGTGAGCGACAACGTCATCCAACGACGCTTCACCGATTTGGAGGGATGGATGAACCAATATGTGGCATCACAAGCCGACCAAGTGGTGTGGATGGTGAGTGGCATCCCCGTTATCGTGAAAGGATAAACTTCAGAATGTCAATCGCATCATTACCTACCCTCTTCCAATTCTCACAACATTGGCAACAACTGCCCAAGCAAACCAAGAAGACACCTGCGACAGCTCACGCCCAACATACTTAACCTGCACTATCATCATGATGGAAAAGTTTCATATCGTCAAACCTTCGGACGAACTTCGAGAAGCCATCCGCGACAAAATCGACAACCTCAACAAACCCAAAGGGTCGTTGGGAAGATTGGAAGAATTGGCAGAACAAATCTGTCTCATACAAAAAACACTCAACCCTGTGCTACAACATCCCTGCCATCTGCTCTTCGGAGCCGATCACGGCATCGAGCGCGAACAGGTGAGTGTATCGCCACGCGAAGTAACATGGCAACAAATGATTAACTTCACCAAGGGTGGTGGTGGTGTGAACATGTTTTGCCGACAACACCACTTCGACTTGCGCATCATCGACATCGGTGTCGACCACGACCTTTCGGATTATCCATCCATCATCAATCGCAAGATAGCTCCGGGCACCAATAACTTCCTTTACGAACCTGCCATGAGCGAAGAACAATATCACCAAGCCCTGTCGGTAGGTGCCGCAGCCGTCGACGACTGTGCCAAAGATGGATGCAACGTCATCTGTATGGGCGAAATGGGCATCGCCAACACCTCGCCCTCCAGCATTTGGATGTCTATTTTCGGCAATCTGCCGCTCAAGGAGTGCATCGGCATCGGCTCGGGTGTCAGTTCTGCCGGACTGCTCCACAAGAAGGATGTGTTGTGCAAGGCATTGGAACGTTTTGAAAACATCTACTCACAACCGACGACCGACGAAATCGTCCGTTACTTCGGTGGTTTTGAGATGGTAGGCACCATTGGTGCCATGCTCCGCGCCGCCGAGCTAAAAATGATTATTTTGGTTGACGGCTTCATCATGTCAGCCTGTATGCTGGCAGCCTCACACCTCTGTCCGAATGTGCTTCATTATGCTGTATTCGGTCATTGCAGCGGTGAGGTGGGACACCAAGAGATGCTGCGCCTCATGGATGCCCGTCCCCTGCTCCACCTTCAGCTCCGTCTGGGCGAAGGGACAGGTGCTCTCTGTGCCTATCCTTTGATAGAAAGTGCGGTCAAGATGATAAACGAAATGAACAACTTCAAAGATGCAAACATCACCAAGTACTTCTAAATGGTGGCAGAACGCATGGGCGGCATTCATATTTTTCACCCGTCTGCCCCTATGGCGCATCTACCAACCGCCCCGTGAAAGCTATCAGGCGGTCATCGAGTACTGGCCTCTCACAGGATGGCTCACGGGATGCGTGATGGCAGCCACGCTGTATTTCGGCCATCTGTGGATGCCTTTCCCGCTCGCCATCGTTGCCACCATCTTGGCACGCGTGTTGCTGATGGGAGCTTTCCACGAAGACGGCCTTGCCGACTTCATCGACGGTTTTGGCGGAGGTGGCTCCCATCGACAGCGTATCTTGGACATCATGAAAGATTCGCATATCGGCACATACGGCGTTATCGGACTCATCTTCTATTTCCTGTTGTTGGCAACCACGCTCTATTCTCTCCCGGTCAACATATCCGTTCTTGCAATCATGGCCGGCGACCCGTTTGCCAAGATGCTCTCCGGACAAGTCATTCAGATGTTGCCTTACGCCCGAAAGGAAGAAGAAGCCAAGGTCAAGGTGGTCTACCGTAAAATCAAAATGGCTTCAGCCATCGGTCTGGCAGTACAGGGACTGTTGCCCTTGGCTTTGTTTTTATATACCTATGGCGACATCATGCCTTGGGAATATCTGCTGTTCGTACCCTGTCTTGTGATGTATGGCCTCTATCTCCTGATATGGAACAGACTGAAAGGTTACACGGGCGACTGTTGCGGTGCCATCTGCCTGATGGTGGAGTTGAGTTTCTACCTGACGGCTGCCGTCATCGTTCATCAATCATAAACGCTGAAAAAATCTCCCCAAGCAAGCATATACAATGGAAGTCATTCTGATAAGACACACGAGCGTTGCCGTCGAAAAAGGCACTTGCTACGGACAGACCGACGTTCCGGTGGCTGCGACTTTCGAAAGCGAAGCCCGTCAAGTCCTCGAACGACTGCAACTATATGGCAGTTTTGATGCCGTTTATTGCTCTCCCCTCACCCGCGCAAGAATGTTGGCGACATATTGTGGCTATGACTCTCCTATCATTGATGAACGATTGAAAGAAATCAATATGGGCGATTGGGAGATGCAGAAGTACGATGAGATAAAAGATGCCAACCTGCAAAGGTGGTATGACGACTACATGAATGTCGCCCCCACCAACGGCGAGAGCTTCCCTATGCTGTATCAACGTATGAAAGGCTTTCTCGATGAACTCCGCACGAAAGGTCATCGTCGCGTAGCCATCTTTGCACACGGCGGCATCCTGCTGTGCGCAGGGTTGTATGCCGGACTGTTCTCTTGGGAGGAATCCATGAAACATCTGGCCGGTTACGGCGGAATAGAACGCATCGAGCTTCCTTGATCATCATGTCTTGCAAAATACTGTCATTTCTTGGCAAACCCATCTTTTATTCACAACAAGACATTGTCTGGCTTAACCACAGTTAAACCCAAATCATTTATAAAACCACAGCATTCAACTTTCATATTGTTCCCGAAACCTTCCGATCGGCTATCATCCACATTCCTACATCTTGTCTGTCGGGTTTGTCTTGCCGTAGCCCGTTACAACTTGCAACAAACCGACAAACAAACTATTTGACAATCGAACAATTCCGATTCGGATTCTCATGACAGATTTGGTAATCATTATTACATTCCACAGCAATCTCAATATGCGTTCATCTGCATGATGTGCATACCTTTGAAAGAAACATATCCGAAAATATCTGTTTACGAATAATTTTCTTTTTCAAGTCCGAGGTTGTTTATCAACAATTCACTAACTTTGCTTTCAATTATTAACCAAAGAAAGATGTAATATGAAAAGACTATTTCCCCTTTTGTCCTGCATATTCCTATTATGCGTCTCGAATGTAAGTGCTCAAAATATCTCGGACGATCTTACCGATGCACAGAAAGCTTATGTTTTGTCCAAATTTTGCACGGAAGTGAAGTATAATTTTGTATTCTACAATGATTTAATCTTTAGCTGGGACAGTCTTTGCATGACCACATTACCTACACTTCTGGCAACAAAATCCAAGGAAGAGTTTGTTCTCGAACTGCAACGGCTGTGTACCCGATTGGGAGACGGACACACTTCAATATATCAGGAAAATCCATCGAACACCCAGGATTGGATCAGACCTTTTCCAATGAAAACCAAGAGAATAGGCAATCGTGTCTTTGTAACAACAGTACTGAGTTCCGATTTACAAAAACAAGGAGTGAAAAAGGGATCCGAGATAATCGAGATTGACGGGCTGGATGTTATTACGTATGTCAACCGATATAAGCGTCCTTTCACCTCAGCCTCCACCCCACAATGGCTAGACTTCTATCCTTATGCCGGATTCGAACTCACAAAAGACAAAGGTTCAAAGGTATCGAAAATCCTGTTTAAGAACCGTGACGGCAGGACTTTTGAGATCGTGAGCAATCGCAATCTCAACTGGGATTTACAAACCGGCTCCATTTTCGATTATAAGAAACTCAAAGGAAATGTCGGTCTGCTGAAAATAAACTCCTTCATGGGGAATGAGTTCCAAAAAGAATTTGACAAGTTATACCCACACATCTTGCAAAGCGATGGGCTCATCATTGATTTGAGAGATAATATGGGAGGCAACTCCGGCAATGCCGATTATGTTGTCCGTCACCTGTCCGACAAACCGATAAAAACGGGAAAATGGAGCAGCAGGATGTATATTGCCGCACATGGCTCGTGGAGATTTCCACAGGAATGGTTCATGGAAAGTCCCGATCCATTGAATCCTGTGGATAAAGAGAACGTATATCGAAAACCTGTAATGCTGCTTGTGAATGCCGTTACATTCTCGTCCTCTGAAAATTTTTGCGTCACTTTTCGTGGAACGAACAAAGGAATAATCATCGGTACACCTACAGGGGGAAGCACAGGGAATCCCATACATGTCGATTTGGGCTTTGGAATCTATGCACAGATATGCACAAAAAACGAATGGGATGTAAATGGAAATAAGTTTATCGGCATCGGCATCAAACCTGATATTGAAGTAGAAGAAACAGCAGAAGCTTTTTTACGAGGAGATGATGAAATGATAAATGAAGCATTAAAGCATATGAAATCATTCTTCAAACATTAAATGCTCAAAGGAACTCACAAGTTTTGTTATAGGAATTTAATCCAAATCTGTCATGAGAACCCTAATAGGAATTGTTCGATTGTCAAGTAGCTTGTTTGTCGGTTCGTAACAGGCGTTGCGAACTATGGCCGGACAAACCGGCAGACAAGATGCCGGCAAGCGGACGATATCCGAACGGGGAGTGCCATCATCGGCATGAAATGTGAGACCAAACACTCCCACGACCGATTGGAGGTTAATCATGATCATGGTCTTAAATGGGCAACACAAAGACCTGAAGATGGCCAGATAAAAGGCGTACCTCCTTATACCGGCAGCGTCATCCCGACATAGTCAAGACGAACCATGCTTACATATCCTTCTGACATGGTTCGTCTTACTTTCTCTTTCTGATGGAAAACAGAATGTATCCCATCTCTTTTCAGTCATTGTCATAGGTAAAGACAGTTCAACAACAACCGGTTATTAGGATCCGATTTGGATTTATAACGAAACAACATAATATCCTTTCCGACAGCATCTTGCAAAGACCACCAAGAAAAGCGTGAACACGCCGCCGGCAAAACCTGCCCTTTTGCTTTCCAAAAGGGCAGGAAACAGGGGACAAAACCTGTCCTTTCGGAAAGCAAAAGGACAGGTTAGGAAAAGTAACCGTCAGAGAATTGATCCGGCAGGCCTTTCGGGAGAGAGGCAAAAACGGATCGAGCAAGCATCCCATGGGGTTTCACGGCAGTGCGACATCGCCTAGAACGAAACCATTCAACAGCAATTATGGCATTCATACCAATCGGTCATCAGACCGTTTAGGCAGACATGAGATACCGTTCATGACACTTTCCGCCCCGTTTCGTAAGCCTGCCGGGACCTTGTCTGCCGGTTTGCCTTGTCACAACCAGCCAAGCCTGACGCAAAGCGATAACCAAGCCGGTGGCAGCCGGAGCGTACCGGTTCGAGTTCTCCCCGACCGATTTGGGCTAAAAATAGAGAGTATCGTTTTGTGATTTACCATAATTACATTATCTTTGCAGCTGACAAAACCGAAAATAAGATGATAAAACACCATTCCAAATATCTCAGTTTGTTACTGGCTTTTTTGTTTTCCATCGGTCTTTGTGCCCAAACGGCAAGGATCAAACAAAGACATCAGGTCAAGAAAAAAGAGACACTCTACGGCATATCCAAACAATATGGCATCACCGTTGAAGAACTGACTCAAGTCAATCCCGAAATGAGAATGCAGGGATATGAGTTGAAGAAAGGCGACTATATCAACATTCCTTTTGCAGCTTCGGATGCCACCGCTGCTCAAAGTTCTCCCGTCACACAGGCTGTGCCTGTCAACAAGGAAGTATCAAAGACAGGACAGGTGGTTCGGGTGGGTGTCATGCTGCCGCTGCACAACCTCAATGGCGACGGCAGACGCATGACCGAGTATTACAGAGGTCTGTTGATGGCCGGCCAACGCCTCAAGCAAGATAACATTTCAACCGAGATTTATACATGGAATGTGCCCATAGATGCCGACATCAACAAGACTCTCAAAGAGAAAGGAGCCGACAAGTGCGACGTCATCTTCGGCCCGCTCTACACATCAATGGTCAAACCGCTTGCCGAATTCTGCAAATCGAACAACATCAAGTTGGTCATTCCCTTCTCCATCTTCGGACAACCGGCCAAAAACTACGACATGGTTTATCAGATATATCAGTCCGGTGACGATCTGATAGCCATGACCATCAACAGCTTTCTCGAACGGTTCAAGGACTATCATCCCATCTTTGTGGACTGTAACGACGAAACAAGCGACAAGGGAAAGTTCACGGCAACGCTCCGCAAGGCACTCGAAAGCAAAGGCATCTCCTATGCTCTCACCAACCTCAACTCCGATGACGATGCTTTTGCCAAGGCTTTCAGCCGCACGCAAAAGAATGTGGTTATCATCAACACGTCCAAATCTCCCGAGCTGAATGCCACATTTGCGAAGCTCAACAAGATGACAGCCAAGGGTATCGGTGGCTCCATATCCATGCTTGGATACACCGAGTGGCTGATGTATACATCTGTTTATCAGACTCTTTTCCACACATACGACACCTACATCCCGACCAATTTCTTCTACAATCCCGAAACGGCAGACACGAAATGGTTGGAATCCAACTATCGTAAATGGTTCAACGAGGATATGCTGACGGCACTTCCCCACTTCGCATTGACCGGTTTCGACCACGGATGCTTCTTTATCGGCGGACTTCACAAATACGGAAAGGCGTTCAACGGAAAGAAAGGCGAAGCCACATACAAGTATGTCCAAACGCCGTTGAACTTCAGGAAGGAAGGCAAAGGATGGCAGAACAAATCGTTCATGTTCATTCATTATCAAAAAGACAAAACGATTGAAAGCATATCTTATTGAACCATGCGCCATCTGCTGACCTTATTTTCGCTCTGCCTTTGTGTTGCCGTGAACGCCCAACCGGGCAATTATCGCAACGAGTTGAGTGTGGGTGTCGGTGGAGGATGGGTGATGAGCAACGTGGGGTTCAGCCCTCGCGTGCCCCAGTCGATGCACCAAGGCTTCATGGGAGGCGTGGCTGTCAAATATCTGACCGAGAAATACTTCAGCACCTACTGCTCCATCGTGGCGGAACTCAACTATGCCCGCTTGGGATGGAAAGAAAATATCCGCACCGAAACCAAGGAAGCCGTCATCAACCCTGTCAGCAATCTGCCCGAAGAATACAGCCGGCACATCGACTATCTGCAACTCCCGGTGTTTGCACATTTGGCTTGGGGAAAGGCCGAAAACGGTTTTCAGTTTTTTTTCAGGGCCGGTCCGCAACTGGGACTCTACCTCAAGGAAAACACCACAACAAATTTCACGGTTGAAAACCGAAACATCGAAGCCCGCTCAAACAACATCGTTGCGCAAGACAGTATGCAGGTGGAGAACAAACTGGATTATGGTATCGCAGCCGGAATCGGTTTGGAATATGCCCGAAACCACGTCGGACATTTCCTTCTCGAAGCACGCTATTACTATGGTTTGGGCAACATTTACGGTGATTCCAAGAAGGACTTTTTCGGACGTTCCAACTTCGGCAACATCGTCATCAAGCTGACTTACCTCTTTGATGTGGTCAAAAAGAAAAACAAAAATTGAATATACAATAATTATTAACACAAAAATTTAATCCTATGTTTGAAGGACAACCTAAAGGTTTATTTGCATTAGCTTTGGCTAATACCGGTGAGCGATTTGGTTATTATACCATGATCGCAGTGTTTGCCCTGTTCTTAAGATCCAATTTCGGACTCGACCCCGGCACGGCAGGTGTGATTTACAGCTCTTTCCTGGGCTTGGTTTATTTCTTGCCGCTGATTGGTGGCGTGCTGGCCGACAAGTTCGGCTTCGGCCGAATGGTAACGATTGGCATCATCGTCATGTTTGCCGGCTACTTGTTCTTGTCCATCCCGCTGGGCAGTAACGTGGTGGCATTTGTGGCAATGATTGCCGCCCTGCTCTTCATCAGTCTCGGAACAGGTCTCTTCAAAGGCAATCTTCAAGTCATGGTGGGTAACCTTTATGACGACCCCAAATATGCCGACAAGCGCGACTCTGCATTCTCCATCTTCTACATGGCCATCAACATCGGTGCCCTCTTTGCACCTACGGCAGCCGTTGAAATCAAGAAATGGGCCGAAACGAGCATGGGACTGGCTGAAAACGACGCTTATCACTTCTCGTTTGCCGTGGCTTGCCTGTCACTTATCTTGTCGATGGCCATTTACTATGCCTTCCGTCCTACCTTCAAACATGTTGAAGGTGGCCGTGCCAAGAAAGATGAAACAGCCGCTCCGGTTGAAGAGCTTTCGCCTGCCGACACCAAAGCACGCATCGTTGCTTTGTGTCTGGTATTCGCCGTGGTCATCTTCTTTTGGATGGCATTCCATCAAAACGGTCTCAGTCTGACCTACTTCGCCAACGAGTTCACACAGAAAAGTGCCGAAGGCGTGCAAAGCATGGCTTTCGACGTCATCAACCTCTTCTTGATTATCATTGCCGTTTATGCCTTGTTTTCCTTGTTCCAAAGCAAATCGGGCAAAGCCAAAGGTATTTCAGCGGCTGTCATTGCAGCGGTTGCCGCCATCCTTTACTGGAAATACACCCGCGTTTCGGGCAGTGTTGAGCTGAGTGCGCCCATCTTCCAGCAATTCAACCCCTTCTATGTGGTGGCACTTACTCCGGTAAGCATGGCCATCTTCGGGGCGTTGGCGAACAAAGGCAAGGAGCCTTCAGCTCCCCGTAAGATTGCATACGGTATGCTGGTGGCTGCCGTTGCCTTCCTGGTGATGATGTATGCGTCCAGAAACCTTCTCACTCCCGATGCCCAGGCAGCGGCCGTAGCCGGCGGCGGCGAAGGAACCTTGGTATCGGCCAACTGGCTGATTGGTGTTTACCTCATTCTTACCTTCGGCGAGCTGTTGCTCAGCCCGATGGGCATTTCGTTCGTAAGTAAGGTGGCTCCTCCCAAATACAAAGGCATGATGATGGGTGGCTGGTTCGTAGCCACAGCCATAGGCAACTTCCTCGTGATGGTCGGCGGTCTGCTTTGGGGTTCCATTCCCTTGTGGATTGTATGGGGTGTATTCCTCGTCCTCTGTCTCCTCTCGGCCCTCTTCATGTTCACCATGATGAAACGCCTTGAAAAAGTGAGCTGATTCTTTCGGCAATCCATACACGCAGCGGTCGGTATCCTCTCGGTACCGGCCGTTGTTGTTTCATCCCGACCGGTTATCGGAAGCCGATTCGGGTTAAACCCAAATCGGTCATGAGAGCGTTTGTTTATACATTTCCTGCCGCTCATATCACTTTCCGTCCGGTTTCGTCTGCCGGCAGGCATCTTGCCTGTCGGTTTGTCTTGCCGTAGCCCGCTACGCCTGCAACAAACCGCCAAGCCATCTGCCGACCATCAAACGAAACCGACTCGGAATCTCATGACCGATTCGGGTTAAATATTCAAAGTGTGAGCACGAACATGAAGGATATTTGAGATAAATTGCTTACCTTTGCAGAAGTTTTTATGGGCCTATCTGGTTTTGACAGTAAGACGAGATGGTACGTAAGCATGCGGAGTCTCGGTAGCTCGCTCCTAAAACTGAGTTGTCAAACAATTAATTGGCGAAAAATCTTACGCTCTCGCTGCTTAATCGAAGTACAGTAGATTGGCTTTATCGTGTTACCAGGTAACATGACGAGACATCACTCCGAAGGTGTTGTTCCGAATCTGAGGGAATAGTGGTGCAGTAAATCGGAAATAGTTTGTGCTTGCCTCGCGGTGCAAATGAAAACTTAGAGGATAAGGCTTCAGTTTAGTGGTCCGGGGCTTGTTGAAGCACGAAAATCAAAGGCCGGAATAAGCATGTAGAAAGCGTATGGTTTCCTTGCTGGACATCGGTTCGACTCCGATTAGGTCCACCATCATCGAGAAAACACCGGTATAGAGACATACCGGTGTTTTCTTTTGCGTTATTCTCATATCTATTTCCCGACATGCCTCCGTCCCAAGGCATGCGAAAAAGGGGCTGACCGCCACAATCGACGATACAGCCCCTTGAACCCAAATCCTTTGAAGGTTTCTATCGAAAAAACGCAGACTAAAGTTTGACGCTCACACCGGCATACCATGATGCGCCATAGACGGGTGCATACATGAAGGCGGCATCGTCGGTGTGCTTCTCATCCTGAATGTAGCTGAAGATGTTCCGTCCACCGGCATAAACGGTGAAGTTCTTGCCGAGATCTTTGGCCACCTTGCAGTTGAAGAGCATGAAGGCATCGGTTTTCTTGATTTTCGACTTGTCGGCCTCCGATGCGATATAGTCTATATACATCGGGCCTTGCAGCGAACCCATGAGCGAGAAAGTCCATGTGCCGGGTGTATAGTCGAGGGTGAAATCGCCTGTCACGGCCGGGAAGCGCGAGATGTACTTGCTGTCTTTGGCAAAGGCCGTTTCTTTCCAGTCGCCACGTTCGTGGTTGTATTTGCCGAGGTTCCAAGTGGCATTGACGCCGGTTTTGAGATCCTTGCCGAGGTTGAGTTTCACACCCATTTCGACGCCCTGCACATAAGCGTCGCCCACATTCTCCCATTGGTAGGTATAACCCAGCCGTTTCACGTTGTCGTCGGCAGGCACAAATTCGATCTTGTCGCGCAGGTTGGTTCTGAAGAGATTGGCACTCAGCTGGTAGTTCTTGCCATAATAGTCGGCGGAGAGGTTCATGCTGAACGAACTCTCGCCTTTGAGCGAGGACGATTTCCACACGCGGGGCGAGCCGCTGCAAAGGTGGAGGTCTTCCGAGAAGCCGTAGGGCGCACGGTAGCCCGTACCGACATTGGCACGCAGAACCAATGCCGACGACACTTCATATTTCACGGCAAGACGGGGATTGACGGTCGTCTTGTCGAAGTCGGTTTCGGGGAATGCGCTGTCGAAGACGGTTCTGTCGGCTTCATACTTCTCTCCCGAATTGTGCATATCGACGCGAATACCGGGAACGACCGAGAGGTTGCGCGTCACGTTCCATTCGTCCTGGAGGAAGAAGCCGAATTCCTCGGCGTGCTTCTTGCCGATGGAGTTGTAGGCGGTGCCATAATAGTGGCTGGCAGAGTCGTCGACGCTATACATGCCGGTTTCCTTCAGCTTGGTGAAATATGCCTGGAAGCCTGCGAGCAGACGGTGTCTGCCCATCGTCACGGCATAGGACGCCGAACCGGTGAAGGTGTTTTCCTTGGCAAGGTAGGGGCGCATGAGTTCCACATCGGGTTTCTCGCCGTTGTGCGACCCCATGTATCCGTTGAGGAAGGTGTCGTTGGTGGCATTGCGGCGATGGAAGACATAGGCAAGCGACAAAGATAGTTCAGAGAAATTGCCAATGGGCAACGTATAGTTGAGGTTGGTCGAAAGACGGTTCGTCTTGATGTCTTCCGTACCGGCAGAGAAGGGATTGCGGAAGAGATCCGAGGCAATCTGTCCGCCGTTACGCTGCTCGTCGGTAGCCTTGCCGCGGATGATGAGCTTGTCGCCATCGGCAAAGGGAGAGAATACGTAAACGCCAAAGCCGAGATTGGTGAGCTTTGACTCCACGCGGTCGGAAATGCCGTCCTTGTGCTTCACCTCCTTGCGGGTCATGCCGTCTTGCGTTTCGTCAATGGCGTCTTCTTCCACACGTTGGGCGAAGATGTTGAGGCCGATGTTCTTGCGACGCATCGAACCCGAAGCGTTGAAGCTCTTGTAACCATAGTTGCCGAACTGCAGATCGGCTGTCAGCGAAGGCTCGAAAGTGGGTTCCTTGGTGATGATGTTGATGGCGCCGGCCACCGCGCTGCTGCCGTAGAGTGCCGAGCCTGCACCTTTGACGATCTCGAGCCGATCGACATCGGTCGTCCCCATCTGCTGCAATCCGTACACGCCGGCCAGTCCGGAATAGACAGGCTCCCCGTCGACGAGTACCTGTGTATGTTCGGCACCGAGCCCCTGCATGCGCACCATCGTGAAGTTGCATGCCTGGCACTGTTGCTCCACGCGCACGCCGGGGACACCTTCGAGTGCCTCGAACAGGTTTTGCGCATTCTTGTTGAGCATGGACTGCGAGGTCAGCACCTCTGTCCGGATGGGCACATCTTTCACGAAGTGATTCGTCCGGGTGCCCGTCACGACGACCTGTTCCAGCTCCAGCGGGTCTTCCTCAAGCACGAAATAGACTTCAGCTCCCTTGCCGCGAGACATCGTCACCTCGATTTCCTGACTCTTATAGCCTACCAGACTTGCCACGATGGTTTGCCTGCCCAGAGGCAGATGCACCAGCTTGAAATGTCCGGTCACGTCACAGACGGTACGCAGGTTGGTTCCTTTCACTTGGATGGTGGCGCCGGGAAGGTGGGCACCCGAAACTTTTTCCTTGACATCACCGAACAACATGGCATCGGTTTCCTGTGCATGAAGAAGGGTGATGCACATCGACAAGAAAATGAATGTAAATATTTTTCTCATATACTGTTTTGTTTTATGCGTGCAAAAGTAGACAGAAAACGGAGGGTGGGCAATACTCACATTTAGGTAAAATAACTCACCGCCTTTGCCCGACGCATCCCCACAGGCACGGCGTCGCCTTGCACCGGCCGGCCGTCAGGCGGAGTTCACCCGAAGTCCCGTCATGATGACCTCGCCACGTTTCTGCCCGATATATCGTGACCTTTCATCATACCATCATTATAGTATGGGTTGACACTATTGCTATAGTATGGATCAACACTATTGCTATAGTGTGGACAAATACTATTATATAGTGTGGATCGGCCGGGGATCGGACAGGATGTGGCACGGCGAACAAGCAGGCTTTCGGGCGGCAACAGGCACAGGGGACGGGAAAGGCCGCAACGGAAAGAGGGAAGAAAGCACTGCCGGACGTGCAGAAGGAAGGAAACAAGCCCCGGTCGGCCATGAGGATGGGGGCAGGAGCGGCGTGGATGCCGTAAAGAAAAGACATCACCTTGACCAGACCGCGGAATGTGGTGATGGAAAAGGTGATGTCAGGAACCCCGTCGTGCGAGGCCGCCCCCTATAACCGATGCCGCAAGAGGCTGTCGGCAAGGAGGTATCGCAAGCCGGCCGTCAGAAGCCGGGCAGAATCATCAGAGCGGGGCAGCGTAAATCCACTGATAGATACAGCTGCATACACCGAAGGCCAGTACGCCGAGGGTACAGACGGCAAGTGCCAGACGGGTATTGCAGTCGCTCCTGAAAGCGGGAAGCGGTGCCTCGGCATCCTTGATATACATGGCTTTCACGATGAGCAGGTAGTAATACAGGCTGATCACGGTATTGATCAATGCCACGAAGACAACGGCATACGCCACCTTCGACATACTCTCGGCCGCCGCCATGAACACGAAGAACTTGCTGAACATACCGGCAAACGGGGGAATGCCGGCAAGACTGAACAATGCCAGCGTCATCAGGAATGCCAGCTTCGGATTGGTACGGTAGAAACCGTTATACGAATCCATATCGGTCAAGCCATGGTTGTTCTGCTCTACGACATTGATGATGGCAAACACGGAAAGGTTGGCCGCCACATATACCAAGACGTAGAACGACAACGCCGTAACGGAAGCCTGGCTGTCGCCCGCCACGGCCAGCATGATATAACCGGCCTGCGAGATGGAGCTGAACGCCATGAACCGTTTCAGTTCGCGCTGACGCATGGCGAAGAGGTTACCGACGGTGATGGAAAGAACGATGACGATGTAGAGCAACAGATGCCACTCTTCAACCATCGCCCCGAAGACCTTCATCAGGATGGCCATCAGCGTGAAGGCGGCGGCTCCCTTGGAAACCACACTCAGATAACCGGTCACCACGGTCGGCGCACCCTGATAGGTGTCGGCAGTCCAGAAGTGGAACGGAACCAGCGATATCTTGAATGCCAGCCCGCTGAAGAAGAACACCAGTCCGAGAATGCTCAACGCAGACACCGACAAGGCACCGGCCACATCAGCGAAATAGAGCGTTCCGGTGGCTCCGTACAGATAAGACACGCCGAAAAGCATCACGCCACTCGAGAAGGTGGCGGTGAGGATATACTTGGCTGCAGCCTCGGCGGAATTGTTGCGGTACTTGTCGAGCGCAACCAGACATGCCATCGGGACGGAAGCCATTTCCAGGCCGAGGAAGAACAGGAGGAAATGTCCGGAAGACATCATCACGAACATACCCAGCAGGGTGGAAACGACCAGCATATAGAACTCACCCTCACGGGCGCGGCCTTCTTCACGGCCGATCCACTGACGGGCCATGATCACCACGAGCAACGTTCCGCCCGAAAGGATGGCTTTCATGACGTTCACGGCAGGCGACGTGACATACATGCCGCCAAACAATGAAACGCTCTCGAGAGGCATCAGGCACACAACCAATTCACCAAGCAGCAACAGACCGGCCAAAGGATTGAACCATTTGCGGACGTCCTTGCCCGACGAAGCAAAGTCTGCGATGAAAACAATGACCAGAATGGCAGTCAGGACTGCCTCCGGAATCATATCGAAAAATTGACTATAATTCATTGCATCTGATATTTTAGGGTTGTATTACACTAAGAATGGGACCAACGGCATCGTTGATCAGTTCGCTTGCCCAAAGCGGAGCGATACCGAGACCGGCGACACAGAAGATGAGGCAGGCCACCGAGAAACGCTCGTCCCAGGTGGCATCGGTCAATTCTTCAAAATGAGGATTGGCAACCTTCTGGAAGAGTATCTTGCCGACAACGCGCAGAATGTAAACTGCCGTGATGACAATGGCAGTACAAGCGATGATGGTTGCCGAACGGCGGAAGACGTCTTCATTGGCAAACGAGCCCACGAAGATGGTCATCTCCGCCACAAAGCCCGAGAAACCGGGAAGACCGAGGTTGGCCAAACCGGCAATGACGTATCCCACCGAAAGGAAAGGCATGATCTTCATCAAGCCACCCAGCTGGCGAATGTCGCGGGTGTGGGTACGACCGTAGATCATACCGATGAGCGCAAAGAACAAGGCCGTCATCAATCCGTGCGACAGCATCTGCAGCACCGCACCGGTGCAGGAGGTCTTGGTCATCATCAGCAAGGCAAACAACACCAGACCGCAGTGAGACACCGACGAGTAGGCGTTGATGTACTTCAAGTCGGTTTGTACACAAGCCGAGAATGCACCGTAGACAACCGAGATCGTGGTGAGAATGATGAATATCCAAGACAGCTCTTGGGCAGCTTCAGGCAGGAGATACATGGCGATGCGGAAGCAGCCGTATCCGCCGAGCTTCATCAACACACCGGCATGCAGCATCGAAACGGCTGTCGGGGCAGAGGCGTGGCCGTCGGGCGACCATGTGTGGAACGGGAAGAGAGCGCCCAACACGCCGAAACCGATGAACACAAAGGGGAAGAAAATCTTCTGGACCGAAGGGGCGATGTTGTGCAACCGGGCAATTTCCAAGACATTCATCGTCTGCGCACCACTGAAATAATAGATACCCAGGATGCCGAGAATCAGAAGGGCGGAACCACCCATCAGCATCAGCGTAAGTTTCATGGCGGCATATTCCTTGTTGCCGCTACCCCAAACACCAATCAACAGGTACATGGGGATGAGTGCCACCTCATAGAACATGAACATGGTGAACATGTCGGTGCAGATGAAGAATCCGTAAACACCCGACGAGAGGAGCGTGAACCACAAGAAATATTCCTTGGTGAGGGGCTTCAGCTGCCAAGAGGCAAACGTACCGGTGAACACGATGATGCTCGAAAGCAGCAACATGGCAACCGAAATGCCATCAACACCCACGGAATAGGCAATGTGAAGCGGAGCAAACCACATGTGACTGGCGGTGTAGAGCATGGGATAGCTCTCAGCCGGCATCGTATGGCGCAATTGTATGAAATCTATCGTCAGATAGACGGATAGTGCCAACAACAAGGTTGACCCTACAACCATCACCCCACGCACTTGATTCAGATTACTTGCCAACCATAGGCCAAGCAGCATCAAGACGGGAATAATCACAAATAATGTCAATATACTCATTTCTAATCTACTTTATCATGAAACTTAAATTATACTGCAAGCGCAAGGAGTACAAGCACCAAGGCAATGGCACCGGTCATGAACCAAATGGCATAGTGACGCACGTCACCGCTCTGCCATCCGCGGATGCTCTCACCCGACTCATTGGCTCCCCATGCCATGAAATCGAAGGTGCCGTCGATGACATGACGGTCAAACCAAGCTATCGGACGACTGATACATCTGAAGATGATGCGGTGAGTGACATACTGCCATACGTTGTCGAGATAGAAACGATAGTATGCGGCCTTGTGAAGTGTGGGGAAAGTCTTTGCCAACTTATCGGCAACGGGAGTTTCCTTGCGGGCATACATGAAAGTGGCAACGGCTATGCCGAAGAGAGCCAATATGGTGCTGGAAATGGCAACGGGCCAGTCGACATGAGTGGCAAAACCAATACCGTTTGCAGAGATGAACTCTCCGAAAGGAATCCAACCCGACAGAATCGTGATGATGGACAGCACTATCAGAGGAATGGTCATGGCCAAAGGAGCTTCGTGAGGTTTCTTGGCACCGTTGTCCTTATTCTCTTCATAATAGCTCTTGCCCCAGAAAATGACATAATAAAGACGGAACATATAGAATGCCGTAAGAGTGGCAATACCGCTCATGACAACACCCATCACAGGAGAGAAACGATAGCAAGCCACCAAGATTTCGTCTTTCGAGAAGAAACCGCTCAAGGGGAAGATACCGGCAATCGCCAGACAGGAGATCAAGAATGTGACATGAGTGGTGGGCATATATTTGCGAAGACCGCCCATAAACGCCTTTTCATTGGAATGAACGGCGTGGATGATACAACCTGCACCCAAGAACAGACAGGCTTTGAACATGGCGTGCGTGAACAGATGGAACATACCTGCCATATATCCCAAGCCGTTACCGTGGGCATATTCTTCGGTCATCGCAACGGTACCGGTAGCTTCATCGGGCATACATACGCCCAATGCAACCAACATGAAACCTATTTGCGAAATGGTCGAGAAAGCCAGCACACGCTTGATGTCGCTTTGGCAGCAAGCCACCACGGCAGCATAGAGAGCGGTGAAAGCCGCAATATAGGCTACCCAATGCAAGGCCTGGGGAGCAAACTCCACAAACATGGGGAACAGGCTTGCCACCAGATACACACCGGCAACAACCATCGTGGCAGCATGGATGAGCGCACTGACAGGCGTCGGTCCCTCCATAGCGTCGGGCAACCAAATGTGCAAGGGGAACATGGCCGATTTGCCGGCACCACCGATGAACATGAAGAACAACGCTGTGGGCATAATCATGGCCGAACCGCGCATCATGCTCATGTTTTCGGGTGTCATCTGACTGAGGTCGTAATTGAACGTTCCGACATAGAAACTATACAAAAGAATACCGATCAGGAAGAACAAGTCGGCAAAACGAGTAACGATGAATGCTTTCTTGGAAGCTGCCACTGCCGAAGCCGTAGTATAGTAGAAACCTATCAGCAAGTAAGAAGAAACACCCACCAGCTCCCAGAAGAGGTACATCTGGAAAATGTTTGTGGCAACGACCAATCCCAACATCGACATGGTAAACAGACTCAAGAAGGCATAGTAGCGTTGGAAACCCTTCTCACCGTGCATATAGCCGAATGAATAGATGTGTACCATCAGGCTGACCGTCGAGATGACGATAAGCATCATCGCAGAAATCGGGGTGATACGGAATCCCAGGTTGAAGGTAAGCAACTCAGAAAACTTAAGCCATGTCAAATTAAATGATGTCACGGTGGGGAACAATCCATCTGCTCCACGCCCTTCGACAAGAAAGTAATGGATGGACGTGTAATAGCAAAGGATCGTCACAACGGCCAATGATGACGTACCCAAAAGCCCCGCCATCTTATGCGACATCTTCATTCCTGCCAATCCCAATACCAAGAATGTCAGCGCAGGGAGGAGGAGTATGAGGAATACATAACTATAATCCATAATTCAATGTTATAATTTCATGTTTTCAATACTATTCACCTGATCGCTGTGGAAGCGACGGTAAACATTTATAATAATGGCGATGGCAACAGCCGTTTCGGCCGCACTGACACCAATCGAGAACAGTGTGAAGAAGAATCCTTCCAGCTGATCGGGAAAGAGCATGCGGTTGAAAATGGCAAAGTTCATATCAACCGAGTTGAGAATCAACTCTACCGAGATAAGCATCGCTATCAAATCGCGGCGGGTAACAAAACCCCACACACCGATAAAGAACAAAAGTGCGCTAAGCACCAAATAAAAAACTACAGGTACCATTTTACTTATCCTTTCTTGATATTACAATTCCACCTATGATACACGCCAACAAGAAGATGGAGATAAATTCGAACGGAAGTACATATTGATACTTCTCCGACCCCATCATGGCTGTACCTATGACATCCATAGACACACCGTCACCGGGCAATTTGCCAATTACCTTATCGGCGGTGTCGTCGGCAGACAAGCACAATTCAAAAAACTTGTTCTTGAAAAGCACGGCAACAGTCGTCACAAAACCGACCAATCCGAGCATGGTTCCAACAAAGACGCGACTCCACTTTTGCTTCTCGACCAAACCTTGCAGGGTCTTCTTCGATACAAGTTGTATGGCAAAAATATAAATCATCGTGATACCACCGGCATAGATGCTGATTTGTGCCGCTCCGAGATATGTGTAGTCCAAGAGGAAATAGATTCCGGCAACTCCGAAAAGTACGAAGAGCAGGAATGTGGCTGCGCGCATAATTCGCCTTGTCGTCACACAAAGAACGGCAGAGCCCAAGATGATGACGGCCAAAACACAAAATACTATCAAGTTAGCCATATAATTTATTTTGTTTTGGTGTTAAACTTACCAATCTGAAGTTCAGCTCCACCCTCGATCAAGTTGGGCAACGAACCTCCTTCATACTTTTCTTTATCAAGATGCAACACCAGTTTGTCGCGATCGAAAACAGCATTTTCGAAGTCGTTGGTGAACTCGATGGCATCAAAATTACAGGAGTTTGTACACAACTGGCAGAACATGCAATCACCGAGATTGTACTGATAGTCTACCAACTGGCGTTTTTTCTTCCCGGTTTCGGCATCTTCCACCATCGTCGTTACCAACTTGATGGTTTCGTTGGGACATGCCTTTTCACACATTGTACAGCCCACGCACTTGTGACTGCCGTCTTCATTACGTTTGAAGACCAGCCGGCCACGATGTCTTTTGGCAACATGCAATGTGGTTTTCCTGTTCTCGGGATACTGCTCCGTTGACTTCGGCAACAAGTATTCCTTCAGAGTGACCCTCATCCCGGTAGTCAAAGACTTCACGGTGGAGAGGATTTCTCCAAAATATGTTTGTTTGTTTTCCATATTCAAAATCAGTTATCAATTATCCATGAATGCCAAAGGCGACACAAACGGTCACCAAAACAATGTTCAGGAGTGCCAAAGGCATCAGGTATTTCCACTCAAGCGTCAAGATTTGGTCTACACGAAGACGGGGGAATGTCCAACGAATCCACATGAGAAGCCATACGACAAAGAACGATTTTCCGAGGAACCAAACAATTCCGGGAATATAGTTCATCACCTGATCGAAAGCCTCTACACCGATATTCAATGGAGCCCAACCACCGAGGAAAATGGTGGACGCAATGGCAGAAATAACGAAAAGGTTGAGATATTCGGCCAAATAGTAGAATCCAAAGCCCATACCCGAATATTCGGTATGATAACCGGCAGTCAGCTCACTCTCGGCTTCTGCCAAGTCGAACGGACCTCTGTTTGCCTCTGCATTGCCGGCAATAAGGAACACGACGAATGCGATGATGGCAGGAATGTGCCCCTTGACGATCAACCAGTTCCACGGACCAGTCTGGGATTCTACGATACCGCTGATTTGCATGGTACCCGTAAGTACCACAGCCGTAATCAGGCAGAGACACAATGACATCTCATACGAAATCATCTGCACTGCTCCACGCATGGCACTCACAACAGAATATTTGTTGTTACTACCCCATCCTGCCAAGAACATTCCGACGATTCCTATACTAGAAATCGCGGTTACGAGGAAAATTCCGACATTGAAGTCAAGCACTATGGCACCATTGTTCCACGGAAGGAAAGAGAATGTACCCACAGAGGCTGCAATCACGAGGAACGGAGCGATGAGATATAGCAATTTATCTGCCTTGTCAACGAAGAAGATCTCCTTGATAAGCATTTTCAATACGTCTGCAAGCACCTGAAGTAATCCCCAAGGACCTACACGCATCGGACCTAGACGACATTGAAAATAGGCGCAGACCTTGCGTTCCATGAATATCAATATGATGGCTAAAACGGCGTAACCAAGCAACAAGAGTACACCAACGAGCACACATTCGATCAGGATTGACCAAAAATCTCCCAAGCCCAATGTTTGGCGGAGGAGCGAATCAAACCATGTTGTAACTAAACTAAAATCAAACATATTATCTATCAATATCAGGAATTACAAAATCTAACGCAGCACCAACCGTAATCAAGTCGGCTATTTTCTCGCCTTTCAGCATTTCGTCCATACAAGCAACGAGGTTGAGTCCCATAGGTCTGAACTTCAAACGGTAGGGACTCTTGTCACCTTTGGAGTCGAGATAGACTCCGATTTCGCCACGAGCACCTTCGCATGAGAAGTACCATTGTCCCTCAGGAACTTTGATGATGGGTTTTTGCTTGATGTAGTATTCGCCTTCGGGAATGTTGTTGATGAGCTGTTCGATGATGCGAATACTTTGTTTCATTTCCTCAATGCGGTTGACATAACGGCCAAAGCTGTCTTCGGAATCGCATACGATCTCATCCCATTCCACGCGATCATAGGCTGCATAGGGATGATTCTTGCGGACATCACTATGCCATGAAGAAGCTCTTCCCGAGGGCCCGGTAACACCATAGCTGATGATATTCTCCTTATTCATCACGCCAATATTCTTGAAACGGTTGTGCATGATGGCATTATCGCCAAAAACATCCATGTATTCTTTGAACATCGGCTTCATGTAAGCACACAAATCCTTGACATTCTTCACGAAGTTGGGATCGATATCATCCTGCAATCCGCCGATGCGGTAATAGTTCTGAATCAACCTTCCACCCGTTGTTTCTTCCATTACGTTGAGTACATGTTCACGATCACGCATCGAATAAAGGAACGCCGTCAAGGCACCAAGATCCTGCGCACAGCATCCTATATATAAAAGGTGACTATCGAGTCGCTGCAATTCGTCCATGATGGTACGAATGACTTTGATTCTATCGTTGAGTTCTATGCCCATGGCTTCCTCAATGACTCCTACAAGTGCGTGTCTGTTCATCATGGAAGAAAGATAGTCCATGCGGTCGGTCAGTGCCAAGGTCTGCGGATAGGTATATTCCTCACACATCTTCTCGATTCCGCGATGAATATAGCCCAAGTGAGGATAAATCTTCTTGATTTCTTCACCATTGAGGATGGTCTGCAAACGCAAGACACCGTGTGTAGAAGGGTGTTGCGGACCGATATTTACCACAAAGTCGTCATCGGTATAGAGAGGTACACGCGTTTCAACCAGTTTCCCGTCATCGTTCAATTCATAACGGCAGGTGTAACTCGGTTCGTCGTCATCATCGAGTGAATATCCTTCTTCGGGTTGGTAATCCTTACGCAACGGATAACCTTTGAAGTCAGAACGCAAGTAAAGACGGCGCATATCGGGATGTCCGAGAAACTTGATACCGAGAAAATCGAAAACCTCTCTTTCGAGCAGGTCAGCGGCTTTCCAGCAAGGCACGGTTGTAGGAATCACGTATTCTTCGCCGATTTGCTTGGCAATCATTTTGATACTGATACGTTCATGCGTATCGGTATTCTCGAGGATATAGATACATCCCAGTCCTTCTTCGCCAAAATCCTCACCGATGATGGTCACGAGATAATCGAAATGTTTCTTCTCTCTCAAGGTTTTCATTTCTTGAGAGAAGTTCTCGAATGTAAGTATCTGATGGTTCAGTTTCATTTTTCAGCCTCCCCTTTCATTTCTTTTACAAATTCTTCAGGCACATCGGTCACGACAATCGGTTTCCGTTTTCTGCCGAGAAGTTCGGCATTGCTTACTCCCAAAGCCTTTTCGTCTTCGGATTGCTTGTGGTTCGTACCTCCGAGGAATTTCTCAATCTTCACTTTGCGTTGCAACTGCATCATGCCATACATGATGGCCTCCGGACGCGGAGGACAACCCGGAATAAACACATCCACGGGCACTATCTCATCGATACCTTTCACTACGTGATAACTCGATTTGAACGGTCCTCCCGAGATGGCACATCCACCGACGGCAATCACATATTTGGGTTCGGCCATTTCGTCATACAAACGTTTGAATGCCGGTGCCATCTTGTGAGTGATCGTACCGGCACACATAATCAAATCCGCCTGTCGGGGAGAGTTACGGGTTACTTCAAATCCGAATCGGGCGAAATCATATCGCGCACATCCTACCGACATGAACTCGATACCACAGCAGCTGGTCGCAAAAGTAAGAGACCAGAGTGAGTTAGAGCGTCCCCAATTGATGAGTTGATCCAATGAACCGGTTACTACATTGACACCACCTTCATGTAATTCGTCTACGATTTTCTCGAGTGTGTCATTGTCTTTGAACTCATCGTAGGGAATACTCTTGATGTGAGGTTTTCTTACTTCCATTCCAATGCTCCTTTCCGCCAAGCGTAAGCCAAGCCAAATACAAGTACCAACAAGAAGAAGCCAATGCTGAACAGAGCCATGGCACCCATCTTACCTACAACCACGGCCCAAGGATAGAGGAAAAGGGTCTCGATATCGAACATCAGGAAAAGAATGGCAAAAAGGTAATAACCGATGCTGACCGGTATCCAAGAGGATCCGCGCGTCGGGATACCACACTCAAATGGCTCACCCTTAACCTTGTTGTACGAACGTGGCCCCAATAACTTTGCTATAGCATAAGCAGCTATCACTAAGACCATTGCCGTAATGATTACGGTAACAAACAAAGTAAAATACATATATGTGTTTTTATTTATAGATGATACGTATCAGCGGTATTGTCTATTCGTTGTGTGTCACTTCTTGAATCGACAAAGCCTAACAGCGTGCAAAGGTAGTGATTTTATAGTAATAAAACCATTCTTTTCAAAAAAAATATTGGTTTCAATTTCGTCTGAGGAACACAAGTACGA
Organism: Prevotella sp.; assembly: GCA_022781445.1. Taxonomy (GTDB): domain Bacteria; phylum Bacteroidota; class Bacteroidia; order Bacteroidales; family Bacteroidaceae; genus Prevotella. The sequence continues at coordinate 72,872 of JALETQ010000005.1, forward strand.
CATCTGCTACACCATAATTAATTATATAGGAACTTTCCGTCCGTCAAAAATCCGACCGTCACCGTCGCCTCATGCGTAAATAATAATACAAATCGATCATCAAAGTCCGGCAGATATTACTTGATTGTCGAACAACTCATATTCGATCGCCATTAAACAGTTGGAATTGAACAAAGCCGACAGGAATTTCGGAGAATGATTGGAGTATCCTGCTTTCCTTATCCATTACCTTTCACAGCCCTATGCGTTGGTATGCCAATCGTTCATCTCCATTCTGCAGATAAATGATTCCACAATAAATAAACCCATACTTGATAACCAAATGACGCATGGGGGCATTGTCCCGATGGGTATCGATGCGAAGGGATACCACTTGCCGTGAAGCCCATTCAACAACCTGTCCGAAGATTCCATGTTCACCATGGCGTGACGCAATGCGGTGGATAGTACCATAGGGCATATCGTTCACCCATGCACCTTCATATATCTGCTTGTAAGTAGGCTCTTCCCCAAAAGCAAGCACGAAAGTAGCAACGATATTCCCTTCGCGTTCTATCACGTAACTCTCGTTTCTTGCCATATCTTCGCGCAACAAACTCTCTTCAGGATAACCATTGGTCCATTGCAGATGATTACCCGATTGACGCATCTTTTCCTTCGCCTCGGAAAAGATGACAAACATATCGGGTAAATCTTCGGGAACAGAATGTCGAAAAGTGTACGTCATTTACTATAAACGTGTTCGATTTCGACCACATAGACAGAATGTAAGCTACCGCCGGGACGATCGTTGTAAAATTGTTTCAGCACCTCTTTGTCCAAGAATGCAGCTTCAGTCATGTCGGTTTTGAACAGTTTCCGACAGTCCAATGTAATCCTTGCCTGCCCGAACGTCATCGCTCCGCTCTCCAATTCCACCGGTGACAATCCCGTTGCGGCCACCTTGTTGATGTCTCGACCACTCTTAGAGCCACAAAGTTGCAAAGCCTTGTGCCAATCTTTGTCATAAAACGACAGCGTCATGCGGTCATTAGCATCTACAAAATCGTGCGTATATCTCTCCGGTCTAATAAAAACAAACGCCACAGGCTTGTTCCACAACCATCCCAAGCCACCCCAAGACGCTGTCATCGTGTTGAGTTTTTCTTTCGAACCTGCCGTCACCAGCATCCACTCCTGACCAATGATATCAAAAACATCTTCGCGTCCGAGTTCTTTTCTGTCAATCTCTTTCATCTTTCTTACCTTAGTATATAATAATAAATGATGTTCAAGTACATCCCCCAAACCACCGCGCAATCAGACATGCTTTGGCCAATGCTCGGCCGGTACGAATTGATGCAAATATACTACTTTCTATCCAAATCTCCACACATTAGTCACTTATTTTTAGGAGACTCGCTATCGGACAATCGCCGTACATAATGATTGTTGGATTACAAAAATGATAGCGAACTATGACAGACTATATCGACGGACAGAATTCCGATAAGAAAAGCGAAAAACGGATACATTCAATAGGTAGATATTTTTGGCGAGATTAGCAACAGTATCCGGCTTGGAATCAACGAACAAGGATTCTCCCCCCCTCATCTAATGTATCTCAAGGGAAGCAAAACGCAATATGAACCGTTCCGAACTTCATTCACATCGGTTCAAGTTCTCAAAACATTCGCATTTCTCACGCCTAAATATACTATATTCATCCCTTTTCACCGTAAGCCAAACATCATGCACGGTCAATTATTGTCATACCGATTATCAGAACCATTGCATCATCCCCCAATCAGTTCATGAGAGTATACTATACTTTATCACGGCGAGTCCAAATGAATAAAAAGCGTAATACAATAAAAAAAACGAATCGTAATGTCTTGTTATTCAAAGATAAAAATGTATCTTTGCACCGATTTGGGACAGAATTGTCCTTATCAATTATAAAGTAACCCTTTATTATTCATTATTAATTATCATTTATGTCTAATTTAAAAAACATCCAGCCATTGGAAGACTTCAACTGGGAAGAGTTTGAAAATGGCTCAAACGTAGGCACAGACAAAGAAGATTTGTTGAAGGCTTACGATGAAACCCTTAACAAGGTTTCAGAACATCAAGTCGTTGAAGGAAAAGTGATATCTGTCGACAAGAAAGAAGTTGTCGTCAATATCGGCTACAAAAGCGACGGCATCATTCCGGCAAGCGAATTCCGCTACAATCCCGACTTGAAAGTTGGCGATGTGGTTGAAGTTTACGTTGAAAACCCGGAAGACAAGAAAGGACAGCTCACCCTTTCGCACAAGAAAGCTCGTCTGAGCAAGAGCTGGGAGCGTGTAAACGCTGCATTGGAGAACGAAGAAGTTATTCAAGGTTACATCAAGTGCCGCACCAAGGGTGGCATGATCGTAGACGTGTTCGGCATCGAAGCCTTCCTCCCCGGAAGTCAGATCGACGTTCACCCCATCCGCGACTACGATATCTTTGTTGGCAAAACCATGGAATTCAAGGTTGTCAAGATCAATCAAGAGTTCCGCAACGTGGTTGTGTCTCACAAAGCACTCATTGAAGCCGAACTCGAGCTTCAGAAGAAAGAAATCATCAGCAAACTCGAAAAGGGTCAGATTCTTGAAGGAACCGTCAAAAACATCACCTCTTACGGCGTATTCGTCGATTTGGGCGGTGTCGACGGACTCATCCACATCACCGATCTCTCCTGGGGTCGTGTCAGCGATCCGCACGAAGTGGTTGAACTCGACCAAAAGATTAACGTCGTTATTCTCGACTTCGATGATGAGAAGAAGCGCATAGCCCTCGGTTTGAAACAACTCACTCCGCATCCGTGGGATGCCCTCGATGCCAACTTGAAAGTAGGCGACCACGTGAAAGGCAAAGTTGTTGTCATCGCCGACTACGGAGCATTCGTTGAAATAGCTCCCGGTGTAGAAGGACTGATCCACGTTTCGGAAATGTCTTGGAGCCAACACCTGCGTTCGGCACAAGACTTCTTGAAGGTTGGCGACGATATCGAAGCCGTTATCCTCACCCTCGACCGCGACGAAAGAAAGATGAGTCTCGGCATCAAACAACTCAAAGAAGATCCGTGGGAAGCCATCGAGGTGAAATATCCCGTTGGAAGCAAGCATGCCGCCAAGGTTCGCAACTTCACAAACTTCGGTATTTTTGTAGAACTTGAAGAAGGTGTTGACGGACTCATCCACATCAGCGACTTGTCTTGGACCAAGAAAGTGAAACATCCTTCAGAATTCACACAAGTAGGTGTGAACATCGATGTTGTCGTTCTTGAAATCGACAAAGAAAACCGTCGTCTCAGCCTTGGCCACAAACAACTCGAAGAGAATCCTTGGGACACCTACGAAACCCTGTATATCCCCGGTACCGTTCACACCGGTAAGATTACCGAAATGATGGACAAGGGTGCCGTGATCGCCCTCAATGAAGGCGGTGAAGGCTTTGCCACTCCGAAACACTTGGTGAAGGAAGACGGTTCGCAAGCACAACAAGGTGAAGAACTCGAATTCAAGGTTATCGAATTCGTGAAGGAAACCAAGCGCATCATTCTCTCCCACTCTCGTACTTTCGAGGAAGACAAAGAGGAAGCAAGAAGAGCTGCCAAGCGTGCCTCCAAGAAGAAAGAAGAGCCTGTTGTCAATAACGTGGCAGCAAGCACCACTCTCGGTGACCTCGATGCCCTTGCGGAATTGAAAGCCAAGATGGAAAAAGGCGAGTAATCGAACGATTACTCCGTCTTGAGTACACCAAGACAGCATACCTTACACTGTGAATTGCCGGAAAGGGTCTTTCCCGTGGCATTGTGAACAGATGAACCGCCGGTACGTAGTCCGTACCGACCACGTTCATTCCTTTCTCACGCCCGGAAGAAAAAGAGTCTTTCCGGCAATCGCTTTTGTCTGATTGTCGATACAAACCGACAGATACAAAATCCACAAGCACACCAAGGCACAGAAGGGAATTTTCATGAACACCATGAAAGTACATACCTCACAACCAACTGAATAACCGGGGTTGGTTGATTGCTCTGCCGGCAATTCACTTTCTTCGTTCAGGATTCAAATGAATCTTCAAGATTCTATCCTCCCTTACCCTATTCATCATTATACACAATTCACACCGTTTTTTTTTATAAACCGACTCAAAAAACATCCGCGGTGATGGTACTTTTCCGTAATAAATAAGTATCTTTGTAGTCTAAACAACAAGAATATCATGGAAAACAACAACAAACAAGAAAAGCAACTGCAAATCGATTTGTCCAACGAAATCGCACAGGGAGTATATTCAAACTTTGCCATCATTTCCCATTCCAGTTCAGAGTTCGTCGTCGATTTTGCCCAGCTGGCTCCGGGGATGCCCAAAGCCACCGTTCGCAGCCGTGTCATTCTGGCTCCCGAACATGCCAAAAGATTACTTCAAGCCCTCCAAGATAATGTGGTAAGATACGAAGCCGAATTCGGGAAAATCAATTTTCCGAACCAAGAGCCACGTACCATTTCGCCTTTCAACATCGGTAACAAAGGCGAAGCATAATCACCTCACCCACGGTCATCGGCGGTGTCGAAACTGTAATAACGACTTTCGACACCTTGATGACCGATATACACTACTCCCAACGGTATCTTCAAATAACCTCATTCCTCATGATGTAAAGACAAGATACTATCCGACCCAACATAACAGTCGTTTAACCCAATAGGACAGAAGATGGAAATAAAAGAAAAAATAGGCAGATACAATTTTCTTGCCGAACCTTTTCACTGCGATTTTACGGGCAGCTTGACTATGGGTCATCTGGGAAATAATCTCATCAATGCAGCCGACTTCCATTCGCACGACCGTGGCTTCGGTGTCCGCACCTTACAGGAAGAACATAAAACGTGGGTTCTCTCACGGCTCACGTTAGAGATGAACATGATGCCGGTGGCATACGCTGACTTTCATGTCGATACTTGGGTGGAGGGCATCATGCGGTTTTTCACCCGTCGCAATTTCAAGATCGAAGACAACAACACACATCAGGTTTACGGTTACGGACGCTCCATTTGGGCAATGATTGACACCCGCGACCGAAAGCCCACCAACTTGTTGGAAGTCAAGGACGGCAAATTGGCCCTTTATGTCGATGCCGATTATCCCTGCCCCATCGAAAAGACTTCAAAAATCAAAACAAGACAGGAGCTACAAATCATAGCGAATCATGAGGTTGTGTATAGTGATCTCGACTTAAACGGTCACTTCAACAGCATTAAATACATCGAGCGTATTCTCGATATATTTCCGCCCGTGACCTTCCAAAAGCAGTTTCTGAAACGCATGGAGATAGCTTACGTCAATGAAGCCTATGCCGGCGAAACGCTCCATTTCTCTACGTCGCAGGCCGACTCCTATACCCATGTAGTTCGTATAGACAAACTGTCACCCATTGACGGCAAAAATGTTGAAGTGTGTCGCTGCATTCTTCACTTTATCGACCGTTAAAAAACGCAGACATGAACAAGATTACTTATCTTTGCCGGTATTCTTTTCCAGCAAGTCGGGTCTGAGCATGCGCGTCCGAGCAAGTGCTTGTTCCATTTCCCATTCCTTGATTTTGGCTTCATGGCCGCTTAGCAAAATCTCCGGAACCTCCCATCCTTTGTAACTCACCGGTCGTGTATAAATGGGTGCCGACAGCAGATTGTCCTGAAAACTGTCGGTAAAAGCACTCTGCTCGTCACCGATGGCACCGGGCAACAGTCGGACGATGGCATCGGTCATCACGGCAGCCGCCAACTCTCCCCCCGTCAATACATAGTCGCCAATGGAAACTTCTTTGGTGATCAGATGCTCTCTGATGCGATGGTCGATACCCTTATAATGTCCGCAGAGAATAATCAGGTTGCCCTTCAATGACAATTCGTTGGCCATTGGCTGGCTGAACTGTTCTCCATCAGGGGTTGTAAAAATCACTTCATCGTACGTCCGCTGTTCCTTGAGTGCCGTGATACAGCGGTCAATGGGTTCGCACTTCATGACCATACCGGCAAAACCGCCATAGGGATAATCGTCAACCCGACGCCATTTATCGGTGCTGTAGTCACGCAGGTTATGCAGATAAATCTCCACAAGTCCTTTCTTTTGCGCACGTTCCAATATCGACTCACGAACAAAGCCCTCCAACATTTCGGGTAAAACGGTGATAATGTCTATTCTCATCATGTTTGCAAAGTTACGACATATATTTGACAACAACGTTATCCACGCCTGCTTTTGTCGTGCAGGTCGGCTTCATGCAGACTTCTTCCGCTCTTTCACCGCCATTTGCCTTCCGTTCCACCTTCCCTGCTTGCGGTATCTCGAACCCGGGATCGATCGGCCAATATCTCCTGTTTTGCCACTCTCCAAAACGTTGCGACACCCTATTTTTATCGTTCTGCCTCGTACCTCTCGCAAAAAGGACAACTTTCACCATGCAAAAGGGCAGGTTTCAACCGGTAAAAGGGCACGAAAGACAACGCAAAAGGGCCTGTTTTGCGACATGATTGCCTGTGAAAGACTTATCAATGTCGAAAGCTACATATCGAACAGGGCTGTCGCTGATTCTCCAAACGTCACAACAGTTTCGTAAAATGAATTATTCTGTGGCGGATATGGCCGTTGCCGTCATCATCATGACATCCGTCTGTCTGTCCCGGCATGGGCATCGCCAATACAGGCGCACCCGTCTCGGGCATCGCCGAGGAAACAAAACGGCCTCATTGGAAACCTCTACGGAAAGACAAGATGCTATCCGGCACGCAACTTTTACACTGTGACTGTGTGTTTTTCCGCTATTTTTCGTAAGTTTGTCGGACACAACACATTCCCGGAAAGAAAGAATGGAATTATAAAAGTCCGGCCACAATGCGCAAGCAGCCAGACTTGACAAGGTGAAATTCCGAACCACAAATATTGCACAATCAAGAAAAAAATCGTTATTTTGCAAGTCATTATACACTGAAGAAGAAGAATGACAGTATGAAATACCAAAAAATGTATGAAGCCGAAGACAAGATGATTACGCTCATCCGCGAGAATTACAACATTCTTCAAAGCTTGGGAAGCTTCGGAATTTCATTGGGATTCGGTGATAAAACCGTCAGGGAGGTCTGCGAAAACCAAGGAGTGGACTCTTATACCTTTTTAGCTGTCGTGAACTTCACCATCAACGGCTATCGCAACTACGAGGACGTGGACAAACTTTCCATCCCGACATTGCTGCAATACCTCAAAGCCAGCCATTATTATTTTCTGCAATTCCAACTGCCCACCATCCGGAAGGAACTTGAAAATGCCCTTGACAAAAATAACAATCTGGCAGGGTTGATCATGAGGCTCTATGACGAGTATGCACATTCTATCCATGTGCACATGCAATATGAAGAGAAAACGGTGTTTCCCTACGTAGAATCGCTCTTGGAAAACAGCATTCGCGAGGATTACGACATCGATTATTTTTCCAAACACCACCATGCCACCGGACAGAAACTCGCCGAACTGAAAAACATTATCATCAAGTATCTGCCCACTGATGGAATGAGAAACAATCAGCTGACAGCCACCCTCTTCAACCTTTACAACAATGAAGAATGGCTCGACCATCACGCTCAAGTGGAAGACGAGATTTTCATTCCTGCCATCCGTGCGCTCGAAAAGAAGCTCAAACAGCGCGACATATCTACCAAGATATCGCACATGATACAAAAAAACAGCGATAGCGAAGATATTCTGAGCGAACGAGAGAAAGATGTCATCGTCGCCGTCGTTCAAGGCATGACCAACAAAGAAATAGCCGAACACTTGTATATCAGCACCAATACCGTCATCACCCATCGTCGAAACATTGCAAAAAAACTGCAGATACACAGTCCGGCAGGACTTACCATCTATGCCATTGTGAACGGCTTGGTAGACATTTCTTCCGTAAAGATGTAACAAATGACACACATTTCTCATCCCACCCGTCCGCAAATAGCCGTCATCGAGCCGAATGTGTTGGCCGCCATAGGCCTCAAGAACCTTCTCCAAGAAGTGATTCCGTTCATGGAGGTTAACATATTCAATTCCTTTGCCGAATTCGAGCCGGACAAAGCCGATCGTTTTGTACACTACTTCGCTCACGTCAGCATCGTACTGACCAACCGAGAGTTTTTCACCGCCCACCGGCATAAGACCATCGTACTCACCAATTCGATAGAGGCTTCGACCTCTTTGGGCAAATTTTTCAGCCTTTGCACCCACGTCTCAGAAAAAGAATTCATCAAGTCACTGCTCGTTTTGGAACAGAGTGCCCACGCGCATGGCCGAAACCTGCCATCCGTTTCGTGGGAAAAGACCAACCGGTGCCTGTCCGAAAGAGAAGTCGAAGTGATGGCACAGATTGTCAAAGGCTACCTGAACAAAGAGATTGCCGACCACTTGAACATCAGTATCACAACAGTCATTACCCATCGAAAGAACCTGATGGAAAAACTGCACGTGAAGAGTATCTCTGCACTAACCATCTATGCGGTGATGAACGGTTATGTAGATATCAACACCATTTAATATATGCGGTCGGTGTTCCGTCCCGACAAATAGTGTCCGCGGGTCACCTTTCCAACGACTCGGTAAAACTCCCGACAAATATATCGCCCATCATTGACCCCAGTTTTCCATGCACAACATTCTCATCGCTGACAGCGGGAGCACCAAAACCGATTGGTGCGTCATCAACGGATCCGAAATCATCCTGCGGACAGAGACCGAAGGCATCAACCCCATAGTACAAAATGAAGCCGACATTGCAGCTATCCTACAGCAGGTCAAGAGTCAGTCGGAAGATCTCGATCCACCATCAAGGCTGTATTTCTATGGGAGCGGCATCCGTACCGGCATGATAGAACCGATGAAGGCCTTACTGTCGAGACATCTGCAAGTCGAACCGGTTGTGCAATCGGATCTGGTGGGGGCGGCAAAAGCCTTATGCGGACGAAACGAAGGACTGGCCTGCATCCTTGGAACCGGCTCGAACTCATGTCTGTATGATGGAACGAAAATCATCGCCAATACCCCTTCGCTGGGATATATTCTCGGTGACGAAGGTGGAGGAGCCGCTTTGGGGAAACGCTTTCTTAACGCCATCCTCAAACGTCGATTGCCTGCAAATCTGATAAAAGATTACGAAGCTGAATTCGGGTACAGTGTGGACGAAATCATCAGACGCATCTATCGTGAGGCAATGCCTAATCGCTTCATGGCTTCGTTCTCACCTTTCATACACCGACATCTCGACTGCAAACCGCTCCACGATATGGTGGTCGACAACTTCAAGTCATTCTTCAGCCTCAACCTCACCCCCTATGAGCGGAAAGATTTGCCCGTCAATGCCGTCGGCAGCATGGCTTTCTTTTACCGACAAGCCCTGAAAGAAGCCGCCGAAGCAGAAGGCTACCGGCTCGGTCTGGTGGTGAAGAGTCCTATGGAAGGGCTGATTGACTACCATGCCGCCGGCAACGATGAGACAAACAGTCGATAACCGCCCCCTCTTTCCCTTCGCGAACTCAACATCATGAACCCTCAATCCGGCAGAATCATGAGCTTCCCCCGCCAAATTCCTTTCCATCCGGCAGCAACCACCCGGCTGTCGCAGCCTTCAAACCCCGACAACAACCCAAACGACCGATTCATCAAGAAGGCAAACCGGAAAAGTGTATCCACCTGTCTGCATTACATGGTGCTGCTCGTCATGACATTGGTGGCAGGCAATACCTCGGCAATGCCGACAGACACGACCATCTTTTGCGGTACGATTCGAAACAGCGAATACAAGATATACATCACGATGGACTTTTATCATCAAAAGGTCCGGGTGGCAGACGAGGATTTATTGGGCGACATGCCCGGCTACCTCGGCACCGATGACAGCAACCGCCGATGGTTCATTCTTGAAGCGACATTCAAGAACAACGGCACGGTCGATCTTTCGTTCGTCAACGACGACGGTAGTGAAGATTTCAAAGCCGAACTCATCTACTATTCCAACGGCGAATATCTGCTGCGACATCTGAAAGGAAGCCCGCTCAAAACCGTATCTCAAAAGAAGTGGCTGAAGCTTCCAAAGGAACTGTATTTCAGAAAGCAATGACCACTTCCGGCAATTCTTCCCTCCACAGATGCAAGCATAAAAGACAGTTTTTGCATCCAGCCCGTCATGACAAGAGTGTTCCAAGCACTCTCCCATGCCAATTCATGAGACAGGCACACCCGACACATCCACCGCAACAAAACACGTCCGATTCAATAAAGGTGGATTCTATTAATTACCATCGAAACAAAAAAAATTAGATAATGGATTACGTTTTGCCATCTTTCGGACTCTTTCCGGCTCAAATTGCCGGTTAGCTCAGCCGTTATGACCGCATAACCCCTTCGTTCACTTGCAATTTTCCCTCGAAGATAATCTCGAAATCTGACAACGCTGACTAATAAGACCCACTTGAATCAAATCAAATCGACAGCCATGACCGCAGAAAAATACCGGCTTCCGCCATCCGGACACCGGTGAAAGACACCGAAAAGAACAACCTTAATCTGGCGATCGGCAACGCTATAGGGCTTATAAACCGACAATTAAAGACACTTTCTTTGGTTTTGTCGGTCATTTTTTCTATATTTGCAAATCAAAATACTATATCGACGGATTTATTCCTGACAACGATCAACTAACAAAAAGCATTCACAATGAAAGAGTTTTTCAAAATGGTTTTCGCCTCCATGTTGGGCTTCCTGCTGTTTATTTTGCTCATCGGATTTCTCGGTGTATTGTCTATCATGGGTATGATAGCTTCATCCGAAGCCACGAAAGAAGTGGAAGACAAATCTGTCATGGTGCTGAACCTCAGCGGTACACTCAATGAGAGAAGCGAAAACATACCGGGCTTTTTGAGCTTTCTGAACTTTCCCGAATCCGGTTTGGGCTTGGAAGAGGTTCTCGATGCCATCCGTAAAGCCAAGGAAAACGACAAGATAAAAGGCATTTACATCGAGTCGGGCATGTTCTCCTCGGACTCATGGGCTTCGCTGCAGGCCATCCGGCGCGCATTGGCGGACTTCAAGTCGAGTGGAAAAAAAGTGGTGGCTTACGGCGACAGCTACTCACAAGAAACCTATTACATAGCATCCGTAGCCGATAAGGTTTATCTCAATCCCGAAGGCATGCTCGACTGGCACGGCATTGCTTCCGAACCGATGTTCTTCAAAGACCTGATGGCAAAGTTCGGTGTCAAAATGCAACTGGCAAAAGTGGGCAAATACAAGAGCTTTCCCGAAACATTCACTGCCGACAAGATGAGCGACGCCAACCGTGAACAAATCACAGCTTTCATCAACGGCATTTGGAAAAATGTCTGCAACGATGTTTCTGCCAGTCGAAAAATCAGCATCGACTCGCTCAATGCCTATGCCGACCGTCTCGTAATGCTCGAAGATCCGAAAGAGTTATTGGCAAAGCGCATGGTCGACGGTTTCCTTTACACCGACCAAGTGAAAGACGAAGTGAAGAAAATCATGGGTCTTGAAGCCGATGACGAAATCGACCAGCTGGGCATTGCCGACATGACACTCGTGCAAGACAAACGCAACGAAGGCGACCAGATTGCCGTTTACTATGCCTGCGGCGACATCGTGGTGGGCAACGAAACAAGCAATGGCCCATCGAGCGGTTACCAAATTGCATCGCAAAAGGTGTGCAGAGATCTGCAAAATCTTATGGACGATGACGACGTGAAGGCAGTGGTTCTCCGTATCAACAGCGGAGGAGGAAGTGCCTATGCCTCCGAACAGATCTGGAGACAGGTGGAACTGTTGAAGAAAAAGAAACCGGTGGTGGTATCGATGGGCGGCATGGCTGCCTCGGGTGGCTATTACATCAGCTCGGGGTCTTCATGGATTGTTGCCGAACCTACAACTTTGACGGGCAGTATCGGCATCTTCGGCATGTTTCCCGACATGAGCGGATTGCTGAAAGACAAACTCGGTGTGAAGTTTGACGAGGTGAAAACCAACCGGAACAGCACGTTCGGCACCAAAAGCCGCCCGTTTACCGAACAAGAAATTGCCTATCTCGAAAAATATGTGGAACGCGGTTACAAGCTGTTTACCAAACGCGTTGCCGACGGAAGGAAAATGACCGCGACACAAGTGGAAGCCATTGCCCAAGGAAGGGTATGGATTGGCGAAGATGCTTTGCGCATCAAGCTGGTCGACCAGTTGGGCGGTCTTGACACGGCTGTCAGTAAAGCTGCCAAGCTGGCTAAACTATCGGAATATTATACGGAGAACTATCCTGCCCGAAGAGATCTGCTCGACGAGTTGATGAACGGCTCTGCAGGGACTGACAACTACCTCGACGAACGAATGAGAGCTGCTTTGGGAGAATACTACCAACCTCTGATGATGCTCAAGACAATGCCCTACAGGGATGCCATTCAGGCAAGAATACCTTTCGATCTCCGATTAAGATAAAACGAGCGTGACACGACAACCGACAGATATGTGATGACATGGAAGGCGACTTCGTTAAAATCAATCCGTGGTTAATACCCTTTAGCTGGATATACGGGGCAGGGGTGAACATCAGAAACTTTCTCTTTGACTGGAAAATACTCAGGAGTAAGTCTTTTGACCTGCCTGTCATCTCTGTCGGCAACATCACGGTTGGTGGATCGGGAAAGACCCCTCATGTGGAATATCTGATCAGACTGTTGCAAGACAAATACCGGGTGGCTGTGTTAAGCCGGGGATATAAGCGCAGGAGCAAAGGTTTCATCCTTGCCGACGCGAAACACCGGACCGAAGATGTGGGAGATGAACCCTACCAGCTGAAAAAGAAGTTCGGCCAAATTCATGTGGCAGTAGACGCCGACCGTTGTCATGGCATCGAAACATTGCGTTCGCTCAGCGAAACCAAAGATACGCAAGTCATTCTCTTGGATGACGCTTACCAGCACCGATACGTCAAACCCGGCATCAACATCCTGCTGGTCGATTATCACAGACTGATCATCTACGACCGCTTGCTACCCGCCGGCAGACTGAGAGAGCCGAAAGAAAGCAAGTCGAGAGCCGACATCGTGATTGTTACCAAGTGCCCACAAGATATGACCTCAATGGACTATCGCGTCATCAAAAAAGCACTCGACCTTTATCCTTATCAAATGTTGCTTTTCAGCTCCATAGACTATGGACGCCTACAACCCATGTATTGTGGTGGTTCGAGGACATTGTCTTCTATCACGAAGAAGGAGAATATCCTGTTACTAACCGGCATTGCATCGCCCGAACAGTTGTTACTCGATCTACAACCCTACACCAAGAATATTACGCATCTGTCCTTTCCCGACCATCATCAGTTCACCAACGACGATTTGGAAACCATCAATACTACGTTTGCCGAAATGCCTTCACCCAAGACGATCATCACGACAGAGAAAGATGCTGCACGATTATTCGGAATGAAAGGGCTGAACGAACAGACAAGACATCATCTTTACATTTTGCCTATCAAAATAAAATTCATGCAAGAAGGAGAAGAAATCTTCAATCAAAAAATACTCAATTATGTACGAGAAAATACAAGAAACAGCGGCTTGGCTCAAGAGCAAGATGACAACCAGCCCCAAGACAGCCATCATTCTGGGAACGGGATTAGGACAATTAGCTTCAGAAATAACTGACACTCACGAAATATCATACACCGACATCCCTCATTTCCCGATTTCGACCGTGGAAGGTCATGCCGGCAAACTCATTTTCGGCAAGCTCGGCGACATCGAAATACTGGCGATGCAGGGACGTTTCCACTTTTATGAAGGCTACAACATGAAAGAAGTGACGTTTCCCGTGCGTGTCATGTATGAGCTGGGCATCAAGACCTTGTTCGTCTCCAACGCAGCTGGAGGCATGAACCCATCATTCAAGATTGGTGACCTGATGATCATCAAGGATCACATCAACTTCTTCCCCGAGCATCCGTTGCATGGCAAGAACTTCCCAACAGGTCCTCGCTTCCCCGACATGCACGAAACCTACGATCACGCCCTGATTGCCACCGCCAAACAGATTGCTGCCGAGAAAGGCATCAGAATCATGGAAGGTGTCTACATCGGTGTTCAAGGACCGACCTTCGAAACTCCTGCCGAGTACAGAATGTTTTACCGATTGGGTGCCGATGCCGTGGGCATGAGTACCGTCCCCGAAGTCATCGTGGCACACCATTGTGGTATCAAAACATTCGGCATCAGCATCATCACGGACCTCGGATTGGAAGAACAGCCCGTAGAGGTGAGCCATGAGGAGGTGCAAGAGGCTGCCAACAAGGCGCAACCCCTGATGACCGAAATCATGAGAGAGATGATCCGCAGAACGAACGAGGCATAAACGGAAAGGCAACAAATGACAGACATATCCAAATTAGGAGAATTCGGACTCATTCATCACCTCACCGACAACATCGCTTTAAGAAACAAATCGTCCAAAGTGGGTGTCGGTGACGACTGTGCCGTATTGCATTACCCCGACAAGGAAGTGCTGGTTACAACCGACATGCTCATCGAAGGGGTGCATTTCGACCTTACATACATCGACTTCCGCACCCTCGGATATAAGTCGGCAATGGTCAACATCAGCGACATTTTTGCCATGAACGGCACTCCCCGCCAGTTGCTCGTGAGCATTGCAGTAGGAAAACGTACCACCATCGAAGACCTCGAAGCCTTCTATGAAGGACTGCGGACAGCATGCGAGAAATGGAACATTGATGTCGTGGGCGGCGATACCACTTCGTCTTTCACTGGAATAGCAATCAGCATCACCTGCATTGGCGAAGTCATGGAAGGCGAAGCCGTTTTCCGAAACGGTGCCAAAGAGACCGATCTGGTGTGTGTCACGGGCGATTTAGGGGCTGCCTACCTCGGTTTGCAACTCCTCGAACGTGAAAAGCGCATCTATTACCAACAAGTCGACGAGGCCAAACGCAAAGACGACCCTCGTGCGCTCGAGCTGTTGGCAAACTTCCAGCCTGATTTTGCAGGCAAAGAATATCTTCTGCAACGTCAGCTGCGCCCCGAAGCACGCGGTGACATCATTGCAAGACTCAAGGAAATGAACATCAAGCCCACTTCAATGATGGACATCAGCGACGGATTGAGCAGCGAACTCCATCACATCTGCAAGCAAAGCGGATGCGGATGCCGTATCTACGAAAAGAACATTCCCATTGACTACCAAGCCGCCGTCATGGCAGAAGAGTTCAATCTCAACGTGACCACCTGCGCACTCAACGGCGGTGAAGATTACGAACTGCTCTTCACAGTGCCCATTGGCGAGTACGATAAAGTTGACGGCATGGACGATGTAAAGGTCATCGGACACATCACCAAACCCGAACTGGGCATCATGCTGGTGGCAAGAGACGGCAATGAGTTCGACATGAAAGCCCAAGGCTGGAATCCTCTGTCCTGACCTGTCGCTTCAACCTTTCGTTTCGGCATCCTCGGGTGCCGATTCTTCATTTTCAACCGAATACAAGAAACATTCTTCCATGAAAAAATCATTGCACAAAATTCTATACATTGTACTTCTGCTGCTGGTTTTCATTCCTGCCAGTATCGCATCATACTTGCTTTTCTCGTCGTTTTCGAACGACAGCGAAACCCACTACGTCTACATTGATGATGACGACTCGGTCGACTCGGTCTACACCAAGCTGTCGGCATTTGCCAATCCTCGTTCGATGAAAGTGCTGCAAACCCTCAACCGGTATGGCAGATATGCCGGACATATCCGCACAGGTCGCTATGTCATTGCCGATGGCGACGGCACTTGGAAGGTGTACCGCAAACTCAAAAACGGCCTGCAAGACCCCGTGAAACTCACCATTCCGTCGGTACGCACCACCGATCGTCTCGCCGCCGAGGTTGCGAAGAAGATGATGATCGACAGTACCGAGCTGTTACGCGCCCTATCCGACGAAGCCGTATGTCGCAAACTCGGATTTGACACGACAACTGTCATCTGCCTGTTTGTCCCCAACACCTACGAAGTGTTCTGGAATCTGTCGACCGACAAATTCCTCGAACGCATGAAAAAGGAGTACGACCTCTTTTGGAACGAAGAACGAAAGGGACTCGCCGACCGGCTGAAGCTCATTCCAACCGAAGTGATGACCCTCGCAAGTATCATCGATGAAGAAACGGCCAATGATGCAGAGAAACCGATGATTGCCGGTATGTACTACAACAGGTTGATGTTTCGCGACGAAGAATATCCGGAAGGCATGCCCCTACAGGCCGACCCAACTGTGAAATTCGCCCTCAAGCAGTTTCAGCTCAAGCGCATTTATAACGACATGCTGCATTTCAAAAGCCCCTACAACACCTATATCAATACCGGTTTGCCGCCGGGTCCCATCCGCATTGCAAGTGTTGCGGGCATCGATGCCGTGCTTCACATGGTGAAACACGACTATCTCTATATGTGCGCCAAAGAAGATTTCAGCGGCACCCATCGTTTTGCGAGAACCTATCAGGAACACCTCGCCAATGCAGTACGTTACGCTGCCGCCCTCAACCAACGCGGCATCAAATAGCATTTCCACCCTTTCTTGACAGGCAAAGTACTTTCCGTTTCAACCCATTGGAACATCCTTCATTACCCTTTTCGTTCAAAAAGTATAATCATCGGTTAATTTTTGCATATAGATTCTTTTGAGAAATGATAACAGCTCCATCGGTTTTTATTTGCGCAATAGGGCTAAAATATAGACGTGATTTCTTCCTCATCCTTAATTTTTTTGTAAATTTGCAGACGAAATATTGCTGAAATTATCATGATTGCAAATGTTTATAAATTAAAAAAAGGGTTAGACATTAACCTCAAGGGAAAGGCTGAGCGACAAAAAGTGAGGTGTAATCCTTGTGAAGAGTTTGCCCTCGTACCCGATGATTTCGCCGGCGTGGTTCCGAAAGTTGTAGTGAAAGAGGGTGATGTCGTAAAGGTCGGAGAAGCTTTGTTCGTCAACAAGAAGTATCCGGAGGTAAAATTTCCTACCCCCGTGAGCGGTATCGTGACAGCCATCGAGCGTGGAGAACGTCGCAAAGTGTTGAGCATAAGGGTAAAAGCCGATAAAGAACAAACATATGTCGACTATGGTGTGAAAGATGTCAGGCAACTTGACGGCAGTCAGGTGATTGACTCCCTGTTGCAAGCCGGGTTGTTCGGTTACATCAACCAGTTGCCTTATGCTGTTTCCACAACACCCGATGTCAAACCCAAAGCCATTTTCATCAGTGCTTTCAGGGATATGCCCCTGGCTGCCGACTTCGAATTTGAACTGGAAGGCAACACCAAAGCATTTCAAGCAGGTTTGACGGCACTTTCCAAGATTGCTCCAACATATTTGGGTATCGGCGGGAATCAGCAAAATCCGGCACTTGTGGATGCTGCTGATGTGGAAGTTAACAGATTTGACGGACCATGTCCGGCCGGAAATGTAGGTGTGCAAGTCAATCACGTTTCTCCGGTCAATAAAGGTGAAACCGTCTGGACAGTCCAACCCACGATTGTGATTTTCATCGGAAGGCTGTTTCTCGAGGGACATCTTGACTTGAAGAAAACCATTGCATTCGCAGGTAGCGAAGTTCGGAAGCCAACTTATACGGATGTCGTTGTCGGACAAAAAATTTCTTCCTTGCCCGGCATCAATGACATTTCGGGAGTCGGTCATCATTGTCGCATCATCAATGGCAATCCGTTGACAGGAAGAATCGACTCCGTTGACGGATTCGTGGGTGCCCATTCATCCGAAATAACCGTCATTCCGGAAGGTGACGACTGTCATGAATTGTTCGGGTGGATTATGCCACGGTTGAAAGATTTTTCGGCCAACCGCAGCTATTTCTCATGGCTCATGGGAAGTGTCAGGCCTTATGCGTTGGATGCCCGTATCAAAGGTGGCCGACGACACATGATCATGAGCGGTGAATATGATCAAGTTTTGCCGATGGATATACTGGGTGAATTTCTCATCAAAGCCATTCTGGCCGGTAACATCGACAAAATGGAACAACTCGGTATATACGAAGTAAGTCCCGAAGATTTTGCCGTGGCGGAATTCGTTGATTCTTCCAAACTGGAGCTTCAACGCATCGTGAGAGAGGGTTTGGATATGTTGCGTAAGGAAAATGGTTAATTATAGTAGACATGAATGCACTAAGAAAGTATCTTGATAAAATAAAACCTTCGTTCCAAGAGGGTGGAAAGCTCCATATGTTCGAAAGTGTTTTCGATGGTATGGAAACATTCTTGTTTGTTCCTAACAAGACATCACAAAGCGGTGCAAACATACACGATGCCATCGATTCCAAACGAATCATGAGTATTGTCGTCATCGCCTTGATTCCGGCATTATTGTTCGGAATGTATAACATCGGCTATCAAAACTATCTGGCTGCAGGTAAACTTGCCGAAGCCGGGTGGCTTGATTTGTTCTTTTTCGGCTTTTTGGCAGTCCTTCCAAAGTTAATTGTAAGTTACGTCGTCGGCTTGGGTATCGAATTTGCTTGGGCTCAATGGAAAAAGGAAGAAATTCAAGAGGGGTATCTCGTGAGCGGTATCCTGATCCCGATGATTGTTCCGGTTGATTGCCCGCTGTGGATGCTGGCTGTGGCTTGTGCTTTTTCGGTTATCTTTGCCAAAGAAATATTCGGTGGAACGGGTATGAACATCTTCAACGTAGCACTCGTTGCCCGCGCGTTCCTGTTCTTCTCCTATCCCCAAATGATGAGTGGTGACAGCGTTTGGGTTGCATCCGAATCCATCCTGGGTTTCGGAAATAACCTGCAAGACGGTTTCACTTGTGCCACACCTCTGGGAGAACTCGGTGCCGGCTTGACCATCAACCACAGTATGATCGACATGGTGATGGGCTTCATCCCGGGAAGTATCGGCGAAACCAGCGTGATTGCCATTGCGATTGGTGCCGTCATTCTTCTTTGGACGGGCATTGCCAGCTGGAAAACGATGTTCAGCGTATTTCTCGGTGGCATCTTCATGGGCTTGATTTTCACTGCCACCAAAGCCACTCCCATCCCATTCTATGAACATTTGGTTCTGGGAGGATTCGCTTTTGGAGCCGTTTTCATGGCTACCGACCCTGTAACCTCTGCCCGTACCGAATCGGGAAAATGGATTTACGGATTCCTCATCGGTGCGCTGGCAATCATCATTCGTGTCATGAACCCGGGCTACCCCGAAGGTATGATGTTGGCAATATTGTTGTTAAATATGTTGGCTCCTCTGATAGACTACTGCGTGGTGCAAAGAAACATATCGAAGAGACTCAAACGTCAATCCGCAAATACGAAGTAAATTATGAGTAATCAAAATAAAAAAGGTGTGAACACCAATTCCAATTCATATACGATTATCTATTCGGTCGTACTGGTTGTGGTTGTTGCTTTCCTGTTGGCGTTTGTTTCCCAGGCACTCAAGGCTAAACAAGACACAAATGTGGCGTTGGACTTGAAGAAGCAGATTTTGGCTTCACTAAACATTCGTGACTTGGATGACAAGAAAGCAGAAGAGACCTATAGGCAGGTTGTTAAATCTGAAGAAAAAATCAACCAAGAGTTTCCCATCTACAGATGTGAACTCAATGGTGAGGTCAAATATGTCATTCCTCTGAAAGGAATGGGATTATGGGGCCCCATCAGCTGTTTCATTTCGCTCAATGCTGATAAGGAAACGGTGTTTGGAGCTTACTTTAATCATGAGAGCGAAACTGCCGGTCTGGGTGCCGAGATCAAGGATAACCTGAATTGGCAAAAGCAATTTCAAGGCAAAAAGCTGTTCAAAGAGGGAAACAAAAAAGAAATTGCACTGGCTGTCAGGAAAAAGGTAGAAGAACCATCCACGCAGGTCGATGGCGTAACCGGTGCCACCTTGACTTGTGACGGTGTTACTTTGATGTTCAAAAACGGACTCGCTCAGTATATGGATTTTTTAAACGATAAATAGAATATGGGACTTTTCAGCAAACAAAACAAGGAAGTCTTTACCAATCCGCTGAATCTCGATAACCCCATCATGGTTCAAGTGTTGGGTATTTGTTCGGCATTGGCTGTCACTGCACAGTTAAAACCTGCCGTCGTGATGGGATTGGCGGTAACGGTTATCACGGCATTCGCGAATGTGATTATCTCCATCATCCGGAAGACGATCCCCAATCGTATCAGAATTATAGTTCAACTGGTTGTCGTGGCGGCACTTGTCACCATTGTCAGCCAAATACTGAAGGCTTTTGCCTACGATGTGAGCGTGCAGCTGTCAGTCTATGTCGGACTGATCATTACCAACTGTATCCTCATGGGGCGACTTGAAGCCTTTGCCATGATGAACAAACCCTGGCCGAGTTTCCTCGATGGCGTTGGCAACGGATTGGGATATGCGCTCATCTTGGTGATTGTCGGTGCGTGCAGAGAATTTTTCGGTCGTGGTTCACTCTTCGGATTTAGCATCATTCCGCAATCTTTCTATGACTTTGGTTACATGAACAACGGTATGATGTCCATGCCGGCGATGGCTCTCATCCTTTGTGGAGCAATCATTTGGGTGCATCGTGCATATTTTTATAAGGAGAAATAAATTATGGATCATCTGATAAGTTTGTTTTTTAGGTCGATATTTGTCGATAACATGATATTCGCATTCTTCCTCGGAATGTGTTCTTATCTTGCTGTTTCCAAGAATGTAAAAACTTCTTTGGGACTTGGATTGGCTGTGACCTTTGTTTTGGTGGTGACTGTTCCCATCGATTATCTTTTGCAAACCAAAGTACTGGGGCCCGATTGTTTGGTCGAAGGAGTCGATTTGTCCTATCTGAGCTTCATCCTTTTCATTGCAGTGATTGCCGGTATCGTTCAGTTGGTGGAGATGACAGTCGAACGTTATTCGCCTTCACTCTATGCCGCACTCGGTATTTTCTTGCCGCTGATAGCAGTAAACTGCGCCATTATGGGCGCATCGCTCTTCATGCAGCAGCGCATTAACTTGGATCCGGGCAACACACAGTACATCGGTAGCGTGGCCGATGCCATCGTTTATGCACTCGGTAGCGGAATAGGCTGGACATTGGCCATCGTTTCTCTGGGTGCCATTCGCGAAAAACTGGAATACAGCGATGTTCCCAAACCGTTGCAAGGTCTTGGTATTACTTTTATCATGGTCGGACTCATGGCGATGGCAATGATGTGTTTCTCCGGTCTTAAAATCTAAACTGAAAGGGCAATAAGAATATGCAACAATTCATTTTATTAAGTATTGGTGTTTTCCTCACCATTATCATATTATTGGTCATCCTGCTGTTGGTGGCGAAGAAATACCTTTCTCCCGGAGGAACGGTCAATGTGGTCATCAATGGAGACAAGACATTAACGGTTGATCAAGGAGGGTCGCTGATGACAACACTCACTGACAACGGCATCTTTCTTCCGTCGGCATGCGGCGGTAAAGCATCGTGTGGACAATGTAAAGTGCAGGTTCTCGAAGGAGGTGGTGAAATATTGGACTCCGAACGCTCACAGTTCAGTCGCAAAGAAATCAAGGATCATTGGCGATTGGGCTGTCAGTGTAAGGTAAAAAACGACTTGAAAATCAAAGTGCCTGAAAGCGTCATGGGCGTAAAGGAATGGGAGTGCACCGTGATTTCAAACAAGAACGTTTCATCGTTCATCAAGGAATTTATTGTGGCATTGCCTCCAGGCGAACACATGGATTTTATTCCCGGTTCGTATGCTCAAATTAAAATTCCGGCATTCGATTGCATCGATTACGATAAAGACTTTGACAAAAATGACATTGGTGAGGAGTTTTTGCCTACTTGGGAAAAGTTCGGTATTCTTTCACTGAAGGCAAACAATCCCGAAGAAACGGTTCGCGCTTATTCGATGGCAAATTATCCTGCCGAAGGCGACCGTATAACATTGACAGTTCGTATTGCAACGACTCCTTTCAAACCTAAACCTGAGGTTGGATTCATGGATGTTCCGACAGGCATTGCTTCATCATATATTTTCTCTCGCAAGCCGGGTGACAAGGTGATGATGAGTGGTCCTTATGGAGATTTTCATCCGATTCTCGATTCTGGTAAAGAAATGATTTGGGTTGGCGGTGGTGCCGGCATGGCTCCCTTGCGTGCTCAAATCATGCACCTCACCAAGACCTTGCAGATAAAGAACCGCGAAATGCACTATTTCTATGGTGCTCGCGCCTTAGTCGAAGCATTCTTCGTTGAAGATTTTCTCGCTCTGGAAAAAGAATTTCCCAACTTCCATTTCCATCTTGCTCTCGACCGTCCCGATCCCGAAGCAGATAAGGCAGGTGTGAAATATACTGCCGGATTTGTTCATCAGGTCATGTACGAAACATATTTGAAGAACCACGAAGCACCGGAGGATATCGAATATTATATGTGCGGTCCCGGACCGATGTCAAAAGCTGTGCAAGACATGCTTTATTCAATCGGGGTCGAACCCGAAAGCATTATGTTCGATGACTTCGGATGACATCCTGAATACAACAGAAACCACTATCAGTACAGATAGATGATTCTATGATAACCGTTTGATATGGAATGTAAGGAATAGTCCTAAACGCATTCGTATCAAACGGTTTATCTATATAAACATAGCACAAGAATTGAAAACCGGTGAAAGCTTGATATATTGTAGACATAACGATATTATCAGTTCATGACTGACATAAACCCAAACCGGGAATTAGAAACCGAACCGGTTTTATACGACAGTCGGCTTGATGGCTGTTGGTTTTCAAAGTCGTAGCGGACCACAGCAAGACCATCATCTGACACTATATGCAGGAAAGCGGACGGATAACGGGCGAGAAGTCATGAACAGCATGAAAGTGAACTTAACTGCTTGATGAACCGATTGGACCAAGGGTCAGGATACAGAGTGAAGAGAACCGTTTGCAAATCTAACTTGTCGATTTGTTTTTCCAAAGCCCGCTTCGCCTGCAACAAACCGACAAGCCATCTGCCGACCATCAAGCGAAAACGACTCGGAATCTAATGACCGATTATGGTATAACCATAGATATCAAAGAGTCATTGGGTACATCTGGCTCTTCTTTTCAGTGCAGTTTTCCAATTCCCAACCTGTTGGGAAATATTTCTCAACGCGTTGGGAATTTGACAGCACACCTGTTTGGCCCATTCGAGAACAACCGATTCGTGCGTTTGCAAGTCGGTGTCGTTATAAGGTCGTGCCACTTGTTGCGCGCCGAGTGTCAAGCGTCATGAGTTGCGCCTGATTAACTCAGCATACCGGCTGCCGACAGTAACGAAGACAAATGGACGTGGAATGAACGGAACCAAACCCAAATCGGTCATTATCTTCCGAGTCGTTTTCGCTTGATGGCCGGCAGATGGCTTGTCGGTTTGTTGCAGGCGTAGCGGGCTACGGCAAGACAAAACGGCAGGCAAGATGCCGGACGGCAGACGAAAACGGACGGAAAGGTGACATGAACGACAGGAAATGTATTAAACAAACGCTCACATGACCGATTTGGGTTGATAAGTGCAGCATATGGACTCAAGAGCAATTCAGGATGGAGGAACCTGCCTATATTATAAGATGGGAGCAAGCCAATGGGCAAGCCACCCCACAAAACGACGCCAAGGTGAGCGGAACTCTTTCCATGATTCGGGTGTGAGCTTGAAACTATTTTGCTTGTCTGCCTCAAAGAGGTCGCTCAACCGACGGCTGGTACAACTATCTACGACAACCGCATTTTCCTCATAATCGAAATAAAGACTGCGCGAATTGAGGTTCGCACTGCCGATGGTGCACAGCATGCCATCGACAACCATTGTTTTGGAATGGTGGAAGCCCGGCTTGTAAATCCACACTTCGACCCCCTTTTTCATCAGTCGGTGTACGTTATAGTACACACAATCGGGCGTGAGAGGTATGTCGCTATGTGCCGATACCATGATTTCTACCTTCACGCCACGCTCGACGGCACGCCGGAGAGCTTTCTTGAGCGGCACATTGAGAGTGAGATAGGGGTTGATGATCTTGATGCTCGAACGGGCGGCATTGATGGCATCGAGGTAAAAACGACGGATGATCCGGTTGGATGTGCGCGGTTCGCGATTGATAATACCCACCATTTGCCGACCGGTGGTTTCACAGGTGTCAACCTTGAGCAGATGGAGATATTTATCGTAACTTTGCGCCCGATAATATTTCGTACCCGAGAGGTTTTGGTGTGTCACACTGTTCCATGTACGGATGAAAATCTTTTGGAGCGTGTGGACTTCCTCACCTTCGATGCGACAGTGCATGTCGCGCCACTCTCCCACTTCTTTGGTGCCGTGGATGTAATAGTCTGCCACATTCATGCCTCCCGTATATGCCACCATACCGTCTATGATGACAATTTTGCGATGGTCGCGGGCAAAGACGTGGTTAACCCATGGAAAGCGAATGGGGTCGAACTCATAGATTTCGATACCGCTCCGGCGAAGACCGAGGAGGTGTCGTTTACGCAAGGGCCGGTTGTTGGAGTCGTTTCCGAAACCATCGAACAACGCCCTAACCTCGACACCTTCGGAAGCCTTTTGCCGAAGAAGATCAAACAATGCGCCGGCTATCGAGTCGTTCCGGAAGTTGAAATACTCCAAATGGATGCTGCTGCGTGCCTGACGGATGGCATGGAACATATCATCGAACTTCTCCTTTCCGCTTGCCAAGATGGTCACGGTATTGTCGTCAGAGAATGTGACACCTTCGCCACGAAGGAGAGCCACGACCGTACTGTCAGCCCGTTGGGCATACAGTGATCCGCAACTCAACAATAACAGGAAGAGAGAAGAGAGATATTTCACGCAGAAGAACCTTTCTGTTTAGAGCATGCAGGAATAATGATCGACCACACCAAGGAGGTGGTTGTCGGTATCGACGACCAGCACGGAGTGAATCTTGTTGTCGTTCATGATGCGTTGTATATCGGCAATCTTGGCAGATGGTTCAACCGTCTTGGGACGAGTCGTCATGATGTCGTTCACTGTTCTGTCGAAGAACAGCGATTTCCATTTCTCCATCGCACGGCGGATGTCCCCATCTGTGATGAGTCCCACGATGACATCATCAACCATTGCCACACCGAGCCCGAGTTTTCCCTTGCTGACATGTATGATGGCATCACCCAAGTGCATATCGGGCGAGATGACCGGCAGATGTTCTCTGTGCATGATGTCGCGGGCAGTGGTGAGCAATCGCTTACCCAGTTCGCCACCGGGATGGAACTGGGCAAAGTCATTGGGCTTGAATGCCCGGACACGCATCAATGCCACTGCCAGCGCATCGCCCATGGCCAAAGCAGCCGTGGTGCTGCTCGTGGGAGCCAGATTGAGCGGACACGCCTCACGTTCGACCCACACCCTGATGTGTGCCGTGGAATATTTTGCCAACAACGATTGGGCATTGCCGGTCATGGAGATGATGGGCACCTTCATTTGCAACAACATCGGAACAAAGCGCAACAGTTCGTCGGTTTGCCCGGAATTGCTCAATGCCAGCACAACGTCATTGGGTGTCATGACACCGAGGTCACCATGATACACGTCGAGAGGGTTGATAAAGAATGCCGGGGTACCGGTACTCGAGAGCGTGGCGGCAATCTTGGCACCGATGTTTCCGCTCTTGCCCACACCGGTGACAATCACTTTACCGGGGCAATGGTATATCATGTCGACGGCTTTCTCGAAATTCTCGTCCAGTTGCGGAATGAGTTCGAGGAGCGCATGGGCTTCTTCTTCTAAACATTGTCGGGCAAAGTCGTTTGCCATCCGAATGGAATTATCTTTAAGTTCGCTTGTCATCGTCGTTGATTGATTTACGGCAGGTGCGCTATCACCACCCACCTTAGGTTTGTCTTCGTTCTATCAGTAAAGTTTTCTTCGTCTTCGGATTTCAGTTGGGATGAAACTTATATTTCTTTGATGGCAATGACCGGCATGACATCCTCAGGGCTTTCCATCTGTACCCTGTTAATAGTTCGAAGCCAAACAAAACACCGAATGAGGTTTTGCCTTATAAGAGTTCTTGTAACAGTCCGTACAGTTGAGCCAAAGGCAACATGTTGGCGGCATCGCTCAAACCTTCATCGGGGTTGGGATGTACCTCGAAGAAAAAGCCTGTGGCACCAAAAGCCTTGGCTGCTTTAGCCATGGATGGCACAAACTGACGGTCGCCTCCCGTTTTCCCTCCGGCACCGCCGGGACGCTGCACGCTGTGGGTGCAGTCCATCACCACCCGGGGAACAATGGAAAGCATGTCGGGGATGTTGCGGAAATCCACGATGAGGTTGTTATAGCCGAACATATTGCCGCGTTCGGTCAGCCACACATCCTTGGCTCCGGCGGCAAGAGCTTTCTCTACCGGGAATTTCATGTCGTTGCCACTGAGGAACTGGGCCTTCTTGATGTTGATCGTTTTCCCCGTTTTGGCGGCTGCAACCAGCAAGTCGGTCTGACGACACAGGAAAGCCGGTATCTGAATGATGTCCGCCACCTTGCCGACGGCTTCTGCCTGACAACTTTCATGGATATCGGTCAGGATACGCAAGCCATATTGTTGCTTGATGTCCGAAAGCATCTGCAATCCCTTTTCCATTCCAGGACCTCTGAACGAGCCGAGCGAGGTACGGTTTGCTTTATCGAAGGAAGCCTTGAAAATGACATCTACACCGAGATCATTGTTGATACGCACGAGTTCTTCAGCCACCTCGTTGAGTAACGTTTGCGATTCAATGACACAAGGGCCGGCGATAAAGATTGGTTTCATGTGTATGGTTCTTCTACTTTTATTGACATACAAAAGTACTTATATTGCATCGAACAGGCAAATTTTCGGACAGTTTTGCTCTACCATGGAGCGTACAGACTCCCAAGTTTCACTTTCGGAGCGCGTTTACGGGCAACTGTGAGAAGTGACGATGTCCTTTGAAGTAATAGTGCCACAGGAGCGAATACGGCTTGCGGGCATCAAGCGCATTTGCGTCTGCACGACAGTGGACAGCCCTGTCAAGGTCGAAGTCGTGCCTCCACTTGCGGAAAGCCTTCCGGGCACGGAAAACTGCAAGGAAATCACCGAGATTGCGCTGCAGGAGGAGAGCCTGCCATGCAGCCACATAATCAAGCAACCACCTGATGCGCATGACTTTCTTCAAATCTTTCTCTGGTAGATTTTTGTAGAGCATGGTCAGGTTGTTGCGAAAATTCAAAAAGGTCTTCATGGGATTGGACTTCGGCAGTGTCCCTCCCCCCACATGATAGACCACGCTATCGGGTACACAGTAAACGTATCGGCCATGCAGCTGTAGTCTCCAACAAAAGTCAATCTCTTCGTTGTGGGCAAAGAATCGTGCATCGAGCCCCCCGATGCGATGATAATCGGCCGCCCTGACGAACAACGCCGCGCCGGTTGCCCAACCGACGGGACAAATGTCATCATATTGTTGCTCATCGCGTTCGATGGTATCGAAGAGGCGGCCGCGACAGAAAGGATAGCCGTAACGGTCGAGGAAACCGCCGGATCCGCCCGCATATTCAAACGACTGCGGGTCGTATACAGCCCTCAGTTTAGGCTGGCAGGCGGCAGCTTCGGGATGATTCTCCATGAAAGTGAGCAGTGGCTGAAGCCAGCCTTCCGTGACTTCCACATCACTGTTGAGCAGTACATAATACTCGGCATCGATGGCTTTCAAAGCTCGATTGTAACCCTCGGCAAACCCGAAATTGTGTTCAAAGGTCAAGAGCTTTACTTCGGGGAAATACTGTCGGACATAACTGACAGAAGCATCCGTCGAAGCATTGTCGGCAATCCATGTCGTGGCAAGGCTACTCGAATGTGCGATAACAGTGGGCAGATACTTTTTCAGCATCTCCAACCCATTCCAGTTGAGAATGACAATGGCAACTTTCTGCATCTTGTTTCTATCTTTTGGTGTGTCGGGGTGAACAAGCGGTGGCCTTCATCACAGGAAACGTTCCACTTTCAAGGCAGACCCGTTGTGATTGAAGTCACCCAGCACTACTTCGACGAGTCGGTTATCGTATGCTTCATCGGCTTGCGAAGGCGGCAACTCCACACGGATGTAATTGCGGGTGAAGCCGTGCATGGCTTTTCCCTTGCCGGCTTTTTCGAACAACACTTCCGCCTGTGTTCCGATATGGCCAGCATAGAAAGACCGGGTCTTACGGTCGGAAAGTTCAAGGAGTCGTTTGCTACGCAGACGTTTCTCTTTCTCTTCAACCCGATAGGGTATCTTCAGGGCTGCCGTCCCGGGACGCTCACTGTAGGGAAACACGTGAAGCTGGGTTATGTCGAGCGAGTCGAGCAACTCGTAACAGGCCTCAAAATATTCGGGACGCTCCCCCCTCGCCCCCACCATGACATCGACACCGATGAAAGCATGGGGCATGCGTTGCCTGATGTGTTTCACCTTATCGACGAACAGTGCCGTATCGTAACGGCGGTGCATGAGTTTCAACACCTCGTCCGAGCCGCTTTGGAGCGGAATATGGAAATGGGGCATGAAAGTCCGGCTTGATGCACAGAAGTCTATCAACTCATCATCGAGCAGGTCGGGTTCTATACTGCTGATGCGATAGCGGTCGATGCCTTCCACCCGATCAAGTGCTTTGACAAGATTGAGGAACGTCTCTCCGTCCGACTTGCCGAAATCTCCGATATTGACACCCGTGAGCACAATTTCCTTTCCTCCCTCGGCAGCCACTTGCCCGGCTTGGGCGACGAGCGACGCGATGGAAGGATTGCGAGAAAAACCGCGGGCGAAAGGAATGGTACAGTAAGTACAGAAATAGTCGCAGCCGTCTTGAACTTTAAGAAAGTAGCGTGTGCGATTGCCTCGCGAGCAGGCCGGTGCAAAGGTTTTGATTTCTTTGAGCGGCACCGAATGGAAGGTCTTGTTGCCGGGATGGGTCGGCGTTTCTCCGCGAGAACGTGCCAGTTTCTCGACCCAAGCGTCCGAGAGGAACTGTATGAGCGACGATTTCTCGTTGGCACCCAGCACCAAGTCCACACCATCCATCCGGCTGATGGCTTCCGAATCAAGCTGTGCATAACAGCCGGTAACAACCATCAGCGCACCGGGATGCTCCCTCACCATCCTTCGGATGGCCTGACGGCATTTCTGATCGGCAACGTCGGTCACCGAGCATGTATTGATGAGGCAGATATCAGCCGTCTCTCCTTCTTCCACCCTGCGTACGCCCAACTCATCGAGAAGACGAGCAAACGTGGATGTTTCAGAGAAGTTGAGCTTGCAACCCAACGTATGATAAGCGGCTTTCTTGCCCTGAAATATAGAACTGTCTATCATGTTGCGATCGGTATGCAGCCTTCAGCCGATTGACCAGTCGTTGTTTTAGTCATACCTTTCCATCTATGAAAGGGCGAAGGCGCAATTTTGTTTGATTCATGTTCCTCGAAGATTCCCGTTCCCTGCCTACATCATGCAAGTGGCAGTACGCCAAAGCGGTTGACGGTAGACTTCTTCCGTAAAACAGACGACAAAGGTAGTGATAATAATTGAATTCATGAGGTTGTTCAATCAGATTTGTGAGATGTCGACCGGCCAGCATGGGACACATCATTTGCCCCATTCATTCTCCCGATCATAGAATACGACAAGTCACCGTCGCCAGGTTGTTGGCTCTCTACAACTATTATTTGCGTTTCGATAAAACAAGTTGATATGTTTTCGATTCACCCGATCCGACTGACATTGGCACGGATTCCCCGTAGAAATGCCTGTCCCGAAAGTCGAGCTGCAACGTCGCCATACATCCGCCTCGAGGTATCGACCGATCAAGACATGCCACCCGATATGACCCTTCTTCTCCGCTTACATCACTTTTCCTCGTTGTTCCTTGTTCTCCGGAACTCCGCACCATCGTAGCACAGGTACATTCCAACACTCTCATGGCTTCCTATACCATAATAATATATATAAGAAACTTCGGCAAGCATACAGAGCGGTGAAACAAAGTACGACAACATCATCTGCATTTGACAAAATGTCAAATGCCCATTTGAAAGGTATTCGCCTTTCTGCACTTTATCTCCAATCGGTCATGAGAAACGGAGTCTGCTTTACCAAATTGCCAATCGGACGGACAGCCTGTTTGCGAAAGGCATAGCGAGCAATGACAAAACAAACCGACAGATAAGATGCCGGCCGGCGAACATAGCCGAACAGAAATTGTCATGAGTCGTATGTCATATCATACTACATGCCTTGACGACCGATTCGGTTTTATCTTCATGATTCGCCTTGACAAAACAGCATATAGGGAATAAACGATCACTAAAACACAACTTTTCAGACATCGATTCCATCCTTCCGAAAGTCAATTGTAGCGATTGACGGTTGAAAAACTTCATTTTCATCAAATAATTAACAATTCACAAACACCTAATATATAGACACTTACAAAAAAGTTACATTCACATCACAAAAAAGACGGAAAAAAATGAACGCCGTATTGAAAAAATCCCTACCTTTGCAACGTTTTAATAAACAAATGTATTGTTTTACAGACTTAAAAAGCAAAGAAAATGAAAAAATTAGTTTTAGTAGTAGTTGCCGGCTTGGCTCTTACACTTTCTGTTACATCTTGCAATGAAACCAAGAAAGCTGACAAAACTGTTGATACCACTGCAATGGATACCACTGCAATGGATACCACAATGACTCAAGACACTGTAGCTCAGCCGACTGACACTGCAGCCGTTAAGTAATTCATACAACGGAAAAGATTAGAAGAGTGACATCCTCAAAGGATGTTCACTCTTTTTTTGTGCCCTGATTACTGATGGCAAGTACGCTGTCACAAGCATATAGAGAATGCTTCGGACCAACAGGAAAGCAACTCGTCCGTTTGTTTTCATCCACGAAGACTCATGCTTACACTTGATAAATGGCAATTCTTTGGCCAATGAATCTTTTTTCGCACGGTATCTTCACATCGTACTGTCGTCAGAATATCTGCGGCTGTTACGAGAGGGAAACATGAAATAAAACGGTAAGTGATGAAATCATAAAGAGTTCGATCTCAATGATCGAACTCTTCCCTAACTATTAACCCTTAAGCATTTTACAAGTTATAGACTTATAATTTCCAATTCTTGTGAGCCTCTTGTCGGATTCGAACCAACGACCCCGAGATTACAAATCACGTGCTCTGGCCAACTGAGCTAAAGAGGCGGGTGGGTAAGCTTGCTATATCGC
>JALETQ010000053.1 GCA_022781445.1 Prevotella sp.
GCAAAACCTGCCCTTTGAAAAACCGGGACATCCCCAGACACTCTTTCATCTGTCCATCAGTGATTTACAATTCATCGTAAAATTAAGGATGAAACCATCATAAACCCGGATGGTCATTAAACCGCAAAGTGTCATTTGTTATCTTGGCATTCTATACTTCCCAAGAACTTTCGTCCGCTTGACGGCATCATATTCGCAGTTTAGTTTCATCGCAGTCCGCTACACCTGCAGCAAAATGACAATCAAATGCTCGACAATCATACGAAGCCGGTTCGGACTTTGTCGGCCGATTCGTGATGACATGTATACATCGACCGTTGCAAGACCCAGTTGCGATATTGACAAGAAGATGTCTTACGG
This sequence comes from Prevotella sp., assembly GCA_022781445.1. Taxonomy (GTDB): domain Bacteria; phylum Bacteroidota; class Bacteroidia; order Bacteroidales; family Bacteroidaceae; genus Prevotella. The sequence continues at coordinate 361 of JALETQ010000053.1, forward strand.
ACAGAACTCAACATCAAACTTATATGAAATTGTAAATAAATCCGCGGATTATTCTCAAAAAATGTTGATTTTATTGGAAGGTTACCGACTTATTATTACCTTTGACAGATATTTGAATAAAAATGGAAAAGTACCAATTAGATTCTCTCGATAGAAAAATACTCAAGCTCATCGCCGAAGATGCAAGGATTCCTTACCTTGAAGTAGCTCGGATTTGCAACGTAAGCGGAGCAGCCATCCACCAACGCATTCAGAAGCTGACCAACCTTGGCATTCTCAAAGGTTCACAATTCGTGATGGATGCCACCAAGTTGGGATACAACACTTGTGCCTACATGGGGCTTTTTCTGAAAGACCCATGCAACTTTGAACAAGCCATAGAAGGACTGAGGACCATTCCCGAAGTGGTGGAATGTCACATAACTACAGGCACATACGACGTTTTCATCAAAGTGTTTGCCCGTGACAACGGTCACCTGCTGGAAATTTTGCATGACAAGCTGCAACCACTCGGACTGTCGAGAACAGAAACGACCATTTCATACACGACGGTATTCAACCGCATGATTCCCATAGAGGACAGTGAGGATGACAACAGCCAAGTGGACGAAGCATAAGACCTGCTTCACGATAGTCGCCATGAAACCGGCAATCTCTGTCCGGTCCGACAAGCGGTGTGACCACCAATCTTTAATATTGCGATAAAACATGAAACGTTCGGGTACGAAATATTTGGAGTTTTGGGGCATCGTCATTCTTTTTTTAGCCCTCGTCAGACTCATATTCCCTTCTCTTGCCACGGCAGGCAAGTCCACATCGACAACCACTCACGATACCGATTCGACCCGGGTGACATCACTTTCGTCCGATTCGATCGGTGTCATGCCGGCTTACGCGGCATCGGTCACCCGATATGTGGATGCCAAAGGACAACTTATCAAAAACAAAATCCTCAGTGTTCCGGGATTCAGCCGTACTTTCCCCGACATGAACGATGTGCAAATGGCATCGGCTCAGAAATGGGGCGTGAAGCCGATTGCCAACAGACAAGAAGCAGAAAAACGGAAAAACGAGTTGGTTTTTGTAGGCTCCAATCCGTTTTTTGAAGTCGAAGAACTGAAAAACAGCATTCCTTACCTGGTGCCGTCGGCAGCCATCCTGTTGCAGGATATCGGCAAGAATTATTACGACAGTTTGCTGGTCAAGGGAGTACCATTGCATAAACTGATTGTCACCAGTGTGACACGAAGCAGAGAAGACATCGGCAAACTGAGAAACCGTAATCGAAATGCCACCGAAAACAGTTGCCATCTGTATGGCACGACTTTCGACATCTGCTACAACAGGTATGTCACGGTGTCCGATCCCGAAGGCAAAGCCAACCGCTCCGTTCGCAATGATACGCTGAAATGGATTCTCAGCGAGGTTCTGAAAGACATGCGGGAGAGAAACCGTTGCTGGGTGAAATATGAAGTGAAGCAGGGCTGTTTTCACATCACCGTGAAATAAGGCACGGCTCATTATCACCGGTCATACTGTTGACGACAAAGCTTTTTCTTCATGTCAATCTGCAAAATCGCGCACCGGAGAAGTTTTTCCCCGACATCGGGATACCAGAACCGGCCCCTACAGACCCCTCACATCATATCTTATCATGATCCATCGCCTGTGAAAAGGCATTCTGAAAGTATAAACGAGGGGCCAAATGACATCAACCAATCGTGATGAACCGGTCGTTACCAACTGACGGAACACCACACAACATACTCCGAAAAAAATGAACACACATCAAAGATCATCAGAAAACGAAAAACAGAAATCCAACGATCCTTTCGGTTATCGCGATGAAAGATTCGCTGACATTCAGATGTTACGTTACAAGCTCGAAGGCTTTGAAAGTCTGTCACTCCAACAAAAAATCTACATATTTCATCTCTCCGAAGCTGCACTTTATGGTCGTGATATCCTCTTCGATCAAAACGGCAGGCATAATCTCCGCATTCGGAAAACACTCGAGGCTATCTTCATGCAAGGCTTCCCCCGAGAAGAAGCAGAGGGACAGGCTCTGACGGAATATATCAAGCAGGTTTGGTTTGCCAACGGCATTCACCACCATTACGGTTGCGAGAAGTTCAAACCGCAATTTTCAAGCGAATACCTGCGTAAGAGGTTGACCGACATCCCCGAAAACAGACTACCCGTAGCATCGGGTCAGTCAAAAAGCGATTTCATCGACGAAATGGTGACAATCCTTTTCGACCCGACGGTCATGCCGAAAAGAGTGAACCAGAACGATGGTGAAGACCTTGTACTGACTTCTGCCTGCAATTATTATCAAGATGTGACCCAGCAAGAGGTCGAGAACTTTTATAAGGCAAAGAAAGAGAACAGCTCATCCGAACAGCCTTCGTGGGGACTCAATTCCCAACTGAAGAAGAAAGACGGCATCATTGTCGAAGAGGTGTGGAAACAAGGGGGCATGTATGGTGCAGCCATCGAACGCATCATCGAATCGCTCCTGCAAGCCCGATCTTATGCGGAAAACGAAAAGCAAAAAGAACTCATCGACCTGCTGGTGGAATACTACCGAACGGGCAACTTGAAAACCTTTGACGACTATTCCATCAAATGGATAAGCGAACAGGAAGGACAGATAGATTTCATCAACGGTTTCATTGAAGTATATGGCGACCCGCTTGGGCTGAAAGGCTCGTGGGAGGCTCTTGTGGAATATAAAGATGAGGATGCTACCAAGCGTACTCGACTCATCAGCCGCGAAGCCCAATGGTTTGAAGAACATTCGCCCACCGACATCCGATTCAAGAAGAAAACCGTGAAAGGTGTCACGGCCGGTGTGGTGCGTGCAGCAATGCTCGGCGGTGACGAATATCCGTTGACTGCCATCGGCATCAACCTGCCCAATGCCGAATGGATCAGAGCCAAACACGGCAGCAAAAGCGTAACCATCAGTAACATCACCGATGCCTACAACAAGACGGCTCGTGGTAACGGATTCCAAGAAGAATTTGTTATCGATGTTCAAACGCTCCGACTCATCGAACGTTACAATGACATCTGCAACGACCTTCACACAGATTTGCACGAATGTCTCGGACACGGAAGCGGCCAACTCCTGCCCGACACGGACCCCGATGCTCTGAAAGCATACGGCAATACCATCGAAGAAGCACGAGCTGACCTCTTCGCACTCTACTATCTTGCAGATGGAAAGTTGGTAGACATGGGATTGCTACCCAATGATGAGGCGTACAAGGCGGGCTATTATACATACATTATGAACGGATTGATGACCCAATTGGCACGCATCGCACCCGGAAAGAAAATCGAAGAAGCCCATATGCGTAACCGCGCCCTTATTGCCCGGTGGGTGGAAGAAAACGGTCAAGGGATTGTAAAACGCGTATCCAAAGATGGAAAAACCTATGTGAACATCACAGATTACGGCAAGTTGAGAAAGCTCTTTGCACGCCTGCTGGCCGAAATACAACGCATCAAAAGCGAGGGCGATTACGAAGCTGCTCGCCTGTTGGTCGAAAACTATGGTGTCGAAGTCGAAAACGACCTGCATCAGGAAGTGTTGCAACGTTACAATCGCCTCAACCTTGCCCCTTACAAAGGTTTCATCAATCCGATATTGAAGCCCCGTTATGACGAAAACGGCAACATCACGGACATCGAAACCGATTATTCCGAATCGTATGCGGAACAAATGCTCCGTTATTCACATCAATATGCAACATTATGACATCCATTACAGCTGAAAAAGTACGTAACATCAAGCAAACCTTTTTTCGCCGCATGAACGGCATCACGACCCATTCCATGCGCGAAAAGGGTGTTTCTTACAAACTCAACTGGGGCATTTCGCTGGTTGACCTCAGACAGATGGCGCAGCCTTACGGTAAAGATTATGAACTGGCGGTGGCGTTATGGAAAGAGAATATCAGGGAATGTAAGATATTGGCCATCCTCATTATGCCGGCAGAAAAAATGGAATCAGCATTGGCTGACGAATGGATTACCGAAACTCAGGAGCAGGAAATTGCCGAAATAGCTTCGCTATACCTGTATCGCCTATTGCCCGAAGCCCGCAAAAAGGCACAGCAATGGGTCATGTCGGATGACAAATGGATGCCCCTTTGCGGTCTGTCGGTCATGACAAGGCTCCTGATGAGCGGATGGGTACCTGACGAGCATGAAACCGACACTTTCTTTGCCGCCATACGCAAGGCACTACACAACGACCACATCGCCATCCGGAAGGCTGCCATGACAGCACTCAACCGCTATGCAGACTTAGGTAAAAAAGAAGAAAAAAAGGTACAAGAACTCCTGTCGACCGACGAACCGTGACCTACTGCTGCCATCAGATGTGATGTCAGCCGGAAAACCGTCGGGAAAGATAGTGCCGATTGGGATGAAAGGCAGACATCAACGGCAACCGACAGCGGTAAGATCTTTGACCCTCCATGATGACATCTTGTCAATGTTTTGGTTGTACGAGCGACACTTTGCCACGATTTGTCTGCATCTTTTACGAAAAATGTTTCATTTTACGCCAATATTCCATTTGTCATCGTATATTATTATCTTTTATTTGGTGTTCTTGTAAGAATGTTTTAACTTCGCATCATCAAACTATATGATTATGGAAGAACAACAAGGAAAAGAAGAACAGATTCTGATTCGTATCACCGGACAGGACAGACCGGGATTAACCGCATCCATCATGGAGATTCTTGCCAGACACGATGCCCAGATCATGGACATCGGACAGGCCGATATCCACAGTTCATTGTCACTCGGTATTTTGATAAGAATTGAAGAATATTCTGCCGGACAAGTCATGAAGGAACTGTTGTTCAAAGCGACAGAACTCAATGTGCATATAGGATTCGAACCCATCGACGATGAAAAATATGAAGATTGGGTTGGAGGACAAGGTAAAAACCGCTACATCCTGACGTTGATAGGCAGAACACTTACGGCCAAGAACATCGAAGCCACCACTTCGGTCATTGCGAAGCAAGGACTCAATATCGACTCAATCGTGCGTCTCACCGGCCGCCAGAGTTTGAAGAAACCGGTCAAGAACATCCGTTCCTGCATCGAATTTTCGCTTCGGGGCACCCCCGTTGACCGAACCACCTTGCAAGCCGACCTGATGCGTTTGTCATCCGAAATGGGTATCGACTTCTCCTTCCAAAAAGACAATATGTACCGTCGTATGCGACGTTTGATATGCTTCGATATGGATTCCACTCTGATTCAAACCGAATGTATCGACGAATTGGCAATCAAAGCCGGTGTGGGCGACCAGGTAAAAGCCATCACCGAGAGTGCCATGCGAGGTGAAATAGATTTCAAGGAGAGCTTCAGACAAAGAGTAGAACTACTCAAAGGACTCGATGTGAGCGTCATGCAAGAAATTGCCGAAAACCTTCCCATCACCGAAGGAGCAGACAGACTCATGGCGGTACTGAAACGCTACGGATACAAAATTGCCATCTTGAGTGGTGGATTCACCTACTTCGGTGAATATCTCCGTCAACGATTCGGCGTGGACTATATGTACGCCAATGAACTTGAAGTTGACGAAAACGGCAAACTGACAGGACGATATGTAGGCGAAATAGTCGACGGACACCGCAAGGCAGAACTGTTGAAACTCATCGCGCAAGTCGAAAGAGTGGACTTGGCCCAAACCATTGCCGTGGGTGATGGGGCCAACGACCTGCAGATGATTGCCGAAGCCGGTCTGGGTATTGCTTTCCATGCCAAACCGCGTGTGGTTGCTGATGCCCGTCAGTCCATCAATACAATGGGGCTTGACGGCGTTCTCTACTTCCTCGGATTCAAAGACAGCTATCTCGGCGACCAAGGAAAACTCTAAACAAACCGTACCATACCATCCTCAAGGTCGGACAATGTGCAATCATCACGTCGTCCGACCTTTTCCAACCTTTTCTGTTACCTCCTATTTCTGACCTCGTCACGTCACCTACCGTTCGGGCACGAGCTATGGGCAAGGTGCAAAATTTGAGTTCCGCATCCTTCCCATTAGATCATACCCATGTCGGGCGAACACGAAAAAAGGTCCCGTCCGAGTTTCCTCGGACAGGACCTTGCAAAAAAAGGCGGCCACCTACTCTCCCACATTGCATTGCAGTACCATCGGCGCAGGCGGGCTTAACTTC
>JALETQ010000061.1 GCA_022781445.1 Prevotella sp.
TTGATGATTCAAATCGTGCGAAATTCTCAATTAATACATATACTAATGCTCTTGAGACATCATGGAGTTCTACAACCTACACGCTTCATCTTGATAACTCATCATCTTTGTGGTATCCTACCCTCAAGAGTGGTGCAACAAATATCAAAGGTGTTCGTGAAATTGTAAGTCAAGATGCCTTTACCCCAGCAAATAGCTTTATATTGAAAGTATATGGTATCGAGAAAGATACTCCATTTAAGACGGTGACGGTCGATGCAAATAATCCGACGGGTGTAGTTACATTGGAAAATTTGAACAACTATGCCGTGAAATTTGTGATTGAAGGATTGAACGCCAATGAGCAAGCACTTGTGAAGGTAGACTTGCAAATGGAAACGCTCAACCCCTATATCAACCGCTTGGACTTGGTTTGTAAAGAAGACGGTGGACAAGGCCGTACCCTTACCCAGCAATTTACTGCCAACGATTTTGCTGTCAGTGGTGGTAAATTTATCTTCTATGTTCCCGAAGATTTTACAAGTTTCTGCTTTATCTCGTTTGAAGACCTCTTCAGTAATTATGGTGACCTTACTTACTATAATGGTAAGACCAATGGTCATGCACGTTACAGTCTCGTGAAGTCTCCTTATTGGAACACCGCGACATCGCTTTATGGAGAGGCTTATTCCCCTAATGCAGACTATAAAGACAAAGTGATTGCCACCGTGGCAGGTACGCAAAAATTCAAATTCAATAATGCCGATGAGTTGGGTAATAATCAAACGACCACCCAAACAAAGCATTACACCGAATTCCCCTTCTCACTTGATGCTTACAATGAAGCCGGAGGTACGTTCAATGAAGTAAAAATCAATACACAAGATCAGGTAACACACAATAACTATCTCTTTACTTGTGATGAGACGCGTTACAACATTGCACCCACAACAGCCAGTGAGCATCGCTATTATGCCTACTATCAAATGGATATAGAGATCATCAAGAAGACTTATACACCTGAAATCGAATGGAAGAAGGTATATGAAGCCGACAATACATTGATGACTGATGTGTCGGGAGCACCGAAGAAGAAAGACCAATGGGGACTCGTTCTGCGCACGACACCCGACGGCGACGGCAGACAAGGTTATCTCTCCGTCGGTCAGATTAAGCGAGCTATCGAGGACAAAGCCGGTATTACTCCTGACCAGATCCTTTATGTCGATGGTGGAGCGTTGCTCAACATTGTGAACGAATATAAGAATGTCGGAACGGAAAATGAGACAGACGACTTGGCAGAACTTTACATGACGTTAGGTAAAAATGCCCTTTTCTACCTGCCCGAAGGACAGACTTACAATCGCGACAATTTTGCCTTTAAGACCGAAAGTGGAGGTTTCCACTCTGCCAACAATATCATCCTGACTGACAAGGCTCCGTTCTTTGCTCCCCATGAGATTCAGGTTGATGCGGCAAATTTTGCCAAATATACACGTGAAGTGACTTTGCCAAGATATGAAAATACCCTGGCAACGGAATTCAATGCTTCGGTTATTCTTCCTTTCACCATCGATTTGCAAGATGGTCTTCACAGCAACCAAGGCGACAACTTCAAGTTTACGGTGAATACGATGAAGCCGACAGGTGCTTTCGCCTATGACAAACCTGTGAATGGTGAGGCCGTGGATTTCACCCATAGTGCAGTTTTCGAAAAGCTGACCGCCGACCATTCGGAAGCCAACAAACCCTATATGATTCATGTGACCGACCGTCCTCAAGTTGCGGAAGGAGAGAATCGGATTTCGTTTGTGGTACAAGCATACGGATCGAACATTGCAGCCACACCGGTCGTTGACGGTTACATCCATAACGGGGAATCAGCTACAGGCACAGCCAACGGCAACGTGATTTCTTTCGAGAACCACGGAACATTCAGTGGAAGAGAGTTTGCCAAAGCCGAAAACCAAATCTTCTACTTTGCCAATGGTCGTTTGCTCTGTATCAAGAACCTTATGCCGTCTTCACTTTATGTATTACCCTTCCGTGCTTACTATACTTATACCGGAAATGTGCAAAACGTATTTGGCATCACTTTCGATGATAACGGTGAACTGACAAATGTCGAGAATACCGATGTCCGTGCAGACTTTGCTGTCATGCCGGGCAAAGGATTCGTCACTGTCAAGGCGAATACCGCTACCCGGGTGACCATTGTTGCCGTTGATGGAAGCCATGTGGAAACCCTTGATCTCCATGCAGGTGAATCGAGAACCATTGCCGTTCCTGCCGGAATTTATGTAGTCAACGGAGTGAAAATCATTGTAAGATAAAAAAGGAGGACACTAATATGAAAAGAACATATTTGAAACCGGTAATTAAAGTTGAATCCATGAGACTTGAAACAAGTATTCTCATCGGTAGCAAGGACAACTGGGCAGACGGAAAACAAGGCTTTTTCGATGACGAGATAGATTCTGAAGAAGATTCTTTTGGAGATGAAAGATCTTTTACTACGGAAAGTTTCTATCAACGTCCCAAAAGTGTTTGGGATGAATAAAATAACATTTTAGTCATCGATTTCCGGGGGAACATATAGGCAGAGTATGTTCCCCCTCTTTTATATATGTATCGTTTGAACCCCAATCGGTCATGAGAACCCGGATCGGAATTGTTCGATGGTGGAGCGGTCTTGTGGCTACTCTTTTTCAAAACCTGCCCTTTTACCTCACGAAACCGGCCCTTCTGTCCTCCGAAAGTTGCCCTTTTATGAGGCGAAAGGGCAGGTCTTTGCCCCAATCGGCCGTCGACTGGAGTAAAAAGGTGCATGACGGAGTCTTCGTCAGACGATACCGACTCGGAATCTAATGACAGTTTTGGGGTAAACGTAACTTGGCGGCAGGATGACTGGCAGGATTCATCGCTTCAAAGGGCGGAAATCGGAGGAGGTATCGGTTTTCGGACTGCGCATGATGAGGATGCCCACTGACAGCAAGATGAGCGAAAAACCGATAATGACCTGAGGTGTCAGAGGCTCGTCGAATACGAGGATGCCCACACACATGGCCGTGAACGGCTCGAATGCGCCCAAGATGGCATAGAGCGTACTGCCGATCTGCTTGATCGACACGACCAGCGTGATGTTTGAAAAGGCGGTGGGCAAAAGTCCCAACAGCACCAGATTGAGCCACGAAAGGTGGTCGGCGGGCAGTTGTATGCCCTGCGGAGAGAACCAAGCGGAGACGAACGAGTAAACGGTGCTGAACACAAAGATGAAGAAAGTGAGCTTGATGGCACCCATGCGGTTGACACCCAGCATCGGAACCAATACCATATAGACCGAATAACAGATGGCTGCCGCCACCTCCAAGAGCAGTCCGATAAGCGAAAAACTGCCCGTTTCATCGAATAGTCCCGACAAAAATATCACACCGCTGATGGCGGTCACGATGGATACTGCCACCGGCACAGAGAACTTTTCGCCGAAGAAGACTATCATCAGCAGGCTCGTCCATACCGGGAAGGAGAAGAACAGCGTGGTGGCAATACCCCCCGGCATGTAGTTGTAGCCCATGAGCAGCGTGAATGCCATGCCCACATAGAGCAATGCCAGCAAAGAAACGCGGGCGGCTTCGCCCGCGGTGATGCGCAGGGAGGTGCGTTGAACCATCAACAACAGCAATAATGCCAGACTGCCGAAGGCAAAACGGAAAAACAGAATGGACGGCGAGTCGGTGCCTTGCGTGAGCAAAGGAATCGAAAACAAGGGAATCAGGCCAAAGGAAGCCGATGACAAGATGGCAATGATGATGCCGCGGAGATTTTTCATGGAAAAGGGTTGGAGTGAAAACAAAAGGGCATTGTCGGGCAACGCACCGTGAATGGGCGGGATAATGCCGGCGTGCTACAGATCCCAATCGGACAGTTGATAGCTGCTTTCGGCTTTTTCTTCGATTTCATCGGGGAGATTACAGAAAAAGTCGATGCCTGTCAGTGCTTCCAGTTCCTTGATGGAGATGGCGTAATCGGCGGGTTTTGTGTGCTTGATTCTTTCGTCGGTATGCTCTGTCCAAAAGCCGATGGCTTTGTATTGGCCGTCTTTCACGCAGAGTACTGCCATGTAAAAATATTTCGGTACGAGCAGTCCGGTCGATGTCGGGGGGAGGAGTTGTTCGGGGCGGTCGATGGTTCCGGCCTTGACAACGTAGAGCGTATCTCTGAAAAGGCTGTCGTTACCCCATTTGTTGACGGCACTTTCAAGTTTGAGCCATAGAATTCCGTTGTGGTTTTGGTATTGCGGATGGGTATTGCTCATGTAGAATGTCTGTTGGTTTTGTTCGACCGACGACTGTCGATCTTCTGACATGCACATGTGGCCGCGTGAGAATCCGGTGTTTTTATATTGCTTGTCATAGGTCCGATAGGGGGCAGGAATCGACATATCCGTCATCCATTTGCCCTTTCTTCCTATATTGTTATTGGGAACACCGTTATGAAATTGGTAGCAGGTCCACCGTTGTGCCTTCTTGCTACAGTCCCATTCGAGGGCATAAGTCACGCCATATTCTTCCGTTTCGTGTGAAATCAGCAGCTGGTCTTCGCTTTCGCGAAGATGTGGAAACTCCATGCGCATGGCACCGGGACGGGTGTTGGCATTGATGTTTCGCTGCAGGGTGAAGTCGATGTAAAGGAAAGCAATGCTGTCGACTTGGTCGAAAGCGATGCTCGAGATGGTGTTGGTGTTGTTGAAAATATGGTCAATCCGGTTGTCGTCGTTCCTTCGGATGCCGGAGATTTGGTTGATTTTCACATCGAATTTACTTCCGTCTTTCATGTAGTAACGCATGACATTGGGTTCGGTTTCTTGTGCTTGGGCGGTTGCAGCCATCAACAAAACCAAGATGAGGCTGCAGATGTTTTTCTTTAGATGGTTCATGATGAAATATGTTTTGTCATGAAGAATGTGTCCGATGGATTGGTGAAGGTCGGTAATAGCTTTTGCGACATGGCGCATGGGGGTGGTCATGACCCGATGAAACGGGCTATTTTTTGATTATTCTCATCACCTTTCTGTTCAAAACCCTCATTTTCCGGCCTTGCCGATTCATGTCCGTTCGGGCGTTGTTGATGGTGTTGAACAGTTCGCAAACGGCATTTTGCAGGGCGTTAGGTTCGTGTTTGTGTTCGGTTTCGTCGGGGTTGACCAATATCTTGATGCCTTTCTCGACAAGCGAAATCTCGAGGTCTTCACCCATGATGACAGGGTCGCCGTCGTAATGCACGGGTCCCGGGTGGGCACGATGAACCTTGATGTTTCGTGAACGCATGGTCTTGATCTTGCTGCTCTTGTCGAGCGTCTTGTTCATCATGTCGAAACTGACCTGCGGTGCGTCGAAGATGTCGAAAGGTTCCATGATGATCACATCGAGCAGTCCGTCGGCCATCGATGCCTGCGGTGCGATATAGGCGTTGTTGCCATACTGCGATGCGTTGGCACACGACACGAGATAGGCTTTGTGTTCTTCGATGTTTCCTTCCTCGTCTTCAATCCTGTAGGTTTCGGGTTGGTAGGTCAGGCCTTCCTTCAGGATGTATTCGATGTATTTGATGGGTCCCCTTTTGTTGCCTTCGGCGAACTTCATGCTGATGAAAGCGTCGAATCCCATGCCGCAAGTGCAGAAGAACGGCTGGCCGTTGATGATGCCGTAGTCAAGGTCGCATACATCATATTGGTTGATGATGTGCAGGGCCTTGCGCACATTGAGGGGGATGTCGAGGTGTCGGGCAAGTCCGTTTCCGGAGCCGCAGGGAATGATGCCCAATGCCGTTTGGGTGTGAACGAGCGCACGACCGATTTCGTTGATGGTGCCGTCACCGCCGACGGCAACGACCACATTCGTGCCTTTCTCCGCCTCTTCGGCAGCGATTTGCGTGGCATGCCCGGCATAGTCGGTATAGCAGACGCAATGGTCAAATACGTTATGGTCGAGGTATTTGTCTATCTGTGCCGGTATTCCGGCTTTTTTGATCTGGCCGGAAATGGGGTTAAGGATGAATGTTACGGACTTTTTTTCGCTCATTGATTTTGCAAAAATACAAACATTTTCGGGATAGGCAAACAACAACCGTCTGAAAAAGCCTTCATCGTATCCATGCTTTCGCAACCTTCGGGAGGCGAAAGATGTCTCGTTCATTTTCTTCAGGCTGCCCGTTTGTTTACTCCGAATCGGTCAATGACTCCGATGTGTTACGAGGATCATGACCGATTTGAGAAACATATTGTCATGGCTGGGTGGACAAAGTTCTTGTCCATTGTGCCATCGCGGTTTCTATTTGTCGAGAGGCAACTTCCTTGCGAAGGGCTTCTTCGAGAGGCATTGTCGGCGGATTGATGCACATCACCGACTCGAAACCGGTCTCGCGGAGAGCCTTCTCGTCGGCAATTTTTCCGGCGATGAGGCACACGGGTATCCCTTGCTCCTTTCCGTAGCGCAACACGATGGAGGGCAGTTTACCCATCAGCGTTTGCCGGTCGGCACTTCCTTCGCCGGTGATGATGTGGTCTGCCCCGTCGATGAGCCGCTCGAAACGGAGTGCCTGCAGCAAAGCCTCTGCACCCGACTTCATCTCTGCGTCGAGATATTGCATGAAAGCATATCCCAATCCGCCCGCCGCGCCGGCACCGGGGAGGTTCGATCGGTCGTAACCGTGGTGAAGAGCAGAGACTTCGGCAAACTTTACTGCGCGCCGTTCGAGGTCATCGACCATCTGCGGTGTTGCCCCTTTCTGGGGAGCAAAGACATGAGCCGCGCCCCGCTCACCGCATAGCGGGTTGTTGACATCACACGCAATGGTGACTTCGATGCCCTGCAATCGTTGCCTGACGTCGTCCATGTTGCCCTTGGGAGCATACTTGTCGACGAGGGCACGCAGCATGCCGATGCCGCAGTCGCTCGTGGCACTGCCGCCCAAACCTATGAGAAAGCGTCTGCAACCCTGTTCCCAAGCATGGATAATAAGCTCGCCGGCACCATAACTGGTGGCACGCATGGGATTGCGTTCCTCCTTGTTCAACAGTGCCAAACCGATGGCCTTGGCTGTTTCGATGATGGCGGTACCGTCGTCAGTGATGGCATACCGCGCTTTGATGCGTCGCATCATGGGGTCGTGAACGTCGGCTTCCACGATACGGCTTTCGGCCACTTGCCTGAAAGCGTCGAGCATTCCTTCGCCGCCGTCGGCCATGTCGACAGCTACCACGTCGGCATCGGCATCGATGGAAAGGATGCCTTTGCGGGCTGCAGATTCGGCTTCGGCCGATGAGAGTGATTCTTTGAACGAGTCGATTGCCAAAATGTATTTCATGATTTTGATGTATTGGAATATTTATGCGGGCTGAAAGGAAGTAGAACCGTGAACGGCTGACTTTGATGAGTGCCGATATGGGTTGGCTGTTGCAGCTTTGGTAGCAAGCAGCCGTCACTGATTCTCTTTCCGAGAGACCCTTGCGGTAGCAAAGTTACGACTTTTTTTGCATATTCGAGGCTTTTCCTTGGGAGAGTTCTGCCCCGATTGATGATGAAAGTTCGAGGCGGTTTGTGGTGACGGACGGAGGAGAGGGTCGATGGATTGGTGGAAAGATGTGGCCGGACATGGTGTCGTTGTCAAGCAGAAGAAAAGGATGAAAACAGAACGAAGAAGGTTGGAAAGCCGTGTCGTCTGGTGGTTTCGGCTTGCGGAAAGGTATGCTTTGGGAAAAAGAAACACCATCTGAAAAAGAAGAGGGAGGCTTCTTTGCAGACGGTGTTTCGGCACTTGTTATGAACAGTAAACAGTCGACAAGCGGACAAAAGTCCTTGGTCGTCAACCATAAGGTCGATACAATATAAACGCAGACGAGTCGTTATATTGTTTAATGAAACGCGTTATTTTATTGTGTACCATATTTTGGAGCGTCCTTGCAGGATGCTTCGATGCTCATGCCCAGTCGTTTACGCTCCAGGGGAGGGTGTTTGACAACGAAATGAACCCCATTGAATTTGCTACCGTTGCCGTGTTGAAGCAAGGAAAGGTGACGATGACCAACCTGAAGGGCGAGTTCAACATGTCAGTGGCGTCGGAAGACAGTGTCGTCGTGAGGTTTTCGATGATCGGATACAAGCCCAAGACGAGGGTACTCCGCCGTCCGACAGGTAAACAAACCCTACAAGTGCAGCTCGTATTCGACAACACCCTCGAAGAAGTTGTCATCACACAGACACGCAAACAGACCGGACAAACGCAGACCATTGACGCCAAAGACCTCAAGACAATGCCGTCGGCAAGCGGCAATGCCGTCGAAGATGCCATCAAGTTGCAGGCCGGCGTGTCGTCGCGCGATGAGATGTCGTCGCAATATAACGTGCGTGGCGGTTCCTTCGACGAGAACAGTGTTTACATCAACAATATCGAAGTGTATCGTCCTTTCTTGGTCAGAAGCGGACAGCAGGAGGGCTTGTCGGTCATCAATTCCGACATGGTGGAGAAAATCAGCTTTTCTTCGGGCGGCTACGAGGCGAAGTATGGCGACAAAATGTCGTCGGCTCTCGACATCACATACAAGAAACCGCAACGCACCGAAGCCTCGGTGTCGGCCAGTATGTTGGGTGCCAATGCCTATTTCGGGCTTGCCAAGAAAAAGTTCTCGTGGACACACGGCATCCGCTACAAGACCAACAAGTATCTCTTGGGGTCGCTGCAGACCAAGGGCGAGTACAATCCGAGCTTCCTCGACTACCAGACTTATTTGAGCTACGCGCCCAATAAGCGATGGACGATCGAAATGATCGGCAACATTTCGGAGAACCGCTACAACTTTGAACCCGAAGACCGGGAAACCAAATTCGGCACGATGGAGAATGTCAAGTCGTTCAAAGTGTATTTCGACGGACAGGAAAAAGATCTCTTCCGTACCTATTTCGGTACGTTCAGCCTTACCCGTCATCTCACCGAACGCACGGCTTTATCCCTCCTTTTCTCGGCTTTCCACACCAAAGAGCAGGAACGTTATGACATTCAAGGGCAATACTGGCTCACCCAGACCGAAACCAGCGAGAACCTCGGTGTGGGCTCTTACATGGAGCATGCCCGCAATTATCTCAAGGCACATGTGGAAACCGTCAAGGCTCTGTTCAGCCACAAGAGCAAGAAGCATGAAATCTTGGGTGGCTTCTCCTACAAGTTCGAGAACATCACCGAGAACTCACGGGAGTACGAAATGCGTGATTCTGCCGGGTATAGCGTTCCGCACACAGGCAAAGACCTTTACATGATTTACTCGCTCAGTGCCAAAAACTCGCTCAACGCCAACCGCATGGAAGCCTTCTTGCAGGACACTTACCGTTTCACGAGCAAAGGAGAGCATACGCTCTTCACCCTCAATTACGGTTTGAGGTTCGCCCATTGGAGTTTCAACAAGGAAACCATCGTCAGTCCGCGTGTGTCGCTCGGCATCGTTCCGGCATTCAATCACGACATTGTGTTCAGGTTTGCCACCGGTTTATACTATCAGGCACCTTTCTATAAGGAACTGCGCGACACCACAAACATCAACGGCATCACCTTCGCACGCCTCAATGACAAAATCAAAAGTCAGCGTTCGCTCCATTTCATCGCCGCTTTCGACTATCGTTTCAAGGTCAAGGAGCGTCCTTATCGTTTCACAGCCGAAGCCTACTATAAGGCCTTGTCGAACCTCGTTCCTTACAGCGTGAACAATGTGAAGGTCACTTACAACGGTAAAAACGAGGCCGACGGTCATGCGATGGGTTTGGATTTGAAGTTCTTCGGTGAGTTCGTTCCGGGCACAGACTCGTGGTTGTGTTTCTCGTTCATGAACACCAAGATGAACCTCAACGGCAAATCCATCCCCCTGCCCACCGACCAACGCTATGCCGTCAACCTGTTCTTTACCGACTATTTCCCCGGAACCGACCGATGGAAGATGTCGCTCAAGCTCATCTATGCCGACGGTCTGCCTTTCTCCGCACCCCATCGCGAGTTGGAAAGCAATGCTTTCCGTTCGCCGGCATACAAGCGTGCCGACATCGGAATGAGCTATCGACTCCTCGATAACCAAAAGCGTGAAAAGAAATCCGTCTTCCGTAACATTTGGGTTGACCTCGATTGCCTCAACCTCTTCGGCATCAGCAATGTCAATTCGTACTACTGGATAACCGATGTCAGCAACCAACAGTATGCCGTTCCGAACTATCTTACGGGCAGACAGTTCAACCTCCGTCTCCTGTTTGAGTTCTAATACGGCATTCCAACCTCTTCCCTTATGCTGCACGGCCTTCCGCACCGTATCTTCCGGGAGGAAGGATGAGGAAAGGTGACCCTTACATGATAATGTATGGTGTCCGCGAAAGCCAATCCACACCCATGGGAAATCCACACCAAAGCCTGCCCGATGACCCGGCAGGCTTTTCTCATTCTTTTGTTTTTAGTTCCAATCAGTTATTAGAGTCCGACCGGGTTTTGTCCGATTGCCGGGCATCTTGGCTGCCGGTTTGTTTTGTCGTTGCCCGCCATGCCTGCCGCCAACCTTCAAACCATCTGCCCGCCAATCGGACAAAACCTGTTCGGTTCCTAATGGAGGAATTTAATGCAAGAGGTTGAATATTGATAAATTATCGGGTATATAGGCCTCCTTTCTTTGTGTTTTGTTTCGTGGCGTGTTATTAATCCCAATCGGTTCTTAGAGCGTTTGGTTATACATTCCCTGTCGTTCATATCACTTTCCGTCCGGCCATCAAATGAAACCGACTCGGAATCTAATGACCGATTTGGGTTAAAGGGTAAGTTTTATCTTGTAAAAGTACCCTTTTCACAAGGTAAAAGAGCAACTACCGGAAAACAAAAGGGCAGGTTCTGAAAAACGAGAGTTGAAAGGGTCTTTTCCGGAAAGCACCATCGTACATTGAAAAACATCTTGTGCGTGTCTCCCGGATGCTTTCGTTGGTTGCATTAAAAATGTTGCGTTGTTGCGGAAAGGCATGTGCTGTCTGTCCGGAAAATATATGCTTCCGATGTCGGGAAATGATGACAGTAAGCCTGATACCGAAAACCGTATCGGAGCAGGCAGGCGAAGCATTTCCGTGTGAGTGTGGGTCGGGGAGGTGATCCGGTCGGTTAATCCGGACGGTTCGTACTTTTCGAGTGCGAACCATCCGGATGGACCTGTATGGAATGGCCTCTTTTACGGAGAACTTTCCTTGGTAGGACTTATCTCTTGATGATTTTTTGGGAAACAATCCTTCCGTCGGTCTGTATCACGACTACATAAACACCTGCCGGAATGCCCGACAAGGAGATGCGACCGTTCGTACTGCGTACAAGGGTTTGTCCGTTGGCAGACATGAGTGAAACCCTGTCACAATGTCCGTTGACCGTCAGTATGTTGTCTGCATAGCTGATGAGGCCGCCATGTAACTGGTTGCGATCCGCATGGGTGAGAATTCCCACGAGGTAAGGTTGGGATGTTTCAGACACCGAACCGTCCGCGTAATATGCCACGACTTCGTAAGAAGCATTGTCGACGGGTGCCGTGTCGATGTATCGGGAACTGAAAGCAGGAATGTAGATTTCGTTCATCTGCTCGCCGTTGCGGAAAATGTTGTAGCCTATCAGGTTCTTGGCATCGGCGGAAGGTTCGCAGGCTGTTGTCTCGGTCACATTCCCTGTGATGTACCAGCAGCAGTTTGCACTGCTTTCCTGACCGTTGTCGGTAAAGAACTTGTGTACCGAATGCCATGTCTTTCCATTATCTTCGGAGTACAGGTCACTCTTTCCGGGAATGCAGTCGGGGGCATTGGAATAAAGCAACGGTATCTGTTGGGTGTCGTAATCATAAACCTTGATGCCGATCTTCAGTTCTTTTGTTTTGTCAATCAATACCGGTTCGTCCAGTTTCCGGGTGATATATTCGTTGTATTTCATGTCATTGACGGCCTGTTCCCGTATCAGCTTGCCATCCTCGAACACCACGATGGAGGCGTGTATGCCTTTTCCTTCGTCGTATTGGGAATAGTAGTTGATGGTCGTACTTACCGAAGTGAGGTACTTGCCGTGATAGAGTGCCAGTTCAGAAGTTGTGAACATGTTGGCACCTATCAGTTCCTTGCCTTCGTTTCCGAGCGAGAGCATGTTCATCGGTTCCTCGTTCACGTAATTGAGGGGATATGCCTGTGACATGTCCTGCCACAATACCTTTACTTTCTTTTCTTTTTCGATGTATTCGCCGATGACTCCTTTCGGTGCTTCTTTCTCGTTTCGGATGCCGACCTTCAGGTTGTCCATGTAGATGTAGTATTGTATTTTTCCTTCGCCGTGTTTCCGCAGACGTATGGTGAATATCTTGTTCGCCGCCTGTTTGGAGATGTCTACGGCCTGTATGGTATAGTATTTGGGGAGTTTTCCGATGATCCAGTCTTTTACCGGCGTCCATGTGTGCCCTTTGTCGGTGGAAACCTCAAGAGTCAGAGTATCTTTGTCGAGTACGGGTTCCTCCGGATTGTAGAACAGGTTGCCGAGCAACATGAATGAGAACTTCACCATGTCGGCTTTCGTGGCATCCATCTGGCGCGACACGAGGCTGTTTGAGTAGGGTTTTCTCGTCGTTGCGCCGGTGGCAAGGGCAAATGTCGCCTGATGGCCGGCATATTGGGCAGTTCCCCAGAATTTGTCGTTCTCCTCTCCATAGTCTTCGGTTGTCGTCCAATAGTTGGTTTGCAGCGATGCATCGTCGAAATTGTCGAACAGCGGCAGGCTGTAGTTATCTGCCACGGTCACGGTCGTAGGGATGGAACGCGGTGAGAGGATCTCCTTGCCGTCGGCATCTTTGAAGATGGCCTCAACGGAGTACTGGGGATAGCCGGCATCTGCGTTGTCGATGGTTACCTGCATCTCATCTTTGATTTCTTCGACCTTCCTGACTGGTTTGCCGTTGCAATATACGTTGTATCCTTTCAAAGTGAGTCCGTCATATGCTTTCATGTCCCGCTTCCAGGACAGAACCACCTGACGGAGGTTTTCCGATATTCCTGTGATTTTCTCAGGTGTGTCGGGTATGACTGTATCGAACGGTTCGAGTCGCAGTATCCATGCCGTGGGAATCTGTCCCATAGCCGAATATACATCCGTGTTGCCCAAGATGGTGTTGCCGTCGGCCGACATGGCAAAGGGGAACACCTGTGTTTTGTCGAGCGGGTCGAAAGAGAAATCCGGGGTGACGCCTGCGGCGAACATGGACATATAGTAGGTGAGGTCGAACAGGCGGTCGGACGAGTACCGGTAATAGAACGGATGGTTGTATGTCTCCTCCCCGAATGCGGCAGAGCCGTAGGTGAACGCTCCTGTCACGTTGCCGTTGTTGTCGACGGTCAGAAAGTTGGCCATGCCTTCGGAGTCAAAGCCCGGCATGGTTCGGTAGGTACCGGTTTCCACATCGAATATCCGATAATGCGTGGTGAAACTCAAGGCAAAGGTGAAATACCTGCCGTTGGGGCTTAAGTCCATTGCCTTGATGCCATACACGGCGTTGTCGGCGTCTTCTTCCGTACATTGCACCCGATGGCAGATACCGTCTTTCCAGTAGATGGCGTAGGTATTGTAGTTGATTTGTGCCGAACCGAGAATGACGGAACCGTCTTCAGAAATGTCAAAGGCACTTGCGCTCTTCCCTCCCTCGGGCATGGGCAGTATTTCCATTGACCAGTTTCCGTCGTTTCCAAGAGTCCATTTGCAGGGCTTTACCGTGGCATAGTTACCGCAGCACGCATATCCGACGACAATTTTTCCGTTGTTTGAAATGGCCAGGGCGAAAGTTCCGTCTACCGGCTGTATGAATTCGTCGATGTTCAGATTGCCGTAGGGAAGTTTGGTGATCATTCCATTCTTCCAAACGGCAGCCACGCTGGTTGGTCCTGTCACTCCATCCCACGTCACTTGATGGTTCATGTCTTTTACCATACCGCAAATCGTACCCTCGTCGTTTACGTTTTCAAACTGTCCGCCTTTGCTGAGATCGTCGGCATCGAATTCTGTCGGCCATGAGATGGATTTTGTCTGCATGTCATAAACAAAGCTCACCATATCCAGCCCGTGTATTTTCTGGTCACCGTTGGTTCCCACAATGTATCTTCCGTTAGGAGAGATGGCTGTACCGTAAGTTTTCTTTCCCAGCGAGGTGAAGTCTTTCGCAGCTTGAAGATTTCCCAAAAGCGTCCAACAAATGAACACGATAAAAAGTAGTTTTTTCATAATTATTATATCTGGATTAGTAATGAATGTTGCAAATTTAATCTTTTGATCCGGCTCTCGCAAGCTCAGTCGTTTTAGATTTATGAATTTGAAAAATCTTTATCTCTTGTAAAAAGGCACCGGCTTCAGTGTATGAACCGGAGACAGACGATGCCCGCTTTTTGCTGAGATTCCCGAGGGAGTATATATGCAAACTCTTCATCCCCAATCGGACTTTCATGAACCGATTGGGGATGAACTTTCTTTGAAAAGCCCGTGAACCTTTTGAATTTGCTCGCGGGCTTCTTGTTCCGGCTGTCTTCATCAGCTCGTGGTTGTCCCGGTTTCCACGACAGCTGTCTGCCATACAATGTATAGGATTATTTCTTTACGACCTTCATTCTTGTTCCGTCACTTGTCCGGATGATGTTTATGCCGCGTTGCAGTGTGTCGATCCGTCGACCGGTTGTGTCGTGGATGCTCATGATGGCCGACTTGCAAGGCATGGCAATCTTTCCTACATCCGTTTGGGCGGGTTCCATGACCACTTGTTCTTTCACGAGCAGGTTGTTCAATGCCACCCCGTTCAGGTTCCCGTCAAATGCCGCCCCGTGTGGTTTTGTGATTTCGCAACTTTCAAGCGTCAGCGAAGCGATGTCGGAAACGGATCCCAGAATGCCGTTCCCCTTGGCTTTCACCGTGGCATTTCGGATGACGAGATCTTCCCCACTTTGTCCGTTTTGTCCGGCAATACCGTATTTCCCGTTGGCTTCAATATCACAATCGTGTATGGTCAGTGCGGCACCGTTCATATATATGCCACAGCTGTACTCGCTACTGAGAATCAGTTTGCCGTTGCCGGTGATGATGGTCGGTTGTTTGTGCCCGATGGCATCTTTTCCGGCGGTTATGTTGCAGGTGCCCTTGATTTGTATGGTAAGGTTTTCCATGCCGTCGTTGCATACGCCATCGTTATTGCCGGTTGCGGTTATGGTCGCTTTGTCGAGGGTCAGTGTCCGACTTTCTTTGTCATAGGTTATGTTGCCTTGGACCCCCTCGATGTCGGAAAGGCTTCCGCAGTTCAGTTCGGTTACCTGTATGCCGTTGATTTTCAGTCCGAAGATCTCAAGTGGTCTGATGAAGAGCCATTCCGTCGAGTATACGTACTTTCCGTTATTTTCGAATTGACTCTTGTCCCAGAAAGCCATTTCATTTTCATGGAGCTTCAGAAATCCGTCGGTACCGTCTTCAACGCATTCGGTGAGTGTCATGTCTCTGAGATTGCATAGCGAGGCTGTCGCTCCTTTGGCTTTGATGGTTGATCGGCTGACATGCAAGGTTGCAAGATGGTTTTCTGTGCCGACAATGCCATATTCTTCTCCGTTGACGGTCAATTTGCAGTCGCGCACAGACAAGTCTCCTGCATTTTCCTCAAGACCTTCCCCGTCATCCAGGAAGATACCGGCATAGCGGCTTTCCACTTCAAGTTCGCCAGAACCGTCTACACCATAGATTTCGGTAGGACTGTTGAGAAGTATCGCCATTTCATTGGCATACAGTTTGTTCTTTCCCATGAGTTTTATCTTCAGCCCGTCGATGCCTTCGTTGAAGATGCTTTCCAGGTCATCTTCGGCGTTGATAGTTGCATTTTCAAGCGTAAGGGTTTTCGATGCAGGACTGTAACAGATCTTTCCGGTTATCCCTTCGATATCCGAAAGGGCATCACAGTTGGCAGATGTCACCTTTGTCCCTGCAATATAGAGGGCATAGTCTTCGGTGCCTATTACCGGACTGATAACGATTTCTTCTTTGACGAGTGATCCGCCAACGACGATGTTTCTGCGTCTTTCGTCGTATGCCGCACCCTCGGGTTGTGTTATTTTGCAGTTGATGAACCGAGGTTCCTCGATGTCGTATGCTGACGATTCGTTGCCATTGCCCTTTATTCTTACCGTAGCCTTGTCAAAAATGAAACTACCGCAGGCAATTCCGCTTTCGCCGGTTGCTGTCACCTCACAATCTTTAAGTGTGCATGTTCCCCAATTGACGATACCGCAGAATCCGCTTTCGTCAGATCCTCTTGCCGAAAGTTTTCCACCGTCTCCGGTGATGGTCATCGTTGCGTAGTTGATGATTGCCGAACTCTTGACAGACGTGACAGAGTTCTCGCCTGTGAGTTTGAGGACAAATCCCTCGATGCTTTTGTTCTTGATGGCAACAGCCGCATTTCCGTCGGCTGCTGTCGCCTCAATGACGGCATTGTCGAGAGTCAGCGTCTTTTCGCCGTCGAAATGTACTGTTCCGCTTTTCAGCCATTTGCCGGTTTGGTTTCCGGCAGTGGTGATTTCCTGACCGGCGATCTGTAGTTGTGCCATGACCGGCAAGGTCCATATCATCGCTATCATGATGATAAAGATGGAAGATAATTTTTTACTTTTCATGATTGACGTGTTTAGATTTAAAATGATACTTCTTGATGATCTGCGATTTTTCCTTTTCTTCTGTTGTCGTCTTGTGGTCTCCTTTGGCTTGTGGAAGTATATGCCGGCAACTGTTGTTTGTTTGTTCTTGTGTGGAATGTCCGGCAGGTTTCAGGGGAAGTTTTCGGTTGACGGTTGTTTGTTCTTTCGGTTTTTCGGGTGCCTTGCGAAGGAGTTTCTTCCGTTCCGTCGAAAGACACCTTTCGTTTCGAAGACGAACAAGAATGTATCAAGATTCCCAATTTTCATTGTTGTCGGACTTTTTTTGTTGGTTAAAAGATAAAAGGAAGAGAGACAGGTTCCTGTTTCCTTTTCCTTTCGATGATTCTTAATTCTGGCTTGGCAAATATAGTTTTTTGATGCTTCTTCTGCAAGCCTGATAGTTTTAGATTCATAAATTTGAAATAATTTATTAAAGAAAATAAAGGTATATGTGCGCTTTTTTCCTTTGATCGGGAAATTATCATTCGGATGTTCATAAAGGCTGATCGGAGAGAATCCATGAACAAATGAAGAAAAATCGGGAAACTGTTGTGATATAACAACGGAAAAATGATAACTTTGACCGCCGAAATACAGTGAAATGAACAGACTTGATGTCTATAAGAAATTGAACCGGCTCGGGAAAGCATGGCTTTTGTTGTGTTGTGTGGTCCTTTCTGTCGTGACACATGCCGACGGAATGGGTCCGTATGGTGCGCTTGTTGAAAGTGTTGCCAGCCTTCCTTCGGCAGAAATCGTGAAATTGGGAGATCTGTGTGTCAGGAACCGCAACAAGGAGAAAGCTCTGGCATATTATATTATGGTGTCTAACAGGACGAAGGAAAGATGGGATGAGGATGAGATGGAACATGTTTCCGATGCTTCCATGAAGGCCGGCAATATCTATTATTGGAGCGGTAGTTATGCCATTGCATTGAAATTCTATGTAAACGGTCTTAAGATATGCGACGGAAGCAAAGAGAAGAAACGCATCATGGAGTATTATAAGTGCATCGGAAATGTTTATTGCATGTTCAAAGAATACGAGAAAGCTCTCGATTATTACCGCAAAGGACTCTCTCTGGCCGACAAATATCCGGATAAGTTTTCCTTATTGGCATTACTCAACAACTGCTGCTATGTCAACATATTGCTGGGCAATACGCAGGATGCCAAGGAATACTACCGAAGAATGCAACGAACAGATGACAGAAACAATGTAGGCTTTCCCTTTCTCATTCGCTTCAATCTGGCGTTGATCAAAGCTTCGGAGGGAAGATACGGAGAGGCTGTCGACATGCAGAAAAGGCTTGCGGTTTACGCACACAGACATAAGCTTGCTCCCAACTATGAGTGTTCGGCTCTTGAAGAGGTTTACAAAGCTTATTTCCGAATGAATGAGTACGACTCTACACTCCATTATGTAGACAGATGCTGGCAAACGGCAGAGCGAGAGGGATTACGGCATATGTATAGTGAGGCTTTTGGCATGATGTCGGCTGTCTATCTGAAGAAAGGAGAGATACAAAAGGCACAATACTACAAGACCAAATATCTTTCACTGAAAGACTCCATCTTTAACAGAAGGGAATTTGAGATGGCCAAGAACCAGCAGTTCATGTATGAGATGGACAAGATCAATCAGGCAATCACGGATCTGCAGCACAAGAACGAGAAGAGCCGACAAGTCATCATTTACCAACGCGTCCTGATAGGGAGCGTCTTGTTGACTGCGCTTGTTGTTTCCCTGCTGTTGCTCTTTGTGCACCGGCAGAAAAAAAGACTCATCAAGAACTATCGGAATCTTTATCTCGTAAACCGCAAACTGGCGGAAAGTCATAGGCATGCCGATGCCACACAGCAGCAATACCGTGAAGAATTGAACGAGAGAAACGAACGCATAAGTATGCTCACCGAACAATTGGAGCGTATGGGCGGCGGTGATGGAAAAGTGCCTGCAGGACAGGAAGAAACCGGCAAAACCAAGTGCTACACGGGTAATCTCACAGGGGAGCAGAGCCAATCTTTGGCAGATGCCATCGAGAATGTCATGAAGAACACGATAGAATATTGCCGTGAAGATTTCTCCCTGGCGTTGTTGGCTGAAATCGTCGACTCCAACACCAAATATGTTTCGCAGGTCATTAATGAGACTTTCGGCAAGAGTTTCAACACCTATGTGAATGAGTACCGCATACAAATGGCATGTATGCGACTTTCAGATGTGGAAGAATACGAGAATTATACCATTCGTGCCATCGGCGAGAGCGTGGGATTCAAATCGCCGACCACTTTTATAGGGATGTTCAGGAAGCAATACGGTATCACTCCTTCCGTGTATCGCAAGATGGCAAAGAACCATTTTTTACATTGAATCCAAAAATCGATCGCTTATGACCGATTCGGGTTTACGGCGAAGAATGTCACCTGCATCATAGGGGTAGAAGAAAAGAAAAGGAACAACCAATGAGGTGCAGCCTTTTCAAAAAGTGTGCCACACAGGTCGGAAAGGGTAACACGATGACCGGAAAAACCGTAAATCAAACAGGGCAAACAGGTAATCCGACGGGGTAAACCTGCCCTTTGGACCATCCGAAAGCACGTACCACCATCCGAAAATCCGATGTCGGACGGTAAAACGCCACGAATTGCGCGACGAAAGGGCATGAATTGATGCGCGAAAGCGGACAAACGGAGCCGTTATTCGTGGCCTTTTGCAGGGCAATCGGACTGCCGGTTCACCGTTTTTGTGAGGCAGGAATCATCCGGATGTTGAAAACCAGTGACTTGTAAAGACCGAAAAACGGCAATGTTTCCGAACGAGTGGAAAGAAAATTGCAAAGTGTGCATGTATCAGGACGAATATTGGGCAACTTTTGATTTGCTGCTTTCGGCTAACTGTATATCGGAAACGGCAAACGTGTGTGCTGCAAATCCAAGTTGTTTGTCGAGGATAAACCCCGGTCGGCCATCAGGGCGCCAGTGCATCTTTCATCTTGTTCCCGAAATTTCCCGACCGTACATCGTCTGCTTGTCGGCATCTTGTCTGCCGGCTTGTTCTGCCGTAACCCGCTACGCCTGCAATATCCCGACAACCCGTCCGGCCGGCCATCGTATAATACCGGTGCAGGTTTTCATGACAGGGTTGTAGAATGGCCGATGTGCCGGGGAATAACACAAAATAGAACGCAAGTCCGGAGGCGGGAGAAACTGCTTCTTGGTGGTGTCTTCTTGTGCAGATCGTTGTCTGTTGACCATCGGAACAATCGAATGAAGCGGACAAATACTGGCCGAACGTGGAAAAGTTCGCGGAACCCTACACTACAAATAAAACTTAAAATTGAAGATTTTACCTCATAATTTCTATAATAATAGTGTGAAGAACGCGCTATTTGAGGAAATTGAAGTAAATTTGCACCATATATAATATGCTCAAACCCTTAACGCCCGGATGGCAAAGACAAGCGAGATTCCTGCCCGAATGAAGTACTGTTGCGGAGGGCGTAAAACTTGATTTGTAACGGGTTTGTCAGTAACAATAAACAAAATCATCATGAGAAAAACTTGCTTGCCTTTGGCAATTCTCTGCTGTTTGGCTTCGACGTTGGGAGCCTGTCTGAGCAATAATGACGAAGAAACGGTCATCCCCACCGATGCCGCAGTCAGCTCCTTTGTTCTCGGAACGCTCAACATGTACCTCCATGCCACCACTGCCGACGGCAGGGACAGCATTTACAAAGCCAACCTCAAAGGAAGTACCTTTGTCATGCACATAGACCAAGAGCAAGGCCTCATTTACAACACAGATTCGTTGCCCGTCGAAACCGATGTGTGCCATGTGGTATGCACCATCAACAGCTATGCCGGCGGACGCGCGGTATGGAAAAGCGTTACGAGCGACTCGCTGAAAACCCATAACGCAGCCGATTCCATCGACTTTTCCAAGCCCAGAGAACTGCGTGTATTGTCGCCCGACGGCAGTCGTTACCGCACATATACGGTGATACTCAACGTTCATAAACAGAAGCCCAACGACCTTTATTGGCAGAAGAAAGCCACAGAAACTGCCTTTGTCGGCATGAAGGAGATGAAAGCTCTGAGCTGCAACGGAAAAATCTTCGTCTTGGGTGTAAAAGACGGCAACACAACCATCTACACTTCAGATATCAATGACGGCATGAACTGGCGACTCGCTCAACCCAATTTCAACACCGTCATTCCCGAAGAAGCAATGAAAAATGCCGTTGTGAAGAACGACCGGCTGATGTTGCTCGTGGGAAACCTCGTGATGCAGACCGCCGACGGTGATGTATGGCAGCAAACGGGCACGCTTGACAATGCACAGCTGGTGGCTGCGTCTGCCACACAACTCTATGCCATCGACAGCAACCAACGCCTTTTGATGTCGGCAGACAACGGCAACACATGGACAACCGACCTGCTTGACACCGATGCTTCATGGTTGCCCGCCACCGATCTGACATCGGTGACCACCACACTGAAGACCAACGCCGACATCGAACGTGTCATCCTTGCCGGTAACAGAGAGGCATCAGCCTATCCCAACGATACCAAGGCCCGGCTGTGGGCTAAAATCATACAAACCGGCAAAGAGGCAAGCAGCACATGGATGTTCTTCGAGAACACACAAACCACCAACTGTCTGCCCCGACTCAAAGGCCTTTCGATGATTGCTTGTGCCACCGATCTCATAGCTCTCGGATACGAAGCGGGTACCGAGAACATCACCCCGACCTTGTCGTCCTTGTATACCAGCATGGACGGTGGCGTGAACTGGCAACGCGAAGTACGCTTCAGTCTGCCCGACGGTCTGCCTGCCGACCCGCCTGCCTTTGCATTAACAGCCGACAAGAACAATTATATCTGGATCGTATCTGCCAAAGACGGACAAGTGTGGAAAGGCAGGCTCAATCGCTGGGGATGGACTTCAGCCCTTTAGTCCTCAACAATCTGAACATGGGTAACAAGCCGTTTACATCATATTTCACATCTCCCAAGGTGTTGATGGTTGCCGTCCTCCTGTCGGCGGCATCGCCCTCGAAGGCCCAACAGGAGCCCGAATATCTCATGGAGGTAGGTATCGGACTGGGCATGACCAATTATCTGGGCGATTTCAACGGCTCAGTCACCAAAGCTCACCAGCCTTCGGCAACATTTGTTTTGAGGAGATTGTTCAATCCTTACACCGGTTTACGCCTCGGTATTACCTATGGCAAGCTCAAAGGCTCGTCGAAAGATGTCGATACTTACTACCCCGACTTACAACTCACCCCCTACAAATTCGACAACAAACTCATTGACGGAAGTGTCGTCTTCGAATATAACTTCTGGCCCTATGGTACCGGAAAGGAATACAGAGGTGCCAAAAGACTCACGCCGTTCATCATGGGAGGATTGGGATTGACTTACGCAAAGACTGCCGACGACAATGTCTTTACGGGCAATTTACCCATCGGATTGGGCATCAAATACAAACTGAGCCAGCGCATCAATCTCGCCGTGGAATGGAAAACGCACTTCACTCTCAGCGACAAACTCGACGGAAAGGAAGATCCCTACGGCATCGTCAGCAGCGGAGCGTTCAAAAACACCGACGCATACTCGGGACTGCAGGTTACCCTTACCTACAGCTTCATGACCAAATGCAAAACCTGCCACAACGATGACGACTGACGACGGGCAGACTGACAATGGCATACAAGCCGATAACGGACACCATAACATCAGAAACAAAATGAACAACGAAGCATCAAAGGTTCCTCAACACATTGCCATTATCATGGATGGCAACGGAAGATGGGCTACGAAACAGGGGAAACCCCGTAGCTACGGCCATCAGCAAGGAGTGGAAGCCGTGAGGCGAATCACTTCCGAATGTACCCGACTCGGTGTGAAATACCTGACGCTCTATACCTTTTCGACCGAGAATTGGAACCGGCCTGCCGACGAAATAGCTGCTCTCATGGGCCTGGTACTCACCTCGCTCGAAGACGAAATCTTCATGAAACACAATGTGAGATTCCGCGTCATCGGCGACATGACCAAGCTGCCCGAGGAGGTAAGAAAAAAACTTTACCTCACCATGAAGCGCACCGAAGACAACAATGCCATGACCATGGTGGTGGCGTTGAGCTATTCGGCACGGTGGGAACTTGCGGAGGCTGCCCGCAAAATTGCAAAGAAAGTACTCGACGGACAAATATCCATCGATGACATCAATGAAAAAATGGTGACCCGAAATCTGCAGACCGACTTCATGCCCGACCCGGAATTGCTCATCAGAACGGGCGGCGAACTGCGCATTTCCAACTACCTGCTGTGGCAAATAGCCTACAGCGAACTTTACTTCTGCGACACGTTTTGGCCCGACTTCGACGAGAAGGATCTCGCACTGGCCATCGAAAGCTATCGTAAACGCCAACGGAGATTCGGCAAAACCGAAGAACAGGTAGAAGAAAACGAAAAGGAATAACAACAAAAAGATGAACAACATAAGCAAAACCATCGCCCTCGTCGTTGCCGCTTTCTGCGGAATGGCAACCCAAGCGCAAGAAAAGATTGTCAAACCTGACATCTTCTACATGGGCACTCCTCGCACATGTCACATCGCCAACATCACCATCGGAGGGGTAGAAGGATACGAAGACTATATGTTGCTGGCTATTTCAGGGCTTAGCAAAGGACAAACCATCACCGTGCCGGGCAGCGAAGTCACCGATGCCGTAAAGCGATACTGGAAGCATGGGCTGTTTTCGGAAGTGGCCGTTGCCGCCGATTCAATCGTGGGCGACAGCATTTACCTCAACATCCGGCTCGCTCTCAGACCCCGCGTGTCGACCATCAACTACTCCGGACTCAAGAAATCGGAACAGGAGGACATGGAAAACAAGCTCGGACTTCTTAAAGGGGGACAGGTGACACCCAACATCCTTGACCGGGCCCGCATACTTGCCAAGAAGTATTTTGACGACAAGGGATTCAAAAATGCTGTCATCAGCATCCGGCAACGGGACGATGTGGCGAATAAAAACAGTGTCATCCTCGACATCGACATTGACAAGAAGCAGAAGATGAAGGTGAGAAACATCAACATCGAGGGCAATAAAAAACTCAAGACAAGCAAGATCAAAGGTACGTTGTTCACCAAAGGAACATTCAAGAACCTGCATGAAGCCGGCAAACTGTCGTCGTTCATGAAGAAAAAGAAGTTCACGCCTGAACGATGGAAGGAAGATAAAGAGCATCTTCTCGACAAATACAACGAACTCGGATACCGGGATGCAGTCATTTTGTCGGACAGCGTGTGGAATGCCGACGAGAAACACGTCAATGTCTATGTCAAAGTCGACGAAGGAAAGAAATATTTCATCCGCAATATCAACTGGGTCGGCAACACCGTTTACTCCACCGACTATCTCAGCGCGGTACTGGGAATGAAGAAAGGCGACGTTTACAATCAACGATTGCTCGACAAACGTCTCGTGGAAGATGAGGACGGAGTGGGTAACAACTATTGGAACAACGGCTATGTGTTCTACTCCCTGCAACCCACCGAAACCAATATCGTGGGTGACTCCATCGACCTTGAGATGCG
This sequence comes from Prevotella sp., assembly GCA_022781445.1. Classification (GTDB taxonomy): domain Bacteria; phylum Bacteroidota; class Bacteroidia; order Bacteroidales; family Bacteroidaceae; genus Prevotella. The sequence continues at coordinate 24,337 of JALETQ010000061.1, forward strand.
GATCTTCGAAGGACAACAGGCACACATCAACAAAGTGCGCATCAACGGTAACGACCGACTCTACGAAAACGTCGTGCGCAGGGAGCTTCGTGTGAAACCCGGCGACCTGTTCTCCAAGGACGCCCTCATGAGAAGTGCCCGTGAGCTTGCTTCGATGGGGCACTTCAATCAGGAAAAGGTCAGTCCCGACGTCAAAACCAATCCCGAAGACGGTACGGTAGACATCAACTGGAACCTCGAACAGAAGACGAATGACCAGGTGGAAGCATCACTCGGTTGGGGACAAACGGGTCTCATCGGACGCATCGGACTCAAGTTGAACAACTTTTCGATGGCAAACATCTTCGGAAAGAACAAAGAACGGCGAGGCATCATGCCCATTGGTGACGGCGAGGTTCTGTCATTGGGCGCGCAAAGTAACGCCCGCTATTACCATTCGTTCAACTTGGGCTACTCGACCGCGTGGTTCGGTGGCAAAAGACCCATCCAGTTCAGCGTTTCGGCATACTATTCCAAGTCGACGGCAGTGTCCGATCGCTATTACAACAATGCCGCATTGAACAACTATTATTATAATATGTATGGTTACAGCCAGTACAACGGCTACAACAATTACGAGAATTATTACGATCCCGACAAGTACATTCAGGTGTACGGAGCCAGTGTCGGCTGGGGCAAACGTCTCCGTTGGCCTGATGACTATTTCGTGTTGAGCGTCAATGCGAATTACTCTCGCTATGTCATGAAGAACTGGCAGTACCTTATGATTACCAATGGTGCCTCGAATAACCTCAACTTCTCGGTGGCATTGAATCGTACTTCGACCGACAACCAGCTCTTCCCGCGTCGCGGTTCGGACTTCTCGGCATCGGTGACCTTCACTCCGCCATGGTCCTTGTGGGACGGAAGGGACTACAAAAACCTCGCCACCAACCGTCGTTCGGCAACTTACGAGAAGGAAGCCAAAGAAAAATACAAATGGGTGGAATACCACAAATGGAAATTCAAGGGCCGCACCTACACCGCACTGTCGGGCGGACAAAAATGTTTTGTGCTCATGACGAGGGTCGAATTCGGTATCCTCGGAGCTTATAACCAACACAAAAAGTCACCTTTTGAAACCTTCTATGTCGGTGGCGACGGCATGAGCGGTATGTCATACGGACTCTCCGACGAGACGATCGGTATGCGCGGATATGAAAACGGTGTCCTTTCGACCAACGCTTTCTACACGGCATCGAAAGAAGAACAGGAAAGGAGCAGCATGTCGTTCAACGCATACGCCTATGACCGCTTCTCTTTGGAACTCCGTTATCCTTTCATGCTCGGCAATACGACCATCTACGGACTCGGATTCCTCGAAGCCGGTAACGCATGGTTGTCACCCCGGAAGTTCAATCCTTTCGACATGAAACGCTCAGCCGGTATCGGTGTACGAATCTTCCTGCCCATGATCGGCATGATGGGACTCGATTGGGCATATGGTTTCGACAAGGTCAACGACGGCCGCGATGTCAAAAAAGGCGGTAGCCAGCTCCATTTCATCATCGGACAAGAATTCTAAAGGCTTCCGTTCTCACGCTGTCACAAAGGCGACTTCGCGCTCATCGGTATGTCACCGGGCAAGAAACCGGGGCGCATGAAACAATAATAAAAACCAAAACCTGAACATTATGACAAAGAAAGTTTTGACGATGCTCGTCATGCTCATGGCAGCATGGAGTGCCAACGCACAGAAATTCGCGCTTATCGATATGGAATACATCCTCAAGAACATTCCAGCCTACGAACGAGCCAACGAACAACTCAACCAGATTTCCAAGAAATGGCAGGCAGAAATCGAGGCACTCAACACCGAGGCCGGTACGATGTACAAGAACTATCAGAACGAAGTTGTCTTCCTTTCCCAAGAGCAAAAGAAAGCCAAACAAGAGGCCATCATGAACAAAGAGAAAGAAGCCGGCGAACTCAAACGCAAATATTTCGGTCCCGAAGGCGAACTCTTCAAAAAGCGAACCAGCCTCATCACCCCCATTCAGGAGGAGATTTACAATGCGGTGAAAGACATTTCCGAACTCCGCGGATATTCGTTGGTACTCGACAGAGCCGGTGACAGCGGCATCATTTTCGGCTCTCCGAAAATTGATATCAGTAACGAAGTTCTCGAAAAATTGGGGTATTCCAACTAATTATCGTATATTTGCCCACCTGATTTCCGGTTTTTCAGATAACGATATACATAAAATTATAAACCATAAAACCAGAGAAGAAAAATGAAAAAAGTAATTTTGATGATGATGCTCTTTGCGCCGCTCACCATGTTTGCCCAGAAATTCGGTCATTGCGATGCACAGGCAATCATGCAACAAATGCCCGAGTTCATCAAAGCCAAAGGCGAAGTAGACGCTCTTCAGAAACAAAAAGAGAACGAACTCAAGAGTATGCAAGAAGAATTGCAACGCAAATATGAAGCCTACGAAAAGGCTCAAAGCACCATGAGTGCCACCAAAAAGCAGGAAAATGAAACCGAACTGGGTGAGCTGAACCAAAAGATTCAACAAGCATTCCAGGACGGACAGCAGGAATTGGCCAAGGCATCGCAGGAAAGAATGCAACCCATCACCAACAAACTCGTGCAAGCCATCAAGAATGTTGGCAAGAACGGAGGTTACGTTTACATCATGGACATCGCCAGCGGCGTGCCTTACATCAGCGAAACGCTGAGCAAGGATGTGACCAACGACGTAAAAGCCGAACTTAACAAGATTAAATAATACGGAGACAACTTCATAAGGGCAGGCTTCAGGGTCTGCCCTTATGCTTCCAAAACCATGCCGGCGCGACGGATAACCGTTATCCTTTTCGTGCTTGTCACCGGTGATCGACACTGGTTCGTGACATTCCGAAGGGAGAAAGCACCCGCGGTTGTTCGCCCACGACACCACACTTAACTACGAAAGATCATGAAGAGAACCATCTTGATGGGCATGTTGGCATTGCTGCCCTTCTTTTCGCAAGCCCAGATGCGCTTCGGCTACATCAGCATGACCCATGCTTTGGAAGCCATGCCCGGTTATTTGGAATCCCGGCAGCAGCTCGACAGGCTGCGTGACCAGTACGAAGCCGAACTGAACCGTGCCCAAAATGAGTTCAACACGAAGTATGAGGAGTTTCTCGAAGAACAAAAAGGCCTGGCTCCCAACATTCTTCAGAAACGACAGATGGAACTTCAAGAGCTGATCGACAAGAATGTTGCATTCCGAAACGAGGCGCAACGACTGCTCAAACAAGCTCGCGAAGATGCCTTACAGCCTCTCAACGACAAGCTCAAAGCTGCCATTACGGCAATTTCGCGCGAACGTGGCTATGCTTTCGTTCTCAACACCGACAGCGATGCCTGCCCCTATATCGACACCTCGCTTGGCGAAGACATCACCAATCTCGTACAACAATACACCGAAAAATAACTCTATGCCTCTTCCTTCTTCACCGGGTCCCATCGGCGTGTTCGACTCAGGCTATGGCGGACTCACCATCTTGCAGGCCATCCGTCGTGCCCTTCCCGAGTACGACTATCTCTATCTCGGCGACAACGCACGCGCTCCATACGGCCATCGGTCGTTCGATGTTGTCTATGACTTTACGCGTCAAGCGGTATTGAAGCTCTTCCAGATGGGATGTCACCTCGTCATTCTCGGTTGTAACACAGCATCGGCAAAAGCCCTGCGTACCATTCAACAGAACGATCTCCCGCTCTGGGACCGTGAACGAAGGGTTTTGGGTGTCATACGTCCCACAGCCGAAGCCATCAGTGGACTGACTGCCACCCGACATATCGGCATTCTGGCAACCGAGGGAACCATCAAAAGCTACAGTTACGACATGGAAGTGCGGAAGCTCTGCCCCGATGTAAAGGTCACCGGAGTGGCATGTCCCTTCTGGGTGCCGCTGGTGGAATATCGAGAGGCCGACGGTGACGGAGCCGACTATTTCGTCAAGAAGCGTATCGACGAAATCATGGCAAAAGATAAGGATATCGATACCCTTATATTAGGTTGCACCCACTATCCAATTCTCTTGCCCAAAATCCTGCGATATGTGCCTCAAGGTGTCCGCGTTGTGGCGCAAGGCTCCTATGTCGCCGACAGTCTGCAACGGTATTTGGAACGTCATCCCGGCATCAAGCACAAGTGTACCACTGGCGGCAGCGTTCATTACATCACCACCGAGAATCCCGATAAGTTCAAAGAAAGTGCCAGCATTTTCATGAACGAACAACTGTCGGTCGAGCATGTAGACCTCGATTGACAGTTTCAAGGTCACACACTCTCTTGTTATTCGACATGGCCATTGATACGTCCATATGCCTTTGGGCTGATCTATACACCTGTTTCCTGTCTATATTCTCTTGATATGATAAGTCATCCAAGACGGTAGCAACAAAGTAATTGTATGTCTGCGTTTCCGAAAAGAAACGCCATTTATGTGAAATTGATGCGAGAAATAGGGTTGTTTATGTCTTTTCCGTTCCTTTTTATCCCAATCGGTCTGAGAGTGTTTGCTGCTACATTTCATGCCGTTTATGGCACTTTCCGTCCGGTTTGATTCGATTACCTTTTGCAGATTGGTTGTTTTTCTTGAGAATATGGCGGGCAATACCGGAAAATTACAGTAGTAATCTGCGGACAAGTGGACGATAATCTTTTGAAAACCGTCATGAACTGTATGGGATATTTAGATTTTGCGGTCCGATGACCATGGAGTTTTATGGATAAGATAGTGATAAAGATGGTAGAGAGGATATCGAAAAAGCGGCATGAATCACTCATACCGCTTTTCCGAAAATGTTTGTTTTGTATGGATAGAACTTCTATTTTCAATCCTTTGCAGGTGAAGAATAGGGTTGCTAACTTCAACAAAACATAGTTTCAACATTTAATAACATAATCTTTACCTTAAATCTATCAAACTACTAACCTAATGAAAAAACTACGCATTCTCTCGAACACAGTGCAAAGATACAGTCTTGTGTGCGCACACAAAAATATTTCGTTCCCTTTTTTTACATTCCTGCTTTATTCTTGATTTAAGTCAAGCAAGGTGTTGATCCGTACTTCGTCAACACCGAAAGTATCTCTGTTGCCGAACTATAGATTTCATTTGAGCTTCTATCGGTCATGTTCATGGTGTTCAATCCAAATCGATTATTAGGCAGCCAGTTCAACTTTCATGTTGTTTTCGGAGCTTCCCGACCGCATATCGTTCGCCGGTCGGCATCCAGTCTGTCGTTTATCCCAAATCGGTCATTAGATTCCGAGTCGGTTTCGTTTGATGGTCGGACAGATGGGTTGTCGGTTTGCTGCAGGTGTAGCGGGTTATGGTAAAGTAAAACGATAGGCAAGATGCCGGCCGGTGAACGAAATCGGATGGAAAGTGAAATGAAAACAACATGAAATGTATAATCAAACGCTCTAATGACCGATTTGGGTTTATCTTGCATAGCCCGCTATCCTGCAGCAAACCGACAACCCATCTGTCCGGCAATCGAACAATACCGGTTTGGTTTCTCATGACCGATTCTGTCGGAACGGTTTGGTTTTCCAATCCGCAGCATGTCATTGTCTTGCCTGATACCCGGCGCAACGGATATAAAAAACATCTGCCCGTGAAAACGAGCAGATGTGAGAAGATTATGAGACCGGATGCCTTCCTCCATCGGCAGAGGGAGAAATTAATCCTAAAATTTCCATTTATTCGATGGTCGCACCCTTCTTGGTGTCTTCTTCGATGGTCTTTTTGCCTAATGTAAGATATGCAATCGGAGCAGCAATGAAGATGGATGACAATGTACCGAATACCACACCGAGAATCATTGCGAACGAGAAGCTGCGGATACTTTCACCTCCTAAGAAGAAGATACACAACAATACGATAAGCGTCGACAGCGAGGTGTTGATGGTACGGGTGAGGGTTTGGTTCAGTGAAGCGTTGAACAAACCGTACTTGTCGCGTTTCTTATACAGGCCGAAGTTCTCGCGGATACGGTCGAATACCACCACCTTGTCATTGATGGAGTAACCGATAACGGTCAGGATGGCGCCGATGAAAGTCTGATCGATTTCGAGTGAGAACGGAACGATGCCCCACAGAGCCGAGTAGAAGCCCACAACAATGAGGGTATCGAGTGCCAAAGCCACCAACGAACCGATAGAGAATGCCATGTTGCGGAAACGGATCAAGATGTAAATGAAGATAGCGACCAAAGCCACGATGACCGAAATGATGGCCTTGTGGGTCACATCACGTGCAATGGAGGGACCCACTTTTGTCGAACTGATGATGGAACCGCCATTGCGAACATCCGGATCTTTGAAAGTCTTGAGATCCTTTTGTGTCACCAAACCGGCTTTCTGCAAAGATCTGAAGAGCTTGGCCTCTGCCTCGTCGTCCACGACAGGGCTGTTGGATTCGATCTTATAGTTGGTCGAAACACGCACAGTCATGCCGTCGGTACCCAGGGCGAGGGCGTTGGCGGTGTAGCCTTGGAACTCGTTACGCAGGGCTTTGTTTACCTCTTCGGGCTGGACGGGCTTTTCAAACTTGATGACATAGTTGCGACCGCCGGTGAAATCGATGCTCTTGCTAAGGCCTCTCACGGTGAAGAATCCTACAAAGATGATCGCCATCAATGCCCAAATACCGAAGGTTTGCTTGCGCATTCCCATGAAATTTACATTCATGTTCTGCAGCAGGTTGCGTGAGAAGCCGGTGGTGAAGGTCAGTCCTTGCCACTTGTTTCTGTTCATGCGGCTTTCATAAACAATGCGAGTGAGGAACACTGCAGTGAAAAACGAGCAGCAGATACCGATAATCAAGGTGATGGCGAAGCCGCGAACCGGACCTGTACCGATGACGGCAAGGATGATACCGGTGATGATGGAGGTGAGGTTGGAGTCGAAGATGGCGGAGAAAGCGTTGCTGTATCCTTCACGAAGGGCTTGTGTCAGCTTCTTGCCGGCTTTGAGTTCCTCTTTGGTTCGTTCATATATCAACACGTTGGCATCGACCGCCATACCCAGTGTCAGGACGATACCGGCGATACCGGGCATTGTTAATGCCGACTGGAACGATGCCATGATACCCATGGTGAAGAACAAGTTGATGAGCAATGCCGAGTTGGCCACCATGCCGGGGATGAAGCCATACATGGCAATCATGTAGAGCATGAGGACGATGAATGCCACAACGAACGAGATCAGACCTTGTTGGATGGACTGCGCACCGAGCGACGGACCCACTACTTCTTCTTGTACAATGCGCACAGGTGCTTTCATACGGCCCGATTTGAGGGTGTTTGCCAAGTCTTTGGTATCTTCGATGGTGAAGTTGCCACTGATCTCCGAGCTGCCACCGCTGATTTCATTGCTGACACGCGGAGCACTGTAAACTACTCCGTCGAGGACGATGGCGATGGCTTTGCCCACGTTCAGGCGGGTAAGCTGTGCCCATCGGCGGGCACCGTCGTCGTTCATGGTCATGTTCACGCTCGGTTTACCGGAGAATTGGTTGAACTCATCTTTTGCCGATTCCACGACATCGCCTTCCAGCGGAGCGCGTCCGTCGGCAGTGGTTATCTTCAAAGCATAAAGTTCATAGATGCGTTTGTTGTCTTTGATCATGTCCGTCGGTTTGGCACCCCACAGGAGTTTCACGTCAGACGGGATGATTTGTTTGGCAACTTCCGAACGAAGGATGCTGTTGATTTCGGCGGTATCGCGCACGTTGGCGAGAGCCACGATGCCCAGTTGGCCTTCGAGAGGGTTCAGCATTGCCAGCAACGGATTTGCTTTTTTTGCTTCAGCCATTTGTTTTTCGGCAGTTTTCGGAGCTTTTTCCAAGGCCTTCTTGCCTTTTAATGCCAGCTGCGGTTTGGCTGCATCTGCCTTTGGGGCTTTTGTGCTGTCGTTCACCTGGGTAGTGTCAGCGGTGCTGCCGCCGGCCAAGCGTTGGTCGAGTTGTTGCAGATAGGGCAGGATTTCGTTGGAGTTGAATGTCTCCCAAAACTCGAGGTTGGCACTACCCTGCAGCAGCTTACGCATACGTTCGGGGTCTTTCACACCCGGCATTTCCACCATGATGCGTCCTTCTTGTCCTTCGAGCATCTGGATGTTGGGCTGAACAACACCGAATTGGTCAATACGGTTGGCAATGACGTTCTTGGCATCTACCACCGATTCCGATACTTTGTCGCGCAATATTTTTTCAACTTCCGAATCCTTGCTGGTGGTTTTCACCTCGGGGAGTTGTTGGGTGGCGAATACTTCGGCCAAACTGTGACCCGGAGCGTTCTTCTGATATGCCTTGATGAAGAGTGAAATGAAGTCGCTTTGTGTCTTTTCTTCTTCCTGGCGGGCTTCCTTCATGGCTTTGAGATAAGCCGGATCGGTCTTGTGACCTGCCAAGTTGTCGACCAAATCGGGAACGGAAACTTCAAGAATGACGTTCATTCCGCCTTTCAGGTCAAGTCCGAGTCCGACTTGTGTTTCCAAACATTTCTGATAAGAGTAGATACCCAAGAACTTGACGGAGTCTTTATAGTCCTGTCTTGCGATGGGATCTTCAATCTTCGCGGCTTCTTTGTCGTAGTAGCTTGTTGCCACAGAGAACGACAAGTAGAAGATACTTGCGAGGGTAAGCAAGATCGCGGTGACGATTACAATACCTTTGTTTTGCATTTTGAGTTGATATTATTTATTTTATTTTTTGCTTTTCCGTGTCGTTTTATAGCGTGCAAAGATAATTATTTTTTCATGTTTTCAGAAATTTCTCTCGGTTTTCTTTGCTTTTTTTGCTTCAAACGACTGAAAGAACACCCTTTAACCCGAATCGGTCATGAGATTCCGAGTCGGTCAAGTGATTCCGAAACGGTTTGGTTTGTTTTTCTATGCGAAGGTTTGTCGGTTTGTGAAAGCATCACAATCCACGGCAAATAAAACCGCCAAGCGGGATGCCGGTAACCGATAGGATTTGTTCCCTAAGGTGTACTGAATGGCGTGAAATGCAGAACCAAACTGCCTGCAGGCTGATTTGGGATAGAAAGAACTTGCCGTTTCAGGAGTCTTTGTGAAACTTCAGGCGGCAGTGGATGGGGTAGTGGTCGGAGGTTTTGATGCTTTTGTCGACTTCACAGGCGTAGGGTGTGAAACTGTCCGAGCAAAAGATATTGTCGATACGCACATGGATGCTGTTTTCGTGGTAGGAGAACCCCGGACCGTTGGCGGTGGCGATATAACAGTCGGTCAGCCTTTTGGCTATCGTTCGGTGGGCATACGAAAGGGGAGTGTCGTTGAAGTCGCCACACACGATGATATGTTTGGTTTTACTCTCGGCGATGTATCGTGCCACGGCATCTGCCTGCGGTGCCCTTTTGCGGGCGGCATCCATGAGCTTGTTGGCGAGGCTGCGCGACACGTCGGTCGGCTTCTCGTCCTTCAAGTCGCCTTGTATCATGCTTTTGAAGCTTTCTTTGTCTTCTTTTGAGAAACCGTTTGTCTCGAGATGGTTGTTCACCACCAGCACCGTGTCGCCGTCTATCAGCAGCCGGTATGCCATGCTCATGTTTCCCACCGACGAATATTCGATGCGGTCGGTGTCTATGATGGGAAACTTGCTGAACAGGGTCATGGCATCGCTCTCGGAGTGCTGGCCCGTGAAATGATGGTAGGGATAGGCTTCCTGCAGTTCTTCGAGCAGGTAGTCGTAGCCCAGTTCGCCGGGCGATGATTCTTGCAGGCACACGATGTCGGCTCCGCTGTTTTTCAGATATTCGACGATGAGGTTGGGCTTAGGCTTTTCCTGATTCCATGGTGCAAACCAAAAGACATTGAACGAAAGCACCTTGATGGTGTTTTCGGGCACCTCCTTACCGATATTGAGGGGTGTGTACGCACGGATGGGAGCGAAACACAGGATACAGCCTACGAACGAGATGAGCGTGTACCGCAGGCGGAAGAATACCCAGAAGGCGAGCCACGCGATGTTGATGAGCAGAAACAGGGGGAATATCAGTCCTAAGATGGAAAAGAAAGGGTGTTGTTCCGAGCTGACCCAGCCCGAATACCCCGACAGCATCATCGCCGATACCGATGCCGCATTGAAGCCGGCAAGGACGCGAAAGAGCGTCTGTCTTACCGAAGGAGTGCGTGGACTCATCGGCGTTTGCTTTGATCGAAGAGGCGTTTTTTCTCCTCTTCCGTCAGACTGTCGTACCCGCTCTTCCTGATTTTGTCCAAGATGCGGTCGATCTCGTCTTCCTCCCTATGCTTTCTCTCGTTGTATTCGTGGTCTGTTTCCCGGTGTACGGGATCCTCCTCATAGGAAACATATTCGTCTTCATGCGACGTTTTTTTGTGGCGGAAGCGGTTGCCTGCCATGCGGTTGAACATCTCCTGTGCGGGGTTCTGCGTGCGGTTGCCGGACGGGTCGGGATGTTTCTGCCAATACTTGATGAGCAGGTATCCGAAGAGCATGCCGCCGAGGTGGGCGAAATGTGCTACCTGACTGTTGGAAGTACCCAATGCCGAGAACAGTTCGATGACGACATAGAACATCACAAACCACTTGGCCTTGATGGGAATGGGCAGTGGGAAGATGAAGATTCGTTGTTCGGGGAAGAGCATTCCGAATGCCAGCAGGATACCATACACGGCTCCCGATGCTCCCACGGTGTTCCATGCGTTGAGTGCATGGGTGTCGGCGGCGGAGAGACTGAACAGGTCGGCAAACTCGAAAGGCATTCCCGAACTGTTCAAGGTGACATAAAGCGAGCCGAATTGCGACACCTCCTGCAACACACCGGCACCGATGCCGCACACCAGATAATAAAACAAAAACCGTCGGGCACCCCACACCTGTTCCACAACGACACCGAACATCCACAGCGCAAACATATTGAAAAAGATGTGTTCGAAGCCCGCGTGCATGAACATATAGGTGAACAGCTGGTAGAAATGGAAATCGGATGCCATGAAGAAGTGCAGGCCGAAAATGTCATTGAGGAAGATTCCCTGTCGTTCGAGGACAAATTTTGCCACGAATGCCAGCAGGTTTATGATAAGCAGGTTTTTGGTTACGATGGGTAAATTGCGCATGATGATAAGTTGATTTGCGATGGTTGATTCCGGTCGGTCAAGACAGCTTCATGGGGCGTTTCATTTTCTTGACGGTGCTTCCGGACCGTTATCGTCCGCTTGCCGGCTTTTCGTTTGTCTTTTTGCCTCGGGCATAGTCCGCTACGCCCCCGAAACACGACAATTCGTCTGTCCGGCCGCGAAACAAAACCGGTTCGGCTTCTCGTGACCGATTGGAGTTTAATGTGTCGCAAAATTACGAAAAAACTCCGTTATACGGCCTTAAACAGGACGCTTTGGTGCTTTTTTTTACTTAATTCTTGGCTTTTTTTTATTTTTTGTTGGGTGTTTCAAATGAAAATCTTATATTTGCGTGCAGGAAATGGTATGTAATCATTATTACTAATTTATAAATATCAAGTTATGAACAAAACTCAATTGATCGACAAAATCGCTGAAGGTTCAGGATTAACCAAAGCAGATTCCAAAAAAGCATTGGATGCAACACTCGCAGCAATCAAGGATTTGCTCGCCAAAGGCGACAAGTTGGCATTGGTCGGTTTCGGCACTTTCAGTGTAAACGAGCGTCCCGCCCGTACCGGAATCAATCCCAGTAACAAGCAGAAGATCACTATCGCCGCTAAAAAAGTCGTGAAGTTCAAGCCCGGTGCTGAATTAGGTGATATGGTGAAATAATTGTTTTCACGCAGAAAAAGAAAAGACTTCTCGCAGGGAAGTCTTTTTTTTGTGTGCTGCCGGCATACAAAAATACCGGCTGACCGGCAGGGAAGTGCCATGCAGGGCATGAAACATGCAACTTGTCGGCCGAAAAGTGGTATGAACGGCATGAAATGCAGGAAACGTTCTCATGAACCGATTCGGGTTAATGGGGTGGTCATTGCGGGGCCGGCTCTACAAGGAAGGCGATCCGAAAATCGATGGTTGCGGTGCAACACTCATACCTTCGGTGGCTGGTAGGTACCGTTGATCTTCAGCGGTTCGCAGTGAATGTTGACGATGGTGCGTGAACCGAATTGTTTGCGGAGGCGGTTTTCGATGTTGCTCGCTTTCCGATGGGCTTCGTAGAGGCTGGTGTCGCCTTCCATGCGCAGGTGCATCTCGATGGCATAGTAGCCCCCGATGGTACGGGTGCGCAGGTGGTGCATCTCGCTGACACCCGGTTCGCTCATCGAGATGCGTTCGATTTCGGCTTCTATGCCGGCAGGCAGACTTCGTTCGAGCAGCTCTCCCACTGCCTGATAGGTGATTTTCATGCCCACATAGATGATGAATCCGCTGACGATGATGGCCGACAACGGGTCGAGCAATGTCCACTTGTCGCCCAAGAAGATGGCACCGCCGATACCGAGGGCAGTACCTATCGATGAAAAAGCGTCACTGCGGTGATGCCATGCGTTGGCCTTGACGGTTTCGCTGTTGACCTCCCGGGCGCAGCGCATGGTGATCCGGAACACAAATTCTTTCAGAACGATGCTTGCGATGGCCGCATAGAGTGCGATCATACCCGGCGACGGCAGCGTGTTTCCACGAAATACCGAGACGATTTTGACAATACCGTCGTAGGCAATCATCATGCCCACGCCCAGCAACATGATGCCTATGATGGCCGTGGCAAGCGTTTCGTATTTGCCGTGGCCGTAATCGTGGTTTTCGTCGGCAGGTTTTCCGCCCATTTTGACAAACACCACCACGATGACATCGGTCACAAAGTCGCTCATGGAGTGAATGGCGTCGGCCATCATGGCCGCTGAATGACCCGCCACGGCAGCCACAAACTTGGCCAATAGCAATAAGACGTTAATCAGTCCGCCTATCCAAGTAATCCTGTAAATGCGCTTTTCGCGTGTCTTTTCGTCCATCTTTTCGATGTTTTTAGGGTAAAACAAGTTTGTCCGTCGCCCAGTCTGCGGTGTGTTGTCCGAGACGACCTACGGTGATAGTTTGCAAATTTACGAATATTTTTCATACCACCACCCAATTTTTCGTTTTTGCCGGGCAAAGATGAGAGTTTGTTTTTTATGGTTTATTTTTGGCGGTTGTCTGCAAAAAGACTAACTTTGTGCATGGTTAAACACAATGTTTCATGAAAAGAATAGTCATTCTCACCGGAGCCGGTATGTCGGCAGAAAGCGGATTGAGCACGTTTCGTGATGCCGATGGGCTTTGGTGTAATTATCCCGTGCAGCAGGTGGCATCGCACGAAGGTTGGTTGAAAGACCCGTCATTGATCAATCGGTTTTACAATAACCTCCGCAAGCAGCTTGTCGCCGCCGAGCCCAACGAAGGGCATCGCCTCTTGGCACAGCTCGAACAGCGTGGCTATCAGGTTGATATTGTTACGCAAAATGTTGATAACCTTCACGAGCGTGCCGGCTCCACCCACGTGGTACACCTGCATGGCGAACTGATGAAAGTATGCTCGAGCCGTGATGTCGACGACGAACGCTACATCCGCACCCTCACGCCCGACCGGATCGAAGTGCAGGAGGGCGAGTTGGCGGGCGACGGTTCGCTTCTCCGGCCTTTCATCGTGTTCTTCGGCGAGGCGGTTCCGCGCATCTCCGAAGCGTCCGAATGGTGTCGGAAGGCAGACATCTTCATCATCATCGGCACCTCGCTTGCCGTCTATCCTGCCGCCGGACTGGTACGTTTCGTCCCTGAAGGGGCACCCGTCTATCTCATCGACCCCAAGCCTGCCGATGCACGGCTGGGCAATCGGGTCACCATCATTCGCAAGGGAGCGTCGGAAGGTGTGCGCGAGCTGATCGACAATTATCTCTGACCTATCCCCCGTCGCTACGCTTTCCATCCCTCTGCCGTTGCCTTTTTTGCCCCAAACCGGTCATGGAAACCGAATCGGAATTGCGGTCGTCGGCATGAAATGCGGAAAAAACGCTCTCATGACCGATTGGGGGGTACTTTGTTGTGGCAGGTGTTGGAAAACGAAAAGGCCGAATCGGAGTGGTTTCCGGTTCGGTCTTTTCGTTGCGGACCAAAGTTATGTTGTCGTGCCGTTATTGCACTGCCCGTCTGTTTTCGTCCGCTTGCCGGCATCCGGTCCGTCGTTTTGTTTTGTCGTAGGCTGCTTCGCCTGCACCGGGCCGGCAATCCGTCCGTCCGTCCATCAGACGAAACCGCCTTGGGCTTTGATGGCCGGTTTGGCTTTATTGCGGTTTCACTTCGCCCCGGCATTCAATTTTGACGGGTACGGGAGCCTCGTCGTAGGCCTCAATGCCGAGACAGAGTCCGTCCTTGGCTTTGTCGTTCACGTCGATATAGTATTTGTTGAGCGGTCGGTGCTGCTTGTCTCTCGCACGGGTGATGACACACCATTCGAGTGTTATCTTCTCCACTTCGCCGTTTTCGTATTCAATGCCGCCGTAAATCTTGTCGTCTTTTTTGTCTTCGCTCTTGATGACCTGCTGTTTGGCATTCAAGTTGGCGTATGCCAGATATTCTTTTTCTTGGTTGTCCTTGTCGACATACACGTAGAGATGACCGCTGATGCGGAAATTTGCGTTGTCGGTTGTGAGCAGGCTGTCGCGGCCTCCTGTCCGGTTGAAGGCGAATGACTGTTTGTTGAGCAAGGGAAAACGATTGCCGATTGGGTCGTCGTCCTTGCAGGAGCTGATGCCGAGGAGGGTGACTGCACACAGAGCGGCGAGCATTACTTTCTGCATAAAATGTTGTTTCATGAGTTTGTTTGTTAGATTGTTGATTTGATAGATGTCGACAAAGGTAACATTTTTTTTGTTGTCGTGATGATTTTTTTGAAATAATTTGCCCCATCGGTTATTTGTGTGTGTGCCGATGATGGCCGAAGGGATTTGCTTCCCGTCTCCCGTGGTGAACACCCCGTTTGCAAAAGGGCACGTTTCGTCTCCCGAAAGGGCAGGTTTCATGCGGTCATACCTGCCCTTCTGCCTTCCAAAACCTGCCCTTTTGCAAACGCAAGGTGCTGCCATGGTGGGATGGAAGTGGTCTCGTTGTTTGTTGATGCCTGTGTTTTATGGAATTATATGTAATCTTCCGGCCGGTTGCAGAGCCTTCTTGCTGCAACTCTCCGTCCGTGGTGACAGCCGTCGTGCGGCCGCCCGTGCGTCCGGGTGGGGAGCGTCCGGCGGGCAAACCAAGCCGTCGGGGTGGGTGAGGACGGCGTTTTTGGAGCATTTTCTTGTCATTCCGCTCTTTTTGTCGTATCTTTGTCGCTTCATAACATACCATATTAAAAAAGACAAAGAAGAAGCCGATGGAATACAATTTCAAGGAGATAGAAAAGAAATGGCAACACCGGTGGGTCGCCGACAAGACTTACCGGGTGGATGAAGACAGCAAGAAAGAGAAGTTTTACGTGCTCAATATGTTTCCCTATCCTTCGGGAGCCGGACTCCATGTGGGACATCCGCTGGGTTATATCGCCTCGGACATCTACGCCCGATACAAACGGTTGAAAGGCTTCAACGTGCTCAACCCGATGGGATATGATGCCTACGGACTTCCTGCCGAACAGTATGCCATCCAAACCGGGCAACATCCTGCCGTGACAACGGGAGAGAACATCGACCGTTATCGCCGACAATTGGACAACATCGGATTCTGTTTTGACTGGAGTCGCGAGATTCGTACCTGCGACGCCTCCTACTATCATTGGACCCAATGGGCGTTCGTCAGGATGTTCAACAGCTACTATTGTCGCCAAGCCGGACAGGCACGGCCCATCGAAGAGCTGGAAGAAGTGTTTGCCAAGCAGGGTACGGAGGGACTCGACGCGGCTTGCTCGGAAGAGATGAGCTTCACCGCCGACGAGTGGAATGCCTTTGACAGCAAACGCCGGCAGGAGGTGCTGATGAACTATCGCATCGCTTATCTGGGCGAAACGATGGTGAACTGGTGTGCCGCACTGGGCACCGTGCTTGCCAACGACGAGGTTATCAACGGACTCTCCGAACGTGGCGGCTATCCCGTGGTGCAGAAAAAAATGCGCCAATGGTGTCTGCGCGTATCGGCATACGCCGGCCGCTTGCTCGACGGACTCGACCAGATAGACTGGACGGATTCGCTCAAGGAGACCCAACGCAACTGGATCGGCAAATCGGAAGGGGCTGAAGTGGCATTCGGTATCGACGGTTCGGACGAGTCGCTCACCGTGTTTACCACCCGTGCCGACACCATCTTCGGTGTGACCTTCATGGTACTCGCCCCCGAAAGCGAATATGTGGAACGTGTGGTGACTCCCGCATGTAAAACCGAGGTCGACCAATATATCGAACAAACCAAGAAACGCACCGAGCGCGAACGTATCTCCGACCGCAGCATGACGGGTGTCTTCACGGGCAGCTATGCCGTGAATCCCATCACCCGGGAGCGCATCCCCGTGTGGATTTCCGACTATGTGCTTGCCGGTTACGGCACCGGCGCCATCATGGCGGTGCCGGCCCACGATGCCCGTGACTATGCCTTTGCCCGCACTTTCGGGCTGCCCGTGGTGCCGCTCATCGAGGGTGCCGACGTGAGTGAGGAGAGCTTTGATGCCAAAGAAGGTATCGTGGCCAACTCGCCTATGCCGGGCAAGACCGCTCTCGACGGCTTTTCGCTCAACGGCATGGACGTGAAGGATGCCATCGCGGCTGCCAAAACTTTCATCGGCGAACACGGACTGGGCCGGGTGAAGGTGAATTACCGACTCAGGGATGCCATTTTCTCGCGCCAACGCTACTGGGGCGAGCCGTTCCCCGTGTATTACAAGGATGATATGCCTTATATGTTGCCCCTCGACAAGTTGCCCCTGCAACTGCCCGACATCGACAAATACCAGCCCACCGAAAGCGGTGAACCGCCATTGGGACGCGCGAAGCGTTGGGCATGGAACACCGAAAGGCAAGAGGTGGTCGACAAGTCGCTCATCGACAACGTTAAAATATTCCCTCTCGAACTCAATACCATGCCCGGTTTTGCCGGAAGTTCGGCCTATTACCTGCGCTATATGGATCCGCACAACCCCGATGCGCTCGTCGGCGATGCCGCCAAGAACTACTGGAAGAATGTGGACCTCTATGTGGGTGGTACCGAACACGCCACCGGACACCTCATCTATGCCCGCTTCTGGAACAAGTTCCTCTTCGACATGGGTGTGTCGGTGAAGGAAGAACCCTTTCAGAAACTGGTCAACCAAGGCATGATTCAAGGGCGAAGCAACTTTGTCTACAGGGTTGAAAACCGTACCGATGAAGTTGAAAAAGGCAATGCCAAGCAGGCACCTCTCTTCGTTTCGTGCGGACTGAAAGACCAATATTGCACCACGCCCATTCATGTCGATGTGAACATCGTGGCAAACGACGTACTCGATGTGGAGGCTTTCAAGGCATGGAGACCCGAATATGCCGACGCGGAGTTTATTCTCGAAGACGGAAAGTACATCTGCGGATGGGCCGTGGAAAAGATGTCGAAGTCGATGTTCAACGTAGTCAATCCCGATATGATCGTCGATCGTTACGGTGCCGATACCCTCCGGCTCTACGAAATGTTCCTCGGGCCGGTGGAACAGTCCAAGCCTTGGGACACCAACGGCATCGACGGCTGTCACCGTTTCCTCAAGAAATTCTGGGGATTGTACCAAAACGTCATCGACAACAAGGAGGATGTCTCTGCCGACGAAGCACCCACAGCCGAGATGCGCAAGGCTGTCCACAAGCTCATCAAGAAGGTTTCGGGCGACATCGAACAGTTCTCTTTCAACACGAGTGTGGCGGCTTTCATGATATGTGTCAATGAGTTGGCACCCCTCAAGTGTAAAAATCGCGAACTGCTGTCCGACATGGTGGTGGTCATCGCACCGTTTGCACCCCATCTGGCCGAAGAGTTGTGGCATCTGTTGGGACACGAAGATTCGGTGTGTGACGCCTCGTGGCCGGCATGGAACGAGGATTACCTCGCCGAAAGCACCATCAACCTCACCGTGAGCTTCAACGGAAAGGCACGCTTCCAAATGGAATTTCCAGCCGATGCCGACAATGCCGCCGTCGAAAAGGCGGTCATGGCCGACGAACGTTCGCACAAATACCTCGACGGAAAGCAGGTGGTCAAGGTAATCGTCGTGCCCAAACGCATTGTGAACATTGTCGTGAAATAAACCCTATTGCCACGACGGTCATCGTCTGTGAACACCGATGACCGCCCGTGGCATGACCTCGGACACGCAGGCCGTTCTGTCCCGGAGGGCTGCCAGTCAACCTTGTACCGACCGAACCGCCGAAGGCGGACAACCATCATTACCATTTCAATCATCGACCGATATGATTCTTGAACGAGCAAAACTGAAAAACGAGATCAAAGATTACGTGTTCATCACGTTGGGAACAGCCATGTATGCCTTTGCGTGGGCGGTGTTCCTGTTGCCTTACGAAATAGTTTCGGGAGGCGTGACGGGTATGTCTGCCATCATTTTCTATGCGGCAGGCATACCCATCGAGTACTCCTATTTCGTTATCAACGCCATCTTGCTGGCGGTGGCCTTGAAGATTCTGGGCTTCAAGTTCATGACCAAGACGATTTATGCCATCTTCGCGCTCTCTTTCTTCCTGAAGATAGGACAGATGATGGTCACCGGCGACGACGGGAAATTCATACAGCTGCTCGGTCCCGGACAAGATTTCATGTCGCTCCTCATTGCCTGCAGCATGATCGGAACGGGTCTGGCCATCGTGTTTCTGCACAACGGCAGCACCGGCGGTACCGACATCATCGCAGCCTGCATCAACAAATACAAGCCCATCTCGCTCGGACGGGTGCTGATTGCCGTCGACCTGCTCATCATCGGCAGCTCGGTGTTCATCTTCCACGACTACCGCAAATTGGTGTTCGGACTCTGCACGATGGCTATCATGAACTTCGTGCTCGACTATGTGATGAACGCCCGGCGCGAATCGGTGCAGTTCCTCATCTTCTCCAAACGCTATAAAGAGGTGGCCGAAGCCCTCAGCAAAGAGGTGAGACACGGCATAACGCTCCTCGACGGACACGGCTATTACACGGGCGACGATGTGAAAGTCATCTGTCTGATTACCAAAAAATACGAAAATGTGACTGTCTTCAGAACCATCAAGATGGCCGATCCCAAAGCCTTTGTGAGCCAAAGTGCCGTTATCGGTGTCTATGGCGAAGGCTTCGACCAAATCAAAGTGAAAGTAAAAAAGGATGCAACGAATGAAAATAGTATTCGCAACGAACAACCGGCACAAACTGACTGAAATCAAGGCGATGCTCGGCAGTGACTTCGAAGTGCTGTCATTGGACGACATCGGCTGCCATGACGACATTCCCGAAACCGCCGGTACCCTCGAAGGCAACGCTCTGCTGAAAGCCGAATATGTGTATGGTAAATACGGTATCAGCTGTTTTGCCGACGATACGGGACTGGAAGTCGATGCGCTCGACGGGGCTCCGGGGGTGTTCTCGGCACGCTATGCCGGCGGAGAGGGGCACGACTCGGAGGCCAATATGGCCAAGCTGCTGCACAACCTCGACGGAAAAACCGACCGGAAAGCGCACTTCCGCACGGTAATCGCACTGATCATGAATCCCGAGGAGATGCCCCAAGCCACGTCGTTTGAAGGAAAGACCGATGCCGGCGTAGAACTGCCGAAGGCTCCGTGGCAACTGTTTGAAGGAAGGGTGGACGGAGAAATCATCGAAGAACGACGCGGAACGACGGGGTTCGGCTACGATCCCATATTCAGACCGGAGGGCTTCGACGGCACCTTTGCCGAACTCGGGGCCGACATCAAGAACACCATCTCGCACCGGGCAAGGGCGGTTGCCAAACTGGTGGCGTATCTCCGGCAACGTTCCGAAGCGTCAGACGACATACGAAACGACAATACTCTTACCACATAACCCCATATCATCATGAAGAAAAGTTTTGCCATCATTCTGCTTTCCATCTTCGTCGGCACCGTCATGCGGGCGACTCCCATCGGCAAATGGAACATCTACTATGCCTATCATGGGATCACCGAAGTGCAATGGGCGGGCGACAGGGTATTCGTACTCAGCTCCAAAGGTCTTTATGCTTACCGGCCGGGCGACAAGACCGTGCAGACTTACGACAAGATGAATTTCCTCAACGACTGCAGTATGGCTCACATCGCCTATGTGCCGCAGGCAAAAAAGCTCCTCATCGTTTACGAAAACCAGAACATGGATATCCTCGACATGACTGACAAGGTGTCGAATCTGTCGGGATATTACCGGCAATCGATGAGTGAAGACAAAACGGTGAACTCGGTCAATGTGGAGGGAAAGTTTGCTTATCTGTCGACGGCATTCGGCATTCTGAAAGTAAATGTGGAGGCAGAGGAAATCAGTGAAACTTATAATCTGGGCTTCCCGGTGGATTATTCGTACATCCAAGGCGGATATATCCATGCCGAATCCAAGACGATGGGACGCTATTCGGCGCCGCTGACCGCCAACCTGCTCGAACGAAAGAACTGGGTGCGCACCGGTGAATACGGCGGATTGGTGAAAGATCTGACCACGGTGACCGATGAAAGTACGAAAACCACATGGATGGAGGCTTCCAACGGAGGACTCAAGGCGGTGCAACGGCAAACCGACGGTACTTCGGTGGTGATCGTCGATGGCGTGAAGCCTGACGGCCCGCGTTACAATTACTTCGGTTTCCTCCGCTTCTCGGACGGCATTCTCTATTCGGTCGGGGGCGGATACAATGCCGTTGCCGAGATGAACTATCCGGCAGCGGTGCAGATTTTCGACCTGCAGGACTGGGATTTGTGCGAGGAAGACATCGAAAACCGCATCGGTCACGGTTATCGTGACATGATTTCAATGGCCGTTGACCCTACCGACAAGACACATTTGGCAGTGGTTGGAAAGAGCGGTGTCTACGAATTCAGGGACAAAAAGTTCACGGCGCACTATAATTTCAACAACAGTCCGCTGCTTTCGGTGCTATCCG
Organism: Prevotella sp.; assembly: GCA_022781445.1. Lineage (GTDB taxonomy): Bacteria > Bacteroidota > Bacteroidia > Bacteroidales > Bacteroidaceae > Prevotella. Next base: position 45,463 of record JALETQ010000061.1, read on the forward strand.
GCAACCCCAATTATACCATCGTGCCCGGCGTGACGTTCGATAACAGCGGTACACTGTGGTGCTTCAATTCGCGCGTAACGGATGTTTCGCTTCTCAAGAAACCTAAAGGCGGCTCGTTCGAGAAGGTGAATCACCAGTTGTTCTTCAATTCCGACAAAAAGAGTCTGTACTTCATCAGGGACATGAAGTTCGACAGTCGGGGCCTGCTCTGGATGGTCAACGACCATTGGGATGTACCTTCTTTCTATGTTTGTGACCCCAAGACGGGAGCCGTCAACGGCTATCGGTCGTTTTATGATGAAGATGGCAAGTCGATTTCGCCCAACTATGTGCGTTGTGTGGCAGAGGATAAGCGGGGCGATATGTGGATCGGTACCAACGTGGGACCCGTGGTTCTCACCGCCGAGGCCATCGGACAGGGTTCGAGTGCGTTGATGAAACGTGTGAAAGTGCCCCGCAATGACGGTACCAACTTTGCCGATTACCTCCTTGACGGTGTAGATATTTCGTGCATGGCAGTCGACGGTGGTGGCAGAAAATGGTTCGGTACAAATGGCAGCGGGGTGTATCTTATCAGCGAAGACAACAATACCCAGCTGCATCATTTCCTCGTTTCCAACAGTAATTTGCTGTCAGACAAAATCAACTCCATCGCCATCAACGGCGCGACGGGTGAGGTGTTCATCGCCACCGACAAAGGTTTGTGTTCTTTCATGAGCGATGCCACCACTCCGAGCGAGGAGATGTCGAAGGACGAGGTCTATGCCTATCCCAATCCGGTAACGCCCGATTTCACCGGTGTCGTGACCATCGTGGGACTCTCTTACAATGCAGATGTGAAGATAGTGACGGCAAACGGCAAACTCGTGGCGCAGGGAAAGAGCAACGGAGGTACGTTCACTTGGGACAGAACCGACCTCGATGGAAAGCCCGTTGCGGGAGGAATGTATATGGTTTTGGCGGCAACGGAAGAGGGAAACAAAGGTACTGTCTGCAAAATAGGGGTCATTCGTTGAGGCGGAAGCGGACGTAATGCCGGCCGGATGAAGGCGGAATGTCGTGGGATAAGGCAAGCATCATCGCTGCAGGAGGGACATTCGGGCGGTTATGGCTATGGAGAATATGATCCGTTGCGGCAATCTTGAACGTTTGTCCTCGCCCCGTTTGCAGCCGGAAGTGTCGCCCGTCGGGCGCAAGAAGCCTGAAAAACAGGTTGTCGTCAATCGCAATACCATCGGAAAGATGAACCAAGTTCAATCGAGAAACCACGAGGTAGACGTCATCAGAGGGTTCTGTATGATGGCGATTCTATTCTATCATACCTCGTTTTATGACACGGGAAGCCATCTCATTCCCTATCATTTCTATGTGAGCAATGCCCTGATGGCATTCTTCACCGTTTCGGGTTATCTGTTCTATCGTCCGATGTTGCAGGTCTTTTCGTTGCGTTCCAAGCTGCAGTCCGTCCTCCGGCACATCGTCATACCCTATTTCCTTTTCACCGTTCTTATGGCTTTTCCCAAGGCGTTGGCCCATGGCAACTCCCTGCAACCGTCCGATTTGTTCCTTCCTGTCTTGTTGGGTCAGGCGTCATGGTTCGTTGCTGCGTTGGCGGTTTCTTCGGTTTGCTTTGCCCTCTTGCTGAAGATGACGAGGCAACGGATGACCTTGTTGGGTATCATTTGCAGCATATCGTTTCTGCTTTCGGCTTGGATGAACCACGAAAAACATGTCCCCGACCTCAATATATGGTATGCCAACGAAGCCCTTTTGTCGCTCATCTACCTCTTTGCTGGCTACTTCTTCCATGCGCATGAAGCTCGTTTGCGGGTTCTCCTGCGCCTTCCCGCCGTACTGTTATACCTTATAATATATATAGTCTGCAAATATTTGGAGAGTCGTGCCGGCTTTTCGGTGATAGTGGCACCCGTCGAAATCACCTCGTTTGCCCTCTTTTTGGTCGATACCATGACAGCAACACTGCTCTTGGCAGGCATCGTTCATCGGGTGGGACGGTGCAGACCGCTCGAATGGGTGGGCAAACATTCGTTGGCATTCTATTTCATTTGCGGTGGCGTTCCTCTGCTGATGTCGCGCCTTTTCATCCGTTTGGGATGGCCGTATCAAGGTTTCCTGCTGCAACCCGTCGTTGTCTTTGTCTGCGTTTGTGCTGCAGCCTCCCTGTTGGTGTGGATCATCGTTTGCTGTTTCCCTTTTATGTTGGGACGGAAAAAGCCGATAAAACCGGACGTAAAATGCCATGAACGGCATGGGATGCAGGACGAAACGATCTGATAATGGATTGAGTTCAAAACCTCTGCGTGCATGAAAACGGTGCGTTCCTTTGCCTGATGCCGTAGGGCAGGATGGCGGCTCCAAAATCCTAAACGGCCGTTCAGGACTCGCATATCCGATCCATGTTGTCGATGATACGGGTCTCCCGGCCTGTTGTTGTGCCCTTTGTTTCAATCAGAAGGGTACAAAAAAACTCTCGACTTCCGAAGAAATCGAGAGCGACCTTTGAATTTCATTTATGAAAGTGGTGCCTCCAGGATTCGAACCGGGGACACACGGATTTTCAGTCCGATGCTCTACCACCTGAGCTAAGGCACCTTTCATGGTTTGAATTGCGGTTGCAAAGGTAATACTTTTTTTTCAATTCCTCGCAAATAATAGAAGAAATATTCTGAAAAATTTGTTTGTGCGGTCGAAAAAGCCTATCTTTGCACTCGCAAAACGGTTATTAGATAGTCGTAATTCGGTTATGAATCGTTTGCAAGCGGGATGTAGCGCAGTTGGTAGCGCACTACGTTCGGGACGTAGGGGTCGGGCGTTCGAGTCGCCTCATCCCGACTGAAAGTCGTGAAAGGGGTTGTTTTGACAACCCCTTTTTTGGAATATTCACCCTTTGTCTGTCATGATTGGCAGAGAGCCGGCTTCATCGTTTATCCGTGACAGGTCGGGAATTGTCATGAACTTCATGAGTATATGGACTTCGTTGTCCGATGACCGGCAGAATCCAATCGGGTGAAACGGAGGCGGCTACATCCCTGTTTACTAACTGATTGAATTATGTAATCAAATATATATGGGACAAAATGAATGGCTCGATATCACCGTCGAACAAGCTAAAGCGGTGGCAAATGTGGATAGTTATATAGATAACGATCTCATTATGTTCGACCGTTTCGAACACATCCTGACCACCGAAGGTTCCAAACGTCTGCAAAGTCTTTTTGTGGGCTTGTGCGTTGAGGGCGAAGCCACCTATGTCGTCAACTCCAAAACCCACTCCGTGACTTCCAACGACCTGATTATTCTCAGTGAAGGACAACTCATTGAAAGCTATCGGCTCAGTCCCGACTGCAAGGGAGTTGCCATTGTCAGTTCGCGTTTGTTCTTTCAGGAGGTCGTGAAGGAAGTGAGTGAAATCTCCGCTCTGTTTCTTTTTGCCAACACCAGTCCCGTTCTGCATCTCACGGATGAGAAGAAAGAGATGTTTTTGCGTTGTTTTTCAGATGTCAAATCCACCGTCGACAACCGCGATCATCACTTCCGTAAAGAGATCGTCATTGCCAAGTTGAAGGTTTTGATTTATGAGATTGGCAATGAGATTTGGAAAGTCCAGCAAGAGCATCAGCCCAAAAACACCCGTGCCGAGTCCATTTTTACCGAATTTATTCTCCTTGTCGAACAGAATTTCCGTCAGGAACGCAGGGTGGGGTGGTATGCCGACCGTCTCCATATCACGCCCAAATATCTCTCCGAGGCGGTCAAACAAGTGTCCAGACGTACACCCACCGAGTGGATTGACACTTACGTGGTGCTTGAAATCAGGGTTCTGTTGAAGAATACCATGAAGAGCATCAAGGAGATTGCGCAGGAACTTCATTTCACAAACCAGTCTTTCTTGGGTAAGTTCTTCAAGGAACATGTCGGCATTTCGCCTTCCGGCTATCGTCGTTCCTGATGATTTTGGCAACCTGTTTGCCTGTTCCTTTGCCTTTCGTCTGCCTCTTGCGCGCCGCTTTTACATCGTGATGGCCGTGCGCAAGATTTGTTTTGCACCATCCTGATTCTTTTTCTTCAGTACCATCCGGTGAGGCGTGACCTGTCGGTGAACGGCATCAAGGACCTGCAGAACGCATCCCCGACGAGGCGATGCCGGTTTGCGGCTCATGTTTCATTCCCTCATTTCAGTCCGAAACACAAGCGGATGAATTTCACCGGACAGCGTTCCACCGTCTTGGCGATCAGCACCGGAATGTATAATCCCGCAGCAATGTTCAGCACATAGAATACCGCGAAGAGCGATTCGTTGTAACACCACCGCTTCCAGATGATGAGTTCCACCACACCTTGGCAGATCATCCCCATCAGATATACCTGAAACACGTAGTCGCGCCAATGCCTGCACAGTCCCGGCAGTGGCCTTTCGAGCAGTCGGCTCAGCGAAACCATGAGCATGATGCCCACCATGGCCGCCCCGAAATCCATGTGGATGAGCGCGAGGCCGAGATACATGCAGAGCAAGACGATGAAAAGACCCATTCCATCGAGGAATCTGTAAAGGCGGAAGCGAAAGAAATAGATGCCGAAGAAGAAATAAACGAGATGATGGTGCAGCTGTAACAAGTTGAATATGTTGTAGGTCTCGTATGCCGATAGATCCGCAAAGCGGAGTGCGATGGTCAGTGGCAGGAAAGCGTGCATGCGCCACGGCACTTCTGCGAGCCACCTGAACAGAGGGTAAAGCAGCATGAGCGTCATCAGCGTGGCAAGGAACCATAGCGGTGCCGACGGCCGTCCGCCAAAATAAACGAATGAAAGCAGAAAATCGGACATCGACAGCGTCGTCGGCGTTTTGACGATTCCCGCCATCAGCCATTTGATGCCGTAGTACACGATGACGAAGAAAAAGAACGGAGTCATGATTCTTCCCCACTTGTCCCGATACACTTCGGGGGTATTCCGACCCTTGTCTATACGGCTCAGAAAGAGTAGTCCGCCCGACGAGAAGATGAAAAGCGGCATCCGGAAGGGGGCGAACCATTGGCTCACCTGTTCGCAAAAAGGATGGTTTTCGCCCGTGGAAAGGTCGATGAGCTGCACATGATTCATCACCACAAGGAGGATGGTGATGCCTCGCATGATGGCAAGCCATGTCAGTCGCGGCGAGGTTTGTGTCGGAGCTGATGGGGGAAATGAAGGCCGGCGGCCTGTCAGGAGGCGTCCGTTCATTCCTTTTTCCGTTTCGGTCGACGAGGTTTTCATGTTTTCATCTTGAAGGTTGGTTCGATGAAATGGCGGTTTTTTTGTGTTTTGTCCTCATCGGTTTTACCATCGTTTCATTCTATTTTTTTATGGCTTTATCTCTGAAGAGGTGTCAAACCCTCCTTGAATCCGTCATGTCAGGAACTGTTCTTACAACACCCTGCGGGCGCCCAGATATCTGCCGCAGTAGTAATCGGTGTTCGAGTAGTCGTCGACTTTGATGCCGCTTCGGGCGGCGTGGATGAATTTGAAGCATCTGTTGCTGCACACTTCGGTCACGATACCCACGTGTCCCACCACTTTCCCCGAGTGCGGAGAGCTGAAAAACACGAGGTCACCCGGCTGCAGGTCGCTGCGTTTCACGGAAACGCCTTGCGTAAACTGTTCGCGCGAGCTGCGCTTGAGTTCGATGTTGGCTTTTCGGAACACGAATCCCGTAAAGCCCGAGCAGTCGAAAGCGTTCGGACCCGAAGCACCTCTGCGATAGGCTTTGCCACGGTAGCGCATGGCGTGCGCGATGATTTCGTCGGCTTTTGAAGTATCTTTCTTTTTCTTTTCGGCTTCTTTCTTTTCTTTTTTATTGTCATTGAAGTTTGTGTTATATGCCGAAACATCGTTGCAGGTGTTCATTGCCACCGTTTGGCTTGCCACCGAACAGCAGGCACTGAGCAAGAGTATGAGCGTTTTCTTTCTGATGTTCATTCTTATATATATTATGGTGTTGTTACGGTCGTTCGTCGCCTTTGAGCCTCTTGGTGTGATGTGTCTTTCCATCCTAAGTCATCTTCCGGTATCATCTGCGGACAGTAGTGTCCGTCAAAAAAAGAGAAAAGCCGTCGGCAGATGTCCGATGTCGTGTTCAAACTTTCGAAGCAAGTCGGCAAAGCACTTCCAACCATTCGCCGACAGGCGAAAAAGCAGCAGTTGAAGCATGGTTGCCGATACCGAGTCCACAGCATCGGCCACACGACAGAAGTCGGGTAATATGGCAAGGCTTTTGCAAGGATAGTTCACGTGAGTATCCTGAAAAGACTTTTTCGGATGACCGGGCGCAGACTCTCTCTCTTGCAAAGATAAGAAAAAAGTACGACATTTCGGCAACGTATTTACATTCTTTTGCGAATGCCGGTGATGGATTATTGCGCAAAAAAAAATGGCAATGAGGCTGCCGGCAGGCGGAAAGAAGAGGTCTTGAAATGTGAAAAAGCAATGGATTGTTGGCAGAAATGGTAGGATGACCGGTCGGAGTTTAAGATATTTGAGTTATCTTTGCAAAAGAGAGTCTGCGCCCGGTCTCCGAAAATGCCTTTTCATTGCGCCCGCCTGAACGATCCTTACGTACATCAATTATCATAATTAGTAATCATAAATCCTCGTTTACACATGAAAAAGTTATTATCGTTGTTCTTGTTGTCGTTCGTGATGACACTCGGTGTGCAGGCTCAGTTGCTTTATCGAATATCGGGCAAGAACCTCTCGACACCCTCTTATATCGTCGGCACCTACCATTTGGCATCTGCCGCCTTTGCCGATTCCATTCCCGGTATGGCAAAAGTCCAGCAGGAAGTGGCACAGGTCTATGGTGAACTCATCATGGAATCCATGACCAACCCCGACAGCATCATGAAAATCCAAAAAGCCATGATGCTGCCCGATGGACAATCGCTCACCAAGCTCCTTGCGCCCGACCGTCTTGATCGCCTCAATGCCGCCTTGCGTGCTTCCATCGGAGCCGACTTTACCAACCCCATGCTTGAGGCGCAGATGGCCAAGCTCAAACCCATCGCGCTGAACTTGCAGATGTCGGTCATGAAATATATGATGCGTCAGGGACCGGGATTTGACGCCACCAATCTCATTGACAGTTATTTTCAGAAAGCTGCAATGGGTCAGGGCAAACTTGTCGGTGGGTTGGAAACCATCGATCAGCAGATGGAAGTGCTGTTCGGGCGTTACGACATACCCCGTCAGCTTGAATTGTTGATGTGTTCGGTCGACAATTCGGCACATGAAGATGAAGTCGTAGACAGCATCATTCATGCCTATTACAGCCAGGACCTCGATGCGATCAAGGCAGCCACAGACATGAAATACAACAACAGCTGCGACCCGACTCCCGAAGAGCAGGCCCGACTGCTGTCGGTTCGTAATGCCGACTGGTTGAAAAAGATGCCTGCCATCATGGAAAAGGCTTCCACCCTCTTCGTTGTCGGCGTGGGTCATCTGATAGGAGAGGAAGGCGTTCTGCAACGGTTGAAAAACGAAGGCTACACTGTCGAGGCGGTGCGATGACCGATGTTGCAGGCTGTGCCGGCCCGTTTGATAACCTCACGGTGTATCCTGCATCCGTCATTCTTTCTTCCGTAAGAAACCGTGCGATAGGTGATACCCTATCGGTGTTGCCCCCGAACGAACGACAATATGGCAAGTCGGTGTCCCGAAGGATACCGACTTGTTGCGTTGGTGAGGGGTCGGAAAGATTGATTTTTCTTGATTTGTAAATGAAAGAAAAACAGGTAGATACATGAATCCTTCAATCGGGCTTTCCAAAACCTGCCCTTTCGGTCGTGCAAAGGGCAGGTTTTGGAAAGCAATACCTGCCCTTTGGGAAGTTAAAAGGGCAGGTATAGTCTTTGTCTGCATGAACTTTTCATTTTTAGTTTGGTTTGTTTCCTATGGTTGATATTACTTTTTTACCAAAATTGGTCGTGGCATATCAGACGGAAGAGCCATGAACAGCAAGAAATCTGTAACGAAACGCTCTGATGAACGATTGGGATTTGTCGATTCAAAGCGTTCGTTATCATCGAAAAGACATCGGCTCCTGCTGTCTATTCCTCCGAAAACCGACCTCCGAAATCCTTGCCGTGAAGTACCTGTCGTGTCGAAAAACAAAGGCATAAAGGTATATCGGTGAAGCATCATGTTTGGAAACGGTTTTATTTTCTTATCTTTGCACCATGATCAAAAGAATTGTTTGCTGGATATTCGTTCTTCTGTCGAGCCTCCAACTGTCGGCACAAGACAAGACTTACCATGGTGATGGTATCGATACTTACTTGGAATATTCCCCCTGGCTGGCAGTTTATGCGCTCAAAGCCCTGAGTGTGGAGAGTGCAAGTTCATGGAAACGACTGCTCGTCAATTCGGCTTTATCGTATGTCGTGGCTGCAGGAAGCGTTCAACTTCTCAAAACAACTATTCACGAACGCCGCCCCGACGGCACCAACAACCGCTCGTTCCCTTCGGGCCATGCCGCCATTTCGTTCGCCGGAGCCAACGTGTTGCACCACGAGTATGGCCAACTGAGCCCGTGGATCAGTGTTGGCGGCTTTGCCGCAGCCACTTTCGTTTCGGTCGACAGGGTAGTGCGTAACCGTCATCATTGGTATGATGTGGCTGCCGGTGCGGCCATCGGCTACCTGTCGACCGAACTTGGTTACCGTTTGGGCGACCTCATCACAGGCGAACGAAGCCGTTACGACATCTCGGTAAGCCCCCAAGGACTGTCGATGGCGGTGCGTTTCTGACTCCCTTTTTCTCACGGAAAAAGCGTTTGTCAGTAACCCGGTAGGCAGTTCACGATGATAAGCCGGCCGAGACTTGTAATCGGCTTTGGATAGACATTCTTAAACATTTTGCTTTTTGGTACTTAATAAAAAATAAAGGGTGGCAAATGTTTTGTTAATTTAACTCTGCACAGATGTGTGTGTGTGATGTTTTTGTTATATTTGCCCGCAATTCTTTCGAGAATCAACCAAACTACGCATACGTTTTTTAATCTACTTAATAAATATCTATGATGAAAAAGTACTTGACAACAAAAGGACTTCTGACATTGATTGCCCTATGCTTTGCATTCGTGGGGTATGCTCAGAAAATCAAAAGTTTTCCCTCCGTGATGCCAAGCATGATGGGAGTTCCGATGGTTCAGCCACAGAACAGTTATGAAATCAACCCCAAGAAGGGTGTGCTGATGTATGGCAGCACGATGAAAGACTCGGACGGTAACCTCCATTATGTGAAGTTCTATGAGAACGACGCTTACAATGTGGAAAAACTTTTTGAAGTTTATCCCGAAGACAACGGACTTCATTTACGTACACTCCGTGCCGGTGTACTCACGCCACAAGGCTATTACGGCTACATCGTAGACGTGCTAAGCTTTTTTGAAATTCCCAAACAGTTCGTCAAAGTCGACTTCGAGGGCAAGAAAGTCACCGAAATCGCTGATCTTACCTACATCGACTACGAGAATGACTGGCCCACGATTTACGATATGACTTACGACTACAAACGTAACAAAGTATGGGCTTTGGGTCGTAACAAGTACGAAACCAAGTCGGATGTGTTTTCCATCAACCTCACCGACGGAACCTATAAGAAAGAGGCTACGTTGGGCTTTTACGCATGGGCTTTTGCCGTCAATTATGACGGTGACGTTTATGCAGTGAAGGGAAAACCCGACGCAAACGACGAATATTATGAAGGTTCTTATCTGACCAAGCTCGATGCCGACAATAATTTTGCAGAAGTTTCTCAATGGGAAATGAAACCCGAAGGATCTGCATTCATCCCCAACTTCAGCCACACCATGGAATTCGACCATGAGTCAAACAAACTCTATTGGCTCGGTGTCAACAACTATTACGAACAGCGCATCTTCGTGATCGATGTCGACAAGAAGACCATTGCAAGAAAAGGACAGTTCTATGCCAACCATATTGTATCGCTGGGCATTCCGTTCATCGGTGCCGACAACCGCGATGCTGCCGGCAAGGTAAACGACCTCAAAGGCACTTCGCCCGAAGACAACAGTCTCAAAGCTACCCTCACCTGGACCAATCCCACTACCAACTGGCGCGGAGGTAATCTCGAAACATTGCTCAAAGTGACCGTCAGCAAGGGCACAAGAGACAATGTCATTGCCACTGTCGATGCCAAAGACAAGATGGGCACTGCCATGACATGGACCGACGAGAAAGCCACACAAGGCATCAACAAATACTTCCTCACCACCTATCGTAAGGACGGTGAAAAAGGATTGGTGGACAGCATCAATGTACATGCGGGTGTTGACGTGCCCGGCAATGTGGAGAACATCCGCATTCAGGCTGTCGGAGAAGACATCCGTCTTGAATGGACCAAACCCTCTTCGAGTGCCACCGGCAAGAACTACGATGAGGCAACCCTCAAATACGATATCGTGAGAATGCCCGACAACAAGACTGTTGCCACCGACCTCACCAATACTTCATTTGTTGACAACACCGTCGCTACGTATGGCAAGTATTACTATGTCATTACTTCGAAGAACAAAGAAGGCGTAGGACAGTCAGCCAAATCAACCGCCATCTTTGCCGGAAAGGCATACACTCCGGCCTTCGTGGAAGACTTTGCCACACAGGAACAGGCCGACCGCTGGACCAGTGTGGACAACAATCAGGATCTCAAGATGTTCAATTACTCGGGCGGTAAGTTAAAAGAACTCATGAATTTCCTCATCTATTCAAGCATGACTGCCAAGGCCGACGACTATCTCTTCTCGCCCAAGTTTGCTCTGAAAGCCGGTAAGAGCTACCGTGTTGTCTTCGATGCCTTTATGGCAACAGCTCGAGATGCCATGTATAGCTTCGCCATCACCTATGGCAAGGAACCCGTTGCTGCCGGGCAGACAAAAGTGGTCGCTTTCGAAGACATTCGTCCGAAAGAACATCATATTGTGAAGTCTTATCAGGGAATGTTCACCGCTCCCGAAGACGGAACCTTCCATGTGGGCTTCCATTACTATAGCGATCCCTCGGCTCCTGCCGGAAGTATGGGCGTGACAGGTTTCAAAATCGAAGAAGTGTTCGATGTTGACCTCGCAGCTGCTGAGCTTACCACACAAGGACTTGTTGCCGAAACTCCCTCTGCCGTAACGGTGAAAGTGAAGAACGTGGGCAAGACTGCCAAGGCAAACTACAAGGTTCAAGTGCTCAACGCCGCCGATAACAGCGTTTTGGGCGAAACAACCGTTGCCGAAGAACTGGCTGCCGAAGCTGAAGCTGATGTATCCGTGCAAGTGACAATGGCACAGTCGGGCAAAGTGAACCTCATCGGTAAAGTCATCCTCGCCGGCGACTTGAATGCCGCCAACGACATGACCAAGGCCACCGAGTTCAATGTGTTGCCGAAAGGTTCGGCCACTTGGAACATCGAACTCAACGGTAAGAATCCCGGTCAATCGACCACCGAACCGATGAACTTCATGAACCATTACTCGACCGTCGAAATGGTTTATACCGCCAAGGAAATCGACCAGACAAAGGGTACCGCCATCCACGGCATCGCCTTCCAAGGTACTCCCAACGACCTTGCCGAGGCTGTGAAGACCAAAGTGAAGATCTACATGGGCAACACTGACAAGAAAGATACTTACAGCAGTCCTACCAAAGCCGACGAATGGAGCAAAAACGAAACCCTCACCAAGGTGTTCGACGGTGAAGTAACCCTCGAACCGGGGACCGAAACCGTGAAGATTCCGTTCATGTTTGATACTCCGTTCGAATACCAACTCGGCAAGAACCTCGTCGTACAGGTATGGAAAGAAGGTGAAAGCAGCAATCTCTTCCCCATCTTGTTCAACGTCTACAACGTGGATTGGTACAATCCGATGATGATCCGCTACAACGGTCGCATGGAATTCAGCTACCTCGAAGAGTTCTTTGCCGTTGCCGGTAAACCCGTAGGTTTCCTTGCCATGGGCATTTCCCAAGGCATCAATGATATGACCGTCGGCGGAAACGTGTCTTACAACGAAAGCGAAGGCACTCTGTCGTTCAACGGCATGGACGTTGCACGTGTTCAGGTGTTCGACACGATGGGCCGCCTTGTCGCTGCACAGAACGTCGCTGCCGGACAGACTACCATGAAAGCCAGCCTCGGTAAAGGTATCTACGTGCTCAAATTAGTTGCCGGAAACGGTAAGACAAATACGCAAAAAATTGCTATCAGATAATGTATTACAACATGAAAAATAAACTTTTTTCAGCCCTCTTCTTCTGTGTTGCAGCAATGTTCCCGTTCTCGGGAGCATTGCATGCGCAGGAACAGCCCGTAAGACTGGGCTATTGTGAAGACCATACCGGTGGCCCGTTGGTACCTGCCGGTGATGCCGAAGCTGCAACCATCAACATCGGTATCAAGCTGCCTGCCAATCTGCTCAAGAAATACGCCGGCAACAAAATCAACCGCATCGATTTTGCCATCGAAAACAAAGTCAGTGAATACATGACGGTCTTTGTTACCAAAGATTTCGAGAAAGAACCTGTTGCGAAGAAGATCATCAAGGATCACAAACCCGGATGGAACAGCGTCACACTTGACAAATCCGTTGAAATCACCGGTACCGAAGACTTGTATATCTGTGCCAACTATATGGTCGATGCAGAGAAATATTCCACTCCTGTTTTCTTGCTCGACCATAGTATGGGAGGTGTTTTCGGAGTGAATTACTATGGTAAAGACGGTAAGTTCTACTTATTGAAAACAAATCTTGTCAACCATAACTTCTGTATCAGAGCCTTTGCCGATGGCGGAACCAAGCCCAAGGGTGATGTCGGTATCTCCGACTTGTTCGGTAACGGAATGGTTGTGATGGATACCCCGCAGACTTACACCATGCAGGTAAGAAACTTCGGTATGGAAAACGTGACAAGTCTGACGCTGGACATCAAAGCAAACGATAAAACTTTCGATACAAAAGAACTTTCCGGACTGTCGCTGGCGCACAACGAGCAGTTGAAGTTTGAAGTTCCCAACGTGAAATTTCCCCTCGAAGGCAACAACAAGTTCTCCGTCGAAGTTACAAAAGTGAACGGCATTGTCGATGCTGATCCTACAGACAACATGGTGTCTTCACCCATCTATGCTGTCAAGCCCAATGCCGAAACCTATGTCCACACACCGTTGTTTGAAGAATTTACCAAGGAAAGCGATCCGCAAAGTGTTGAGGCTCACAGCCTTTATAAACACGTCATCGATGCCTATGACAAAGGATCGTTCATCTGGGTGAAGCATCATCTCAAGGATAAATTCGCGCTGGCGGGAGAAGAACCCGATTACGGATACTTCTTCGGCACAGGAAAACCTTTCACGCCTTCCATCATGGTTGACCGTGTAATGTTTGATAACATGCCTGGTGACCGCGGACCGGCTTACCTCGTGGAGGACAGCCGCGTGCTCGAATCGCTCTTCAACGAAGCCAAAGAACTGATAACCTTTGTGCAGCCTTATATCAAAGTTGATTACAACAAGGAAACACGAAAGATGGATGTGAAGGTCGATGTGGAAAGCAGCGTGAAGGAAATGCTTTATCAGACGAACCTTAAACTCTCGGTGTATGCCATTGAAGACGGCGTGGCAACAACCACACAGAAAGGTGCGTCCAACTATCATCAGTACGGTGTCATCCGAAAAGTGCTCAGTGAACCTTGGGGAGACGACATCAGTCTTGAGAAATATCAGTTGACCAAGGATTATTCCTTGACAGTTGACCCGACATGGAACCCCGATAACATGCGCATTGTCGCCTTTGTACACAACCAAGACATGAAAGATTATGCCAACTGCATGGTCTACAACACCTCGCAAGTGTATGTTTCGCCCGCTGCCGGTATCGACAAAGCCGTGACGGAAGGCGGATCCGACAAACCTGTTGTGGCTTATATGGGCAACCGTCTGTGGGCTGCCAACGGTTATCACGTGGCAGGAGTCTATGGCGTGGACGGACAGTCTTACTCTCAAACAAACCTTGCCAACGGTCTTTACATCGTGAAGGTGACCGACGGTAAGCATACCCATAACGTGAAACTCCAAATCAACAACCGATAGAGAAATGAGAAAAAACAATTTGATATTGTCATTAAGCTTGGCTGCCACTTTATGTGGCATTCAAGCTTTTGCACAAAATGAGGGTGCGGTCAAAATGGTTGTGACAATGAATGATAATGCTTCGACCAAGAGTTTTGACCTCGACAACGTGAAGAAACTCATGTTCAGAAACGATGAAATGTTCGTCTGGAAGAACGATAAAAGCGAAAGAGAAGTCTTTTTGATGGACGACATCCGCCACATCCGTTTTGAAGGACTTGTGGACGGCATTGAAACCGTGACGACCGACTTCACTCGTGGAACGATTGTTCCCCTTTGTCGCGACGGCATCTTGGAGATTAAAGGATGGAACGGCGAGCCTGCCCGTCTGCAAATCTTCAACATCAGCGGCATGAATATGCTCTCCTTGTCTGCATGGAACGGCGAAAACATCGATGTTTCTGCCTTCACCCGCGGAACCTATATCCTTAAAATCAATACCCAAACCGTCAAATTCATCAAGTAAACCATGAAAAAAATATTATTGTCTTCATTGTGTCTGTTGTTTGCTTTCGTGGCATCTGCCCAAGTAAATCCCAATAGAATGATCATCCAGCCCAAACAAGGAGACCACGTGGGCTATCTGGTTGAACGCATAGACAGCGTGTACTTCACCAAAATCGAAGGACGTGTGGCTGCCGATGTGAAGTTCAAAAGCTACAAAACCGGCAAGGCCGACACTGTTGTTCTGTCCGTAACGATGACTCCCGAGTGTAAAGGCTTCCGCATTGCGTGCATCCCTGCCGTCCGTGCCAATGCCCTCACGAGCGATGCTTCGGTGGCAACCTACTTGGAAAAAACCGGTGAAACCATGTATTTCAAAGATTTCACCAACGCCGAGATGTACGGCTTTGAAGAGCCTTTCAAGCCCGCTACCGAATACACTCTGATTACGATGGGTTACGATAAGTATGGTATCGCCTGCAGCGCATCGCGTTCCAACTTCACCACTCCTGCCGCCCAGGTGGTCGGAAGTCCTGCCGTCGAATGGAAAGTCGACGAACTGGGCAGCGACAAACTGGTCATGACATTCACCGCCAATAACGATTGTGCCAACTTTGCAACCTGTCTTTTCAAAGCCGGCGAGGCACAGGCACAGTTCGAACAGTGGGCACCCATGATGGGATTTGCCAATATGGGCGACATGATCAAGCAGTGGAGCGGCAAACTCTATCAGGACAAAAATACGCAGACATGGAACAATCTTATCCCCAATACCGATTATGAGATTTATGTGCTGCCCCTCGATGTAAACGGAAACTACGGAAGCATGGTGATTGCCAATGTCAAGACCAAGGCCATCGGTGGCGAAGGCTTGGCTGAAATGACCATTGAAATAGGTCAATTCGGCGGCGATGCCACCGGCGGTTACTACCAAGAAGTAATCTATACGCCCAACGATCAGGTGTCTTTGCACAGGGATATCATTCTCGCGACCGAGAATTACAACAAGCCCGAGTGGGGTGAAGCCGGCGTGAAGGCATTCCTGATGGAAGACAATCCCAAGGATCCCTATTGGAATCAGTATGGTGTAGATGCTGCCAAATGGACGGTTACTCCCTCGACCGAATACATTGCCTTCTCGATGGCACAGAACATCAAAGGCGAATGGGGACCTTTGGCAACCAAGACATTCACCACTCCCGCATCTGCTTCTGCCGTCAATGCCGCTAAGGTGCAAATTCCTTATCGTTTGAACAATGGGGGCTTGAATGTGGGTGTTGTGCCTGCTGCATTCAAGAACGGTGTGATGAAGCGCGGTGTTCGTTTGGTTCAGAAATAAGAATTCAACAAATATCTAAAAAAAATCTACAATTAATTATGCGAAAATCATTATTGACAATGGCTGTCGTGCTGCTCTTCTCCTTTGTGGGGAATGCAGCCCGACAACATGATGACAAGAACGTTGCGAAGCCACAGCGCATCCATGTTCCGACCTTGCCCATGAAAAACATGGTCATGGGTGGTGCGTCAGCGTCCGATGCCAAGGTCTTGCCTCCTTTCAAGGCATCTGATCCGAACAAAATCATCTTCGATCAAGCCGACGGGGTGGCAGATATTTATGGTATCCTGATGTACGACTATCGTTTCCAAACACACGGAATCGTGAAGATGACCACGGCAAACCCCAATGGTTATTCTTTGGTTAGAGGCTTCGGGACGAATGAAGGTTCTACCAATTTTACTGCCATGACCTTCATGGGCGACAAGCTGTTTGCCTTTGCCGTTCGTAATTATGGTTTTGGAGTGGTATTGCCGCAGTCGTTGGGACTCATCAATCCGCAGACGGGAGAATATACCAAGCTCGCCGATCTGCCCGGAGGATACTCCACGATGTTCACCGCGCTGGCCTATGATGAGAAAACCAACCTTATCTATGCCACCGAATATGGTCTGAATACGCAGACTCCCGAGGAGAGTTTCACCAAAATTCATACCATCGATCCTGAAACATATGAAATCAAAGAGATTGCCACCATCAGTCATCTGTTGTTGACTTTTGCCGTGGAAAATGGCGATTTCTATGGTATTGCGCAAGATCTGACCAAAACCGGCACTGCAGCCAATTCGTATTTGATCAAGATTCCTGCTTCTGAAGTTGCCAGCAAGAAGTTCGGTGTGACCGTCATCAACAAGGATCCGGGTCTCGGAATCAATATCGGGCCGTTGCAGAGCATGGCTTTCGATAAGTCCACCCACCGCCTTTGGTGGTTCACTCAAAGTAATGGCAACCAACCTTCATACCTTGCCGAAGTCGATTATGCCAATGGTACGGTCAAGAACAAGGTGAAGATTGATGTGACAACACAGATTGCCGGTTTGAGCATTCCTTACCAGATCGCTGCCGACAACGCTCCGTCGATGCCTTCGAACGTGAAGCTCACCCGTGGCGGTAATGGTGCATTGAACGCCACCATCAGCTGGACCAACCCGACCTTGACCTATCAGAATCAGACGCTGACTTCATTGAGCGGTGTGAAAATCTACCGCAACGGTGAATTGGTACAAACGGTTGCAACGACCGAAGTAGGCAAAGCCGGCAACACATGGACCGACAATACCCTCACCCAGAACGGTATTTACACCTATAAGGTAATGCCCTACAATGAAGCCGGAGACGGTCTTTATAAGGAAGCATCTTCGTTTATCGGCAAAGACAAGCCCGGACAGGTGAAGGCTTTGAAGCTCTCGGTGAACGGACAGACAGGTACCGTCAGTTGGACCGCTCCGCTGATGGGAATGAATGGCGGCTACTTTGATAGCTCTTCCCTGAAGTACAAGGTTACCCGCTATCCCGACATGAAGGTGGTTGCCGATGGTCTCACCAAGACCTCCATCACCGATCAGGTGGACGAATTTGCCGGTTACTACTATGAAGTGTTGCCCTACAACAACGAAGGCGAAGGTATTTCTGCCATGTCGAATGTCGTTGCCTATGGTCCCGATCTCAAGGCTCCCTATTTCAACAGTATGCAGACCGAAAACGAGTTCAACCAATGGACCACTCTCGATGCCAACGGCGACGGCGTTACCTGGCTTTACAACAAGAACCTGAATGTAGCCAACTATATCTACAATGTCGGTCCTGCAAGCGATTATCTCATCTCGCCGGCCTTTATCTTCGAAGAAGGCAAGGAATACCAGATTCGTTATACC
Source organism: Prevotella sp. (assembly GCA_022781445.1). Classification (GTDB taxonomy): domain Bacteria; phylum Bacteroidota; class Bacteroidia; order Bacteroidales; family Bacteroidaceae; genus Prevotella. Next base: position 63,307 of record JALETQ010000061.1, read on the forward strand.
TATTGGACCATCAACTGGGTGGAGAAAGAAACGAGAATTCCCATTTATGAGAAGATGCGGATACGTTATGGCACAGAGCCGACCAAGACCGGTTTGTCGACCGTAGTGAAAGATCTTGGCAAGTTCCATACCGCCAGCGGTGAGTATCTCTACGGCAAGGACATCTTCAAACCTCAGGCCGGCAAAGGCTACCTGGCCTTTGATGTCTATTCGGATGCCGACAGAAGTATCGTATATCTCAAGGATGTGTCCGTCCGTGAGTACAGCAACACCGACTTGAGCGTAAGTGCTTTCAGCGGAAACCAGAAAGCTGCCGTAAGTGTTGTGCAGGCTTACACCGTCACAGTGATGAACGAAGGCAAGATGCCGGTAGGCAATTACAAGGTCGAACTCTACAATGTCGATACCCAGGAGGTACTCGGAACGACCGAGGTTGCCGAGGCGGTTGCTCCCGGCGAAACCAAGAATGTCGTCGTGAAGTGGACTCCCGCTTCTGCCGGAACCATCAGTCTGAAGAGCCGTATTGTCCTCGAAGGCGATACATATCCGTTCGACAACATTTCGTCTAACAGCGTTAGGGTTGACATTTCGACCAATACCAATGAACTGTGGTTCACCGCTAATGAACCGACACCCGGCATCTCGGGCTGGTGGTTCCCATTCAACTTCACCGAAAACTACAGTAAGGTGCAGGTGATCTACCTCGACAGAGAGCTTCCGTTCAAGAACATCAGCATCACCGGTGTGCAATTTACCTATAATGGTGCCTCCAAAGGTGAAATGCTGACCGCTCCCATCGTTGTCCGCATGGCCGAAACAACCGAAAACCACTTCGAGGCCGTGGCTCCCAACTGGGACGTTCCGTTCCTCTCGGAAGATTTCCAAGAAGTCTACAGCGGTTCTGTCAAGGTTGGAGGCAGCAAGGAAGGCACGCCTCTCACGATTAAGTTCGACAAGCCTTTCGTATATACCGGCAACAACCTCGCCGTGGAATACGAACGCATCTTTGATGCCAACAAGTTCAAGGCCGACGAAAGTTCAGCACCCTTGTTCCTCTATCATGAGGCATACAATGACGGCGACCCTGCCCGCTATCGCACGGCCCGTTTCTTTGACAGCTTCAACGGCGTCTTCGACCCCGAACGTGTGGCCCGTCAATATTGGATTCCTTACACCATGTTCTCCTACATCACTCCCGAAGGAGTGGAAGGACTCATCGTTACAGGTCTTAATCTTCGTGTGGAACAGCGTGGCGACGACCTCGTCTTCACGACTCCCTATGACCGTGCAGAGTTGTTCAGTGCTGCCGGTGCGTCAGTCAGACTGGGTACCAAAGCCGACCGCCTGAACGTTGCCGGTCTCAAAGGTGTTTACATCTTGAAAGCCACCGTGGGCGGAAAAACCCAAAGCATGAAGATTACCGTCAGGTAAAATTCTTCCTCTTGCAGGCAGCACCGGTGACCTCGTGTACCGTCGCTGCCGTAGCAAACAGGTATCGGAGAAGAATCCCCCGGGTTCTTCTCCGATTCTTTTGTCGGAGCCTGCCATCGAATGTGTACCGTTGCTATTGCTCCGATGGTTTCGCGGCCGAAACAGATGAAATGCCAAAGACCGAAACCCAAACGGGGAATCCGGCTTATACTTCGGTGAGGCACAACTTATACTTCGGTGGGGCACAACTTATACTTTCGTTGTTGTTAACAATTCGGCCCCCTTCCCGGCAAAGCGATCCGGAAACCCTATTCGCGAGTATGAACGATGTGTCCTTTGCGTGCAGGCCGGTTCTGCATATATCGATACACAGTCCCGTTTCTTGGTCGTCTTTCGGATTTTATCTATCTTTGCAAAGACGAAGAAAGTGCTTCCGTGCGGTATGGTTCGTCAACGCTTCCTCCCGAATGGTTCACCCGAAACCGGTCTTTGGGATGCTTGCCGGTTCTGTGCGCACCAACGTTTTCTTCCGAATCCATGTAGCTTGAATCATCTTTCAAAACACCATGCCATGAAGCAAACATTCATCGATCTGCTTCGTTCGACCTGTCGAAAGGGCATCGACGAAGTCATTGATTATCTCGAAAAGTCGGGGTTTTTCACCGCGCCGGCATCCGTGAGCCGTCATCTTTCCTACGAAGGCGGACTCACCGAACATTCGCTTAACGTGTACCGCATGGCCTCCATGCTCGCCCGCCAACTCATCGACATGACACCCGAACTGGCTTCCAAGTTGCCTCATGAGAGTGTCATCATTGCCGCCCTGCTCCACGATGTGTGCAAATCCAACATCTATCATCCGGTTGAAAAATGGCGTAAAGACGAACAGGGCAAGTGGGAAACCTACCGGACTTATGACTGTGACTACGGCCGTTTCCCCGTGGGACATGGCGAAAAGTCGGTCATCATGTTGCTCCGCCTCGGTCTGGAGCTTACCAACGATGAAATTCTCGCCATCAGATGGCACATGGGGCCTTGGAATCTGCCCATGCAGAGTTATGAAGACAAAGCCAATATCTCGGCGGCAAGCGACCGTTCTCCCCTCACCGTCATTGTGCAGAACGCCGATTCGCTGGCAACGCACCTGCTGGAAACTGACAAAAACACATGAAATCCCAAAAAACAATAATTCATTTGGGGGCAAAAGAACAAACTGCTATCTTTGTGACATTCTTTTATTATAAAACAAATCAAAATGAAAAAAGGACTATTACTGTTTTCTTTCCTGGCCGCGTCATTGGCAATGAATGCCGTACCTGCCAAGAGAGGTATGTGGAAAACAATCAAACTGGTCGATGGAACCGAAGTAAAAGTAGAACTCAGAGGTGACGAACATGGTCACTGGTATCAGTCTGCAGACGGCAATTTCTACACGCAGATTGCTGTCGACAAAGACGTTTACCAACAATTCGACCCCTCCGAGTTGATGGCTGCAGCATCCGAACGCCGTGCGGCAGCCAACATGTTTCGTACCAGACCGTCACAGGTGGTGGGCGAGCAACCCTCTTCTCCCATCGTGGGGAATAAGCGCGGACTTGTCATTCTCGCACAATATCAGGATGTCAAGTTTCAAGACGGTCACGGCAAAGAAACCTTTAATAAAGTGCTCAATCAGGAGAACTATAATGAAGGAAACTTCAAAGGTAGCGTGAAAGACTACTTCAAGGCACAGAGCGAAGGCAAGTTCATTCTCGACTTCGACGTGGTAGGTCCTGTTGATCTGCCCCATGATCGCAAGTACTACGGTGGAAACGGTGCCACCGGTCAGGATGTTCGACCCGTAGAAATGACATCCGATGCCATTCTCGCTGTAAAAGATTTGGTCGATTTCTCTAAATACGACTGGAACGGCGATGGCGAAGTAGAGCAGGTTTACATACTTTATGCCGGCAATGGTGAAGCCGACAGCCAAGTTAAGGATGCCGTCTGGCCCCACCAGTATAAGCTTTCATACGGATCAACCACAAGCCCGATCACGGTCAAAGGCATCAAAATCGACACTTATGCTTGTGGACCGGAGTTGAACGGTGGCAATCAAATCTGCGGTATCGGTACTTTCTGCCACGAATTTTCGCACTGTTTGGGTTATCCCGACTTCTATGACACCACCCGCGGTCCCAACTATGGAATGGGAAGCTGGGATCTCATGGACAACGGCAGCTACAACGGTTCTGGCTATGTTCCGGCCGGCTACACCTCATACGAACGTATGTTTGCCGGTTGGATCACACCCATCGAACTGAAAAACGACACCGTCGTTACCAATATGGCTGCCATCAACAAGAAAGGCGATGCCTACATCATCTATAACCAAAACAACAAAAACGAGTACTACCTGCTCGAAGCACGCTTCAAGAAAGATTGGGATGTAAACGTTCCGGGTGCCGGCTTGCTCGTTATCCACGTGGATTACGATCCTTATGCTTGGAGATCCAATCAGGTGAATGCCACCGTCAGAACTCCCGGGGCACACCAACGTCTCACCGTGGTTCCTGCCGACAACGTTTCATCCATCCGGAGTGAGTCGACCGACGTTTACCCCAGCTTCAGCAACGACAGCCTCACCAACTACTCCAAGCCCAAAGCCATGACTTACAATGCCAACATTAACGGTCGTAAGTTCATGAACTTCGCACTGACCAACATCAAGAAGAGTACTGCCAACGGCCTGGTTTCTTTTCATTTCAAGAACATCGTCACTGCCGACAAGCGCGGAACGGTTATCTTCCACGAAACCTTCGACCAATGCCGCGGTACAGGTGGCAACGACCTGAACTGGACTACGGGTGCAAACCTGCAGTTCAACCCCGACAAAGAAGGCTGGACCTTTGGTGAATCCAAGAAATATGGTGCCAAGTTTTGTGCGCGTATCGGTGGTAACGGTGCTTCCGGTGTTGCAACCACTCCCGAGATCAACATCGACGGCGAGACCCTTCTTTCGTTCGTTGCCGCACCCTTTGGTACCGGCAAAGATTCGCTCTACGTGAAAGTTGAGGGTGGCAATGCAACCATTAACACCAACGGTCTGAAGATGCTGAAAGGCGAATGGACCGAATACAATCTCAAAGTTAACGGCAATGGTCCCGTGAAGTTCACCTTCTCCGCACCCGCTCCCTTCTTTCTCGATGACGTCCTCGTGGTTGGTCAGCTCATCAACGGTGTGAGTGAGATGAATGTTCCGACCTACGAACAGAAAAAAGACAACCGCATTTACAGCATCGACGGCCGTTATATGGGTACCGACTTCTCTGTCTTGGGCAGAGGCATCTACATCATCAACGGCAAGAAGGTCATCAAGTAAACCGTCTTTTTCAGACATCAGTCCCCTTGGGGACAGAACATAAATCTACAGCTTGCATGGAGGAACCGGATCCTCCGTGCAAGCTTTTTTTTAGAAAAAAGGTTTGAAGCAGCATGGTTGGCATGGATTTCTATGGCCAAGTTGGGTTTTACTGATGATTCTGCGAAGTAAAGCAACAGTTTCTGACATATTTCCTTGAACTTGAAACTGATAGAAGTTGATAATTTCTGAAAAAAGAATAATTTATTTGGGAACTAAAGAAGAAACAATTATATTTGTAGCACTGAACTTATAAATAAAATGATATGAAAAAAGGACTATTACTATTCTCCTTGCTGGCAGTTTCATTGGTGATGAATGCCATACCTGCCAAACGAGGTATGTGGAAAACAATCAAACTAATCGACGGATCAGAAGTAAAGGTTGAGCTTGTCGGTGACGAACATGGTCATTGGTATCAGGCGGCCGACGGAAAATGTTACACCCAAATCGCAGTGGACAAGGATGTATTTCAACAAATTGAGGCCTCCGAGTTGATGAACGCCGCATCTGCCCGCCGTGCTGCTGCCAATCAACGCCGTGTACAGATGTCCAAGGTCGGAGAACAACCTGCTGAACCCATCGTTGGAGAAAAGCGTGGACTCGTAATTCTTGTTCAGTACAAAGACATTAAGTTTGCTGAGGGACATAACAAAGCGGTTTTCAGCAAGATACTTAATCAGGAAAACTATCAGGAAGGTGACTTCAAGGGCAGTGTGAAAGACTACTTCAAAGCGCAGAGTGATGGTAAATTCATCCTCGATTTTGATGTTGTCGGCCCTGTAACATTGCCTCAGAACAGGAAGTATTATGGTGGCAACAATCCTTATACCGGCCAGGATCAACGTCCCGGAGAGATGGCTGCAAACGCCATACTTGCCGTTCAAGATTCTGTGGATTTCAAAAAATATGATTGGAATAATGATGGTGAAGTAGATCAGATTTATGTACTCTATGCCGGCAAAGGTGCTGCCGACAGTTATGAAACCGATGCCATTTGGCCTCATGAGTGGTTGCTCCAATGGAGCGATTACAATAAAGTCCTCAATCTTGGTGGTATGAAGATCAATACCTACGCTTGTGGTTCTGAATTGAATGGTAGTGGAAACATCAGTGGTATCGGTACTTTCTGTCATGAGTTTTCCCATTGTTTGGGATTTCCGGACTTCTATGATACCAATGCTCCCCAAACAGGTGGCAACTACGGTATGGGCAGTTGGGACTTGATGGATAACGGTAGTTACAACGGTAATGGTTATGTTCCTGCCGGTTATACCTCTTATGAGCGTATGTTTGCAGGATGGCTCACCCCCATTGAGTTGAAGAATGACACCGTCGTTTCAGACATGGCTGCCATCAACAAGCAAGGCAATGCCTATATCATTTACAATCAGAACAACAAAGATGAATACTACCTGCTTGAAGCGCGTTTCAAGAACGATTGGGATGCCCGCATTCCCGGTGCCGGCTTGCTCGTTCTTCACATGGACTACGATGCTGCTGCCTGGAAATCCAATCAGGTAAACGCTACCAGTAGTGCCCGTGGGGCTCACCAACGCCTTACTGTGGTACATGCTGACAATACGGCATCCATCAACAATGAATTGACCGACGTTTATCCCAGCTTCGGTAATGACAGCCTGACCAACTACTCCAAACCCAGAGCCATGACTTACAATGCCAACACCAACGGTCGTAAGTTCATGAACTTTGCGCTGACCAATATCAAGAAGAATACCACCAAAGGCGTCGTGTCGTTCAATTTCAAGAACATTGTCACTGCCGATAAACGTGGAACGGTCGTCTTCCGTGAAACTTTCGACCAGTGCCGTGGTACCGGTGCCAACGACTTGGTATGGAACACGGGTGCCAACTCATTGTTTACTGCTGACAATGTCGGCTGGACTTTCGGTGAGTCCAAGAATTACGGTGCCAAGAATTGTGCCCGTTTCGGTACCACCGGTGTCCCCGGTCTTGCCACCACTCCCGAAATCAACATTGATGGAGAAACACTCCTTTCGTTTGTTGCCGCTCCGTATGCCAACGACAAGGATTCACTCTACGTGAGGGTTGAGGGCGGTAATGCCACCATCAACACCGATGGTCTGAAGATGCTGAAAGGCGAATGGACCGAATACAACCTCAAAGTTAACGGCAATGGTCCCGTGAAGTTCACTTTCTCTGCACCGGGTCGCTTCTTCCTTGATGATGTCCTCGTGGTTGGCCAGCTCATCAATGGTGTGAGCGAGTTGAACGTTCCGACCTATGAACAGAAGAAAGACAACCGTATCTATAGCATCGACGGTCGTTACATGGGTACCGATTTCTCGGCCTTGGGCAGAGGAATTTACATCATCAACGGCAAGAAATACGTCAAGTAAATCCGGTTTTTCTGACGACATTCCCCCGAGGGGGTGCATAACATGAATTATCATGCTTGCATGGAGGCTTTTGAAAGCACCGTGCAAGCATTTTTTATTGTCGGTCATTGGCAGGTGTTTCCTGTGGCAGAACGGAATTCTACAGGCTTACCGATGGAGTCTGCGCAATGGCTTTCTCGATGTTTGAAACTAAACCCGACGTGAGAGACCGAGCCGACATGGTTCGGTTGTCGATCGCTTGGTTACCGGTTTGTTGCAGTTATAACGGGCTACGGCAAGCCCAAATTGGTCATGAGAGTCTGATTTGGGTTGATTATAGCAGTCGAATGGCTGGTTTGGTTTCGACCGGTCATGAAAAAACAAGAGGATGTGACAGATTCGTCGCATCCTCTTGTCGTATGTGATGGTGGCAATGCTTACAGTTTATCTCCGTAGCAGAGATCGCCGGCATCACCAAATCCGGGTACGATGTATTTGTGTTCGTTCATTCCCGGGTCGATGGCGGCACACCAGATGGTGGTTTTGTCTTCAGGGAAGGTACGCTTGATGTGGTCTATTCCTTCGGGACTGGCAATGACACAGCACACATGGATGCGCTTGGGGGTACCCTTGGTGAGGAAAGCTTTGTATCCCAGTTCCATGCTTCCGCCTGTTGCGAGCATGGGGTCGGCAATGATGAGGTTCTTTTCGTCGATGCTCGGTGTGGCAAGATATTCCACGTGGATGCCCACCTTGTGGTGTTCGGCATCTTCATATTCGCGATAGGCACTGACAAAAGCGTTGCCGGCGTGATCGAACACGTTGAGGAATCCTTGGTGGAAAGGCAGGCCGGCTCTGAAAATGGTTGCCAACACGATTTTGTCGGTCGGTACGTTCACCCTTGAAATGCCCAAGGGAGTCGCGATGTCTTTAGCCTGATAGTCGAGCGTCTTCGATATTTCATAGGCTTCCATTTCCCCTATTCGCTGAATGTTATTGCGGAAAAGGAGTCGGTTTTTCTGGTAGTCCACATCTCTGATTTCCGCCAAATACTGGTTGATGATGGAATTCTGATCGCTGAAGTTGATGATTTTCATGGGTCTTATTGTATGAAATCGCGCCTCTCGGACGATGTCCCGGGGTGCGCGATGATAGTTTTTTATTGCCTGCAAAGTTAGTTATAAATTTTCAATTTTATTCCTTTTGGCATAAAATATCGGTCGTCATGCCATCTGTGTCAGCAGGTGCCATACCACCATGAGGTGACAAACGGTGCCTCCGATGACCATGAGATGAAAGACGGTGTGCATGTATCTGCGTCGGTAGAGGCTGTAGAAGGTGGCTCCGACGATATAGAATACGCCTTCACCGATGAGCCATGTCATTGCTTCGGACGTTACTATGTCGGCAAGTGGCTTGATGGCGACCGTCACGCTCAGTCCCATGGCTACGTAAGAGACGGTTTTGAGGTGGCTGTGTTGTTTCAACTGGCGAAACGAAAGCCATGTGCCCACGATGGCGCAGAGCCACACGAATGAAAACAGTTGGAGGGCGGGAAAGTTCGAATGGTGGAGCAGGGGCAGCGTCATCGACGAGTATGCGCCGGCAATGTGCCAGTAGATGGCGGCATGATCGCACTTGCGCAGTGGCAGTTTCCAGTCCGATTCGGGCGAACAGCCGTGATAAACGGCAGAGAAAAAGTAAGAGGCAAACATACCGAAGAGGTTGAGCGACAGCCCGACGGTGGTCGCCTTATCGTTGTAATTGATGCCAAAGAGGAAATAAAACCCTATCAGTCCGATGATGAGTCCTATGGCATGTGTGCCGCAGTTCCAGCGTTCTTCGACGGCTGTGAATCGTGTTTTCATATCTTTCTTTCTGGTTTGTATCGCCGCAAAGGAGGCATCGCAGGGCAACCTTTGTTGTCTCATCGATAAAAGAGGGGAGGCTGGTTCTGTCACCTTGTCCGTTCGGACCGACAATCGGTATTGCCACCGCTTTAGGAAACGGGTTCTTTCTCACTTTCCTGGTGCAGTCGGTTGAGTTCCTTCTTCAGGTGATTGCATTCGATGTGATGGCGAATGCTTTGCCTTTCGACGACCGATATCCGATGTTTTGCTTGTTTATATCTTCGGAAATACAGGAAAGCGATGCAAAGGGCGATCACCGTCAGTAAGCCTATGCCTGCCATGATGTAGAGCCATCGTGTGTTGATTTCTGCCTTGGTGCATTTCATTTCCATCTGATTCTGCATCTCAATGGCTTTGATGCGACTGTTGATTTCATTGTCGTGCACCTCGTCCGACAGCCTTTCATGGGCTTGTTTGTTGGCCATATAGCTCTTGAGGTCTTTGCGTGCGCTGTCGATTTTGCAGAGAACGCCGAGGTTGAGCAGTTCGAGAGAAGCCATTTTGTATTGTCGGGCATAGTCCAATCCCTCGTTGGCAATCTTGTATGCCTCATCATATTTTCTGTCGACGAGGAGCAAGGAACTGTGAACGTAGTTCAACTGCGAGAGGTATAGCAGGTTGCCCTCGGGACTCACGTCTTTCACCTGTCGCACTATTTCCCATGCCTTGCTGTAGTTCTTGCCCATGAAATATATTTCTCCGAGGTTCGCCATGTCGGCATATACGAAGGTGGTTTCGTTGGGATGGAGTTTTTTGTCCAGTTCGATGACCTTCTTTGCTGCTTCTGCTGATGCCTCGTAAGCGTGGTCGTAGGTGGCGAGGAAGTATGCCATGAGACGGTAATAGTATTGGGAGGCATAGTATTTCTTCCGTCTCGATTCCACGTATTGTAGCGATTTGAGGAGTTCGTAGGCGCGCTGGGGTTGTCCGGTCATATTGTAAATGACAGCGATATATACACCGGCTTCGAAGCGACTTTCCTGGTCTTGACACTTTTCTGCCAGACGGTAGGCGTGCTGAAGGTTGATGAGTGCATCGATGTTGTTGTCGTTGTCCAATTCGTTCTGCCCCATTTCCAGAAATTTCTTACCGCGTTCGCAGGTGGCATAGGTGCTTTTTGACCATAGCCAGTAGCCGCAGCCAAGGAGCAGAAGGAGGGCGATGGCGGCAAAGATGATGTAATATTTCTTGGATTGAGATGTCATGATTTGTTGTTTCAAGGCACATCTTCTCGTGGTCGTGTTTCGAGGATAGTACCGAATTGGAATGTTTTTGCAGTTTGAGTATTGGCTGTCCACACGTCAACGATGCTGTCTTGCCGTTTGCGGTTTGATGAGATTTCTTTCAACAGGTGCAGATGCAGTGTGGTGTGCGGTGTTATTCGTCTTCGTTTGTCAGGAATTACGGCATGTTCTCGGTGGGGTGAGAAACTGAAGACCGAACCTTAACGCAGCGAAGTTAGCCATCTCTCGGCATATGTGCAAATATTTTATACTCTTTTTGCATGGGAAACGAGCGATTTTGTTTTATTTTCTTTTGTGTGGCCGTTCTGCACTTGACAAGCATTTCCGCATGATTCCCGGAGGTGTTGCGCCACATCTGGAAGAAGAATGTCAACCACAATCCCAGACGGGTTCATGGAAGTCGGGCCGGTTTTGTCCGGTTGACGGGCAGGGAGGCCGTCGGCTCGTCGAAAGCAGAGCTTGCCATGTCGGGGCCAAGCGACTGTCAAGACACAGGCAAGCGGACAAAAACGGTCGGGAAGTGTCATGAACGATACACGATTCTGAACAAACGTTCTAATAACCGATTTGGGTTAAACTTTTCGTCAGAAGGGATATTTCGGCGTTCAACTTCGTTTTTTGCTGATTATATGTGTACCTTTGCATCAATGTTCAGGTCTCTCCAACATGTCGGAAGCAGGTTGTATTCATGCCGAAAGCCGGACGGTGACAGCTTCGGAAATCCCTGTCGGAAAGAGATGTTTGAACGATAGTACATTCAACTGTAGATAAAAAGTAATCATGTGTATGAAAAAGTATCTTTTAATTGCCATGTTCTTCGTGGTGTCATGCCATCTTTTTGCGGTGCAACGTCCCAGACTGGTTGTTGGAATCGTGGTCGACCAGATGCGATGGGACTATCTTTACCGCTATACCGACCGATGGACCGACGGCGGATTCAACCGCTTGATGAGAGAAGGATATAACTTCGAGAACACCCATTACAACTATATTCCCACGGTAACGGCGGCGGGTCACTGCGTAATTTATGCCGGAACGACACCTGCCATCACCGGCATTGCCGGCAACAACTTCTATGTAAACGGAAAGAAAACATATTGCTGCGAGGACGGGAAGGTACATCTCGTGGGTGTTTCGGGCAAAGGTGCGGGCATGTCGCCGTCGCTTTCGCAAGTCACTTCGATGTGTGACCAGCTCCGGTTGGCTACCGACTTCGAGTCGAAAGTCATCGGGGTGGCACTCAAAGACCGTGCAGCTATTCTGCCGGCGGGTCACTCTGCCAACGCGGCCTATTGGTTTGACCTGTCTGCCAAGGGTTTCATCACCAGCTCATATTACATGAACGACCTGCCCGAATGGGTCAAAACGTTCAACAGGTCCAACCGGTCGAAGGTCACCGAAAATCTCTTTTCGCTTCCCGCCGGACTTGAACTGACTACCCGGATGGCGATGGCTGCCGTCGACAATGAGCGTCTGGGACAGGGAAATGCCACCGATTTTCTCGCCGTGAGCTACTCTCCGACCGATTATGTGGGACATATTTACGGCACGCGAGGCGATAAAACCGACGAAATCTATGTCGCTATCGACCGGGAGATCAACCAGCTGCTCCGTCATCTGGACCAAACGGTGGGCAAAGGCAACTATCTTTTGTTCCTCACCGCCGACCATGCGGCGGCACACAACGCCAAATACCTCAACGACCACGGCATTCCTGCCGGCAGGATAGACTATGCTGCCCTGCAGAAAAGACTCAATGAAGCCGGGAAAGAGAAGTTTTCGACCGATAACCTTGTACTCGACATCATCGAAAACAGGGTGTATCTCAACCACCGGGCCATCGAAGCGCAGAAGCTCAGTTTGCGGAAAGTGAGGAATATGATGTGCGAAGAAATCCTGAAAGACGAACACATCACCTATGCTTTGCCTTTCGATAAGGTCGAAACGGCGACCATTCCGCCCGCCATCAAGCAGCGCATCATCATGGGTTATCACCCGAAACGCAGCGGTGACCTGCAAATCATTCCGCAAGCGGGCTACACCGGTGCTCCCTACGGGCAGGGAACAACCCACGTTGCATGGAATCCCTACGACACACACGTCCCTTTCATTCTCTACGGATGGAACATTCAACCCGGAAAGAGCCTGCAGCCCGTTTCGATCACCGACATTGCACCCACCATTTGTGCATTCCTCCACATCCAGATGCCCAGCGGATGTACCGGCGAACCTCGTCTTTGGTGACGGGTCAGGCCCGACAACGACGGTTCCTATGGATGTCTTTCGACCCGTAAGATTGCCGGCAAGCGACGGTCATCGGCCGGGAAGTGCCATGAACGGCATGAAATGTAGAACCAACGCTCTCATGACCGGTTCGGGTTGAAGCCGTCGGACAGGTGTCTGTCGGGGCGGAAGCTGCCGTCAGCCGTGCCAAAAAGATAGCAAATCGTTTGGTTGTTCGGAGGATAAGCCTTATCTTTGCAAGCGCAAAAGTCGGTCGTAAGGCTCCCGTTCGGGCCGGATCGAATGGCAAACCACGCGCCGCAATGGTGGAATTGGTAGACACGAGGGACTTAAAATCCCTTGGCCAGTAATGGCTGTGCGGGTTCGAGTCCCGCTCGCGGCACACGTTCAGGAAGACCGGACGGTATCATTTCTCTTTAATTTCTGCAACTATGGGAGATTCATCCAACACACCTCATAACGGCATTGCCCGCAGAATGATGACGCGCCACGGTTGCAGCGTTTGCTCAAATAGTCTTCCTTCCCCACGATTTTTTGATTACTCCGGCGGTCTTCGTACATCGATGACCGTTTCTTTGTGTGTGGAAAGCCGGCTCAACCCTCCAATTTCATATTGTTCATGAAACGCAAAAGCATCACCGTCACCGCCTTTTCGGTCATTGCCATGCTCAGTTTGCTGCTCTTGGAAAGCTGCAATGGCAAAAGCGGATATTTCAAACTCGAAGGCAGATTGCTGCACATCAACCGCGGAGAGCTGTATGTTTACAGTCCCGAAGAAACGACAAAAGGTCTTGACACCATACCCATTGAGGGCGGACGGTTCACCTACGAGATGCCTTGCGACAAAGACATGACCCTCGTCCTTGTTTTCCCCAACCTCTCTGAACAGCCCATCTTCGCAGCATCGGGCGAACAGGTGGACATCAAAGCCGATGTCACCAACCTGAAAGAAATGGAGGTCGAGGGTACAGAAGCCAACGAACTGATGACCGAATTCAGGAAGCAAACCGCCCATATGTCGCCTCCCGACATTGCCAAAGAAGTCGAAACATTCATCGACAAACATCCCGACTCACCGGTGGGCGTGTGGCTTCTCCGCAAATATTATGTCCAATCCTCGAATCCCGACTGTCCGAAAGCTACCCGCTTGGCTGCCCGAATGCTGCAACTACAGGATAAAAACGGCTACCTGAAAAGGCTCCACCGCCACCTCGTTTCGCAACAGGGGGCGATGCAGGGCAGTTCCATCGCATCGTTTTCTGCCCGCGACATCGTGGCACAACGCGATGTTTCTGCCCGTGACGTGAACCGCGGTGTGGCTGTCATCAATGTCTGGGCTTCGTGGAATTATGAAGGACTCGAAATGCAAAGAATGCTCAACCGGCTCAAGAAGCAACATGGCGACCGGCTGTCGGTACTCGGAATATGTGTCGATGCCGATCCGGACGAATGCCGGCGCATCCTCCATCGTGACACCATCGGCTGGAAAAACGTTTGTGACGGACGCATGATGGAAACGCCTCTGTTGCAGAAAATCGGCCTGTCCGACATCCCCGACAATCTCATTTTACATGACGGGCGCATCGTGGCGAGGGGTTTGAACCTCACCGACATGCAGAACACGCTTCGCAGACTGATCGGCGGAGGCTCTTGAGCTTTGATAGTTCTACGTTTCGTACAATCCGTTCGATTTTGCTGTTCATCTCTCTTTCAACCTTCAACCAATGCTCGTAAAGACCTTTTGTGCCGCCGTCAACGGTCTGGACATCACGACCGTGACCATCGAAGTAAACATTGCACGCGGCGTTCAGTACAAGCTCACCGGACTCGGCGACGAGGCTGTCCGTGAAAGTCGTGACCGTATTGCAGCCGCTTTGTCCAATAACGGCTTCCGTTTCCCCTTGGCCGACATCACCGTCAATATGGCTCCTGCCAACATTCGTAAGGAAGGAAGCGGTTTCGACCTGCCGCTTGCCATCGGCATTCTGGCGGCCAACGACGACATTCACTGTGACAAACTGACGAAATACATGTTGGTGGGCGAACTGGGACTCGACGGACGACTGCAGCCTGTGCGGGGTGCGCTGCCCATCGCCATCCGCGCCCGTGCCGAGAAATTCAAAGGATTGATCGTTCCCAGGCAGAATGTCAGAGAGGCGGCAGTGGTGAACAACCTCGATGTTTACGGCATGGAGAATCTCCATGAGGTTATAGAATTTCTGAATGGTGACGGAGATGCCGCACCCACCGTGATCGATACGCGTCGCGAATTCTACGAACAGCAGTGCCGTTTCGACCTCGACTTTGCCGAAGTCAAAGGTCAGGAGAGTGTCAAAAGGGCCTTTGAAGTGGCTGCCGCCGGCGGGCATAACCTCATCATGGTGGGGCCGCCGGGTAGTGGAAAATCCATGATGGCAAAGCGACTGCCCGGCATCCTGCCGCCGTTGTCGCTTGCCGAAAGTCTCGAAACCACCCAGATACACTCGGTGGCCGGCAAGTTGGGGCACGACATGAGCCTCATTTCACAACGACCCTTCCGCGCTCCCCATCACACCATTTCACAAGTGGCACTTGTAGGCGGCGGTAGCACGCCCCAGCCGGGAGAGATTTCGCTGGCACACAACGGTGTCTTGTTTGCCGACGAGCTGCCCGAGTTTTCCAAGCAAACCCTCGAAGTGCTGCGGCAACCCCTCGAAGACCGCACCATCACCATTTCGAGAGCCAAATATACAGTAGAGTTTCCCTGCTCATTCATGTTCGTGGCGAGCATGAATCCTTGTCCGTGCGGTTACTACGGTGACCCTACGCACCGCTGTGTTTGCTCACCTGGGCAGATACACCGTTATTTCAACAAGATTTCGGGGCCGTTGATGGACCGCATCGACATACAATGTGAGATTGCGGCACTGCCCTTCAGGGATATTTCCAAGGCGGCGCCGGGCGAGCCGAGCTGCCGTATCAGGGAGCGGGTGATGAAGGCTCGTGCCCTGCAAACGGAGCGTTTCAATGACGAGCCGCGCGTGCATTGCAACGCACAGATGAACGAACGCCTCATACACCGTCATGCCCAACCCGACGAC
>JALETQ010000014.1 GCA_022781445.1 Prevotella sp.
CATCTTGATTCATGATGCCCACTGCGAGGACAACACCCTGCAGCTCAAACTGGCCATGATGGATTTGGAAGAGGGATTCCCCGTGGCATTCGGCGTCCTTAGAGACGTGGAATCGCCCACTTACGAAGAAGCCATGCAACAGCAAATAGAGGAAGTAAGCACAAGCAAGCATTACCACAATTTCAACGAACTGCTCGAAACCAACGACATCTGGGAGGTCGTATAACCGGCCGATGCATTTGGTATCGATTTCTCGACCCTTGTCATCAAAAGGGAGCGATGTCTTGTGAGACGTTCGCTTCCTTTTTTCATTCCTGTAGATCACAGTCTCCAATCGGTCATCAGACCGCGCTTCCTCCTACCCGAGAGAGAAACAGTCTTCACGACAATGTTGACAAGTGAGAACGAAAGCATAACGGAAAACAAAAGAGATCATAACGAAACTTTCAAAAGGAGGGCGAATTTTCAGAGATTCGCCCTCCTTATCCATATATTTCAACAATCTGTAAGTATTAACGATGGCTATACAAGATAATCCTTCATGTGGTTGGAAGTCATGGAAGAGAAATATAAAACGGACAGCAGGCTTAAACGAACCGAATGCTGATGTTTCCGAGACTCTTGTTACAAATTGTATTTTGTATCGTCCGTAAAAGCCCGACTATCCGTTCATTGGTGTCATCCTTACTCATTTTTATTGATTGCTCGGAAACATTCCTCCGAGAAGTCTTCGCTCTCACAGCGGTAACCAATCGTTATGTTATGACTTGAAAAGAGAGTGCAAAGTCAGAAGTCCTTACAATGTTTAGAGAAATTCCCGGACATTTTAATCGCCGAATTGTGCTGTTAGAGTTTCTTCTCTTCTTTTTCAACAACCACACTGCAAAACTTCTTTCTGTCGAAACCGTTCTTCAACATCGCCTACGAGAGCCGTTCATTCGTTTCGACACCGGACACACAACTTACTTGAATGATGGCGTCCTTCCATATTTCCGACAGTTACCGGATAATTTATCGCTGATAGGCGAACTTCATTTTCCGGTCTTTAGTGTATCGTCAGCCGGCTTTCTTCCCTACCAACAAAACACAACTTTCGGCAATGATGTTGCAAAGATAGACCAATTGAGGTATAGCTCTTGTTGTTATATCTTTCATTTTTATTGCAATTTCTTTCCTTTTTACATGACCGACTAAGCAATTTCTATCATATAACAGTAACAACTATCTAATTTACAACCATTTGAAAGATGTAATAAAAAGCATGTTCCGATATCTCACATATAAGGAATTATCCTCTATAAAGGTCTCTTTTCTGTTTATTTTGACACCCCAAGCCCCTTTTGATGCTATCAAAAGACCCACAGGAAATACAAAACGGAAGTTTAAAAGTGGGAATTTATAAAACCTGTCTAAACATTTCCGTATGATCGGAATCTCACTTTTTTACCAAATAGAGGAAGGCGGTCTTCGAGGAAAGAATAAACTCTCATCCTCCATACTTCCGAGAAAAACTCCTTACAAAAGTACATTCCGGAACCAACATCGGGCATATCCATACATCACCGTGGGCAAACGACAAACACTGATGCGAAGAGAAATCCATCCCGTATATCGGACATCCTCATCATTCTATGGTCATATCCTTTACATATAAAACATTTTTAAGACAAATCATGTGCAAATCCGATTTTTTTGCTACCTTTGTAACATTATTAACCGTCGGCCTAAAGGATTTCGGTCAACAGACGGACATGGGCAGAAAAAAACCATAATCGGCATCAAACTACTTTCAACAGATGTTCAAGATATATGAAAGGTTCATGACTATCTATCATTTTACATACCACAGTCCACACAAGTCACCCGCTATGCTTGTGTTTTTGATACTTGTATTTACTTTTTTTGCTGTTGCTTGCCAACAGAATGAATCTCCCGTCACTCCCCAACAACGCAAAACAGCCGAAAACAGAGCGAAAGTTTTGACAAACATCGACGAACTTGCCCACTTGCAAAAACAATTGGAGGGCAAGGGAGACTATATCGGGAGCATTGCCGTGTTACGGCAATGGGGCAAGATCTTACGTGAAGAATGCCGGTTCAAGGAATCTGTCATGGTGTATCAAAAGGCACTGAAACAAGCTCGCAGGCTCAATGACACGTTGGAGGTGGTACAGATTTTGAACGGAATAGGCACCAATTATCGCCGGTTGAGTATGCTCGATGTGGCACAAGAATATCATTACCGCGCCTTGAAAATCAGTGAAGAGAGCAACGATACCACCACCATCACAAAGAAGAATCTGGTAGTTTCCCTTAACGGACTGGGCAACATTTACATGAATTTAGGATTTTACGAACGCGCCGACAGTGCTTTCAGAAGAGCATTGAAAGGCGAACACAAGCTGCACAGCCTGCAGGGACTTGCCATCAACTATGCCAATATTGGATCCATCTTTGAGAAACGAAACCTCAACGACTCGGCGTGGGTATACTATACATTGTCGATGACTTACAACAGAAAAGCCCGAAACGATATGGGTATTTCGCTTTGTCATACATATTTCGGACAGCTCTATGAGAAAAAGAGGCAATATGACAAGGCAGCGGCCGAATATGAAAAGGCCTACGAACTGATGAAAGCCTCCAAAGACGATTGGCATGCGCTGACACCACTCTGTGCCCTCATCAAAGTGCGAATCATCACGGGTGACATGGAGCAGGCAAAGGTTTATCTTGCCAAGGCAGCCGCCATGGCAGACAAAATCAAGTCCTTTGAACAACAAGCCGAAGTGAACAGCCTCTACACTCTGTTTTATCAGAAAAAGGGTGATTACCAAAAAGCTTTTGACTGTTATACACGGTCCGAAGCATTAAAAGACAGCATGGTGGACATGAATAAGGTCTATCAGATGGAAAAGGATCGCTTGAGCATCGAACGGGACAGACAAGCCCAAAAGATCAGTATCGCGGAGAAAAGAGCGAGTGACGAACGCCGTGCAAAACTCATCAGCTATGCCCTTCTGGCACTGGTGTTCATCGCTTTCGTGGTGATCCTCACACAGATTCTCTATATTCTGCGCATCCGTATCCGCACCAACAAACAGTTGACCAAGATGAGTAACCTGCGAGAAACGTTCTTTACCAACGTCACCCATGAGTTCCGGACACCGCTGACCGTGATTCTCGGCTTGAGTCATCAGCTGGCCAATGACGGCAAACTGCCCGATTATATGCACGACAAGATGTGGACCATTCACCGACAGGGGCAGAGTTTGCTGACACTCATCAACCAACTGCTCGACATTACGAAAGTAAAATCGGCGGTGGGCGACCCCGATTGGCGGTCGGGCGACATCGTCTCCTACATAGGAATGGTCATCGAGAGCTATCGGGACTATGCCGACAGTCGAAAAATCAAGCTTGTCTACACGGCACCCAAGAACTGCGTGATCGACTTTGTGCCCGACTACGTGAACAAGGTGTTCAACAACCTCATTTCAAACGCCCTCAAGTTCACGCCCGAAAACGGAACCATCACAGTCGATTTATCCCACAGCGGTCATTTCTTATACTTCAACGTGTCGGACACCGGTACAGGAATCGACGAAGAAACGCTCGAAAACATCTTCGTTCCTTTTTATCAGGGAAAGACCGAATCAAAGGCAAGGGGTTCGGGTATCGGACTGGCCCTGGTAAAACAAATCATCGATTCCATCAACGGAGACATCAAGGTGGAAAGTACCATCGGTATCGGAACGACTTTCAAGGTACGCATCCCCATCAGATACGGTGGCAGATCATTTGACAAGATCCCTCCTGAAGAACGGGAAAATCTTCCGTTACTGCCAATTATGGGTAAACCGGTTCATCTGAGCAAGGACATCAAGGAAAACAAGCAACAAATACTTTTGATGGAAGATGACAACGATTTGGCAAACTATATCGGCAACTTTCTCGAAAGCAAATATGCAGTATTCCATGCCCATAATGGCAGAGAAGGTCTGCAAAAGGCACAAGAGATGGTTCCCGATATCATCATCACAGATCTCATGATGCCGGAGATGGACGGACTGGAAGTATGTGAACAACTAAAGGCCAACGAGCTGACAGACCATATTCCCATCATCATCATGACCGCCAGAATCAACGATAAAGACCGGTTCCGGGGATTGCAGGCCGGTGCCGACGCATATCTGAACAAACCTTTTGACAGCGAAGAACTGATAATGCGTGTCGAAAAATTACTCGAACAACGCGAAAGACTCCGTAAGAAATTCTCAAAGACACTGAAAGAGGCGAAAATTAAAACCGACAACAACGCCATGAAAGAAAACGGGCTGAGACCTATCGATCGCAGCTTCTTGCTGAAAGTCACCGAAAAAATCCATTTCCACCTCAGCAAAAACCAAGATATCGACATCAATCTGCTGGCCTCGGACATGTGCTTGAGTTATATTCAGTTCTACAGAAAGATGGTTGCCGTCACGGGAATGACACCTGTAAACTACCTACTGCGCATCAAGATACAAAAAGCGCAACAGCTGCTCGACAACAACCCGACCATGAGTTTCAAGGACGTTGCCGAACTTTCGGGCTTCTCCGACTATTCCAATTTCCTGCGGTCGTTCAAGAAGATATGCGATGTGACACCGTCTCAATACATCAAGAACAAGGAATAAGTCCCAATCGGCCTTCATACCGTTTGGCTTTACATTTCATACCGAGATAACACTTTCCGTCCGGTTTCGTCCGCTTGCCGGCATCCTGTCTGTCGGAAACCGACCCGGAATCCCATAACCGATTTGAGACAAATAACACGTTTCGATGTCTTTGAAGACACCTTGCGACATGTTTTGGTAAAACCGAACACAAATTCAGCCATCAAGGCGCCCCCCAACCGTATTTGCCGCCACTCATGGCAGACAAGAAATGCACCTTCTGAACAACAACCGCACCCCCTCATCCCTCTCTTCCGACCCATTCTTTGCACACCGACCCGCTGAAATAACCCGGCAGGGATGAACGTATGTAGATAAATTTCACTAACTTTGCCATCCGTAGCGACAACCTCTGCTTTCCGCAATGACAACCTTCGGCTACGCCGGTGCGTGACTTGCATGGGAAAAGGTCGAGCGTCGCAGAAGGAAGAGAGAAAACAGCACTTCGGCCCCGCCATTTTTGCAAAGGCTCTCGCAAACAACAATAAAAAAACGGATGGCTGCAACAAGCCGACCATCCAAACAATTTATCAACAGGTATTATGAACAAAAAAGCATTATTGGTCATCCTCGACGGATGGGGAATAGGAAAACACGGAGAAGGCGATGTAATATACCGTACACCCACACCTTATCTGGATTATCTGAAAGCCGTTTCGGCCCACTCGCAGCTGAGCGCATCGGGCGAAGACGTGGGACTTCCCGACGGACAGATGGGTAATTCGGAGGTGGGACACCTCAACATCGGTGCCGGCAGAATCGTCTATCAGGACCTCGTTAAAATCAACCGCGCCTGCAAAGACGGCACCTTCATTGAAAATCCTGCCGTAAAAAAGGCGTTCGAATATGCCCGCGACAACCGCAAGAAGATACACTTCATGGGACTGACAAGCAACGGCGGCGTACACAGCTCGCTCGATCATTTGTACCAATTGCTCGAAACCGCCAAGGCATACGGCTTGCAACACACCTTCGTACACTGCTTCATGGACGGCCGAGACACCGACCCCAAGAGCGGAAAGGGCTTCATCGCCGACATCGCGGCTCACTGCCAACGCAACGATGCACACATCGCTTCGATTATCGGACGCTTCTATGCCATGGACAGGGACAAGCGATGGGAACGCGTGAAAGCGGCTTACGACCTCTTGGTGGAGGGCAAGGGCAAACCCGCGAGTGATCTTGTGGCAGCCGTGGAGGAAAGTTATGCCGAAGGCGTTACCGACGAATTCATCAAGCCCATCGTCAATTCGGCCGTCGACGGACGCATGGAAGAGGGCGATGTCGTCATCTTCTTCAACTTCAGAAACGACCGTGCAAAGGAACTTACCTATGTATTGAGCCAGCAGGATATGCCCGATGCCGGCATGAAAACCATCAAAGACCTGCAATTCTATTGCATGACCCCTTACGACGCCGGCTTCAAAGGCGTGGACATTCTGTTCCCGAAAGAGAACGTGGGCAACACCCTCGGCGAATACCTCAGCCGCAAAGGACTGAAGCAACTGCACACCGCTGAAACCGAAAAGTATGCCCATGTGACCTTTTTCTTCAACGGCGGTCGCGAAACGCCCTACGACGGTGAGGAACGCATACTGGTTCCGTCGCCCAAAGTGGCAACCTACGATCTCAAGCCCGAGATGTCTGCCTATGAGGTGAAAGACAAGCTGGTGGCTGAAATCAACCGTGCGAAGTACGATTTCATCGTTGTCAACTTCGCCAACGGCGACATGGTGGGTCACACCGGCGTATACAATGCCATCGCAAAGGCCGTGTGGGCTGTCGACAACTGCGTGAAAGATGTCATCGAGGCCGCCAAAGCCAATGGCTACGAAGCCATCATCATCGCCGACCACGGCAATGCCGACAATGCCATCAATGCCGACGGCACTCCCAACACGGCACATTCGCTCAATCCGGTACCTTTCATTTATGTGACCGACAACAACT
This sequence comes from Prevotella sp., assembly GCA_022781445.1. Lineage (GTDB taxonomy): Bacteria > Bacteroidota > Bacteroidia > Bacteroidales > Bacteroidaceae > Prevotella. Next base: position 6,669 of record JALETQ010000014.1, read on the forward strand.
CTGCCACCGTCAGAAACGGCAGACTGGCAGACGTTGCCCCCTCCATTCTACACATCATGGGACTGGAACAACCAGCCGAAATGACCGGCGAAAACCTGATAACGGACTGATTGCAACCCTCAAATACCGTTCGGACTTCTTTCAAGTCATCACGGCACACCGATTAGAAGAAGATGACCGGAAAGACAAGGCAAGACGACCGGGCTGCCGGAAGTTACCCGGAAACGGCAACAGGTGATTACCGTCACGCCGGGATACACCTTATATAATATAAGGAATATACCTTATGATGACGGGAACACCCGTTTTCCCATAAAAGCCGACCGGCTGTCGTGCCCGAAAGAAGTCCGAACGACGATATGCTTCACGCCATGCAACTCACAACGATTGTAGACATTCCCAAATCCGACTTTAAGATATTACCCGGCGACACCATGCTCTTTGTCGGGTCGTGCTTTGCCGACAACATGGGCAAACGCTTCATCGACGATTGTTTTCGGGCCACGGTCAATCCCTACGGCGTGATGTATAACCCCGTGAGTGTGCGCCACACCATCGAACAATGTCCTGATTCCGCACGCGTGGCGGTCATCACTCTGGGCACCAACCATATTTATCGGTTGCGATCCACGGGCGAAGTGGTCGACAACTGCCGCAAGATGCCCCACGCCCTCTTCAGTGAAGAGAAGCTGGACATCGACGAATGTACCGGCCATTTGAGACGGTGCATCGACACCCTGACAGACAAACGGGGAACCGAACATGTGATTCTCACGGTCAGCCCCATCCGTTACGCCAAGTACGGTTACCACGAAAGTCGCCTGTCCAAAGCCGTTCTGTTACTGGCTGCCGACCGGATGGTGCGCGAGAAGCCTCTTACGGTGAGCTATTTCCCGGCCTACGAAATCATGAACGACGAACTGCGCGACTATCGTTTCTACCGTCCCGACATGCTGCACCCCACCGATCAGGCAGCAGACTATATTCACCAACGCTTCGAAGAAACCTACTTTGCACCCGAAACCCGCGAGTTTCTCCAACGCTGGAAACCCATCAAAGCGGCATTGGGCCACCGTCCTTTCGACCCTTCGTCGGCAGATTATTTGCGATTCAGGGAACAAACCCGGGCAAAAATCCAAGCTTTGCAGAAGGCCTATCCGCAGATTACGTTTCATTTCAACCATTGACAACATGAAAACTTACACCATACAAGAGGTTGCCGACATGATGTCGGCACAGCGTTACGGTCATCACGATACCCATATTGCCTTTCTTCTGACCGACAGCCGTTCGCTCAGCTTCGCCGAAGAAACCCTTTTCTTTGCCCTGAAGACCGAGCGCAACGATGGCAGTCGGTTCATCTCGGAACTCTACGAGCGGGGTGTAAAGAACTTTGTGGTGACGGTCCTGCCCGACAACCATGCCGAAAAATATCCCGATGCCAACTTTCTGCTCACTCCCGACGTGAAGGCTTCGCTCCAAATGCTGGCCGAACACCACCGCCAACGGTTCTCCATCCCGGTGGCAGCCATCACGGGCAGCAACGGCAAGACGATGGTCAAGGAGTGGATTTCACAACTGCTCGCTACCCGTTTCCGCGTCACCCGTTCGCCCAAGAGCTACAATTCGCAGATCGGTGTCCCCCTGTCGGTGTGGCTCATCGACCGCAACAGCGAGCTGGCAGTCATCGAAGCAGGCATCAGCAAGCCCGGAGAGATGGATGCCCTGCAACGAATCATCCGTCCCACCGTCGGCATTCTGACCAACATCGGTACCGCCCATCAGGAAGAATTTGCCTCGATGGCGGCAAAATGCAGGGAGAAACTGCATCTGTTTCGCGATGCCGAGGTCTTCATCTATCCGCAAGACGATCCGCTCGTAGCCACCATCGTCCGTGAAGAGGGACTGTCGTCGAAAGCCCTCGGATGGTCGATGACCGACCCGGACGCGGCATTCCATGTGACCGCCGTCGAGAAAGACACCGCCGAAACGCGCATTGCCTATCGCTACCGCGGACAAAAAGGCAGCTACACCCTGCCCTTTATCGACCGGGCTTCCATCGAAAACTCGATTGCCACCGCCCTCACAGCACTTCATTTCGGGCTCGACACCGACACCATTGCCCGACAGATGGCACAGCTCGAACCGGTCGCCATGCGTCTGGAGGTAAAGGAAGGCCTCCACGGTTGCACCCTCATCAACGACAGTTACAACTCCGACATCAACTCTCTCGGTATCGCCCTCGACTTCATGCACCGCCGCCCCGACCACCGGGGACGCAAGCGCACCCTGATATTGAGCGACATCTTGGAAAGCGGCATGGACGAAACGATACTCTACCAAAGTGTTTCCGACCTGCTGAAGCTGCACGGAGTGGACAAGTTCATCGGCATCGGCCCCCGCATCTCGGCACACCGCGACCTCTTCGAGATACCCGAGAAGCATGTCTTCCCCGACTGTAAAGACTTCATCGACAGCGAAACCTTCTGTCACCTGCGCAACGAAGTCATCCTGCTCAAGGGTGCCCGACGGTTCCGCTTCGAGCGTCTCACCGAGCTGTTGGTCAAGAAAGTCCACGAAACCATCCTCGAGGTGAATCTCAATGCGGTGGTCGAGAACCTCAACTACTACCGCTCTTTCCTCGAACCCGGCACAAAACTGACCTGCATGATCAAGGCCGACGGCTACGGAGCGGGGGCGGTCGAGCTGGCCAAAACGCTGCAGGAGCATCGCGTAGACTACCTTGCCGTAGCGGTGGCCGACGAGGGTGCGACCCTCAGACGCAACGGCATCACGGCCGACATCATGGTGATGAACCCCGAAATGTCGGCCTTCAAAACCCTTTTCGAATACCGTCTGCAACCCGAAGTGTATAGCTTCAGGCTTCTCGACGCCCTCATCAAGGCGGCACAGAAGGAGGGTATCACCGACTATCCCGTCCATATCAAGCTCGACACCGGCATGCACCGGCTGGGCTTCGACCCCCAAAGCGACATCGACGAGCTGATTTCGCGCCTGCAAGGCCAATCGGCCGTCACGCCCCGTTCGGTGTTCTCGCATTTTGTCGGTGCCGACAGTGACGACTTCGATGCCTTTTCGTCCCTGCAGTTCACTCGATTCACCAAGGCTGCCGACCGCCTGCAGGCGGCATTTTCCCACAAGATACTGTTCCACATGGACAATTCGGCCGGCATCAAGCACTTCCCCGAACGGCAAATGGACATGTGCCGTCTCGGCATCGGGCTGTATGGCATCGACAGCTGCACCAACGGCATCCTCCACAACGTGTGTACCCTCAAGACCACCATCCTGCAATTACGCCACGTGCCGCGCGAAGAGACGGTGGGTTACAGCCGCAAAGGCATTCTCACACGCGACAGCGTGATTGCCGCCATCCCCATCGGTTATGCCGACGGACTGAACCGTCACCTCGGAAGAGGCAACGCCTACTGTCTCGTCAATGGCAAGAAAGCTCCCTACGTGGGCAACATCTGCATGGACGTGGCGATGATCGATGTCACCGACATCGACTGTCGGGAGGGCGACCGCGTCGAAATCTTCGGCGACAACCTGCCCGTCACCGTTCTTTCCGATGCCATCGACACCATTCCTTACGAAATACTCACGGGCATCAGCAACCGTGTGAAACGCGTTTACTTCCAAGATTAAAATCTCTTTGCAACCATGATGACAGCCATCTATTTGCTTATCGGTCTGGCGGTGGGCATCCTCATCGGATCGCTCCATGCACACCGGCAGGCGGCCGGACGACAACAAGCCGACGAAGCCGCACGCCGAAAGGAGTGGGAAACGAAAGAAAATGCCCTCAGGGAACAACTCCACCGGGCTGAACGTGCCCGTGACGTTGCCGAAGACCGCTATGCCCGGGAACAGGAATATGGCAGAAAGATGCGCGAGGAACTCGAAAAGCAGCAGGAAACCAAAGGCAGGCTGGTGCAGGAGGAGATCAGAACCATGACCGAAAAGCTGCTGAAAGAAAGTCGCGAAGAACTTTTCAGGGCCGACAAGGACGGCATCGAGCGTGTCTTGCAGCCGCTCAAGGAACGCATCGAGACCTTTGCCAAAGCGGTGAACGACAGCAATCGCGACAATGCCACTCACAAAGCCGAAATCAAAACGGCATTCGAACAAGCCATGAAAAGGCTCCACGACGAACAGCAACAAACCGTCAGGGAACTGAAAGAACAGACCGAACGCATCGGCTCCAATGCCGACAACCTCACCAAAGCTCTCAAAGGCGACAGCAAACTGCGGGGCGACTGGGGCGAGATGATTCTCGAAAAGACCTTGGAAGACTGCGGACTGCAGAAGGACGAACAGTTTTTCCTACAGCAAAACGTGAAAGCCGAAGACGGCAGGAACTACCGTCCCGATGCCGTGGTGAGCTTTCCCAACGGCGAAAAGGTGGTCATCGATGCCAAGGTGTCGCTGGTGGCCTATCTCGAAGCCACCGGGACCGATGATGCCGACCGGCACGAACGCCTCATCAAAGAGCATGTGGCATCGGTTCACCGTCACATCGACGAACTGTCCCAAAAGGGATACGAAAAGCTCGTCAAGGGCAGCATAGGCTACGTCTTGATGTTCATCCCCTACGAAAGCGGCTATGCCGCCGCCATCAAAGCCGATGCTTCCTTGCTGCAAAGTGCCTATCGGAAAAACATCATCATCATCAGTCCCGCCAATTTGCTCATGGCGTTGAAGCTCACCCACACCATGTGGCAGAACTACCGGGTCAACAAAAACGTCGAAGAGATACTCCGTCAGTCCAACGATCTGTACGACAAGTTTGTAGGTTTTGCAGAGACTTTCCTCAAAATCGGTACCGACATCGACCATCTGCGACAGAATTTCGACAAGGCACACAACCAACTTGCCGACGGAAAGGGCAACATCGTTCGTCGACTGGATGCCATTCGGCAACTCGGCATCACCCCCAAAAAGGAGATACCCGACAGCCTTTGACGCGCTTTCGGGTATCGCTCTCCTCCCCCTTTCTGTCTTCCCGGACATCCGTTTTTTCCCTGACCATCTCCCTTTCCGCACCTTCTTCCCAGCCTCTTCGGAAAGACCGTCTGACAAAACCGGCCCTTTTGCTTTCCCAAACCTCCCCTTTTGCCCCACGAAAGTTCCCCTTTCACCGTGCCAAACCTCCCCTTTTGAAAAACAAGGGTTGCGGCATCGCGTCAAAACCTTTCCCGCATCAACGGCAAAAACCTGTTCTTCAGGTGTTACATTCATTTATTCCAAATCGGTCATTAGAATCCAACCGGACTTCAAGAAAGATTCTCCAAGAACGTTCTCTGATCATATCGTGCCGTTCATCGGAAAGACCCACGCATTGTTTACCGACCTATTATCAGATGGCGGCCGAATGTTAAAAACAACGCGTATTTCAATAATAAACCGGTTTATCTACTGCCATATTAAAATGTTTTTTTACATTTGCATCATTCGATAAT
>JALETQ010000064.1 GCA_022781445.1 Prevotella sp.
TTTACCGGACAGCAATATTTTGCAATATAATTCACTCGTAAAGGCACCCTTCGTCAAGGCGGAATTTACCTGCTCCTATGCTGAAAGTCTGCAAGGAAGTTGTATTGCTGTATAGTTACTGTGGTGTACTCAATGCTATAATTTATGTCAACATAGGCATTCAAATACTTCATAATCAGATAGAGTGTAGTCATACGCTGCTGACCGTCAATAAGTTCATAAATGCCATTTACGTTTTTGACTACGACAGGTTGAAGACAGTACTTCTGGCCATCTGGAATTTCGTTGATGTCTTCAAGGAGATGTTCAACTTCGTCTTTTCCCCAGCGATAGCCTCTCTGATATGCCTCTATTGTGAATTCACCTGTTATTTCGCTAATAATTTTCTCTTCTAAATTCATAGTTTGACATTGTTTATTACGTTTTAAGCAATAGTGTCCTAAATAATTTTCTAGAAAAGTGAAGGAAGTAGTTTTCACTAAGGTAAAAAACATTACCTTAGTGTTTGTAGCAAACCAACCTTCCTTCATGACAAAGATAACACTTTTGGCTCAAGTAATTCAACAATTACCGAAAGAATTAATCAAATCATTGATAAAAAAGCATGGAACGGACAAACATTCCAAGGGTTTCAACACATGGAGTCACCTTGTGAGTATGACATTCTGCCAATTCGCCGACTGCGTATCTCTTCGTGAGATAAGTAACGGGCTTCAGTCCGCTGGCGGCAACCTCAACCACTTGGGCATCTCCCGTGCTCCCTCCAAGTCCAATCTTGCTTATCAGAACGAGCAACGTTCCTGTGTGTTCTTCCGTGAGTGTTATTACACGCTGTTGAATTATTTCGGACAGCAGGTGAAGTTCTCCGGTCGTAAGTTCCGTTTCAAGAATGCAGTCTATGCTCTCGATTCCACCATTATCACCCTTTGTGCCGAGGTATACGATTGGGCGCACTATACCCATTCCAAGGGGGCTGTAAAGCTGCACACGTTATTGAACTTCGACACGCAACTTCCTAAATATGTGTATATTACAGATGGAAAAGTGGCAGACAATACTGCCGCAAGGCAGGTTGAGGTTAAGCCTGGAAGTATCGTTGTGAGCGACCGAGGTTACTTTGACACGTCCCTTCTGAACTTTTGGGACAGCATCAAGGTGTTCTTCGTGGTCAGAGTCAAAGACAACCTGCTCTATGAGCGTATAAAAGAGCGGGAATTGCCTGATAAGGCTCATCCGGAAGTACTCATTGATGAGATTGTCAGGCTGACAGGAAATGATACCGCCGAACAATACCCCAAGCCCATACGCAGGATTGCCGTGTACAATGCACGGCACGGATTCACGGTGGAACTATTGACCAACAACATGAAGCTTTCCGCAGAAACCATAACCGACTTGTACAAGGCAAGATGGGATATTGAGATTTTCTTCCGAAACATCAAGCAGAACTTTCATATCAAGAGTTTTGTCGGCACATCATCCAATGCCGTAGAGATACAGATATGGACGGCACTCATCACTATATTGATCTTTGCCGTACTAAAACAGCAGGCTGCATACAAATGGCACTTCTCAAATCTCGTTTCATCGCTAAGACTCAATACATTTACAAAAATCGATCTGTTTCAATGGATAAACAAACCATTCACACCACCGCCGGAGTGCCAATTGGAGACATAGGGGGGGGATGTGCTGTTTGGAAAAGAAATAAAAACGTCGAATCAAATGATTTGATGCAGATTGGCGTGAGTTTTCATAAAATTATTTAGGACACTATTGCCCTCAAGGGACATTTCTTCAGTCTCCATACTTCTTTTCTCGTAAATTATTCGTAATTTTACACGCTCTTTGAGCTGAAAAATGCGGCAAACCTGCCGAGAGAACTACACGTTTGAAATAATAAAGCACAACATAACATGCACTTTAAATGGAATTACGAACCATTAGACCCGAAATTGACGCAAGTTGCTGACGACCTCAGTACCAAGATCGGGATGACACCCATCACGGCATCGTTGCTCGTGAAGCGCGGCATCACGACCGAATCGGCGGCAAAGCGTTTCTTTCGTCCCCAGATGTCCGACCTCATCAATCCTTTTCTGATGAAAGACATGGACATTGCTGTCGATCGGCTCAATGATGCCATGGGACGCAAAGAACGCATCCTGATTTATGGCGATTACGATGTTGATGGATGTACAGCCGTTGCTTTGGTTTATAAATTTCTCCAACAATTCTACTCGAACATAGACTATTACATTCCCGATCGATACGACGAGGGATACGGAGTGAGCCGTAAAGCCATTGACTTTGCCCGATCAACCCAAGTCAAACTCATCATCATCCTCGACTGCGGGATCAAGGCCAACGAGGAGATTGCCTATGCCAAGCAGCTCGGCATCGACTTCATCATCTGCGACCATCACGTGCCCGACGAGGAAATGCCTCCGGCTATAGCCATCCTCAATCCCAAGCGTCCCGACGACACGTTCCCCTTCAAACATCTTTGCGGCTGTGGTGTGGGATTCAAGTTCATGCAGGCCTTTGCCAAGAACAACGGCATTCCCTTCACCCGCCTGATTCCATTGCTCGACCTTTGTGCCGTCAGCATCGCCGCCGACCTCGTACCCGTGGAGGAAGAAAACCGCATCCTCGCCTACCACGGACTGAAACAGCTCAATTCCAATCCCAGCATCGGGCTGAAAGCCATCATCAATATCTGCGGACTGGCCGAACGAGAAATCTCCATGAGTGATATCGTCTTCAAGATGGGGCCGCGCATCAATGCCTCCGGTAGAATGGAAAACGGGAAAGAATCGGTCGACCTGCTCATCGAAAAAGACTTAGCCGCGGCAACCGCCAAAGCGCAGCATATCGACGAATATAATGAAATGAGACGCGACATCGATAAGCAAATGACCGAGGAGGCCAACAAAATTGTGGAGAAAATCGACAGCCAGAGCCATCAGGTGGGTATCGTACTATATGATGAAAATTGGAAAAAAGGTGTCATCGGTGTCGTTGCATCAAGAGTAACCGAGCTATATTACCGTCCGACAGTGGTATTCACCCGCGACGGAGATTTTGCCACCGGGTCGGCACGAAGTGTCGAAGGTTTTGATGTCTATGCAGCCATCAAGAGCTGTCGTGACTTATTGCTCAACTTCGGAGGTCACACCTATGCCGTCGGACTGACCATCAAATGGGATGATATCAAGGAGTTCCGCACACGCTTCCAGCAGTACATCCGGGAACACATCTTGCCCGAGCAGACCCTGCCCGGCTTGAACATCGAGGCAGTTCTTGACTTCAGGGATCTCAACAAGCGACTGCAGAATGAGCTGAAACGCCTCGCGCCTTTTGGTCCCGGCAATCCCAAGCCGTTGTTCTGTACGGAGAATGTCTACGATTTCGGCACCAGCAAGGTGGTGGGTCGCGAGCAGGAACACATCAAATTGGAACTGGTTGATTCCAAATCCAACCACGTCATCAACGGAATAGCCTTCGGACAAAGTGCCTCGGCAAGATATATCAAGTCCAAACGGTCGTTCGACATCGCCTACACCATCGGGGACAACATTTTCAAACACGGCAGCCTGCAACTCCAAATCGAAGACATACGCCCCAAAGAAGAAGACCGTTAACCCCGTTGGGAACGCTTCATTCCTTTCATTCATGGATCGTTTTCAAGAGATTCTGCATCAGATATGGGGATACGATGACTTTCGAGGTATACAACGCGAAATCATCGAGAGCATCGCCCAAGGGCGCGACACGCTTGGGCTGATGCCTACAGGTGGCGGAAAGTCCATCACTTTTCAGGTGCCTGCCTTGGCACAAGAAGGCATGTGTCTGGTCATCACGCCGCTCATTGCCCTCATGAAAGACCAGATAGCCCATCTGCGCCAACGGGGTATCACGGCAGGTGCCGTTTATTCGGGTATGACGAGAGATGACATCGTAAAAACGCTCGATAATGCCATCTACGGTGCTTTCAAGTTTCTTTATGTTTCTCCCGAACGCCTTTCGTCCGAACTCTTCGTCACCAAAGTCAGGAATATGCACATCAGCTTCATCACTGTCGACGAAGCTCACTGCATCAGTCAATGGGGCTACGATTTCCGTCCAGCCTACCTACGGATAGCCTTGATCAGAGAAGTGTTGTCCGGCAAGCCACTCCTGGCTCTTACGGCAACGGCCACGCCGAAGGTCATCGACGACATTCAGGTGCAGCTCAAGTTTGTCAGCAACAATGTTCTCCGCATGAGCTTTGAACGAGAAAACCTTTCTTACATCGTTCGGAAGACATATTACAAAGAGGAAGAAATGTTGCATATCCTCCATTCCACCGAGGGCTCTGCCATCGTCTATGCCCGCAGCCGCCAGAAGACCAAGGAGATTTCCGACCTGCTCAACCGTCAGGGCATCACTGCCACTTTTTACCATGCCGGACTCGAAGCTGCCGTCAAAGACCAACGGCAGAAGGACTGGCAGGAGGAACAATGCCGCGTGATGGTGGCGACCAATGCGTTCGGCATGGGTATCGACAAGGCGGATGTGCGATTGGTGATTCATACCGACGTTCCCGATTCGGTCGAAGCCTACTTCCAAGAGGCGGGACGTGCCGGCAGGGACGGCCATAGGGCATATTCGGTCTTGCTCTACAACAAACATGACCGATACAAACTCAACAAACGCATCGCTGACAACTTCCCTCCGAAAGAATATATTAGGGATGTTTATGAGCATCTGGCCTACTTCTTTCAGATAGGCATCAACAGTGGCGAAGGCTCCGTCTTCGAGTTCAACATCGACTTGTTCTGCAAAGTTTATAAATATTTTCCCGTCAAGGTCGAATCAGCGTTATACATTCTCCAGGACGCCGGTTACATCAAATACGATGCCGACGGTGACGGCTCGGCACGGGTGGCGTTTACGCTCTCCCGCGATGCTCTCTATAAACTCAAAGGCAACTCGTCGAAAGAAGATGCCGTCATCGTGGCATTGCTCCGCAACTACGGTGGTCTCTTCAGCCGGTTGTGCAACATCGACGAATCGTTGATAGCCCAACAGACTGGACTTGACAGGCATCAGGTGTACGTATGTCTGAAATCATTGAGGCAGAAGAACATTCTGCAGTTCATCCCCCGCAAGAAGATTCCGAACATCACGTTCATGCGCGACCGCGAAGACGGTTCCCGCATCATCATTTCCAAAGAAGTGTATGAAGACAGATTGGAACGGTACATCAAGCAGGTGGAAGCCATTCTGTCGTATGCCGAAGAGGAAAGGATATGTCGCAGCCGGTTACTTCTCAGATATTTCGGTGAAGAAAAAACGAAAGATTGCCGGCATTGCGACGTATGTATCGAAGACCATCAAAGCGCACTGGACAAGCAGAAAAACAGAGAAGCAGCCCAGAAAGCCATTCTTGATCTGCTGCAGGACGAAGGCCCCCACCCCATCACCCGACTCTATGCCATCAAGTTACCCCGGGAATGGGTGACGGCAGCATTGGACTATCTGTGCAGCGAAGAGATCATCTATATGGAAGATTCACTGCTGTATCTGTCGAAAGCAAGAAGATGATGCCGGATTCCGCCACAACATGGACACCATCCTCATTTCATCCCAAATCGGTCATTAGGATTTCTCAGTGTTGTATGGCATAGAGAAATCCTTTAGTTTTTCCCATATATTCAGAAAGGCCAGCCTTGTTTTTAACGATCTTGCCAAATACAGAATATGTTTTTCCTTTACTTTCCCCAAATATGCAGGCGTAGCTAGTCGCCCCTTAAAAAGTCATTTAATATTTGGTATTCAGTGATATAAATCCCTAAATACTTTGTCAAGTCTGCAATTTTTTGTATCTTCGATGTGCGAAACTTGCAGATTTTTTATGATTACAAAGCCTCATATCACTCC
>JALETQ010000063.1 GCA_022781445.1 Prevotella sp.
ATGAGTAATCGAATATATCTGTGCCTTGCTCACATGAGCGGCAATGAGATGAAGTATATACAAGAGGCATTCGACACCAATTGGGTGGTTCCTTTGGGACCTAATGTCAATGCCTTCGAAGATGATTTGAAGAAGTTTGTGACCGGAGATTCCGGCCACAGTCCCATCGAAAGAGTTGCGGAGAAAGAGGTCGTGGCTTTGTCTGCCGGTACTGCGGCGATTCATTTGGCATTGGTTCAGTTGGGCGTCAAGCCCGGCGATGAGGTGATTTGTCAATCGTTTACCTTTGCAGCATCGTGCAATCCCATCGTTTATCAAGGTGCGACCCCGGTATTCATAGATTCCGAAAAGGATACTTGGAACATGGATCCGGAATTGCTCGAGCATGCCATTCAGGACCGTATCAAAACAACAGGCAAGAAACCGAAAGCCATCATTCCGGTTTACTTATATGGCATGCCGGCCAAGATTGATGAAATCATGGCTGTAGCAAGAAAATATGACATTCCTGTTGTGGAAGATGCTGCCGAAGGTTTTGGCTCCCGGTACAAAGGGCAGACCTGCGGGACTTTTGGCGATTTCGGTGTCATGAGTTTCAACGGTAATAAGATGATAACCACTTCTGGCGGCGGAGCCTTGATTTGTCCGAATGCCGAAGTGAAACAGAAAATCATGTTCTATGCCACACAAGCCCGCGAAGATGCACCTTACTATCTGCACGAAGAGATAGGCTACAACTATCGGATGAGTAATATTTGTGCCGGTATCGGTAGAGGACAGATGACCATCGTGGATGAACATATAGCACACCACCAGCATTTGGCAAAACTATATGCAGACTTGTTGCATGATGTTGAAGGCATTGACATTCATCTTGCCCCGTCTTCGGATATGGAATCCAATTACTGGTTGAACACCGTTACTTTCGAACGCGATGATTGGCAAGAGAAAAATGGCGAACTGCTTGCCATCGTCGAAAAAGTCAGGATAGAATTGGATAAGGCCGGCGTAGAATCAAGACCTTTGTGGAAACCCATGCACACACAACCAGTTTATCATGACGCTCCGAGATATGTGAACGGCATTAGCGAAAACATTTTCTCGAAAGGACTTTGTTTGCCATCCGGTCCATGTGTTTCCGATGACGATGTGGAACGTATCGCCGATATCATTCGGTGCGCCACCGCCCGATAAATTTTACCGAAAGTTTGAGAATAGGGTAGGGTATCATTGATTCTACCGACCTTATGGTGATATATCATCATTTATATTAAGCGACATATAGTAAAAGTGTTAGCTCATGAATTTCTGGAATAAACTTACTCATTGGTATTTCTCCAAGAACGCACTACCTTATTGGGCTGTGTTGTTGTTAGACAGTTTCATCTGTTACTTCTCCGGAATCTTTGTCTTTTGGCTCTATTACCGGGGTGCCGTTACCTTGGGCAATCTTGAGATATTGTCAAGGACCATCCTGTTATACATGGCCTTCAATTTGATAGGATTCAAGGTTTTCAGGACTTATTCCGGAGTCATCAGATATTCTTCGTTCCGCGACTTGGTCAGGGTAGGGTGCGCCATGACGTTATCATGTATTTTAGCATTGATTGCACACTATCCCATATATCATATGGATATCAGTTTCGTTCGATTGCAAGGACGCCAAATCATAGCCATGTATGTCATTGCAACCATCATCATGTGGGCTGTCCGCATTCTCGTTAAGATGATTTATGAGGTGTCATTCGAAACCAATAATGGTGCTAATACGTTTATCTATGGTGTGAAAGATGGCGGTATCGGCATAGCGAAACACATCAACAACGAAACACCTACAAGGTTCAAGCTGAAAGGATTTATCAGTAATACCGATAATTTCCGAAACCATCTTCTCATGGGTGTAGAGGTCTATCAGGTAAATGATTCGCTGAGAGACATCATACATCAGTATAAGATTAAGTCTGTGCTGGTGTCGCCCATGCAAAATAAAGCCTTCAGAGCTGATGAACATCTGCAAGACATGCTGATAGAGGAGGGAGTCAAAATCTTTATGTATGCCGAAACGCATGAGTGGAAGCCGGGCGATATGCTGTCTGTCGACGCATTGAAGGAGATCAAGGTTGAAGACCTGTTGCCCCGTAATGAAATCGAGGTAGACATGAAGAGCGTGGGGGCGTTGTTGAAGGGAAAAAGAATCCTCATTACCGGTTCGGCCGGTTCTATCGGCAATGAAATCCTGAAACAAGTTTCCGATTATCATCCTGCCGAACTGGTTTTGATAGATATTGCCGAAACACCGCAAAACGATGTCAAGCTCATGATGAAGGAGCGTTGGCCCGACATCAAGACAAATATCGTTGTAGGTTCCATAGCCAACCGGAAGCGCATGGAGAACATCTTTGCTTCTTTCCGCCCTGATTATGTATTCCATGCAGCTGCCTATAAGCATGTACCCATGATGGAAGAAAATCCCAGCGAGAGTATTCAGAACAACATTTATGGAACGAAAGTGATCGCCGACCTGAGTGTCGAGTATGGTGTCAAGAAGTTTGTGATGCTGTCCACCGACAAGGCTGTCAATCCGACCAATGTCATGGGATGTTCGAAGCGTATCTGTGAAATCTATGTGCAGTCGCTCAACAATGCTGCTCAAAACCGGTCCGAATCGGGAATAACCACTCAGTTTGTGACGACCCGCTTCGGCAATGTGTTGGGTTCAAACGGTTCGGTCATTCCTTTGTTCGAGCGGCAGATCAAGGCCGGTGGTCCTGTCACCATCACAGACCCCAACATCATTCGCTTCTTCATGCTCATTCCAGAGGCATGCAAACTGGTGTTGGAGGCCGGAACACATGGAAAGGGCGGCGAAATATTCGTGTTCGACATGGGTAAACCTGTGAAGATTGACAGCCTTGCCAGAAGAATGATCAAATTGAGTGGGGCAAAGAACATTGAAATCAAGTATTCAGGTTTGCGCCCCGGTGAGAAATTATATGAAGAGGTCTTGTCGAACGATGAAAACACAAAGCCGAGTTTTCACGATAAAATCAGGATAGCCTGTGTTCGAGAATACGACTATCGGCTTGTCTGCAAAGATATCGACGAGTTGATTTCCATTGCCGATACCTTTGATGAGATGGCAATTGTGAAGAAAATGAAAGAAATCGTACCCGAATATGTATCCAACAATTCTGTGTTCTCCCGACTTGATAAAAAGTGACGGACACCTGTCCTTTTCCATATATCCATATATCATTCGATAGCGATATGAACGACAAGGAATTGCTTTTTTCATTGGTTCGTTCTTCAATTTGGGGAGGGAAGCCCGACATTGACGAAATTCCCCAAGATCTCATCAAGCCTTTGTTACTGCTTGCCCAAAAGCAAACCGTAAAAGGACTGGTTGCTGAGGCTTTGATGAGAAGCGGCATACGGTTGTATCGTGAAGATGCTTACAACGTATTCAATTTTCACCGTGAACTATCTCGCACCAACTTTCGTATGTTCGAGATGGTGAAAGCTCTTTGCAGACTGCTTGAATCTCATGGTATCAGATTTTGTGTGGTAAAAGGACAGACCATTTCCGCATTGTATCGCGTATGTGACATGAGAACTCCCGGTGATATCGACTTCTACTGTGATGCAAGTAGCTTCGAGCAAGCAAAGCATATCCTACAGGAACAATGGCAGGTGGAATTTGAGGAAGAAGACGAAGATGGTGAGCAACATCTTGCTTTCACATATCAAGGGGTACTGTTTGAGATGCACTATCGACTGATGCACTTTGCAAGTGCTTCCAATCAGAAAATATTCGACGATTATCTTCATTCCATTCCGTATCATCACCTCCTGATTGATGATGTAAGAGTCCCGACACTCTCGCCCGAACTGAATGTGGTTTATACTTTTCTGCATCTCTATCATCATTTGGTCGAAATGGGAGTTGCATTACGCCAGTTTTGCGATGTTGCCATTCTTTTGAATCATTATCAGCTCAATACGGCCATACTGAAAGAAATGCTTGCCCGTTTGGGGTTTCTGAGAGCGTTCACCGCCGTGGGTACCATCCTTGTAGATCACCTCGGGCTTCCCGAACGACAATTCCCTTTCCCGATAACAAAGAAAGATAGGCACTATTCCCGCCTCATTCTTGATATTGTTTTCAAACATGGTAATTTCGGGAAATATAATCGTAAATATGCTTCACGCAGTGGCGTGGCATATTATTTTGAATCTTTCTTTATCAAGCTTTCTCATTATAGAAAGTTGTTTTCCTTATCATCCAAAGAGAATAAAGCTGTATTGTTTTATTCTATTCCCCGCAAGATCAAACTTTCATTTCAACGCCTTCAGAAATCATCGTCTGTCTTCGATAAAGCTTAAAACCCAAATCGGTCATTAGAACGTTTGGTTATACATTTCATGTCGTTCGTATCACTTTCCGTCCGATTTCGTCTGCACGATTATCAAACGAAACCGACTCAGAATCTAAGGGTAGGATTTTCCGTGAAAAGGCAGGAATTAAAACCCAAAAGTTCATGTTTGGTAGTGTCCTAAAAAGTGTGTAAGTTATCTTTCTTTTTTCTCTATTGTTGTTTCTCTTTTCTCTTTGTCCCATCTTTTAAAGAGATGTATTTTTCTACTATATGTTGTATTTGTTTCCTCCATTGCCACAGCCGCCAATAGAAAGACAACAGCCTGTGGTGATGGCATTGCTGCTCTCATCCTTATCGTTCTTTTGTACTTTCTATTGAGTCTTTCAATCCAATTGGTAGTATATATGCACCTTTGCACTTCTATAGGGAAGTCCATATATGTAAAGAAGGCGGTGTTGCGATGATTCTTATACTTTCGGAGTCCGGGATATTTCCTTTCCCCTTTTGCGACAAAGTTAAGCAATTGTTCGTATCCATGCAAGGAATTCATCTTTTGGTCTTCTATGGCAAAGACTTCAGATAACTCCTCTTGGACAAAAGGCTTGTCCTTTTGGGATACACTGTTGAGTATTTGTCGCTTGACATGTGCCACACAAAATTGATGTGCAGCACATGGAAAAGCCGCACAAACAGAAAATGAAAGGTAGGAGTTTATAGAATCTACCGTTAAATCTTTGGACGAGAAAAATTTTATTTCTAGGTAATGATTCTGTAAAGCGGATGACGATTCGGATTTTGCACAACATCATATGTCGACAATGGGGTGCAAACTCCACAAAGTAAAGATGTGTACATCAGAACAAGTGGCAATAGTGTTCGTGACGCAAATCCAGCTATAGTTAATGAAAAATATAAATTAAGTGCAAGATGAAACAGATATTGGTTTTATTATTTCTTATCCTCCCTCTCTGTGGCCAGGCGCAGAGCGACAATTATCATGGTATAGTGATCGATAAAGATACGAGAGAGAACATTCCCTACGCGAATGTGCAACCCCTGGCAAAGAAGGATTCCGCCGTAATCGGAGGTTGTTCAACCGACAGCCTCGGGAAATCCGTCATCCCAAAAGCTTTTACCAATGAAGTGCTGAAAGTGAGCTGCATGGGATACAAGGCGCAGTATGTGCATCCGTCTGAAACTATGATAAAAAGACCATTTGGATGATGAAACCTCGATAAATAGACACCTCGTTATTTACTTTGCTGAAAGTCTTATAATGACTTTACAGAAGGACAGGTTTTGCAAGATAAAAGGGCAAGTATCGTGAGGTAAAAGGGCAAGTTTTGATGACTAATTGATTTTCAGTGACATATTCTTTCCTTTTTCGGTTTGTTATGATCTTTCTGCTCTTGCCTGTTCCGAATGTCTTCATGAAGAATGATCGCCAAATTATCTTGAGGTGGTTTGTGCCAAAATAGCATGAGGGGTAGGGCGTATCATGGAATTTTTTCTTAACTTTGCATAAGAAAGTCTGCACCTCGGCAATTTCAAACCAGTTTGATTGCACTCGGTTTGGTCTTTCTTTGCATAAATAGTTGACGGACGGTGTCGGAAAGCCCATGCGAAGGACAGGAACAATTCTTTCTTTCAAGTGAGCAAGAATAAAGAAATGAAAGGTAAAACATGAAACAAGTAAGACCGAAAAAGAATCTCGGACAGCATTTTCTCACCGATTTGAATATTGCAAGCCGTATCGCCGATACGGTGGACAGTTGTGCCGATATTCCCATTCTTGAGATAGGGCCGGGTATGGGCGTGCTCACGCAATTCTTAGTGAAGAAGAACCGTGCTTTCAAAGCCGTCGAAATTGACTCAGAATCGGTTAAATATCTCATGCAGCATTTCCCGGAACTGAAGACTAATATCATCGGGAGCGACTTCCTTCGTATGAATCTCGCAGACGTATTCGGCGGGAAGCCGTTTGTGCTGACCGGAAATTATCCCTACGACATCTCTTCGCAGATTTTCTTCAAGATGCTTGACTACAAGCATCTCATCCCGTGCTGCACCGGAATGATCCAACATGAGGTGGCTCAGCGTATCGCCGCTTTGCCCGGCAGCAAGTCTTACGGCATCCTCTCGGTGCTGATACAGGCATGGTATGACGTGGAATATCTCTTCATGGTCGACGAAACGGTATTCAATCCGCCTCCCAAGGTGAAGAGTGCCGTCATCAGAATGACGCGCAACAAGGTGGCTCAACTGGCGTGCAATGAACAACTGTTCAGACGTGTTGTCAAAACGGTGTTCAACCAACGTCGGAAAATGTTGCGTGTCAGCATCAGGCAACTGTATGACGGAAAGGTACCACCCGCCGATTTCCTTACCGCCGACATCATGACCAAGCGACCCGAACAGCTGTCGATCGATGATTTCGTCGATTTAACCAACCTTGTGGAGAAAGCTCTCTTCACAGAGCATACTCCGGTTACCGACAAGGCTTGATTTTACGTGTTTCTTTTTTATCGCCAATCGTTCAGGTTGGCATTGTTCTCGATTCGTTTTTTGACTTCGTCCGGCAGCTTGGGAAAGAATTTGAAGCCCGTGAGCCTTTCAGCCTCCTTGAGCGAATTGACGTAATCCCTTTTGGGGCGGTTGCCCTCTTTATTGCGACAGATGAAAGCAATGGCTGCCGGTGTGGGATTCAGGCGAAGCACCACTTTGAAGAAAGCATCGGGAACAGTGACTTTGTTTCGACCGATGCGTGAATTGTTGTTCTTGAAAACAAGCGGTCCTGACACAATATAAACATCTTGGTAGGCTTTTGCCCATTGCCGGCATTGTATCTCGAGTTCGTTCCAGTCGCCGGCATTGAGTCCGTGGTTTTGCGGGCAGATGTTCGTGAACAAAAACGACTCCCTCTGTGCTTCGGCATCCCAACGGTTGTCGGCCGACGGACAAAGGTGTCCGCGGTCATAGCCCGAATTGTAGTAATCGGAATCGGTTGCCCGGGGCATGGGCACATCGGTGTCTTCCTGAAAGGGGATGCCTTTGCGGGTGTGCCTGCCTTCGGTGTGTGCGGCAGAGAGATGCCACGCCACCCAGTTGGGTATCTTCCACTCGCGATTATAAGAAACGGTGTAGCCCGTGCGATAAAGAATCTGTTCGGGAATGGAAGGAGAAGTGGCGGGGATCTCCAATCCGTCGGCAGCAGCTGTCCGGTTCGACGGTTTACTTTCTTCCGTCTCGTCCGGTGCGGCCGCTTCTGTCGTTTGTTCAACGGCAGGGCGTCGTTCATGGTAACCGATGAGCGGTTTGTCGCCTTTACCGATCTTGCAGCCGGAGAAAGTAAGGGCGGTAAACAAGGCGAGCAATAAATGTGCTTTCGATTTCATGGGCATGATGAATGATGACATGAGAAAAATATGTTGTCGGTGATGTCGAAACAGATTTATACACCTTCGTCGTCGGGGGCTTGGTTCATCGGTTCTGCACCTTCGAGGTTTCGGTCTTTGGCAATCCTGACGGAACCCATCCGGTTGAGTGTGACGATCATCGGGATGTGTTCGTCGCTCAACGGATCGGGCGAACCTACGCTGGCAACGAATTTCAAGTCGTCTTGCAGCGTTTCGGTATACATCAGTCCCAAGAGAATGCCGTCGTGGGTATAATCGTTTCCGAGTACGGAACGGAAGTCCTCTTTGGAGAATGTGCGTGTGAAGAATGTCGATCCGTCCTGGCGCACGACGGCCAGCGTGATTCGGTTGTCGTAGTACTTGCTGCCCGACTCATCGGCAACGACCGGCAGACTCTTGTCGGCGGCACGGTTGATTTTGATGGTGTAGGTAGAGCCAACCCATTGCACCTCCTTGGTGTAGACAAAGGCATCCATCTGTGCCGTGGCTTTCTTGCGCGGAGACAGTTCCACCTTCTTCTTGATGATGATATTGTTACTTTCTTCTTTCTTTCCGCATGACGACACCAACAATGCCACTGCGAGAGTTGATGCCAAAAGTGTGTATTTCCTGTTTTTCTTCATATCGATGGTTATGATGGTTGGATTGATTTTGTATTGGCTTGGCGATGCGATGATTCTCTGACGCGCACCACGCTGATTCCTATTTGAGAAGGATGTTTCTGCATGTATCGGTAGAGCGTGAGTGGCTCTATGACGACCTTCTTGTGTACTTGCGAGGCATTGAGCAGATGAAGTGTAGCTCCTTGCCACACGGCGATGCCGATATGCGAGGTGTCCAGTCCCTTCTTGTTGGTGACGATGACGATAATGTCGCCGTCGCGGATGATACCGCGCAGCAGGCGATGGTCGTTGAGCTTGGCTTTGGGGATGTATTGCATCTGTCTGCCCGTGATGCTTTGTTCCATTCGGATGATGCCGGGCAGCCATTCCCGATGGCGGTTGAGCATGGCATAGGATGAGACATGGGTCGACATATAGTCTGTTTGCAGTCGTCTGATAGCCGACAGGGGAGATGCCGGCAGTTTGACCGGTTCGACGAATCCCTTCCCGATGTTGTTTTCGGTCCAGACGGTGAAATAGTGATTGCGGGCGGTGTAGCTCACTTCACCGTCGGCATAACGGATGTCTCGGAGATAATCGAGGAAGTTTCCGAAGTCCGTTTGTCCTTCACGAAGACAGAAAGTGAGAGCAAGTGCATATTCAATGAAAGTGGTGCAATCCACGCCTTGCACGTCGACCACCAACTTTTCGTATTCATTACGGTCGAGGGTGTGAGCCACATATGGCTTGCCCAAGAACTGTCGGGCAACCGATAGGAATAACTCTGCTGTGGATGATATTTCTTTAGGTTCATGAAGTCGCCGGCTAATCCACAGACTGTCCGCATGGGTATAAATGGTTTGTGCGAAAACGGCAGGAGTCACGCCCGGCAGGAGGACGATGAAAGGGATGATAGGAGTGAGGAGGCGTTTCATTGGTTTTTATATTTTTTCTTCTTGCCGAAGTTCACGCCGAAGTAGACGTTGATGTTTCCGAAGATGTTGTTGGCCGAAAATTGGGGCTTGCGGTAATTATACGAATGTACGATGGCACTGGCACCGGCATACCATCGGGTGTTGTTCCACACCAACCCGAAGCGTCCCACGCCGTCGATGTTGATATTCTCGAAGGAGAAGTCGCGGAACAGACGGGTGTTCCTGACAATGTCACCCGTCGACTGCTTGTAAGCCACAGCCACCGACAGCGAGGCTGCCAGCAGCCAGTTCCGGGCAAAGACATAGTTGTAGGCATATCCTCCCGAAATGGAAATATCGGTGTAGGCAATGTTTCTGAACATCAGTCCGCTGTCCGCCCGGAGGGTTCGGTAGGAAGGCAGATGCTCCTTGAGTACGTCGTCGAACGATTCGTAATCGAATTCGAGCTGATGTCTGGAATAGCCGATGCCGGCGAGCAACGAGCCCGCACTGCGTTTCTGGCAGGTACTTTGTCCGAAAGCGGCAGGGTAGGAGAACTTCTTGTGATTGGCTATATAATAAATGTTGAACCCCTTGATGTCCACGCTGAGTCCCGGGAAGTTGACATCCTTGATCGATTGCACCTCGGGATGGTCGACGAGATGAACCGACCGGATCTTGAAATCGTTGCCCGACTTGCGATAGAAGATGTCCACCCCGATACGCGAACTGTAGGCGCTCAGGTCCCACTCGGTCCGCTGGCGGTTGTGGCGATGCCCGATACCGAGAGTGTAGCCGTAGAAGATCCATTGCCAGCCCACGTAAGGCCCCACCCGGAACGAGTTTTCGGGAGCGAGCCATACGGAGTTGCCCTCCTTGCTCTTGATCCGATAACCCTCGTAATTCATCGTACCCTGCGCCATGACGGTGAAGTTGTAGTGTTGCGGTTCGATGTAGGCGGTGTCGACTTCATTGAAAGCGTTTATCATGTGTGTCACCCTGCCCATGACTCCTTTAAGGAAAGGTTTCTTTGTGGGAATACTGTCTTGGGCGCGCATCGGGGCGATGCACGAAAGCAGCAGTATGGACAAAAGGATTCTATTCATACGTTTCAGAACTTGGCTAAGATGCGGTCGAGAACCCAGTTGTCGGGTGTGGCCGAAATACCTGTCGATACACACACATTGAAACCTTGCAGGTCTTCGATGACATTCTTGGTAAGTGGAAGTCGGATGTCGGAGGGGTGATGGGGACTGATGAACTCTGTGCCAGCGACGGTGATGAGTTCTATCGGAGAGTCGTGGAACACGGAGAAAGTGAGCTTGCCTTTGTCGCCTATGATTCTCACTTTGTCTTCCTTGCCGGAAACGTGCCCGGTAAAACACCACGAGGCACTGCCGGTAAGTCCGTTTTCAAACTTGAAACAAGCATTGATGGTAGGGTATTCGCCCGATTTGGAAGGGTCGTCAGAACAAATTCCGTCAGCCTCGATGATGACATCAAAAAGCACTTGGAGGATGTCGAATTGATGGGAAGCCAACTCGTAGAAGCATTCTTCTCCGTTGTCAAACTCAATGCGATTTCCTTTGGGTATGTAGAGTGGGAGAGAAGCAAGTCCGGCCACAGGGCATGAGAATGCGAGGCGTACATTGACGATGTTCCCTATGAGCCCTTGGGTGATGATTCGCCTGATTTCATCCAAATAAGGAAGGTTGCGATGAAAGTAGGCGGCATAGCAGGGCACGCCCGTTTCTCCGCTCACGCGGTTGATGCGTGCGCAGTCGGCATAGTTGCTTGCCAACGGGGCGGCGATGTAGGTGGGTTTTCCGGCTTTCATCGCCATGATGGCATAGGTGGCATGGGTGGATGTCGTTGATCCGATGTAGATGGCATTCACCGTTTCCGACTCGATCATTTCCTGAATGTCGGTACACCATTCGATGTCGTTCGAGCGCACGGCTTCCCTCAACGCCGGGTTGTCGGTGCGGCAGGCGGCGGCAACGATGTCCGAGCCTTCCACCTGTCCGAACACACCGTAAGCATCGAGCGTTTGCTCGTTGTCGTCGCAAATGATTCCCCATTTGATATATTTCATCTTCTCTTCGTCGTTTTCGGGGCAAAAGTAGTGATTTTTATCGGTAAAGCTCCTATCTGTAAGCCAAAAACACTACCTTTGCAGCCAAATTACTCCGTCATGAATATCAACAAGTCAGAATTTGTCATCAGCAGTGCAACCCTCGGACAGTGTCCCAAAGACCATAAGCCCGAATATGCCTTCATCGGCCGGTCGAACGTGGGCAAGTCGAGCCTCATCAACATGCTGTGCAATCACAAGGGATTGGCGAAGACATCGGCCACTCCCGGCAAGACGCTTCTCATCAACCACTTCATCATCAACGACAGTTGGTATCTGGTCGATTTGCCCGGCTACGGCTTTGCCAAGCGTTCGAAGTCGGTGCTTCACAAGCTGCAGCAGATGATATCGTCGTACATTCTCCAGCGCGAGCAGCTTGCCAACGTTTTCGTGCTGATCGACGTGCGCCACGAACCGCAGAAAATCGACCGCGAGTTCATCGACTGGCTGGGCGAGAGCGGCGTTCCGTTCTCGCTGGTGTTCACCAAGGCCGACAAGCTGAAGCCGTCGAAGGTGAAAGAGAATGTCGAAACCTTCCTCAACGCTATGAAGGAAACATGGGAGGAGCTGCCTCCCCATTTCGTGACCAGCTCGCAGAAGCGCGAGGGCAGGGAAGAGGTTCTCGACTACATCGACCGCATCAACCGGGGCATCGCCGACTGACCTTTCATCGGCAGGTATCATCGGGTATCATCCATTCTTCACCATCCATCATTCTTCAACTATGGCAAATCCGTTTATCGACGTGCAGGGTCTCACCAAATCGTTCGGGGCAGACGTGTTGTTTGAAAACATTTCCTTTTCAGTGGCAGAAGGGCAGAAAGTGGGACTCATCGCCAAGAACGGAACCGGGAAGACGACCCTCATTTCCATCCTCACCGGACGGGAGGACTACGATGCGGGCACCATCGTGTACCGCAACGGCATCAAGACGGGATGCCTCGAACAGTCGCCCGTGTTTGACGCCTCGCAGACGGTCATCGACGCGTGTTTCCGCAACGGCGACGATGATGAGGGATTGCTCCGTGCCAAACAGATATTGACGCAGCTCAAGATCGACGACCTGCAGCAACGCATGGGCGAACTGAGCGGCGGACAGCAGAAGCGCGTGGCACTGGCGAGGGTACTCATCAACGACCCCGACCTGCTCATTCTCGACGAACCTACCAACCACCTCGACCTCGACATGATAGAATGGCTGGAGAAATTCCTTTCGCGGGGTCACAAGACACTCCTCATGGTCACCCACGACCGTTATTTCCTCGACCATGTGTGCAACACCATCATCGAACTCGACGGCCGTACCCTCTACACCTACCGCGGCAATTATGCCTACTTCCTCCAAAAGCGCGAAGAACGCATCGAGGCGGCGAGGGCGGAAGTGGCGCGTGCCAACAACCTCTACCGGCGCGAGCTGGAGTGGATGAGAAGGATGCCGCAGGCACGGGGGCACAAGGCCAAGTATCGCGAAGACGCGTTCTTCGAGCTTGAAAAGGTGGCCAAAAGGCGCATCGAAGACCGGCAAATCAGGCTGAAGTCAAGCAGCGTCTACATCGGGAGCAAGATCTTCGAATGCCAATATGTATCGAAGAGCTACCCGGGCAAGGTCATCCTCAGGGACTTCTACTACAACTTCTCGCGTTTCGAGAAGATGGGTGTCGTGGGCAGGAACGGTGCCGGCAAGTCCACGTTCATCAAGATGCTGCTCGGCGAAGTGCAGCCCGACAGCGGCAAGTTCGTCGTCGGCGAAACCGTCCGCTTCGGTTACTTCTCGCAGGAAGGACTGAAGTTTGACGACAACCAGAGGGTGATCGACGTCGTGACCGACATCGCCGACTTCGTGGACATGGGAGGAGGCAGACATCTCTCGGCTTCGCAGCTGCTGCAGCACTTCCTCTTCACGCCCGAGCAGCAGCACAATTACGTGCGGAAGCTCAGCGGCGGCGAGAAACGCAAGCTCTACCTCTGCACCGTGCTGATGAAGAACCCCAACTTCCTCGTGCTCGACGAACCCACCAACGACCTCGACATCCAAACCCTGCAGATTCTCGAAAACTATCTCATCGACTTCCCCGGATGCGTCATCGTGGTCAGCCACGACCGTTACTTCATGGACAAAATCGTGGACCACCTGCTCGTATTCCACGGTGATGCCGAGGTGCAGGACTTCCCGGGCAACTACACCCAGTATCGTGAATGGGAGGGGCTGAAGGGCAGGGACGAACAGCCCGATGTCAAGGCCCGCCCCGGCAAATCCGCCCCCGTGAAAGAAGAGAAGCCGGCCGGCAAACGGAAGATGACCTACAAGGAGAAGACTGAATTCGAACAGCTCTCGAAGGACATCGAAACGCTGCAGGAAGAGCAGACCAGACTCGAAACCCTGATGTGCAGCGGAACGCTCTCCGCGCAGGAACTGACCGAAATGAGCAAACGTCTGCCCCAACTCAAGGACGAACTCGACGGGAAGGAAATGCGATGGCTCGAGTTGAGCGAAATAGGCGGCTGACGGTCGCCGGATGACTCTGCCATGTGTGGCCGCCTTTCTGCCGTCCGCCACGCCACAGCGCATGCCCTGCCCCTGCATCCTTCAAGGCGTACGCACCTTTCTTCCCGTTTTCCTGCACCCTCACCGCTTCCCGGCCTTCGTCAGGCTCTGCATCCTTACCTCCCGCAAACACTTGTGACCTGCATCTGTCCGTCACATCCTTCTTCCGCTTGCATCTTCTCCTTTACTTCTTGCGGGACGACCGTTGTCGCCTGCCCGATACTCCAATCCGCACTCAACAAGGAAGAGAACTGACACTATAGCAATAGTATGGACTGACACTATAGCAATAGTATGGACTGACACTATAGCAATAGTATGGATCGACACTATAGCAATAGTGTGATGAATGATACAATAACATTGCCGGCCGGGCGTTATACAGACAGTGAATCATACCTATTATATATATATATTGACGACCATGATAGAATTTGATGTAAAATCGAAGACGCAGCCCGTGGGCAAGCGAAAAGGAAAGAAGGTTTATTTTGCGTATCCCAAACCGCAGCAATACATGACCTACCGGATGGTGGTGGACAGCATCGTCAGGGAAACGTCGCTCTCGGCAGGCGACGTGAGCAACGCGATCATCAGTCTGGCAGCCGTGATGCGCGATGCCCTGCACATGGGCATGGGCGTCGATCTGGGCGAACTCGGCTCGTTTCGCCTCGTGGTTCCGCCACGCATGATGGACTCGGAAGAGGAAGTGACCGTCGAGAGTCTCAAGAAGCCAAGGATAGTCTACACGCCACGCAAGGACATGCGCGATGCCGCCGGTGAAGTGGAACTGCATGTCGCGAAGAAAAAAGGATAGGGCAGAGGACACCTGCTCCGCAAGGCAGGACCGGACGCCCTCCCATCCCGGGCCGGCATTCGCACGATGAATGCAGGGGGAACGGGCGATTGTGAGAAAAAATGATTACTTTTGCAACATGTTAGATTTTAAGTTCAATATAAAACATTTTCTGCTGCTCTTCTTCGTTTCGGCGTGCCTGCTCTATCTCACCCGCTCATGGCTCATGTCTCTGGGCATCATGATGCTGCTCGTCCTGACAGACCGGCTCATCGTGATGTATGGGAAGAAACGCGGAAACGGAAAGGATAACGACTGATGGAAGAGCTTCTGCACTTGTTTGAGCAATGGCGGGGACGGCCGGCAGCCAATGTGACGCAACTGCCCCTGCAAGGCAGCAACCGAAGATACTACAGAATGACCGACGAGGATGGAAAATCGGTCATCGGTGTCATCGGTACCGCCATCGAGGAGAACCACGCCTTTATATATCTCTCGTCGCACTTCCGTATGCGACAGTTGCCCGTTCCCGAAGTACTCGCCGCGACCGGTGACGAAAGGTGCTATCTGCAGACCGACCTCGGCAGCCTGTCGCTCTTCGACGCCCTCAAAAGCGGACGCGATGCCGGAGGACGATACACCGACAGCGAAAAGGAACTGCTCGTGAAAACCATCCGGGCACTGCCCGACATGCAGATCCGCGGCGCGCGCGGACTGCAGTGGGAAAACTGCTATCCCCAGCCGGGCTTCGACATCGATGGCGTGCTCTTCGACCTGAACTACTTCAAATACTGCTTCCTCAAGGCCACCGGCACGGACTTCCACGAGCTCAAGCTCGAAGCCGACTTCCGCCTGCTTGCCAAGGATCTCACGGCCGAAACGGGCGAGAGCTTCCTCTACAGGGACTTTCAGGCCCGCAACGTGATGCTCGACGCGGAGGGTAATCCGCACTTCATCGACTATCAGGGCGGACGGAAAGGGCCTTACTACTACGATGTGGCTTCCTTCCTCTGGCAGGCTTCGGCCAACTACCCGCACAAGCTCCGCCGCGAACTGGTCTACGAATACTATCATGCACTGAAACACTATACTGAAGTGCCCTCCAAGCGTCATTTCGTCGACCGGCTGGCACTCTTCGTGCTGTTCCGCACCCTGCAGGTGCTGGGGGCATACGGCTTCCGCGGCTACTTCGAACGCAAGAAACATTTCCTCGACAGCATTCCCTTTGCCGTCCGCAATCTGCGCGAACTGCTCGACGAAGGCAACTTCTCTTACCCTTATCTCGAAGTGCTGCTACGCCAAATCACCGAACTTCCCCAATTCCAATCGGCAACGACATCCCCGGGCGACGGCAAGGGAACATTGCCCGTGGCCCATCCGATGGACGGCAGTGCCACGGTGTCGAAATACGACAACCGGGGAAATCTTGTGGTGCGCATCTTCAGCTTCTCCTTCCATCGGGGCATTCCCGAAGACGAATCGGGCAACGGTGGGGGATATGTGTTCGATTGCCGAAGCACACACAATCCGGGACGATACAAACCCTATCAAAAACTCACGGGTCTCGACGAACCCGTCATCCGCTTCTTGGAGGATGACGGCGAGATCACGGCTTTTCTCCGGCACGTCTATGCGATTGCCGATACGCATGTCGAACGCTATATGGAAAGAGGCTTCACCGACCTGATGTTCTCCTTCGGCTGTACGGGCGGACAACACCGCAGCGTATATAGCGCACAGCATCTTGCCCTCCATCTTCACGAACGCTACGGCATCGAAGTGAGGGTGGTACATCGCGAACAAGGCAAGTCGTTTACCTTCGCCGCCAAGCCGTGACCGCCCGAGGGCAGACCGACCATGCCTTTTGCCACTCCTCCCGACTCCCGGACGGGATTGTACGGCACCGGAATCACGAACGGAAAAGGGTGGGGAAGAGCATGAAGAACTATCTGAAGCGCAAGCAGGAAACATAACCTTCAAACACGAATAACGAAACAAATAACCGACATGATGCA
Source organism: Prevotella sp. (assembly GCA_022781445.1). Classification (GTDB taxonomy): domain Bacteria; phylum Bacteroidota; class Bacteroidia; order Bacteroidales; family Bacteroidaceae; genus Prevotella. The sequence goes on from JALETQ010000063.1 coordinate 16,799, forward strand.
AGCCATGATATTTGCCGCCGGACTCGGCACACGACTCAAACCTCTCACCGACACCACTCCCAAAGCATTGGTGACCGTGGGCGGAACCACTTTGCTCCAACTTGTAGTCAGGAAACTGCAGGCCGCAGGCGTGGACCGCATGGTGGTCAATGTGCATCATTTTGCTTCGCAGATAGTCGATTATCTCGCACTTCATCACAACTTCGGCGCCGACATCACCATCTCCGACGAGTCCGGCCGGCTGCTCGAAACGGGCGGCGGACTCAAGATGGCGGCACCTCTCTTCCGTCCCGACCAACCCATCCTGATTCACAATGTCGACATTTTGAGCAATGTGGACTTCCGTGCCTTCGAAAGCGACATGATGCACCTCAGGACTTCGCATTCCGCTGAGGCCGTCCTGCTGGTCAGCCACCGTCCGAGCAAGCGTCAGCTCCTGTTCGATTCGTCCATGAAGCTCGTGGGATGGACGAACCTTGAAACGGGAGAAGTGCGCACCCCTCATAGGCACCTGCGCATTGACGAGTGCCAATCGTTCGCCTTCTCGGGCATCCACGGCTTCTTTCCCTCTTTCTTCAATGCCATGAACGATTTCCCCGACCGTTTCGGCATCATGGACTTCTACCTCAGCCGGTGTATTGATTACCCCATCTATGGTATGTGTATGCCCAACCTTCAACTTATCGACGTGGGCAAAATCAACATCATCCGGGAAGCCGAACAATTCAAGAACCGCCATTACTGACACGACCGTCCGGAACCTTCATTTCCGAGCATTTACCGATTATCAAACAATACTTGCCCTTTTGCCCTTCGGTTCCGGCCCTTTCACTCCGTCATTCCTGCCCTTTCACGCTTCGTTTCCTGCCCTTTGGGATTTGAGACAGGGTTTCACGGCACGCGATGTTGTGGAATCCCCCCGCACACAACTGCAGTTGGCACTTCCCGACGGCACCGGTGCGTACCATTATAATATAATAAATCGGGCGTTTAGGTCGAAATTAAAGATTTAATGCTTACCTTTGCAAGCCGATAATTCAGTTAGGAAGTATGGACAAGAATCAAAATAATGCCATTCAGATGATTGCCGATTATGAAGGCGATATCAATCATCTGTTTCATGTAGACACAGACAAAAACATCCCCATTCTTGCCACGAGAAACATGGTTCTGTTTCCGGGCATCATCTCACCCGTCTTGGTGGGACGAACCGCCAGCATGACACTCATCAACCGGTTGGAGAAGAACCCCAACACCATCATAGGCATTTTCTGCCAGAAGAATCCGGAGGTAGACAACCCTTCGTTTGATGATATGTACGAGTATGGTGTTTATGCCAAACTCATCAAAGTGTTGGATATGCCCGGCAGCGATCGCAACAAAACTGCCATCATACAAGGTCTCGGCAGATGCCGACTCAAGGAAATCACACGCCTCAAACCTTTTATGACAGGTGTGGTCGATGGTGATGTGGAGGAACTTGCAGACAACAACGACCAAGAGTTTCAGGCTGCTTACGAAGATCTGAAGACCACGACGATGGAATACATCAAAGCCAACGACGAGGTGCCCGATGAATCGCAGTTTGCCCTTTCCAACATTGGCAATCCCATCATCAAAATCAACTTCATCTGCTCGAACATGCCGCTGGCGATTACCGACAAGATGGCTTTGCTCGAAAAGAACTCGATGAAAGAACGCGTCTTCGGTTTGCTCAAACTCCTGCACAAGGAGATACAGCTGCTGTCCATCAAGCACAGCATCCAGATAAGAACCCGTGAAGACATCGACGAGCAGCAACGCGAATATTTCCTGCAACAGCAAATCAAGAACATCAAGGAAGAACTCGGCAACGGCGAAGGCTCGCCCGAAAGACTCGAGATGATTGAAAAAGCCAAGCAGAAGAAATGGTCGGCAGAAACGGAACAGGTATTCTTCAAAGAACTCGACAAACTTGATCTCATCAATCCGCAAAGCCCCGATTACAGCTTGCAGATCAATTATCTCCAAACGATGCTCAGCCTGCCTTGGGAAGAATATACCAAGGACGACCTCAATCTGAAAAGGGCTGCCACCGTACTCAACCGCGACCACTACGGACTGGAGAAGGTCAAGGAGCGCATCCTCGAATATATGGCAGTGCTGTCACTCAAAGGCAACCTCAAGTCGTCCATCATCTGCCTTTACGGACCTCCGGGTGTCGGAAAAACAAGCCTTGGAAAGAGTGTGGCAAAGGCTCTGAAACGTAAATATGTGCGCATGTCGTTGGGCGGATTGCACGACGAAAGCGAAATCCGGGGACATCGCCGCACCTATGTCGGCGCCATGCCGGGGCGTATCATCAAGAGCATTCAGAAAGCAGGCTCGTCAAACCCGGTGTTCATCCTTGACGAAATCGACAAAATCACCCAAAACACGTTGCACGGAGATCCGGCTTCGGCATTGCTCGAAGTACTCGACCCGGAACAAAACAACACTTTCCATGACAATTACATCGATGTGGACTATGATTTGTCGAAGGTGTTGTTCATTGCCACCGCCAATGACCTCAGCACCATTCCTGCCGCATTGCGCGACCGCATGGAACTGATCGAGGTGAGCGGATATATCACCGAAGAAAAGATAGAGATCGCCCGTAAACATCTCGTGCCCCGTGAACTCGACAATACGGGCATGAATACGCTGCCGACCAAACCCACCATCGGTAAACCTGCCCTTGAAAAGATTATCGAACAATACACACGCGAGAGCGGTGTGCGCCAGCTCGAAAAGCAAATCAGCAAGATTTTCAGAAAGATGGCATACGAGATTGCCCTCAACGGCAACATCGCCGAATATAAAATCAAACCCGAAGAAGTGGAAAAATACCTCGGCAAACCGCCCTATTACCGTGACATTTACCAAGGCAACGACTATGCCGGTGTGGTAACCGGATTGGCATGGACGAGCGTCGGAGGCGAAATTCTCTTCGTCGAAACTTCTCTGAGCAAAGGCAAGACTCCGAAACTGACCCTGACGGGAAACCTCGGTGACGTGATGAAAGAAAGTGCCATCATCGCTCTCGAATACATTAAAGCCCATGTCGATGCGCTGCATGTTGACAACCGTATTTTCGAAAACTGGAATGTCCATATACATGTACCCGAAGGCGCGACACCCAAAGACGGCCCGTCGGCAGGAATCACGATAGCCACATCGATAGCTTCGGCCATCACACAACGCAAAGTCCGCACCAAGACAGCCATGACCGGAGAGATTACCCTGCGAGGCAAGGTTCTGCCTGTGGGTGGCATCAAGGAGAAAATACTGGCAGCCAAGCGTGCCGGCATCACCGATATTGTCATCTGCAAAGACAATCGTAAGGACATCGAAGATATTCCTGAGATGTATGTCAGGGGCGTGGAGTTCCATTATGTGGAAAACATCCAAGAAGTATGGAACTTTGCCTTGACCGACGAACTCGTGGAAAATGCCGTTGAACTGCGTATTGACGAAAAATGATTCCGACGTGAAATTCGAACTTCAACATACAGATCCTTCTTCACAGGCCCGTACCGGTGTCATCACGACGGCCCACGGCTCAATCAAGACACCCATTTTCATGCCGGTCGGAACGTGTGCGGCAGTCAAAGCCGTACATTTTTCCGAACTGCGCGAACAGGTGAAAGCACAAATCATTCTCGGCAATACCTATCATCTTTATCTGCGTCCCGGCATAGAAATCATCAGAAAAGCCGGTGGACTGCATCGGTTCAATACATGGGATCGTCCCATCCTGACCGATTCGGGAGGCTTTCAGGTGTTCTCTCTCTCGGGAATCCGCAAACTGCGTGAAGAAGGATGCGAGTTTCGCTCGCATATCGACGGTTCCAAACACATCTTCACTCCCGAAAACGTGATGGACACACAGCGTGCCATCGGTGCCGACATCATGATGGCATTCGACGAATGCCCGCCCGGACAGAGCGACTATGACTACGCCAAAAAGAGTTTGCTCATGACCCAGCGATGGCTCGACCGTTGCATCAAACGATTCAACGAAACCGAACCCCTCTATGGCTACCAACAGAGTTTGTTTCCCATCGTTCAGGGATGCACCTACAAAGATTTGCGGAGAGATGCCGCCAAATATGTTGCCGACAAAGATGCAGACGGTTATGCCATCGGCGGATTGGCTGTGGGCGAACCTACACCGGTGATGTACGAAATGATTGAAGTTGTCAATGAAGTGTTGCCAACCGACCGTCCACGCTACCTCATGGGAGTTGGTACGCCTCAGAATATTCTCGAGGCCATCGAGCGAGGAGTCGACATGTTCGACTGTGTGATGCCCACCCGCAACGGTCGCAACGGCCAGTTGTTTACCTACGAAGGAACCATCAATATCTTGAACAAGAAGTGGGAAAACGACTTCTCACCGATTGACGCCACAGGTTGTGACATCGATCGCATACATTCCAAGGCTTATCTGCACCATCTTTTCAAGGCAAATGAGATATTGGCACTGCAGGTAGCCAGCATCCACAATCTGGCTTTCTACTTGCGATTGGTCACCGATGCCCGCGAACACATAGAAAAAGGAGACTTCGTTGTCTGGAAACGGAACATCGTAGAAAACTTAGGCAAGCGCATTTAACCGGACTCTCACAGTTGTCGCCATGCAAAAGAAATCGATAGTGGATCTTTTCCGTCATACGGCTCATGTCATCCAAGGGCTTCTCAGGCTTCTGCGCACCAAATCAGGACTGTTGCCCGATTGGATGAAGCCCGGAACATATATCAAGCGGCTTGACTGGTATATCATCAAGAAGTTCATCGGCACATACATCTTCTCCATCGTGCTGATCATTTCCATTTCGATTGTCTTCGATGTGAACGAGAACTTGGCAAAATTCTCACAATACAATGCACCTTTGAAAGCCATTGTTTTCGATTATTATGTCAACTTCGTTCCTTATTATGCCAATCTGTTCAGTCCGCTGTTTGTTTTCATTGCTGTCATCTTCTTCACGTCCAAACTCGCAGGTAACTCCGAAATCATTTCCATGCTCGCTGCCGGAATGTCTTTCAAAAGGCTCATGCGCCCTTACATGATATCGTGTGTCATCATATCCGCCATCACTTTTTACCTTGGTGCTTACGTCATTCCGCATGGAACGATCATCAGGCAGAACTTCGAAATCATGTATAAGAACAAGAAAAAGAACACCGCAGCCGAGAACAGGCAACTGCAAGTGGGAGAGGGGGTCATCGCTTACATCCAGCATTATGACGACACCTACAAGAAAGGCTACGGTTTCTGTCTTGACAAGTTTGAGAACAAAAAACTGGTTCACCACATGACGGCTACAGAAATTCAATATGATACCGTTTCGGACAGTCGTTATCATTGGAAAGCCTACAACTGGAAGATCAGAACCTTCAAAGGATTGCGCGAACACATTGTCAGTGGAAACGTAAAAGACACCATTATATATATGGAGCCTACAGACCTCGTTTATTCCAAAGGTCAGCAGGAGACTTTTACCAACGCTCAGTTGAGGGATTATATCCACAAGCAGCAACAGCGCGGATCGGATAATGTCATTCAATATGAGGTGGAATACCATAAGCGTATCGCCATGTCGTTCGCATCGTTCATCCTCACGACTATCGGTCTGTCGTTGTCGTCACGCAAGCGCAAAGGCGGCATGGGGCTGTATCTCGGCATCGGTTTGGCATTGAGCTTCGGTTATATCTTGCTTCAGACCGTATCGTCAACCTTCGCCATCAATGCCGGATGGCCTGCCTTACTGGCCGCATGGTTGCCCAATATCATTTTTATCATCGTGGCTTATTTCTGTTACAGAAAAGCCCCCAACTAATTGTAGAAACATGAAATTTGAAGAACTCAACTTGAGTCCCAATATTTTAGATGCGCTCGACGATATGAATTTCGTTGACTGCACACCCATTCAAGAGAATTGTATCCCGGAGATTCTGGAAGGTAGAGATGTTCTCGGTGTAGCCCAGACGGGTACCGGAAAAACAGCAGCCTATCTGTTGCCCATCTTGAGTTTGCTCGATGACGGATGTTATAACAAGGATGCCATCAACTGCCTCATCATGAGTCCAACTCGAGAACTGGCTCAACAAATTGATCAGGTAATGCAGGGATTTGCCTATTATCTGGACAATGTGAGCAGCGTGGCAGTATATGGAGGCAATGACGGTGTGAGGTTTGAGCAGGAAACGAAAGGTTTGAACCTCGGAGCCGATGTCATCATAGCAACGCCGGGGCGTTTCTTGAGTCACATCAGCATGGGACATGGAGACCTCTCCAAAGTTTCATTCTGCGTACTTGATGAGGCTGACCGTATGCTCGACATGGGATTCCATGAAGACATTCTGAACATCAAGAAATATCTGCCGACCAACTGCCAGATGATCATGTTCTCGGCAACGATGCCCGAAAAGATTGGTGCATTGGCAAAGAAACTGTTGCACAACCCCGTGGAAATAAAACTCGCCGTCAGCAAACCGGCTGAGAAAATTTGCCAGACTGCCTACGTATGCCATGAGAATCAGAAGATAGGACTGCTCAAATATATGTTCGAAAATAAGTATCCGCACCGTGTCATCATCTTCTCCAGTTCGAAAGTAAAAGTCAAAGAGGTGACAAAGATGCTGAAGCACCTGCATGTGAACTGCGACGAAATGCACTCGGATCTTTCGCAAGCCGACCGTGACAAGGTAATGTATGGTTTCAAAATCGGCAGCATTGATGTATTGGTGGCCACAGATATTGTTGCTCGAGGTATTGACATCGACAACATTTCGATGGTCATTAATTATGATGTGCCGCATGATGCCGAAGACTATGTGCATCGTATCGGCCGTACTGCACGTGCCGATCAGGATGGCAATGCCATCACTTTTGTAAGAGGCAGGGAAATCGGTCAATTCATGCAAATTGAGAAATTCCTTCAACGCGAGGTATCCAAAGTTCCGTTGCCTTCGCATCTTGGTGAAGCTCCCGAGTATAAACCCTTGCGTACTTCTTCATCACGCCGATCGTCCAAACGTCCTCCACATAAAGGAGGAAAGAAGCCTTATCAGCACAAAAAGCATCCAAATAAGAGTCATTCTCCAAAACAAAAATAAAAGTATATTGCGGGTACTGAGATGAGAATCACATCAGTTGCCCGCAACTTTTCATACCGACATTTATTTATCATAATACGTATTATACCAAAAGCGTCAAGTAACGAATCTGTGCTATTATTCTGTTTTGTATTGCACAGTTCTGTCATCAAAATGCACATAATATTTTGATTTGTGCATGAAACATTGTATCTTTGCACATTCAAACAAGTTTTGTGCAATTTGTAGATATCTTTCCGGTATAACCCCGAGTTGCCAAAACAGGAAATCAACACAATACAGAAACAAAGAATATTATTCAATATGCAAATACCCGGTTTTAACGCCATCATTGAGCAAAGCATCGTCAATTACTGGAATCTCAATGCACTGACCGACTATAAAGGAAGTACGTTACAATATCATGATGTGGCAAGGAAAATAGAAAAACTCCACATCCTTTTTGAGAGCAGCGGTGTGGTTAAGGGCGACAAAATTGCGCTCTGCGGTCGTAACAGTTCTCAATGGGCTGTGGCATTCCTTGCCACTCTTACCTACGGAGCTATTGCAGTTCCCATCCTTCATGAGTTTACACCCGAACAGGTGTATCACATTGTAAATCACAGCGATACTAAGTTGCTCTTCGTCGGCGATGTCATTGCCAACGAAATTGATCCCACCAAGATGCCAGCCCTTGAGGGCATCATCTTCAATCCCGATTATTCACTCGTCGTTTCGCGCTCGGACAAGCTCACCTATGCCCGTGAGCATCTCAACGAAATGTTCGGCAAGAAATATCCCAAGTTTTTTCGCAAGGAACACGTTCACTACTACCGTGAAGAGTCGCCCGATGAATTGGCAATGATCAACTACACTAGCGGCACCACAGGATTCTCCAAGGGTGTCATGATTCCCTACAGAGCTTTGTGGAGCAACTACGACTTTGCTGTATCCGTCATCGGAGATGCAGTCAAAACCGGTAGCAAGGTCATCAGCATCCTGCCTATGGCACACATGTATGCTATGTCATTCGAGTTTATCTTCGAGTTCCTGCACGGATGCCACATCCACTACCTTTCCCGCTTGCCATCTCCTTCGATCATTGCCCAGGCCTATACCGACATCAAGCCTTCCATCGTTATTTCGGTACCATTGGTCATCGAGAAAATCATCCGCAAGAAAGTCTTTCCAAAGATACAAAATCATAAGATGAAGTTGTTGCTCGGTATGCCTTTTATCAACAAGAAAATCAATCAGAAGATATGCGAACAAGTCGTACAAGCATTTGGTGGAGAGTTTTATGAAGTCATCATCGGTGGTGCTGCCTTCAATCAAGAAATCGAAACGTTCCTTCGGCAGATAAGTTTCCCCTACACAGTGGGATACGGCACAACCGAGTGTGCTCCCATTATCTGCTACAGCGATTGGAAAACCTTTGTGCCAGGCAGTTGCGGCCGTCCGGTGATTCACATGGAGGTTCGCATTGACAGCCCCGATCCCGAGAATGTACCTGGTGAAATCATGGCTCGCGGCCTAAACGTCATGTTGGGATATTACAAAAATGAAGAAGCCACCCGCGAAACCATCGACAAAGACGGATGGTATCACACCGGCGATCTCGGTACGATGGATGCTCAAGGAAATGTATTCATCAAAGGACGCTCCAAGAACATGTTGCTGGGTTCGAGCGGACAAAACATCTACCCGGAGGAGATTGAGGACAAACTCAACTCGATGCCGTTGGTGAGCGAATCCGTGGTTGTGCAAGAAGGCGACAAACTCATCGGATTGGTCTTCCCCGACAATGATGAAGCACAAAATATGGGACTCAACAGCGAAGACCTGCAAGGTGTCATGGCTCAAAACCGTAAAGATCTCAACACCCTCATACCAACCTACTGCCATTTGGCAGAAATCAGATTGGTTGACGAGGAATTCGAGAAAACACCTAAGAAAAGTATCAAACGATACAAATACACAAATTAAGGCCAAACTCGATTCATGACAGTCTTAAGAAAGACAATCCAACAGATATTTTCCTCATGACGAGCCTGCGAAAGGTTTTCGGCAAAGGAATGAGCCTTAAGAACATCCGTTGAGCAACAACAATATGGAGATGTTGCTGTCAAAAAAGAGGGCTCAATGCCCATGCCAACGAAGACGTGCTTGGGCGGCAGCTTCTTCGGCATGGTAGGATGAACGAACCATCGGTCCGCTTTCCACATGGGCAAATCCATAGCCAAGAGCCAGTTCTTTGTATCGTTCGAACTGTTCGGGTGTGACATATTCCGATACCGGAAGGTGCTTGGAGGAGGGTTGGAGATATTGTCCGATAGTCAGAATCTCGCATCCCGTTTCGCGGATGTCACGAATGGTTTCCTCGATTTCTTCTTTGGTTTCGCCCAATCCGAGCATGAATCCGGTCTTGGCAATCAGCCCTTGAGCCGTGATTGCCCTCAAAACGTCAAGACTTCGGTCATAAAATGCCGCACTGCGTACGTTTGGTGTGAGTCTTCTGACGGTTTCAACATTATGACCGACGACATCGGGGCGTGTCGAAAGAACAATGTCGAGAAGTTCTTTTCGTCCTTGGAAATCGGGTATCAATATTTCAATACCGATTTCGGGATTGGTACTTCTCACACATTCCACCGTTTCTTTCCAATGTTGTACACCCAAATCGTCAAGGTCGTCGCGATCGACCGAGGTGATAACGGCATACTTGATGCCCAAGTCACGAATGCTGTCGGCTACGCGTTGAGGTTCTTTCGGGTCAAGCGGTAGAGGCTTCCCAGTAAGCGTATTGCAGAAACGACAATTGCGTGTACAGATATTCCCACCGATCATGAAGGTTGCCGTGCGGTGTCCCCAGCACTCGGCTCGATTGGGGCATAGTCCGCTTGTGCATATGGTATTGAGGCTGTTATCGCGGATAATATGCATGGTTCCTTTGTAATTGACCTTTGAACCAATGTTGATGCGCAACCACGAAGGTTTCGGAGTGTGAGGAGCTCTGCCGAAAAACAAACGTAAGAGATTCTCGAGCTTCATGCCTCTGATAACTTCCGACAAGTCTTTGTCTTGAAAAACGGCAGATACGGCTTCTCGACTGAAAGCCACCCCTCTGAGAGGCTCGAGAATTTCATGATCGATGTCGCCCAACAAGAAATAGTCGCCTACGATATTGACGTTCATCAATATGTCATTCTTGATTTCCAACAAAGCTTCGAATGTACCGATACCTTCGAAACGGTGTTTTTTTACAATGGTATATTTGGGATTCTTGCCATAAACGAACTCATCGGATGCGAGTGTCTTTTCTATCTTTTCTATCTCCACAAAATCTTCCGAAGTCAGCTTTCTGCTCCTGTCGCCACAGCGGTTTCTGCGAGTAAATTCAATGAATTCGTCTATCGAAAGATGGGTATAATCGCCGACATTGACAACGCGTTGCTTCACCGACTTGACTCCTTTACTTGCCAACTTGACATCAGATGGAGTCAGAGTACCCTCCAAATGTTCGAGATTGGTTTGGTAAAGCAGTGTGTTATGCAACACACTACGGTTTGGAACCTTATAGAAGGCTGCACCGGCAACCTTTTTCCCATCGACGAGAATATCGTTTCGACCCGATAACTGGGCTTCAACACCTGCATCTTTTAATATATCTGCCACGACTTGCATATACTCGCAAAAGGTCGAACTGACATCATCATTATTGATAATGAAAGAAAATTGCAGGCACCCTCGGTCAGCATAAACGCACCCTCCCCCACTCTTACGACGGAAAATATTGACATCATGAGCCTTACAATAGGATATATTTACTTCACTTTCAATCAATTGATTGCGACCGAGCATGACGGTAGGGTTTACAGTCCATATAAAAAAGTAATCATCGTCGGTAAAATGACGAGCCACATACTCTTCGACAGCAAAGAAAAAAGGCAGCCCATAGGGTCTACCGGTATCTGGGATGATTAAGTAAGTCATAGAATATCTGCTTGATTAAGATTTATCTTCTTCAAAATCCACATATTCACCTTCGTCATCGGCGATGATACGACGATTGACTTGTCGGCAGTCACGATGGTCTTCAACGTGTTCTTCGACGGTGTTTGTTTCTTGATTGGCCGTCTCGGAACGATGTTGTCGGCTGAGATCATTGAACTGTTGCTTCATTCTTCTCACCGAATTGATAAAGAAGAAGATAATCAGTATGCCTACAACAAACAGGCCTAGAAAGATGAACAGTAAAAATTTAAGTATGAACATATCATTCAACGCTTTGCGGTCATACGCGATAGACTCACATACCATACGATGATAAATGGAATGGCAATGACGCGCAGAAAGACCAACATGGGTATACACGAAAGTAGAAACAGGTAGCGTACACGATTTTCTTTCCATCCCCAGGTTTTGAACTTGAGGGAAAAGAGAGGAATTTCAGCCACCAATATGTAACAACTGTAAAATATGAAAAGCAGAATAATCCAAAACGTATACGTCAAGGAGTCGGCATGCTCTCCAACTCCAACTATTAGGGCTCCCCAAAAGAGGGCGTTTGCCGGTGTGGGCAACCCGATGAAAGATACCGTCTGGCGATTATCGAGGTTGAATTTTGCCAACCTTAATGCCGAGAATGCCGCCATGAGATAAGCGATGTAGGGAATATATTGTCCGAAATCCTCCAAAAATGAAGGATAAATGAGTTGCGACATGTAAGTGAAGAGCATGGTCGAAGGTGCGACCCCGAACGTAACAACATCTGCGAGCGAGTCCAATTCCTTTCCGATGGGTGAAGAAACATGGAGCAAACGCGCGGTCATGCCATCAAAAAAGTCGAAGACCGCACCGATGACAATCCACAACAATGCCATATCCTGTTGTCCGTAGAAACCATAACTGATGGCGATACAACCCGATATCAGATTGCAACAAGTGATCGAATTGGGTATGTGCTTGGCGATCATGTAAAAAACTTATTTCAATTTGGCTATCACGGTTCCGTTGCCTGTGGTAATCTGACCCTGTCTGACACAAATTTCTGTGCCTAAAGGCAGATATACGTCGACACGAGAACCGAACTTGATAAAGCCAAGATGCTCATCAATAAAGCATTCATCACCTTCCTTGGCATAGGTAACGATGCGCCGGGCCATGGCCCCGGCTATCTGCCGGCAGAGTATCTGCTGACCGCCCTGTGCCTCTATCAGCACATCGGCATGCTCATTTTCATTACTTGCCTTGGGCAAATAGGCTTTATGGAAATTGCCGTCACAGTGGATCACCTTGAGTACCCTACCATCGACAGGAAACCAATTGGCATGAACATTGAACAAACTCATGAAAATACTGATCATTAAGCGACGATCGTTAAAGTACTCGGTTTCATCAACTTCTTCGACAACAACCACTTTTCCGTCAGCCGGTGCTACGACAACATTCTCTGTATCATCTTCGGGGAATATTCTTTTGGGACACCTGAAGAAGTTAAGAACCACAAAATAAATTGGTCCGAAGATTACGGCAAAAGTCCAAAAAGGCACTTTTGTATCGAAAGAACGCCACAGAATGACGCCGACGGCCACCAAAAAGAAAAGGCCAAAGATCAATGTCTCTGTTCCTTCACGATGAATACGAATCTTTTTTATCTTCTTAATACGTTCTAACTTGTTTCCCATATAGATAATTCACCTTTTTGAATCGCCTGCAAAGATACGTCTTTTTGTCGTTTTGCGCAAACTTTTACATTCAATCTTTGGATAATTCAAGTATAAGACTTAACTTTGAACCTCCAAAAATTGCACCCATGGAAGACTTTGTTCATTTACACGTACATACATACTATTCCATCTTGGATGGCATGTCAAGCATTCGAAAATTGGTAGACAAAGCTATCGACGACGGAATGAAAGGACTTGCCATTACCGATCATGGTGACATGTTTGGCATTAAGGAGTTTTTTAACTACGTGGAAGCCGTCAACAAGAAACTCAGAAAGGAAGGGAAGCCTTTGTTCAAGCCTATTTTAGGCTGCGAAATGTACGTGGCACGAAGAAAGAAAACCGACAAAGTGAAAGATGCCGGTGACATGAGCGGTAAGCATTTGGTAGTCTTAGCCAAGAATCTTCAAGGTTACAAGAACCTCATCAAACTGGTGAGTCGTTCATGGGTCGACGGTTTTTATATGCGTCCTCGTACCGACAAGGAAGATTTGGAACGCTATCACGAAGGACTTATCGTCAGTTCTGCCTGTCTGGCGGGGGAAGTGCCGAGTCATATCCTCAAAGGAAACGTTGATGCGGCGCGCGAGTCAATCGCTTGGTTCAAGCGTGTTTTTGGTGACGATTACTATCTTGAACTCCAGCGACACGAGGTGACCGACCCCAAAGTACGTGCCAATCGGGAGACCTTTCCGTTGCAACAGAAGGTCAATCAAGTCATCATTGAATTGGCAAAGGAGTTTGATGTCAAGTTGATCGCCACCAACGACGTACATTTTGTCGACAGAGAACATGCTGAAGCTCACGATCACCTGCTGTGTTTGTCAACCGGAAAAGATCTTGACGATCCCAATCGTATGCTCTATTCCAAGCAGGAATGGATGAAAACGAAAGCGGAAATGAACCAAATCTTCGGTGACATCCCCGAAGTATTGGCAAATACCATCGAGATTCTCGACAAAGTCGAAACCTACAGTCTGAACAACGATCCCATCATGCCTTTCTTTCCCATCCCGAACGAATTCGGAACGGAAGAAGATATCAGACAAAAATACACGCCGCAACAGATATATGATGAGTTTACGTCCGATGAAAACGGTGAAAATCAACTTCCGGAAGAAGAAGGAAAGACTAAGATTGCGCACTTGGGCGGTATCGAGAAGCTCTATCGTATCAAGTTCGAAGCAGAATATTTGGCGAAGCTCGCATACGATGGAGCTTATAAACTATACGGAAATCCTTTGACTGATGAAGTCAATGAGCGCATCAAATTCGAGCTACACATCATGAAAACGATGGGTTTCCCCGGATACTTCCTCATCGTACAAGACTTTATCAACGTGGCGCGCGACCAATTGGATGTACTTGTGGGACCCGGACGTGGTTCGGCTGCAGGCTCGGTGGTGGCATATTGTTTGGGGATCACGAAGATAGACCCCATCAAATATGATTTGCTGTTCGAACGTTTCCTTAACCCCGACCGTATTTCGCTACCCGATATCGATACCGACTTCGATGATGATGGCCGCGGAAGAGTGCTGAAATTTGTCGAAGACAAGTACGGACATGACAAAGTTGCTCACATCATCACATATAGTACGATGGCAACCAAGAACTCCATCAAGGACGTGGCAAGGGTTGAAAAACTGCCACTCGATATCTCCAACCGCCTTTGCAAAGCCATTCCGGATCGATTGCCGGGAGATCTGAAGATGAATCTGACCAATGCCGTCAACACCACCCCCGAACTGAGAGATGCCGAGGTGTCTCCCGATCCGAGAATGAGCAACACCATCAAGTATGCCAAGATGTTGGAGGGAACCGTCAGAGGAACAGGTATCCATGCCTGCGGAACCATCATTTGTCGTGATGCTATCAGCAATTGGGTACCGGTATCGACTGCCGACGATCCCGACAACCGCGAACAGAAAGTACTTTGCACCCAATACGATGGTCATGTCATAGAAGAAACCGGTCTGATCAAGATGGACTTTCTGGGTCTGAAAACGCTCTCGGAGTTGAAAGACGCCGTCGAAAACGTCAGGATCAGCACCGGCAACATCATTGACCTCGACAAAATACCCATCAACGATGAGAAAACCTATGAGCTTTACCAACAAGGTCAGACTATAGGAACCTTCCAATTCGAATCTACCGGTATGCAAAAATATCTCCGTCAGTTGCATCCCACCGTCTTTGAGGATCTCATTGCCATGAACGCTCTGTACCGTCCGGGACCGATGGACTACATTCCGGAGTTTATCCGCCGCAAGAACGATCCCTCTTTGGTGGTCTACGATATACCCTGTATGGAGAAATATCTAAAAGATACCTACGGCATTACGGTCTATCAGGAACAGGTGATGCTTCTCTCGCGCCAATTGGCCGATTTCACTCGTGGCGAGAGCGATGCCCTCCGTAAGGCAATGGGTAAGAAGAAAAAGGACATTGTTGACAAAATGAAGCCTAAATTCATTGAGGGCGGAAAGAAGAACGGTCACGATCCGAAAGTGCTTGAAAAGATATGGAGCGACTGGGAGAAGTTCGCATCCTATGCTTTTAACAAAAGTCATGCCACCTGTTACTCGTGGGTTGCCTATCAGACTGCCTATCTCAAGGCGCATTATCCGGCTCAGTTCATGGCAGCCATCATGAGCCGAAGGAAAAATGACATCAAGGAAATCACCAAGTTGATGGACGAATGCAAAGCCATCGGCACCCCTACCCTCGGTCCCGATGTCAATGAAAGTTACCTGAAGTTTGGTGTCAACAAAAAGAATGAAATCCGTTTTGGACTCTCAGCCATCAAAGGCATGGGTGAGGCGGCTGCCGAATCCATCATAATGGAAAGAGAGAAGAACGGAGCTTACGAAGACATTTTCGATTTTGCACAACGCGTTAATCCAGGCAATGTCAATCGTAAGGCTTACGAAAGTTTGGTCCTTAGTGGTGCGTTCGACAGTTTGGGCATCAAGCGTGAAAGTTTCTTTGAAACGAATGTCAAGGGTGAACTTTTTTTGGACACGCTTGTCAGATACGGACAGCTGTACCAGACAGCTAAAGCCGAGTCGCAAAACTCACTCTTCGGTGGGTTCGATACTTTTGATATCGCCACGCCTCCCATTCCCGAAACGACTTCATGGAGTACCATTGAAAAACTGAAAAAAGAACGTGAACTGATAGGAATCTACCTGTCCGCCCATCCACTTGACGATTATGAGTTCATCCTCAAGAAACTCTGCAACACACAGTGTATAGAACTGGGTGACGATTCGGATCGAAAAATGCTTGCTGAACGCAACGAACTTGTACTCGGCGGAATGGTTACCGGAGTACGTGAAGGACTTACACGCAAAGGATCCCCCTACGGAGTCGTTAATATTGAGGACTATTCCGGAACCGGTGAACTGGCGTTCTTTGGTGAAGACTGGGGCGAATATCGTGGCAAATTTATCGAAGGAACACCGGTGTTTGTCAAAGCTCGAAGCATACAGCGCTTCAAAGGCGAAGATAACTATTCGATCAAGGTGTCGGACATGCGCTACCTTCAAACCGTAAAGGAGAACAACATTCAATCGGTAACCATTTGTCTGGAAACAGAATCCGTGACACACGACATGGTAGAAGATTTGTTTGAACAGTTGAAGTGTGTTCCGGGAAACACCAACGTGTTTATCACTTTGGCTGATAAAGCACATGGACAGAATCTGATGCTGCGCAGCAAGACGTTCGGCATCAGTCCCGAAGCCACTCTTTTCCGATACATAGAAAAAGAGCTGGGATTGAATTATCTTATCAACTAATCAATCATCAATTATTCACATATTAACAATTAATTAAAATGGAAGTAAAAATCACAACCGAAAATTTCGAGAGTTACAAAAACGGTGAACTGCCACTGGTAGTTGATTTGTGGGCCACTTGGTGTGGTCCCTGCAAAAAGATTGGCCCGATCATTTCCGAATTGGCAGAAGAATACGACGGGAAAATCGTTGTGGGCAAATGTGACGTTGAAGAAAACGATGACATTGCCATGGAATATGGCGTGCGCAGCGTTCCTACCATCTTGTTCTTTAAGAACGGCCAATTAGTCGACAAGTTTGTGGGTGCCGCCAAAAAGAGCGACTTTGATGAAAAGTTCAAAGCTCTTCTGTAATTGTATGATAATCTGACGGATGGCTTATCAACACTTTGTTGACCATTAGTAACATCCAACCATTGTATGGCGTCGGAAATAGTGTGTCACTCTACACCTTATTTCCGATGCTTTTGTATGCAGTTTCTTCTCCTTCTGTACCGAATCTGTTATAAGAAACTTGAACTCGCATTTTCAGATAGTCGACTCGATTGGTCGCTATTTTTGTCTAAATCGAATGCTACCGAAAGAATCGACAGCCATGATATCGGTGAGCGGACAAAATTTGACTGGAAAACAAAAGCAAGAAGCAAGTCATTGGTAGTGTCCTAAAAAGTGTGTAAGCTATCTTTCCTTTTTCTCTATTGTTGTTTCTCTTTTCTCTTTGTCCCATCTTTAAAGAGATGTATTTTTCTACTATATGTTGTATTTGTTTCCTCCATTGCCACCGCCGCCAATAGAAAGACTACGGCTTGTGGCGATGGCATTGCTGCTCTCATCCTTATCGTTCTTTTGTACTTTCTATTGAGCCTTTCAATCCAATTGGTAGTATATATGCACCTTTGCACTTCTATAGGGAAGTCCATATACCGATCTCTTGTATTTTAACACTTCAAGTTGGATATTTGTTAGTACCAGTTTTTACAGTAAACTCTGTATCGCACTTGTACCGCGGGTGTAAAATGCAAAGTTGATTTCACACCAAAATGACATCAAAGATACAATGTGAGACACCACGAAACAGTATCATGCCCTTCGACAATAAACCCGATGCCCTTCTTTGAATCACAAAAACGGACAGGGCAGAACCTGTCGGGGCAGAATCGGATGTTAATTGCCGTTAAGACATTGTTTTTTGTTTGGCAAACATCGCATTTATAGCCAAAAATGACTATCTTTGCAGTCAATTCAACGTAAGTACGGTTTCCGCTTCATAGAAACCGACAACATTCAAGAATACATTTCATAATACTTTTATATGTACTACAAAGACGATTTATTATCGAAGGATATATCCGAGCTTATGGATATAGCTAAAGAGCTGGGCGCGGACTATTCAAAAAATGACAGCCAAGAAACACTTGTTTACGAAATACTGGAAAAACAAGCCGTCGTGGAGGCTGCCAAGAACCCACTGACAAACAAAAGAAAACGCACACGCATCGTCAAAAACAGCCCCGACCATGTTTACAGTGTCAACGGAAAAGACGGCGAAAACATGGAAAACAAAAAAGGTAATCATCAGAATACCGATCAGCCATCGCTATTCAAGGATGAGGCGGGTGACATCCGGGAAACCTCCGAGCAGCCGCAACCGGCAAAACCTAAAACCACAAGAGGACGAAAGAAAGCTGTTGAAACCACAACCGAAACCGCAACCATGGAAGAAGTCAAACAAACGGATGCCATAGAAACAGAGGAAACTCCAAAAACCGATACCGTTACCCTACCCGAAGAAGAAGCACAACCGGAGATGCCCGTCATCGAGGAAAAAAACGAGTCGGAAACAACACCGCAAATCATGACCGCCGTTCCCGAAGAAGAGAACACAGCCGATACGCCTCAAGATTTGTTCGAACAACCGGAATTTGTCGTACCCGAAGCCGGGTATCAGGAAAATACGCCTCAAGATTCTGCTTCGGATTTGATTGAAAGACTCAAAGCGAAGGTACAGGCAAAACAAGAATACGAAGAAAACATGGCGAGCATGAACCTCGACGAGCCCTGGAGTGGCGACCCGGGCGACGGCACCGATTTCATCACTTTGGTGGACTTGCCCATCGAAGATCAAGGCGCAACGCTCAACTTCGATATGTTCGACAACCCCATCACTCCCATTGCAACCCCGTTCACGGCACCTTATATTCAAGAACCGATCATGCCGGCAAGCGATGACGTTTACGACTTTGCCGACCTCATCGAAGCTAACGGAGTGTTGGAAATCATGCCCGATGGCTACGGTTTCTTGCGTTCGAGCGATTACAACTACTTGTCTTCGCCCGACGATGTGTACGTTTCGGGATTACAGATCAAACGCTACGGACTCAAGACGGGTGATGTCCTGCAATGCAGGGTGAGACCTCCACACGATGGAGAAAAGTATTTCCCGATGACGAGCGTCGACAAAATCAACGGAAGAGATCCCGAGGAAGTACGCGACCGTATTGCTTTCGAGCATCTCACTCCCCTCTTCCCCAACGAGAAGTTCACCCTGTGTGGCGATCCGAAGACCACGACGCTTTCCGCCCGGATCGTCGACTTGTTCTCACCCATCGGAAAAGGACAACGCGCTCTCATCGTGGCCCAACCCAAAACAGGTAAGACCATTCTCATGAAAGACATTGCCAATGCCATCGCCGCCAATCACCCCGAAGCATATCTGATGATGCTGCTCATCGATGAACGCCCGGAAGAAGTTACCGACATGGCAAGAACCGTCAATGCGGAAGTGATTGCATCGACCTTCGACGAACCAGCCGAACGCCATGTGAAGATTGCCGGTATCGTTCTTGAGAAGGCGAAGAGAATGGTGGAATGCGGTCACGATGTCGTCATTTTCCTCGACTCCATCACCCGGTTGGCCCGTGCCTACAACACCGTCAGCCCCGCAAGCGGAAAGGTTTTGACGGGTGGCGTGGATGCGAATGCCCTTCAAAAGCCCAAGAGATTCTTCGGTGCGGCACGTAATATCGAGAACGGCGGTTCGCTGACCATCATAGCCACGGCACTGATTGACACCGGATCAAAAATGGATGAAGTCATCTTCGAAGAGTTCAAAGGAACAGGCAACATGGAACTGCAGCTCGACCGCTCGCTTTCAAACAAACGTATCTTCCCGGCTGTCAACCTTGTTTCTTCTTCAACTCGTCGTGACGACCTCTTGCAAGACAAATTGACACTCGACAGAATGTGGGTACTCCGCAAATATATTGCCGACATGAATCCGATAGAAGCCATGAACACCATCCACGACCGTATCGCAAGGTCGCAGGATAACGAAGAATTCCTGATGACGATGAACTCATAAGCCAGATGCAGAAACGCATCGCGTTTCAAGGAATAAATCAGATATTTCCATCCGATTAACAAAAAAACATGCAGCCTATGAACAAATAAAACAGACAAAAGACATATAGACAAAAAGCGTTAACTTGCATTCTTGTTCTTGAAATTCGCCAAAATTCAAAAAGAACACAACACACAAGGGTAAAAGTTGATGCTCACGTCCAACGGCGTGGGCTTTTACTCGGTTAGGTGTGTTAGGTGTTTGGCGATACCTCAAGAACATAAGCGAAGTCATCAGTCCACGCTTTTTGTTTGTCTTTCCATCATCCTTTCGGGACTGAACCCAACACTAACCATAAACACATAAAAATCAGACACAATGAAGAAAATTCTGACAACGGCGTACCTTTCCGCAATGGTATTGGGCGCAACAATGACATTTACATCATGCAGCAATAACAACGATGACAATGATACTGCCGGTGCAGTAGCAAATCCCAAAACGGTATTTACAGGCGGACTCCCCAGGAGCGTAGCCGGCATGACCATCCGGACAAACGAAAAGGGACAGGTCATTTCCATGAAAAACGGAGAGGACATCGTTACTTTCCAATACAAAGAGGCGGCGACACGCTCCACAGCTCCGACTCCGGATGTTGTCATGACCGTCGGAGAAGGCGAAGAGAAACTCGTCTGCAACCTGTATCTCGACAAAAACGGTTTTGTCAAGCACTGCGAGGAAACAGAATACGACCTGGATGGAAAACAGGAGGAGACATGGGATTTCACCTACAACGGCGACGGACAACTGCTGACCATGATGCGCTCTGAGGGCGGGAACGAGAAGACCACCATCAAGTATCAAGACGGCAACATCGTGGAAACAGCAACGGTTTCTGCCAACGAACCCGAGGAAAGCAGCTCCTATAAAGTATATTACACCTCGACGGACATGCCTTTACCCATAGAGAACAAAGGCAGCATCATGTTCTTCGATGGAACTTTCGGCATCGATATGGACGAAATGGAATATGCCTATTATGCAGGTTTACTCGGAAAGGCCACCAGGAATCTGCCTGCAAGGCTTGTCGATGATGAAGGCGATATTACTGATTTCTTTTGGACACTGAATTCCACAGGTTATCCAATCTCGTTCAAGGTAGACGACAAGACTTATTCTTTCATTTGGTAAGCAGAAATACCCGCAGGAGTATTCTTACCAAAAGAACCAACCTCTATTGGAGAAACTCCTAAGTATACTCGTAAAAACTCTCAAGCTTTTGGGAGAAAGCTTGAGAGTTTTTACGAACTATCTTGTTGAGAGATCGAATGTTACCACTTTGATTTTCAATAAATAGGTAACGATTTGGAAATGAGCTAAGTGCTTTGGGACACATTGTTTTGAATAACTAAAGAACGCTCACTATTATTACTTGCAAAGGTACACATTTGCAAGTGAGACAGTATCCCAGATATTTGGGATACTGCCGATTTATTTACCATCCGTAATCAGCATGCAGAAGATGTTTAGTCTTGTCCGAAAATCGAATGGCTGTACAATTCAGACGGGCTTAAAAAGTCCATTTGGCTGCAATCGTCGGGATGACATATAATTTATTGTTCTGTCCTAACTTGTTCCATACGAAGTTATTGCTGACTTCCACTTCGGTACCTACGCTCAGATTGACATCTTTCATACCCTTCAGTGCATTGAGGTTAACCCAGAACTGGGGTTCAGAAAGGAAAATCCACTTGCCGTTCACGTTCGGGTCGTACCAGCAATCGGCAAATCCCGAGAAAGTACAAAGGTTCTTTGCGAAATGAATTCCCCATACAGCGGTGGCCTGAAAACCCGAAAACGGACGGTTGGAATCGTGCTGACCACTGAAATAATACTTATACATGGCTTGCAGGGAGAACGTCTTGGAGAAGTCACCGTTGTGCCAGTTCCATGCCGGACCGGCAAGGAATGCATGCTGGAAGCGGGTGGAGTAATCGGTAATCTGGCTCGAAGCAAGTCCTCCGTCATACTCAACGTGGGCAGCCCATTGTTTGTTTTTCGATACGTTAAATTCACGGGCGAACTCCCAATATGCACCGGCTGCTCCATCATGGAAATAATCGATGTCGACAAAGAAGAATGTGCTACCCCAACGATCGGGTCTGAACATTTCCACGGTGGTCGTTACGCTGGGACGATTGCTTAGGTCGCTGTCGATGGAGTGACCAAGGTCGTAATGGAGTTGTACATTCTGAGCGGTTGCAGTGAATCCTGCCGAGAGCACGAAGAGTGCCGAAAGTAAATGTTTTTTCATGCTTGTTGTGATTTAATTATTCGAATTTGGGTGCGAAATTACATAAAAAACAAACAAACTTAGCACTTTCTTGCCATCATTTTGACTGTCGTTTTAGAAATTAGTGAGTTTAATTCTTTGGAAAAAAGGATAGACATCGTACCTTTGCAATCGACTATCCTTGGCAGATGTTTGAAAATCAAGGCTTGATATGACAAGCACTGTGATGCTGACGATAGCGAATCAAAAAAATTGAAGAAGTGAACATGAAGAAACGGTTACTAACACTCCTCCTTTTTCTGGGAACAACAGTGGCAGCAACGGCCCAAGACTATAACGAACTGACCGACGATGGTGTATTCAAACCTGCCGATATGAGAGAGAAAAGCAGGAAAGACACTTTGGGAAACAAGAAGAAAGAGATACCCAGAGGACTAAAGGTGTGGACCATCGACACGCGCTATGGCGACCGACAGATGCAAATCCCCGATACGCTTTCACACATGTTCATGAACACCGGGTTCACCACCGGCCTGCGCACGGAATACAATACGCCCGGTAACCTCGGCAATCCGCGCATCAATCGTATCTTCACGGATCGCGAGAACACCGACGGTTTCATCTTTACCGCTCCCTACGACTACTTCATGAAACCCTTTGACAGGTTTCATTTCACAAACACCTACTCACCGATTACCAATCTATCGTACCACACTTTTGGCAACAGGGTCAACGGAGAAGACAGGTTCATTGCAACTTTTGCCATCAATGCCGGAAAGAAAATCGGTGCCGGTTTTGTCTTCGACTACCTTTACGGCAGGGGATATTACCAGAACCAGAGTACGTCAATCTTCAATTACACATTCTATACGTCCTATTTGGGCGATCGCTATCAAGCACATTTGATCACATCGCTCTATCATCAGAAACAGGCAGAGAACGGAGGAATTGCCGATGACCGCTACATCACCAACCCGGAAGCGTTTACCGAAGATTTCAAAGCCAACGAAATACCCACCATGCTCGAACAAAATTGGAACCGTAACGACCGGCAGTCCGTTCTGTTCAACCATCGTTACAGTATAGGATTCAGACGAAGGGTACCCATGACCGAGGAGGAAATCAAGGCAAAAAAGTTTGCCATCGAGTCCAAAAAGGAAAACAGGGAATCCCAAGAGTTGGAGAAAGCGGCCTTGTCGGCAAGAAAGGCAGGCCGGGAATTCGACGAGAAAGAATTCAACCGGCAACGTGCATCAGAAGGCAGGCCCGACGATGCCGTGATCGTTCGTGAAACATTGGGCAATTCGACCGTTGAAAACAAACGCATCAAAGTTGAAGGAAAGACAATGGCTGACAGCTTGCTTGCCGCAGAAAAGAATTTGCCTGCCGACTCTACATGGACAAAGATGGAGTATGTACCCGTCACGAGCTTCATCCATACTATTCGTTTCGACAATTACAAACGCAGATATACTGCCTACCAAACACCGGCCGACTTTTATGCCCACGACTACTATCAACTCGAAAACGATACCATTCAGGACCTAACAAAATACTACCGGTTGCGAAACACCTTTGCTATTGCTCTTTTGGAGGGCTTCAGTAAGTGGGCGAAGACAGGAGTTAAAGCTTTCGTTTCGCATGAACTGAAACACTATCAGTTACCCGACAGCACGAATGGAACGCAATCTTATAACCAAAACACCATTTATGTGGGTGGTCAAATCAGTAAACGTGCCGGATATTTGCTGCATTACAATGTGGACGGAGAGTTTGGTGTGGCAGGCAAATATGCAGGAAACATTCTTCTGGATGCCCAAGCCGACCTGAATATTCCTCTTTGGGGTGATACGGTGAAGCTTGATGCCGATGCCTTTTTCCATCACACACGCCCCGACTTCTATTACAAGCATTACCATGCACGCCATTTCAGATGGGATAACGATGATCTCGATTACACCACGCACACCCGTCTGCAGGGCATTCTCTCTTCACAGAAGATGCGCATGGCTTTGCGTGTGGCCGTCGACAACGTCAAGAATTACACCTATTTTGCCACCCACTATGACCTTTCCGATGAAATGACGCGCATCCTCAACGACGTTTCCGTTCGTCAGGCTTCGTCCAACGTATCCTTGCTTACCGTGTCGCTCTCAAAGGATTTTACCTTCGGCCCTCTCAACTGGGAGAATGTCGCAACCTATCAGACCTCGAGCAACCAAGATGTTATTGCCGTTCCGGCACTCAACTTCTATTCCAATCTTTACATCAAGTTCAAGATTGCCCGTGTACTCGACTGCAGTTTCGGTGGCGATGTACGCTATTTCACCTCCTACAGATCACCACTCTATGTACCCGGCGTGGGAAATTTTTCCGTATGGGAAGGAAAGGAAGCGGCACCCGAAACAGGCAATTACCCGCTCATCAACATCTATGCCAACTTCCACCTCAAACATACCCGCTTCTATGTGATGATGAGTCACGTCAACGAGGGGATGGGCAACAAGAACTATTTCCTCACACCCCACTATCCGATGAACGGCAGAGTGCTCCGCTTTGGTCTGTCATGGAACTTCTTCAACTGATATAAAGGGGCTGACTGACTCTGTATTCTAAAGCATAAACAAAAATTTATCATGAACATCCTCGCCATCATTCCGGCTCGCTATGCGTCGACGCGCTTCCCCGGCAAACCGCTTGCCATGCTCCACGGCAAACCGGTCATTCAACATGTTTACAACCAAGTGGCTGCCGTCCTGCCCGACACATACGTTGCTACCGACGACAAGCGTATTTTCAATACCGTCAACGACTTCGGAGGCAGGGCTGTCATGACCTCTCCTTGCCATCGCAGCGGTACGGATCGCGTGATGGAAGCCGTGAGAATTGTGGGAAAAGACCACAATGTGGCAATCAACATACAAGGCGACGAACCCTTCATTTGCGCAGAACAGATACGTACTCTCTGCCGACTCTTTGAAGACTCCTCAACCGAAATCGCCACGTTGGGCAAACGTTTCGATACAATTGATGAGGTGGAGAATCCCAATTCACCCAAAATCGTCATCGACAACAAATCGTTTGCCCTTTATTTCAGTCGCTCAGTGGTGCCTTATATCCGTGGAGCAGAACGTGCAGAACGAATGAAACGCTATCCGTTTTTGAAGCATATCGGTATCTACGGCTACCGCACTGACGTACTCGAAGCTGTCACAAACCTGCCACCTTCGTCGCTTGAAATGGCTGAAAACCTCGAACAACTGCGCTGGTTGGAAAATGGTTATCGTATCAAAGTGGGAATCACCGACATCGAAACTATAGGTATCGATACGCCCGACGATTTGAAAAAGGCAGAGCAATACATGGAAACGATGATGAAACCTTGAAGCTTCGCTACCGTCGCCCGCATCCTGCATGTTCCATTTGTCTCTCATAACACTCTTCATGCCTTTCATAACCCATCGCCGTTCATCAACGATGGGGCTTGTTGTGCCTGTACTTTCTTATGGATCATCTATTCTTTTGCTTAAACCCGAATCGGTCATGAGAGTGTTTGTCTGGCATTTCAATGTCGATGACGGCACTAAACTACGACTCAGACAGCAAGACCTTTATAAAAAACACCGAATCGCCGATAGCTTTCGGACTGCTTGTCGGCGATTCGGTAAATGGCGGTATGCCATTGTATAGATCTATAACTATAGTTTGTCTACGTTTTTACCGGTAACCGTATGTACCGGCAATAAGTTCGAGATCAAAAAACAAGAAAATTTCAAAAACCTCCTCCATAGAGCTTTCCGAAATATTCGATGGCGTTCTTGGCTATCTCCTCTGCATCGGCGATGGAACAATGCAGGTGTCCCCCGGCGGCATTGGGATGTCCCCCGCCGTTGAAGAACTTCTCGGCGATGACATTGCAATGGTAATGGTCGACCGAGCGAAGGCTCACCCACACCAGATTGTCTTTCTCGGTATCCTCACGCATCGAAATGGACAAACGCAGTCCTTTGATGCGCAAAGGTTCATTGACGACTCCCTCGGCATCACCTTTCAAATAACGAAAGCGTATCATGTCGGCTCGCGTAATGGTGAAGTAGGAGGCTTTCTGCTGTGGATGATAATGCAACTTTTCGTACATCAGATACCCTCTGAAGCGGATGCACTGCTCGCTGTAGTTGTGGTACACATAGCGGTAAATCTTGTCTTTGTCGAAACCCTTGGACATGAGCTGGCTGACAATGAAGAAGATTTCGCAATTCGAGGAATTGTAGACAAATCCGCCGGTATCGGTCATCATACCACAATAGACAGGAACGGCAAAATTCTTATCAAGCCGATCGAACACGCCCTCTTGCCATACGATGCGGAACACAAGCTCGCTGGTGGAGCTGAGCTGTTGCCTAGAAACTTCCAAGACGGTGTCCATCTGGGGAGCAAGATGGTGGTCGAACATGATCTTGGAAGCCGGCGAACGGTCGAGTGCAGCTTTCATCTCACCCACACGAGAGGTGGCGTTGAAGTCAAGGCAGAAAATCAGATCGGCTCCGGCCATGAGCTGTTCGGCTTTGTCACGGTGCTTGTCGTATCTGATCACTTCGTTCGTTCGGGGCAGCCACTGTAGGAAATCGGGGTAGGCATCGGGGATGATGATACTCGGGTTCTTACCGACAAGACGCAGATATTCAGCCCATCCCAGCGACGAACCGATGGCATCGCCGTCGGGACTCTTGTGACAACACACCACGATGTGCCGGGCAGAGGCTATCGAATCGTTCAAGAGTTGCAGCTCTTGATCTGTCAGAATGCGGATGTCCATCAGAATAAATCAGCGGGATAAATGCCGTCTTCGACCAGTTTGGCAATACGTTTCACTGTTTCTTCGCGGTCGGCGGCATAGGTTACGCCGAACCATTCGCCTTTCGTTTCGAGAATTCTCACCGATGCGGTGTTGTCCTGTATGAGCTTATTGACCATGAGAGGGATATAGAACTCTGATTTGATGTTTTCCAAATTGGTTTTGTCCGACAAGAATTCCCTGAAATAGTCGCGACTGTATTCGAAATAGTCGGGTGTGAATCCCCATACGTTCATCGACACGGGCGTCTGTCCGTCAACGGCAACCCATTCGCCTTGTCCGTCCTTGTATTTCACTTGTCCATCCATTCGCCTTATCTCCGTGCGTTCCACGACGTTGGTCAGACATCCTCTTTCGTCGACCGAGCATATTCCGCGTGCCACCGTTCCGTTTTCGGAGAGCGTGTTACCGATGTGGAATCCAACCATGGCATATTCATTGCGGGTCGTATCCGGCAGTTCGGCAAGATATTTTCCGATCACCATGAAAGCATCGCGACTGTAAAAGTCGTCGCAGTTGATGACACAGAACGGCTCTTTGATGACATCCGCCGCCATCATGACAGCATGATTGGTACCCCAAGGTTTCACGCGGCCGGCGGGACAGGTGAAACCTTCGGGCAGTTTGTCGATGGCTTGAAACACGATCTCGGCATCGACATGTCCCTGGTATTTGGAGAGAATCTTGCTTCTGAACTCATCCTCGAAATCCTTCCGGATAACAAAGACAATCTTGCCGAAGCCGGCTTTGATGGCATCGAATATCGAATAATCCATGATCGTTTCTCCGTGAGGTCCCACTCCGTCGAGTTGTTTCAAACCTCCATAGCGGCTTCCCATTCCGGCAGCCAATAACAAAAGCGTTGGTTTCATGATGATTTTTGTTTATTTTTTCTGACTTATTGACAGTTCACATCTTTCAAATTGACTGCAAAAGTAACAAAAATATCGGCCAACGTCAAGGCTTTGCATGATTATTTTAGGATGAGCCTGTACCGGCCGTCAGCCGAATAATGCCCGGTCCGGCCGATTCTCCCTGTATCGGCCGGTATATATTGCTTCCTTCTCTGAAAACGCGGATGGTTGTCAGAGCATCAAAAGACACCTTTCTCGAATCCACTTTGCAGAAAAAGTATCGAAAAACTTTCATAATTAAATACTCTTTAATACATTTGCACCTCCTGTTTTATTTAAAAATTTTATCGTATGAGAAAGAAATTATTAGCATGTTTTCTCCTTGCGGCATCGTTTGTCAACGCATTTGCCCAAGGAGAAGTTATTATTGGAACGAACACCCCGGTGGGAGACACGTTCAAATTCTACATGACCTTGGCAGATGCCACTTCGAAAGTTTACGTGGATTGGGGTGACGGCGTGAAACAAGAAGCCGTGCTGTCGGGCTGGAGCAGCACCAAAAACACGGAAGGAACCTTGAAAAACGACACCATCATCGTGTATGGCGACTTTACATCCATCGACATCGAAAGCCGTAAGGTGAATGTTCTCGGCTTCAAGAACCAAAACAATCTGACTCAGATTGCCGCCAAGGACAACGAACTTACTTATGAGGGGCTTGATTTCACCGGTGCCCCCAACATCAAAAACCTCGACCTGCGCAACAATCGAATCAAGCGTCTGGATGTGAGAAGCCTCTCCTCGCTCGAAATATTCCAAGCCAACAACAATCCGGATCTCTCGACCGTCCTTTTCGCCGATGGCAGTACCAGCCTCAGCGGCATCTATATGGCCGACTGCGACATCACCCACTTCTACCCCGTCAGCCTGCCCAAGCTCGACTATCTCGACCTCGGCAACGCCAGTCTGACAGACTTGGAGCTGGGAGAGAATTACCCCAACCTGAAGAGTCTTACCGTTTCGAACAGCGAATATCTCACGAGTCTTGACGTGACCAAACTCACAAAACTGAACAAACTCGACATTTCGGGTACCGGCATTTCGGAAATCAACCTCGTCAACAACCCCGAGCTCATCACATTGGATGCCCGCAACACAAAGATAGAGAAACTCGACTTGAGCAAAAATGCCAACGTGACGACGCTGTTGCTTGCCAACACCAAGATTTCGAAGCTGAACACAAACCATCTCGCGGCACTTCAAACCATCAACATGGAAGGGACACTCGTGAAACGCATCGATCTTTCCAACTGCCGCTTCGTCCGTGACGTCAATATGCGGGCAACCGGCATTCAATTTCTTGACCTTCACGGTGCCATCGGAACCAACAGGCTGAACAAACTCGACATCAGAGACTGTGCCGACATGACACCTCAATCGTTGAACTTCACTTTCATGGCGATGCCTCCGCACACCGGCAACTCTTACGGAACGAATGTTTACATACAAGGTTCAAACGGAGAAACGGCTCAAACCGATTTGCTTGAATACGACGAAGAAAACTACTATGTTCCTGATGTGAAGGGCGACGGATCGGCATCAATGGACTCCATCAATATCATACAGCAACCTTCAGACGTGGCCTATACCTTGACCCAGGTGGCCAACGACGGTTATTTCGCTTCATGGAATGAAGTTACAGCCAAGGCTCTGCCTGGATTCCCCTTGAAAGTGTCGGCCGAACTTCCCGAGGGAAAAGAACTTGTGGGCGTGGAGATCAACGGCAAGCTGTATGGCGACAGCATTTTCGTGGTTTCATCTGACGCCACCATCAAACCGGTATTCAAAGTCACCGGAAACGGCGACTACATCCGACTGACCGTTCCGAGCGGCAGCCAACAACAATATGTGCTTTCCGTCAGCGAAGCAGGCAAAGAAGTGACCATTGACTGGGGGAACGGAGAAAAGGTTCCCGTACAAGTCAATACGACCCCGACCACGGTCAATGGCACGACCGCAGGTACTCAGGTAACCATTTACGGTGCCATTACCGGAGCAGACTTCTCAAGCTATCCCCATATCAATGCCGACAACAAGATAACCGCCATCGACCTGAGCCATAATGGCGGCATCCGACAACTCTCTACATATATGAACTTCATCGAAAAGTTGAATGTCAGTCATCTGATCGAACTTGACACCCTGGACTGTGCCTACAATGATCTGGCCGAACTCGACATCAGGAACAACACCAAACTCGTTTGTCTGCGTGCCAACGGAAACTATCTGGAAACCATCGACCTGACAAATGCACCCGAGTTGCAGTTCCTCGAAGTCAACAACAACACCATCGACGAGCTTGACTTGAGCAAAAACCCGAAACTGACGACGATCATAGCGGGCAACAACAGCCTGACAGACATCGATGTCGCCAATATGCCCGAACTCCGCGTGCTCAGACTTTCGGCAAACGTTCTCAAAGCACTCGATATCGACAACAATCCTAAACTCGTCGAACTTGACGTTGCAAAGAATGCGCTCACATCACTGAATGTTTCCCAAAACAAAGAACTTGTCAGACTGATGGTTAACGACAACAAACTTGCCGGGCTTAATCTGACCGGACTCGCCAATCTCTCATACCTCAACATCGGAGACAACAAATGGGATGCCTGCACATTGAACGATATCTATTATTCGCTTTCCGAATACATGGATTCCGAGAGTACGCCTACCGGCTTCAACCTCTTCACAAGAGGTGACGTGGCAGAGAAATACAACGATGCCGGACATGCCGAATCCAAGATTGCCACGGAAAAAGGATGGACGGTCAACTATGAAGGTGACGGGACGGGATGTGACTTGGCTTACATCACCATCAAAACTCCGGACAATGGCTCGCTCAAGGTGTTCACAACAACCGACAGGGAACTGGCAAGCGGAACAAAAGTCAATAAAAACACCGAATTAAAGGTGGTCACCACACCCGCTGACGGATATACCTTGCAGTCAGTTGCAGCCAACGGCGAGGAAGTAACCGACGGGAAATTCACCATAACCGAAGCTACGACCGTTGTTGCCGAGTTTACTGTTCAGACCGGAATTGAGGGCATGAACGAAACAACAACAACCGTTCAAGGCGGCAATCGTGAACTCTTGTTCGTCACAACCCAACCTACCTGTATAAGCGTTTACACCACAGGTGGTACACTCGTGTTCTCCGAAGTCGTCATGGGGCAGAAAACCATCGGAATGCCTTCGGGAGTTTACATCGTGAAGACACAAGGCATCGCCAAATCTGTTGCCGTGAAGTAACTGTTCTCATCCCGGGTGCTTCCCCCTCAGCAGCCCTTTCTTTCCAAACATGGGATTCTGAGGGAGGGACATCCGGGATATTGATTCTTTCATCACTCACGCCAAACATTTCCTTTTGTCTCGCAATTCGTGCTCTTTTGCCCGGCAAGATAATTCTTAAAATACAACTTATTGAAAATAAAGAAGTTACCTTGTTGGTATAACTAAACAGGTAACGATTTGGAAACGAGCGAACTACCTGGCTCCGCTGTTTTCTGCCTAACAAAGAACGCTTGTTATTCTGTTTG
>JALETQ010000032.1 GCA_022781445.1 Prevotella sp.
GATAGCCTTTCTCTAATTTGAGGCGATCAACCTCTGATAATTCAAGTACTTTTATTGGTTTCATAATTCTACTTTTTCTATAAAACGAAAAATGAGCCATGTTAGTACTTATATATAAAAATAATTTAGATCACTTACTTAGTTAATACATCTAATTCAGTGTTTACGTGTATTTTCCCGAAAGTCTTTTGCTCGTCACGCCCCCAGCATAGTTCCCGATGTATTTTTAGGCGCAAATATAAGAAAAAAGTGCCATTCATAAGACATCATGAACGGTACTTTTTTGTTTCTCAATGCAATAAGCCTATTACAGTTTCATCCCCCTGCCTTTCCTTTGCAGTTGTATGGGACGGCGTATGTTCTGCCTTAGCTTGTCGAATTGTTCCTTGAACCACTCGGCAATGGGCTTTCGGTCGATGGTAAGGACTAACTTCGTTTTGTCTGTCGTGTCTTTCAGCACTTGGAAACCTGCCTTTTCGGTCGTAAATTTCCGCTTGTGTTCCTCCGAATAGAGTTCGCCTGCATACTCCAACGGCTTGCCACTGACGAGCGTTGCTGTCTGCCTTTCATCGAACCCGACAAGGCGGCAGAGGTTTTCGATACGGAGCATTTCACGGAAATAGGGAAACCATGCCGCCGCCTTTGCGATTACCGTTTTCAGAAACGATATTTCCTCCTTGTGCCTTGTATCCTTGTCTGCTATCTCCCTGCCGTGCTTCTGCTGCATTTCCCGTATCTCTCGGCTGTGGTCTGCCTGCATGGTCTGTATCTTGTCTTGCAGTGCCTCTATCGTTTCCTCGTGGTCGGCTACCTCCCTATGCAGGGCGGTGTTCTCCCTCTCCAATGTCTTGACCTTGTTGCTGCCGAAAAGAGAACCGACGCTCTCGGCGATGTTGGTGGCTGCGACGGTTGCCGCCTCTTTCAGCTTCTCGGTCTGTATTTCTTTTTTCGCCCGTCTTAGTTCTTCCTGCGCCGTTTCTTTCTGCTGTTGCAAATCCACCACCTCCGATTTGAGGCTATCGGCGAGTTTCTGTATATCCCGATAATACTGCTGCGTGGACTTGTGGCGAGCTTTCGATCCGTCTATGCCCCTTTGCAGCCCGTATTTCGCCATCGCTTCGGCATAGGTATCTTGGTAGGACTTCAATTTCAGCCGTGTCATGATATCGTCTGCGCACAGCCTTACGGTGTCGGTCGGCTTCTTGCGGTATCGCTTCTTCGTCTGTTCCTCTCGTTTCCTGCGCTTGCGCTCTCCCTTGACGATGGGGACGAGAGTAACGTGTATGTGCGGCGTTTCCTCGTCCCTATGCAGGTGAGCCGCCACGATGTTCTCCTTTCCGAACGTGTCGGCGAAGTATTTCAGATTGTCGGCGCACCACTCGTCCAACCTGCCCTCCCGTTCGATGCGCTCCATATCCTCGTGCGTTCCCGACACGTTGATGCGGATTGCCCGTACTTGGTTGCTTCCGATTTTGCGTGTCAGCCCCGCTTCTTCCAATCTTCTTTGGATAGCCGCCGAACGGTCTTTTATCCCGTCGGGGTATTCAATGAGTTTTCTGTTTAGGTGCGTGCGTGTGGGGTCGGCGTTCTTCGGTATGATGAAACGCTCGATGTGGGCGGTCGTTCCGCTGTCGGAGCCGTGCGCCTTTTCCATGTGTAAAACTACGAAACCCATATATTTTTCCTTTCTTACTTGACTTGTGAAACAATGATTTTTTGTATCTTCGGGGGCGGCAAATGCCGTCCCCGATGGGGTGTGCAGAGGGGCTTGCCCCTTGCCTTATTGGGGAATTTTCAGCGATACGTAGTATTGCGGCTCGGAAAATTCCCTAATAAGCTATGGTATTTTCTTCGTAAATACCTTGCGGCGTGTCGTCTGTCTTTCGGTTGTGGCTGTCCCTACCGCTTGCGTACCCATAACTCCCCCTTATTATTTTTCCCCTTTCGGTCGGTGGGTGGCGGGGCGGTCTTTTCCGTTTTCAAAGGCTCTTTTGCATGGGGCGGTCGGATGCAAGGTTCAGGGGAAGAATACTACCCGAAGAATGAGGGTAGAGATTGTTCCCCTGACGGCGTAACCACCTGACCTTGAAGCCGACGGAAAGCCCCGTGCTTGCTTTGCCTTTGTAAACGGGAATGATTGCTCCGCTTGCCTGCGGCAAGGAGATTTCCCCTGCATTTCTCGCTATAAGCGATGTACTGACGTACTGATTTAGTGATTTCAATACGTCAATACGACACGACTTTATGACGACACGACTGCTTGACTGCCGACATTCAGCGAAAGAAAAATCATGTTGTTCTCTTTTCGCTCGTACATAATCCTCTCCAACAATGCCTTGCGGACTTTCGCAGCCCCGAACGATTCCACACAGAAAGCGAGGGCGGCTATCGTTTCGAGGTTGTAAACCTCCGCACTGTATTTGTCCGATATGCGGATAGTGCGTTTTATGTCGTACTCTCTCAAAACTCCGCTCTTGCAAAGTGCCTTTATCCCTGCCCGAACCGTCGGGGCGATTACCCCGAACAGTTCGCAGATTTCCCACTCGGTCATAGCGGTTGCACCTATGTCGGTCGGTAAAGAGATACTGCCGTATTCGTCTATCGTGATGATGTTTCTTTCTTCTTTCATCGCTGTTCTGTTTTTAAGGTTGTTAAATGGCTCGGCAAATATTCTTTTCCATGTCCTCTAACTTGTGCGACAAGGTTTCCATGTCTTGGCTTATCTTCTGGGCGGTGATTTTGGCGTAAATTTGGGTGGTTTTTATATTCGTGTGCCCCAAAAGGCGGCTCACGGTTTCGATGGGCACGCCGTGCGACAAAAGTACGGTCGTGGCGTTCGTGTGCCTTGCGACATGGTAGGTCAAACGCACCTTGAAGCCGCATTGTCTGCCTATCCCTTTCAGTATCTTGTTGCAACTGCCGTTGCTCGGAACGGGGAAAACATGACCGTCCCTTGCCAGTCCCTTGTATTTCTCTATGATGCGTTTGGGAACGTCCAACAGACGGATATTCGATTCGGTGTTGGTTTTCTTTCTTCGGGTGATTATCCACAGATTGCCGTCAAAGAATGTTTGCAGGCGGTCGGCGGTGAGGTTCTTCACGTCCGAATACGCCAAACCCGTGAACACCGAAAAGACGAACAAGTCCCGTACAAGTTCATGGGCGGCGTTCTTCATCGGTGCATCCATGAGCGTCTGTATCTCCGTTTGGGTGAGGTAGCCCCTGTCCACGCTTTCGGGAGAGTTGATATACCCTGCAAAGGGGTTGAACGGCAAACGTCCGTCGTTCCTCGCAATGGAAACGATGTGTTTCAACACAATCATGTAGCCCCACACGGTATTGGTGCGGCATTTCTTCTCCGTTCTGAGGAAATACTCGAAGTCGTTGATGAAAGTAAGGTTGAGTTCCTTTAACGGAATATCCTCACGCTTGTAAGTATGGGGCAGAAACTCCCGGATATGGTTGCAGACCGTCCGATAACGGGTAAATGTTCCCTGCGCCCTGCTGTGCCCGACTTTCTTCGCAAACTCGGCGTTGTGCTGCTCGAACAGCTTCAACAAGGTTTCCTGCTTGACGCCGATACCGAGATAGGCGTCTTTGAGTTTGGCGGCGGTAACATAACCGTCCGTCTGCATCAGTTCTTGATAGCGGCGGTTTACCTCCACACGGATTTTATCTACCGCAAGGTTGATTTTCTGCGCTTCGATACTCTTGCCCGAAGCACGGTTGTTCTTCACGTCCCACAAGCGTGGAGGAACGTCCATCTTGCAACTGAACTGTTTAATCTCGCCGTCCACTGTGATACGGCACATCAAAGGCAGGTTGCCGTTGGGCTTCTCGCTGCCTTTCTTCACGTAAAATAAGACCTTGAATGTACTACGCATAACTCACTCCTTTTTTTGGTTACAAAATTAAGTTACAGTGAGTTACCGACTGCTATGCAAATCTACGCAAATCGCAGAAAAAGAACCTTTTAGCAAGAAATCCGCACCCGTTACGGGAGTAATGAGGTGGTAACTGAACTCTTGCGCCGTTTGGCTTCGCACTGGCTTTCCGTTGGCTCTGCTCCATAGAAAAACAAAGCGTAACGAACGCTGTTTCAGCCAATTCGCTACGCTTTGCTCAAATTTACTTTTTCGCTATGTGTTTATTTTATACTCTCTTCCTATTTACAGATAACCTTCCGGGTCATTCCGTTGTCCATTTTGATAATATTGACACCACCTTGCGGGCTGTTAAGCCTGTGTCCGGCAACATTATACACTCCGACAACTATTCCGTCATCCGTTGCCATTGTTCCTATCCCCTCGGGCATAGGTTTGATGACGATCTGTTCTTTGACCAATTCGTCATGAAGCACCACCCCTTTCTTCTCTGCATCATATTGTGCTCCTTCCGGAGTGACAATTCTACAGTCGGCAAGTGTCATTGCTGCGATGTCGCATATTGAACCGTACATACCGTTGCCGAGTGCCTTGACTGTAGCTTTTTCTATCGTGAGGTGTTCTCCGCTTTCTCCATCAGGACCAGCAATAGCCCATGAACCGGTTGCATCAACCTCGCAGTTGCGAACGGTTACAGAAGAAGCATTCAGATAGAGGGCGCAACTATTCTCCGCCGACAGCACGAGCCTCCCGTCTCCTTCTATGACAGTGGGTTTGTAAATATCAATGGCAGCATATCTCTTTTCTGTAGAAATGCGACAATCACCCTTGACAACAATCTTGAGATCGTCGATACCCATATTGCAAATACCGGTATTATCTCCCAGGGCATTAATTTCAGCATTGTCAAGCGTCAAAGTCTTCGTTTCCGGATCATAAGCCACATGACCATCAATCATCCCGATAGTGGAGAGAAGATTACAGTTGCCGGATGTCACCTGTGTACCTGCAACAAACAAATGGTAAACCTCCACAGGCTGAATAACGACCTCTTCTTTCACGATTTCTCCATTGAGCATAACTGCCTGCTTCTGTTTGCCATCGAAAGTATATGTCCCGACAACAGCCCCTTCCGGAGAAACGATTTGTTCTTCCTTCAACTCTATGAGCGTGAAATCACGTATAGAACCTTTAGGGCCTGTGGCGCGTACAATGGCCTGTGAGACTGTCAGTACATCTGTCGTACCCGACGATCCGCCAATGGCGACATCTCCATTTGCCTCAACCACGCATCCGCCTGTTATGGTCAGCTTCCCCTCTGAATAAAGGCCATAGGATTTTCCTTTTACTGTCAGGCTGCCTTCACCGGTAATTGTCATACCATTGTCACCCATGTTGGCTATCGGGAGATGCTCTTCGGTTGTTATCTTGTTTTCTCCAATCAACTGTATTGTCAGCGAACCTATTCCCTTATTACAGATGCCAGAATCGTACTCATTAAGTTTGTTGCCCTGCCTGATGATGGTGGCATTGTCGAGAATAAGCGTATTGGTTATCGCATTATACTTTACCTTCCCGCTTTGCAGCCATTCACCGGTGATGTTTGTTGCGTTCACATTATCTATCTGCATACCGCCTACATAAAGCGGATAGGTCTCAATGCCTGGTTCAATACCCACTTCCTCCATCACCACGTCAGTACCCATCATAACGGCATTGAACGTCGATCCATTGAAAGAAACATAGCTTCCGAATGTAGCTCCCACAGGAGCTGTCAGCTTACAACCGAGAAGCTCAATTTGTTCATATCCCAAAATGGAGCCTGCCGTACTGCCTGTGGCACGCACCGTAACATTGTCGAAACAGAGATCGCCACCGGCAATGCCAATATCAGCGACTGCCGTCAGCGAGCAATCCTTCACCGTCAGCTTCTTCCAATTTAGAATACCGCAGCAGCCCTTTTCCGTCACAGCACCCTCTACTACGAGCGCACCTTTGCCCATAACGGTCATGCTGGCCTTGTTTACAATGGCCGACGAATGACGGGAAACAAGCTTGTTGTCTCCGTCCAACTTGATGACCAGTCCGTCTATGCTTTCATTTTTTATACAGATGGAAGCGTCATCGTTTATGTCTGTAGCAGTGGTTGTAATGGTTGCATTGGTAAGCGTAAGTGTCTTGTCGCCGTCGTAATAGACATCTCCGACAATGCCTTCTCCGCTAACCTTGCCTGCTTTGGTAATACCATTTCCGGCAATATAAAGTCTAAACTCCTGTGATAATGCTTGTGTTGTTCCCATGGCCATGAACAAGGTGACCATATAGAT
Organism: Prevotella sp.; assembly: GCA_022781445.1. Taxonomy (GTDB): domain Bacteria; phylum Bacteroidota; class Bacteroidia; order Bacteroidales; family Bacteroidaceae; genus Prevotella. The sequence goes on from JALETQ010000032.1 coordinate 6,212, forward strand.
ATATAATTGTCTTATTTTCATGTTAGATCTGTTTGTTAATAAATTTCGGCGTATGTCAGACCATATCTTCCTCATGGATTGCAGAAGAACCGTATCTGCGTCGCGCCGTTTGGTTTACTAATGGTTTCCCATTTTATGGGAAATCGGAATGTAACTCATTGCACAACATTCCTGTTGGATTTTAGGTGCCTTCATATCATTTGAACATATGAAAGACACCGTTCACTCCCCTACAACAAACAAGGCAAGAAATCTCTGAATTTCTCTTATCATAATTATATGTAGATTAACAGGCAGAGACAAGTAGCTTCAAATGCTCTACCGACAGCAAAGTTAAGAAATAAATTCATAAAATCACTCAAAATACGTACAGAAAACTTGATTCTGTCTTTTTACCCGTTATCTTGGCTAAAGTTTTGCAGAGGTCTCAATAAGGATAACCCTTGGGTAAAGTCGGCCGACACGACTGACCGGAACTACAGGGAGAACCATACAACAAGCGACTTCATGAGCAAGAAGTCGATGCCGGCAACAAGCCTTCTGGTCATTGGCGTATCGACCATCAAGAAAAACATCCGCCATGACCGGCGAGGGCAATCCTCCGGATCTCTCGAAGTTGAAATACTCGGTGCATCGATGGTTCTATAACCAATCCTTTGTGGCCGATTGGGGTTAAATTCAAAGTCTTCCTTCGGTTTTGTTCGTCGGGTGACGAAGCGTGTATGGGGTTGTGGTAGTTTTAGAGCTTCCCTCCTGTTCGGTTCTGTCTTCTGAATTCACCGGGTGACAAGCCGAAAGCGCGACGGCAATACTTTCCGAAGAATGAAAGGTTGGAAAAGCCGAGATCGTCACATATCTCCTTGATACTCATGTCGGAATTGAGCAGATAGTAACGGATGTCAGCCTCGGTGTGCTCGCGTATCCATTGCAGGGCAGTCTTGCCGGTCACTTCTTTGCAGATTCTGGTGAGGTAGTTGGGCGATACGCAAAGTTCTTGTGCATAGGTGTCCACGAGTTGGTGCTTGACATGCCGCATATACGGACTGACAAAGGGGCAATATTCACCAACATCGCCACGCGGCTTCGTATCGAAGTCGAGTCCTTACGGCACAGTTGAAGACCCCTTCCGGCCTGCGGAGCTTTCGTTTGGCGCACGCGGAAAATTCTTTGCCCGCTCAGTGGCCACCGATGCCCCCGAAACCATCGAGATTCTGAAGGCTGCCCACCGGCACAAAGGAGCCGCCGTTTGCGAAATA
>JALETQ010000033.1 GCA_022781445.1 Prevotella sp.
TAACAAATGACACTTTGCGGTTTAATGACCATCCGGGTTTATGATGGTTTCATCCTTAATTTTACGATGAATTGTAAATCACTGATGGACAGATGAAAGAGTGTCTGGGGATGTCCCGGTTTTTCAAAGGGCAGGTTTTGCACGGCAAAAGGGAAACTTTTTCTTCATGAAAGGGCATGAATTGTGAGACAAAAGTACCCGTTTTGTCTAAGAGGTGGCAAGAAAGTGGGGAATATGAAGGAGAAAGTTGTAGGCGAATATGTGCTGTAAACCGAATCTCAGCTGTCTTTTGTCGGTTTGTTTCCCGACATATTGATTTTGCGTGCATCGACTTCGCGCAGAGCTTCTTTGACATCTGTTACGACCCCCATTCGGGTCTCTTTGTCTGCTTTGATGGAAATGGTCATTTTTTGACGGTCTTCGGGTGTCATTCTTTCGCGTTCTCCGATCACATAGTCCTTGATGTCGTTGAGGTCGGCATATTTGTCGTTTACCTGAATCATGGATTCTCCCGATTCATGATGAAGTGGTTTGCCGATGTATATATACGAAATAGCGGATTTCTTTGTAAGACGGGTGAGTTCTGTGCCGGTTGGTACGCTGTACTTCACTTTGGGAGTCACCTTCCTCATGTGGGTTACAATCATGAAGAAAAACAAGACCGTGAAGATCAGGTCGGGTAGGGATGCCGTGTTGAGGCCCGGAATGACGTGAGGTTTTCGGCGGTAAATACTCATGTTCGATTTCGAATGGAAAGATTAAGGTTGCTTTTCGGCTATTCGGAGCGGATAGACCTGTAGGATGGCTTTTCTCTGTTCATCGGTGCAGCTTTCATAGTCGTATCCGAATTTGGCACGTGCCAATCGGTTGCGCAAGGTGTTGTAGGCAACCATAAGCTCGTTTTGAATGGCGAAGTATCGGTTGTAAGCAGCTTCGCGACTCACCTGCAGCCGGATGACATGCTTGTCGGTGACGGCACACTTCCCCAACAGCGGTATCTTTTTGAGAACCTTTTCGGGCATGTCGCTGCGGTTGTCGGCATTTTCGATAAAATCCGCCACCAATTGGTTCAGATCATTCAGGTTGGCTTTTTTTTGATTGATGGTAACGGAATTGTCGGCTTTCAATTCTATTTCCATGATGTTGCGTCGGTCAACCAATTTTTCCTGTTCCACTTCTTTCTTATTGACCGGAGCGAGCAATCGTGTGATTCCCTGATCGATATCCATCGAAGTGGCCACCAAGAACAAAATGAGCAGCATGAAAGAAATATCCGCCGTCGAGGTGGTATTGAGTTCGGGTATGGTTCGTTTGCTTCTTCTTGTCATTGAGCAAGTGGTTTATCCTTTTCTGTGTTCCCGATAATAGCTGTATATAGAAGTCGAAATGGTGATGATGACCATGACTATACTCACGAATGTGAACATTGAGGAAATCTTCAACCATAATACATCATTGTAACTCTTGCCGTTGATGAGGAGTGGATCGGCAGCCCCTGTCAGGTAACCCACCGCAAAGAGCATGGCCGTGGAAAGCATGATCAGCTTTCTGATGCGTTCTTCCGATGCGTGTTTTTTCTTCTTGGCGGAAGCATTTCTAAGTCGGAAATATCTGAAGGAACTCCATGCCGTGATGCCGATGGTCGCGAAGAACAAACAAAACATGTATATCAACAGGGGCGTGGTCATCAACGGTGCCGTTTGCCGAACGGCATCTTCATCGGGAGTATCGTAGCCGATGAAAAAAAATGCCGCAAACATCGCCGCCGATAAAACGAGGATGACGTAGAAAACCAACTTGGAACGCAACCTGCCGAATAGTTGTTGAAGGATGGAACGACTCATCTGTTTTGTTTGTATTTCACGATTTGGTCAAGCATCAATATGGCAGCTTCCTCCATTTCGAAAGTCAGCCGTTCGATTTTGGTCAAGATGTAATTGTAGAAAAGCTGGAGTATAAGAGCCACGATAATACCGAAGATGGTGGTTATCAATGCCACTTTCATACCCGAAGCTACAATGGTGGGGCTGATATCGCCTGCCATCTGAATCTGGTCGAAAGCAATCACCATGCCGATTACCGTACCCAAGAAGCCCAAGGCGGGAGCCATCGATATGAATAACGTGATCCATGAACAGCCTTTTTCGAGGCTTGCCGCTTGCAAAGTGCCGTGTGCCGTGATGGCTCTCTCGATGGTTTCGATGTCTTCGTCGATGCGTTGCAGGCCTTCCTCACACAAGGATGCCACCGGACCGTGGGTCTCGTTGCAAAGCTGCAGGGCACCTTCGATGTCTCGGCTTTCGATTCTTTTGGTCAGGTCATCCATCAACCTGTTTGTGTCGACAGAGGCAAGGGTGAGAAAAATGATGCGTTCGATGCAGAAAGCCAACCCCAACACCAAGGCGATGGCAACCAATGACATGTAGCCCGGAGAACCATCGATAAACTTCTTTTTGAGCGATTTGAACATTCCGTCGCTTTCCAAGGGCAACAACTGTTCGGCAGTCACTTCTTGAGCGGTTGCTGCCGTATCCACGGTCAGCGAATCGGCAGCAAGAGAATCGCCGAGTGCCGAGTCGGCAGCTTCAGAAGATGGGGGAACGACGGCTTGGGAGGCATTGTGTGGCTTGGGCTTTTCGGTTGCATTTTGAGCGTTGGCAAACGAAAATGTGCCGATGATGATTGTGACAAAGATAACCAAGCGCAGTACATTATATGTTTTCGCCTTCATGTTGTTCGTGTTCTATGGTGTTGTAAGTTCGGGTTGCTGTTTCCGATTGTTGTGGGGCGTTGCGATTTTTCCTCTTTTCCCGGATGTTGATTTTCAAGTCTTGCAGAGAGGTACAGGGATCTCTGCAAGATTTCGTGCAAGAAAAACCTCATCAGGAGATGCTCTGTCATCCAATGGCATACTTCCGCGCTGCTTCCTTTGCACTGTCTTCCGAACAAGGATGTGTCCGTGGGTGCAATACCAAGGAGGAATCATGCCGCAAACGTTGTGCGAATATACAGATGTTTATCGTTACAGCCAACGTGAACAAGTAAAAATTATGTATGTTTAACGGATAATCCCCAATCGGCCATTAAACTCCAACCGGTCACAGAGTCCGAGTCGGTATTGTTCGATGTCGTCCGGATGGCTCGTCGGTTTGTTGCAGGCGTAGCGGATTATGGCAAAACAAGCCGGCAGACAAGATACCGGCAAGCAGACGGAGTTTGCCGGAAGGTATCATGACCGGTATAATTAGGGTTTGCTAATTAATAGCAAGCGATTGATTATTAA